>JBAYHW010000001.1:0-238230 GCA_041665925.1 Minisyncoccota bacterium
AGCAGTTGGAGTAAGGGTAATGGTGGCTGTGTAGATAGTGGCAGAAGCAAAAGTTGAAGGACTTCCAGACCAAGTGACAGTTCCAGTGTAACCTGTTCCAGCAGTGGTTGTGGTTACAGGTGTAGCTCCGGTGACTGGAGCGGTGATACCAGCTATAGCAGCGGTAGAGATGACCGTATTTTGAGGTCCGGAAGAACTTCCGCTTCTAACTGTTCTAGTCTTACAATTACTAAAAAAGGTCATACCATTTGGACAAGTAGTCTTAGATATCACGGGAAGAGTCGGAGCAAAAACAGAAATCCCTTTCCAGGAATTCCTAGATTTAGGACCAAATATACCATCGCTAATTAATTTATTATTTTTCTGCCAAGCCATAACAGCAGCTTTGGTATTTTTACCAAAAATACCGTCAGCTTTTATGCTTAAAAAGGTTTGCAGGCATTTGACTTGATCTCCTCTTAAGCCCACTCGCAGGGTATTAGTGATGGTGCAAGGAGCAGCAGAAACAGTATTTGAAAAAGAAAATGCTCCTACAAATACAATCACGAGAACAATAATCCCTAAAAGAAATCTGGATTTCATATAATTACTATACCATATATATATATATTAAATCTTTCTTGAAGCCTGGGTGGATAACTCAAAAAACACGATTATTTATAAGTGGGTTTTATTTCGTCTTTCCCTTGGAGGTGACTCGCAAGACGAGCGAGCGCATACGCTAAGCTAGATAAACGATTAAGATATGCAAGAGTTGAATCACTTACTTTTATTTTTCCTTCTTCTTTAGCGGCAATAACCCTACGTTCTGCTCTACGTACCAGGGTACGACAAATATCCAACACTGCCCCATTTTTTGTAGACCCACTTATAAAGAAAGTTTTTATCGGTGGCAGAATTTTTTCAATACCATCCACAATACTCTCTACTTTAGTTACTTTTTCTTGTTCAATAGTCAAAGTCGAGCCGGCCACTTCGGCCTGCACAATAAATAAATTTTGCTGTATTTCTAAAATAACGTCAGTAAAATTTATTTTCTGTTCTTCTATTTCGAAAAAGTCTCCGTCTGTTCTGGCGCGTGCAAGTCCTAAAAAAGAATTCGCTTCATCGAGCGACCCTAATGCTTCGGCTACAAGAGAGCTTTTAGAAATACGCTGGTCGCATCCGAAAGTTTTAGTGGTTCCTCCGTCCCCTTTCCTGGTGTAAAGCATATTCTATATTATGAGAGTTTTAGTTATATTTCGCAAACACCAGAAACACAGGCAAGCTCTTTTGCTCCTTGGGTTTTATCTTCATGCTCGTAGAAAACTATTTTAGAGAAATCAATATCTGAGATTTTAGACTTAAGTTCAAGGTAACGCTTTTCATTAATTGCTTCATATGGTGCTAGTTTATATACGTGGTTTGATCTTGGTAGGAAAGAAAGTCCTCCGATAATTTCCCAGTTTTTGAAAACCCAATCACCAGCCTCAATCCATTCATCTTCTCCGATTGAAATAGTAACCGATGGGTTATGTTCTGTAAAATGCATTTTGACCATTTTCCAATATTCAAGTTGCTCAATTGCAGAAAGTGAATCTTTAAATGTTTTAGCACTGTCTGGCGCCTTAATAGGAAATTCAAAAACAAAAGTATTCGCAGTTAATACATCTTGTCCGACTTCAGCATGATAAGGAACACCTTGGTCTTTCATAAGATGAAAGAGTGGGTCAGTTGAAGAAATTCTAACACGACGAATATAGTATTGAGAATGACGTGGATGCATGCCAGAAGCTGCATCAACCAGCTGAGAAACTGTACCTGATGGTTTTACGCACGTTACTGAAGCTGATTTATTGATACCGAAACGCTTTGCATACTCTTCGTTTATTTTTATTGACTCGGCACGCATACTCTCCATAACTTTTGGTGAACGAAAAGCTTCCGAATCCCATTCTCCGGTAACAGATACTCCGAGTAATCTTTCTTCTTCGCAATTCTTTTTCCATTCAGCTGAAAGATATTTAAAATTGGTAAGGCTAGACTGATAAGTTCCTAAAATAGTAGCATAGCGGACTTTTTGTAAAAGTGTTTTTTCGGTATCTTCAGGTCGTGCAACCACTTCAGTCAAATTACAAAATTGTTTAGAACGTAGAGTTATTTCTCCGCAAGGATTCGTTCCAACCATTCTGCGGTCTTCCTCCGACATATTATCCCAACGTCGTTTTGGCATCTGATGCATCATGCCTCCTCTATTAAATATTCCTCTCTCGCCAGAACCTGACTTAGCAAGAGACAACCACTCTTCCATAAATTGTGTCGCACTTGGTTTTTCAAGATACACAGCAGAATTATTTGCTAGAGATCTTTGTGGTTCGTTTACATAAAATTGACCATCTTTCGCGTGACGTATCTGTTCATCATCCAAGTCGGACAGAGATATAAGAGCAGTACGTCGTACGCCCCCCGCAACAACCATCTCGCCCACCTTACATATAATATCGTGAATATCTAAATTAGTAAGACGTTTACCTTGTCTATTTAATATTTTTCTCTTACAAAATTCTAACAGTTCTATGAGTGGAGCTGGCCCAGATGCTCGCCCTCCCATTGTATTCAATCGTGCCCCCTGTGGTCGTATTTTAGAAAAATCAAAGTCTACATCCTTTCCTGCCCACCATGTCTCAAGACCATATGTTAAAGCCTCACACCATCCTTCACGTGAGTCATCTACGGTAAATGTTTTCAATTTCTGCCCAGTTGAGCGTTTAACAATAGGAAATTGCTGAGCAGTCTCTGATTCAACAGAATACCCAACTCCACAGCCGCTCATAGACAAAAACATCACCTCAGAGATGTCTCTAGGGGTTACGGGCGCAATATAAGAACAATTGTAAGCCACAGCATTGCTTTTCCTTGCAGCATTACCAGCACCCCACATTAAACGCATTGAAGGAACAATTTGCATTGTCAAAACAGCGTTTTTTAGTTCGTTGTATTCTGCATCTTTAAGTTTATCCCCTAAATTTTCTTTCATGAAAGCAAAATATCGTTCTACTGACTCAACCCACGTTTCGCGACGACCTTCTTGTTCATTCCAACGAGAATAAGATCTATAAAATATAAATTCTGAATATGGATTAGAAAAATATTTACTACTTTCTTCCATTAGTTTACGAGTGTTCTCTGGCACTGGACCAAATGCTTTTCGAAGTTCAGATCTTTTATTTCGGTAAAGAATATATTTCTTTGCTGTCTCAGTGAAACCATTTTTCATTAATTCTTTTTCCACGAAGTCCTGCACAAGCTCCACTGTCGGTAAAAATTTTGCTCCTTTATGCTGACTAACTAGATCATTCCTCAAATCAAGCAAGGTTTGAAAAACACTATCGGCCACAACCTGAGCCTTCTCTTCATTCCCTTCCCCTGAAACTTCAAAAGCTTTAAAAATAGCTTGAGCAACTCTCTCTAGCTCAAACGGGACAACTTCGCCAGTTCTACGACGAATTGTTTTTATTTTTGCTAAATCACTTTTTGAAATTTTTATTGTTTTTTTCATTTTGTTTTAAATTATTTTAGGGTTAAGGATTTTAATATAGTCGACAGATTCTTTTTTCTTTTTCTTTATCAAAAAATTATAAATCCCGGGAGATAGCACGGCGGCGAATGTGACGTTGCCAAGTAGATGCAAGGCGGTGAATGGAATTTGTCCAGCAAATGCTGCGACAAATGATTGATTAAAAAATATTGGTCCTACGGTAAACCCGGTTAGCGCGTCAAAAAGTAGTGTCCCCATAACTGCAAACTTCACGTAATCTATTGTACCAATATCACTATTTTTTCCTCCAGAGACGGATACGCCTTTGGCGGAAAAATACCTCACAGCCCACAAACCTATCAGTCCATAAGCTCCAGCAGTAAATAAAGTACGCACACCGAGAGTTCCAGTAGCAACATCATAAAGAAAAATACTCAAAACTCCAAAAGAAAATCCAAAAAGTGCTCCATATGCCCGACCGATAGGCATCATAGTGGCTAAAATTGGTTCAATGTTCGGCGCACGGAAAGGAATTAATCGTACCAATAAACAAAAAACAAGTGCTAGAAAAAATTTTAGTGAATATTTAGAGTAATTTGTGTTGCTCTGCATTGGACTATAATAATAATCCATTTCGCACTCCACAAGCAAGTGGATAACCGCTATTTTTTTACGAATTTCGCAAAAGAAAACATAGAAAAAAAGAACACAAGGGAGCTTCTCTAAAAGCAAGCATCCATAGGCTCCACCAGTGATAAATTTTTAGAAAATTTCGTGTCCGTCACACATAAAATTCTCCTGAATTTTTGCGCGACCCCGGCTCGGCGTCGTCACGCCTGCACCTACGAACAATGTCTATACATTGTCCGTCCTCTTGGATTCGAACCAAGGACCCCAGAGGTATAAGCTCTGTGCTCTAACCAACTGAGCTAAGGACGGAAATTTGGTTATCTAGGTACTATATAAGAGCTAGGCCACTATTTCAAGTTTTGCAGGCTCTTCTTTCTTCTTTAAAAGAATCCCGTGAGCAGTAAGAATTTTTTCATATTCGTCTTGTTCAAGTGTCTCTACCTCTACGAGCTTCATAGCTATCGCTGTAAACACATTTTTATTTTCACTTAGAACTTTTTCGGCTGTTTTGAGACCATCATTTATGATTCTAGAAATTTCTGCGTCAACTTTAGTAGCAAGACTTTCGGAAAATTCTTTTTCGGGCATGTCTCCATATTGAGCTCTCCCTGGGGAATCAGTTAAGGCTACCGGACCAATAACATCAGACATCCCCCACCTCGTCACCATAGCTCGAGCAATGTTTGTAGCTGCTGCTAAGTCACTAGATGGTCCAGTGGTAATATCACCGAAGATCATTTGTTCCGCCACGTAACCTCCGAGGGACATCGCGATGTCATCGATAAATTCTTTTTTGGATTGTAATCGTCTTTCTTCGAGTGGAAGTTTCAAAGTATATCCTCCAGCATTTCCCCGAGCAATGATAGAAACTTTATGTACTGGATCGGCATGTGGAAGAACAGAAGCGACTATCGCATGCCCAGCTTCGTGATACGCAGTAATTTCTTTTTCTTTTTTCGAAAGCAAATGACTCTTCCTCTCTGGACCAAGCATAACTTTTTCTATCGCACGAATAAGATCAAACTGAAAAACTTTTTTTCTATTTTCTCTAGCCGCAAGTATCGCTCCTTCGTTCATCAGAGAATATAAATCTGCACCAGAAAATCCAGGAGTACGCTCGGCAATTAATTTTAAATTTATATCTTCGGCTAGTGGTTTCTTTAAGGCGTGAATATTTAATATTGCTTCGCGGTCAGCTCGATCTGGTAAATCTAATAAAACTTTCCTGTCAAAACGTCCAGGGCGAATAAGTGCTGGATCTAAAACATCTGGTCTGTTCGTCGCTGCCATGACTATTACTTTATCGTTCGGCTCAAAGCCATCCATCTCTACGAGAATTTGGTTAAGTGTTTGTTCTCGTTCGTCATTACCTCCGCCGAAGCCTCCACCGCGAGTACGCCCTATCGCATCTATTTCATCCACGAAGATAATCGCGGGAGCCGCGCGCTTGGCCATTTTGAAAAGGTCTCGCACGCGACTGGCTCCAACTCCGACGAACATTTCCACGAATTCACTACCAGATAGATGGAAAAACGGCACTGAAGCTTCTCCAGCTACGGCTCGCGCTAGCAAGGTTTTCCCTGTCCCCGGAGCCCCTGTTAAAATAACTCCTTTTGGAATTCTTGCTCCAATTTCTAAAAACTTTTTAGGACTTTTTAGGAAGTCTACAATTTCTTTCAATTCTTCTTTGGCTTCTTTACAACCTGCTACATCTTTAAATGTAACTCTGTTGTTTTTATCGTTCGGGTCAGTGATACGCGCCTTGGACTGCCCGAAGGTAAATGCTTGCATCCCGGCACCTTTTACCTGACGAGATAAATACCAAAAGAAAAGTAAAATAAAAACTATTGGTAAAAGAAAAGGTAAAACATTTATTAGCCAGAAACCAAAACCGCTTTCGTTTTTAATTTGTATTTCAGTTTTAGCAAAAGATTCTTTGGTGACTCCATAATTAAAAAGTGTTTGAGAAAGAGCAGAACCAACTTCTTTCTTTGCTGTCTTAACTTCGTCATTTTGATATGTAATAGTGAGCTTGTCTCCTTCTACTAAAATATTTTTTACTTCACCTACAGAGACACTTTTTGCTAAATCAGAAATGGCAACTTCGGGAATAACTTTCCCATCTCCAGATACTAAAAGGTACAATGCGGTAATGAGCATGAAGAAAAATATTGCTCCTGCGATATTACCAGCAAATTTAGTCTTTTTGGGAGCCTTTTTGCCCTTCCCTGTTTGTTCTTTTTGATTCAGAAAATTAAAATCCATTCGATTATGTTAGCACAAAAAATCCAAAAAGTGAAATCTGGTTTTTTAAAAAATTGCAGTGGAGATGGGGGGAAATGAGCCCCCGTGCAGAAGGTTTTTGTAAAGAAGTCTACATACATAGCACGCTTTTTGGTTTAGATTAAAAAATTCTTAAGCGAGCCAAATATTTTCTAATCGAGTTCTAAGTTTTTGTGAAATGTTCGAACGGACATTTCCTTATCCCGATAATATTATGCCTCGTCTTATATATCGGAAGTCTATAAGTGAGACACCACTTATGCTAAAGCGTAAGATGGAGCAAATGCGAACACATTACCGAAGTAAGGTGAACGAGTTGCCTTGGAAGCTAATTTTGCAATTAAGCTATTGAACGAATTTTTACGAGATTACGTCCATACTCGGTATGCATCAATGACAAAAGGCCAACTGTCTATGCCTGGCATCCCCATATTTTATTATCAACGTCCTTTATATTCGCGTCTAATCTCACGATCAGTTTCGCGCTTCTTTATATTTTCGCGTTTATCAAATTTTTTCTTTCCCTTGGACAGAGCAATTTCTAATTTAATTTTTCTATTTTTATTATACACTGAAATAGGCACAATTGTCAAACTCTTATTTTTCTCATTCCCAGTGAGTTCCGTAATTTCTTTTTTAGTTAGTAGAATTTTTCTATTTCGCAGAGGATCATAATCCGCAGGTGCGTTTTTGGGTTGAAAAGGCGGAATGTTGGCATTGATTAAGAAAGCTTCCCCGCCCCGAACAATGACGAAAGCGCCCTCGAGGGACATACTCCCACCTCTGACAGATTTTACTTCCGTACCCAAAAGCTCAATACCTGTTTCGTACTTTTCCAAGAATTCATAATTGAACCGCGCTTTTCGGTTTTCTGCATAATTAGCCACGTTTTAATCTTACCATACAAAAAGAACGCTGACCCTAGTCACTATTAGTATCTTTATTGTATTTAAAGTCATACACCTCGTCCTCTATTTCTTTCTCGGACTCTAGGTAGGACTCCTGCTCTATTTCCTCCTCTTGTTCTTTTGCTAATTCTAGCTCCTTTTCTAGTTCAAGCTCTTTAAGCCGCTCTTCTTCTAGCTTACGCTCCAATTCAAGCCGTAGCTCAAGCTCCAACTCTTCTTCTAGCCTTTTCTGAAGCTCTCTCTGTAATTCATCTTCTGCTTCTTGTTCCGCTGGGGAATTAGAATAAAGTGACATAGGTTTTTATATACCTATATTATATACAATATTTCAAGAGTCAGCCAATTTGACTTTAGCTCATAAATACGCTATTATCTCCTGGTAGCTCAAGCTCCGTTGGGGCTTACTTATATAAATTGCGAGAACGAATAAACAACCAAATACGGGCGAAAGAGGTTAGAGTTTTAGATAGTGAAAACAAAAATCTCGGTGTTTTAAGTATAAGAGATGCTCTAGAGCTTGCAGAAAGCAAGGGATTAGACCTGATTGAGATATCTCCAAACGGTAACCCCCCTATCGCCAAGTTGATGGATTTCGGCAAATATCAGTACGAAGCTGCAAAAAAATTAAAAAAGGCCAAAGCTGGAGCCAACAAGACCGAGACTAAATCAATTCAAATAAAGATAGGCACCGGAGACCATGATTTAGAATTAAAAGCGAAAACCGCTTCTAAATGGATCAAGGAAGGACACAGAATCAAAGTTGAACTTTTCCTAGCTGGACGTGCCAAGTATATGGATGAAAAGTTTTTACGAGAACGTTTAGATAGAGTTTTACATTTAATTACAGAAGATTATAAAATATCAGATAATTATAAAAGGGGTCCAAAAGGTTTAACTATAACAATAGAAAAAAAATAACATGAAAGGAATGAAAACAAACAAGTCATATAGCAAGAGACTCAAACTTACCAAAAATGGAAAGGTTCTTTCTCGAAAGGCTGGCTTTAACCATTTCAATGCAAAACAATCCCGCAATTCACAACTAGCAAGCCGAAAAAGAGCTAATTTTGTTATTAAGAACAAACCAAAAAGCCACCTATTACCATTTAGCTAATGCCTAGTGCCTAAAGCCTAGCGCCTATTCACATGACAAGAGTAAAAAAGGGAGTACACGCATTAAAGAGACGAAGAAGTATTTTAAAACAGACGAAAGGAATGCGCCATGGACGCAGCACCAAGGAACGTCAAGCAAAGGAGGCGCTCCTACATGCAGGCAATTATTCTTTCGCTCACCGAAAGGATAAGAAGTCTCACAATCGCAAACTTTGGAATATTAAAATCAACGCTGGTGCTCGTGAGCTCGGTATGTCTTATTCTAAATTAATCGGCGCTCTCAAAAAGAAAAACATAGAACTTGACCGTAAAATACTTTCAGACTTTGCTGAACATCATCCTAAAACTTTTGCAAAAATTCTAGAAGCTGTAAAATAAATTAAAATCCCCACATTGTGGGGATTTTAATTTGTATCAGACACTGAAGACTTAGAGACTTTGTATTCTAGCTTATCTTTCTTAACTAGGGCTATGACCCCTTCTACTACTTTTTTAGGGTCTAAATCCATAACAATCTTTGGATTTTCTCGATGACCTTTTTCTATAATCTCTTTTAGCTCTTCGTCCATATCCCATGGTCCTTCAAAAATACCAATTGGTTTCTTGTCTTCAAAGGCCACGGTAAATTCGTGAATAGTACCAATACGTCCACAACCACAAATCACCGCATCAGCCGAACGTGTTAGTAGTAAATCTCGCCCCGGATAACCAAAACCAGTATAAATAATTAAATCCATGTAATCGAGTGGAAGCTTGTAAGCTTCTACGTGTTCTTGTTCGCTCGCCGCAGGAGAAATACCTACAGAAATTCCTCCCGCCTCTTTTGCCCCCATAGCTGCCCAAAAGGGAAAACCTGTTGTAGCCCCAGTAACGACTACCGCCCCTTGCCGAGCTATCTCACGTCCGAGCTCTTTAGCGAGGTCTAATGCCCCGACACCACAGTGCCCAGTCTCAGCTGCCCCGGAAACACATATTTTTATTTGATTGTGCCCATGCTTAGCAGGAAAATTAATTTCAGAACTCATAATTTGATTATATCATATTTTAAAAATCCAAAGTGACGCTACTGCCTTGTTCTGGTACATAAGCTTCAATTCCTAAATTATCACGAAGCTTTTGTGCTAAAAACATTTCTGACTTTGGTTCGCCCATAACCACAAAAACTTTCTTCACCTGGTCTTGCATGTTTTCTACAAAATTTAATAGCCCGTCTGAATCTTTATGCCCAGAATATCCAGAAATTGTCACCACGTGCGCTCGTACTACGACATCTTCTCCGGTTATGCGAACTGTCTTCAGTCCCTCTTGAATTAAACGCCCTGGGGTACCCACAGACTGATAGCCAGTTAAGAGTAGGGTGTTGTTTGGGTCTGGAAGATAATGTCTTTCGTGATGCACCACTCGTCCACCAGTAGACATACCGCTCCCGGCTATGACTATCTTAGGATTAGGAACATCTGCAATCATCTTAGACTCCTCTGATTTTAAAGTGTTGTGCAAACCTGGAAAATCAAACAAATATTTTCCAGGAGAGATTGCTTTTTGGGCTGTTTCATTAAAATAACTCTTGTATTGTTTGAAAACTTCGGTCAAACGTATGGCAAGTGGTGAATCAAAGAATATAGGCATCACCGGCACCCTGTCGTCTTCAAGAAGAGCGTCTAATTCAAACAAAAGCTCTTGTGAGCGCTCTAGAGAAAAAGTGGGAATTATGAGTGTCCCCTTTCTCTTGTGGTTATCTTGTATAATTTGAGCCAAGAACATCCTCCGATCGTCTCTAGACTCATGATTTCTGTCCCCATAGACAGACTCCATTACTAAATAATCAACATCGGTAATTTTTTCTGTTTCAGGCAAAAGAGGTGAAGGACTATTCCCTAAGTCTCCAGTGAAAAGAATTTTCTTACCTTTGTAAATAAATTCAACCATCGCCGAACCGAGAATATGCCCCGCGTTTAATAAAACTACTTCTAGATCTTCTGTAATTTTTATATTTTGTTTATAAGTAAACCCTTGCCATAAAGAAAGTGTCAGTTTGATATTTTCTGGAGAATAAATTTTATCCAAGTCTAAATCTGTATTTTTACTCAAGATGCCAGCAGTATCCTCAAGCATAGGGAGTGCAAGGCCACGTGTCGGCTCCGTAGAATAAATTTTCCCACGAAAGCCTTCAGAAATTAATTTTGGAATTCTGCCGAGGTGGTCTACATGGGCATGAGTCACAAAAAGTATATCTATGGTTTTCGGATCATAGGTAAAAGGATCCCAGTTTACATCGTCAGCCACTTTTTCACCTTGAGTCAATCCGCAATCTATCAAAATTCTCTTACCATCAATCTCAAAAAGAAAATTCGCGCCCGTGACTGAGCCCGTCCCCCCATAAAATGTGATTTTAGCTGTTTTTACCATTGCCCTATTCTACCTTATTTAATCTTTCTGTCATAATTCCTTTAAAGAAATATAAAATCGCCAAAGATCCCCCAGCTAGATCAAAAAATACATCAGAAATGCTGTCTACGACATTAAATATATTCCGAGCAAAAACTTCATTGACTACAGCCTCATAAGCTTCCCAGCCGAGCCCAATAATAAATACTAAAAACAATATTTTCAATATTAAAGAAAAAGATATGATTTCTTGTTTAAAAACATAAAAAAACAAAAGCCCAATCCAAAATCCACCAAGAAAATGCACTATCATATCCAGATACCAAATAGAGTAATACCAATAAAATTTATTCGCTAGAAAATTTACTACAAAAATAATAAGAATTAGGATTTCCAGAAGTTTTAAAAGCTTTTTGCGGTCCATTACGGTATTCTACTACCAAATTAACATACGCTCAAGAAAAAACCCCGAGAAACGGGGGTTGCTTCTTAGGACTATCTCGGATGTATTACCATAGCTTATAGCTAAGTGGGTGTTAGACGTGTGTAACCAAGGCTACACTCGATCGAAACTCCCATAAATTAGTGTTCTAGGTAATAACCAGAAATAACCCTACTTAAACTATACACCTCCCAATTTTTTCTGCAACATAGACAAAAAAATTTTATTGTTTCCGAATTATTTTGTATTTAAAACTACAATTTTTCTTTTTAGGCTCTCCAGAGATTTGAAATGTTCAGTGTGAAAACCGAAATCTTGGGCTCCTTTTATATTTTTAATGTCATCATCTACAAAAAGTATCTCACTTTTCTGTATAGCATGTAATTCACTCCATATTTTTGAGAAAAAGTTTGAACTAGGCTTCTGGTGACCCAAATTAGCAGAAGAATATGTTTTATCGAAGCTCTTAGCAAAACCTAATTTATCCAACATGTACTGAAAACGATATTTTTCATTATTAGTCGCCAAAAAACACAGAACACCTTGATTCCGCAACTCTTGAATATATTGGATTAGATCCGCATCAAGCTCACTCTCTAGCTTAAACCAATAATCTAACAAGGCGTCTACCCCCTTACTCCACCCCCACTCATTTAAATATGGGGCAACTGTTTCTTTTAGATCTTTATCGCCCACCAGGCATTCCTGGAAAGGACCAACAAAAAATGGGAGTGTTTTTTCTAGTGAAATATCGTGCTTTTCTGCAAGTGTCTTACTAAACCTTCTCTTGGTGGGAATTAAAACCCCATCAGCGTCAAATATAATAACCTTGATCATAGATTTATTTTACTCCAAATTTATCTTTAAAATAATTCACTTTAAAATCCCCAAAGTCAAAAATTTGATTATCGGTTTTATTTAATTCATCAATAAATTTAAAAAATCCTTCTTTGTCTATTACGTTCAATCCTAATTCCTGGCATACTTCTCTGATCTCATTTTCTACTTTGGCAAAATCCTCCTGGCCGTGGGCCATTTTTTCAGCCTCAAAATAATAATGTCCTCCGGGTGTTTTGACTAAAGCAAATTCAACATTTTTATAATCGTAAACAATTGCGTCGCGTTTTGCCAGTGTGCCTTTCGTAAAACCAAGTTGACCAAATATCTCTACGAGAGTTTCGAATTCTCCTTCTTTTCCTTTGAACGAAAGCTCTCGCCTGCTCTCTGAGCCGCCCCAAGAGCCAAGCTTGACCACAACTTCCGGAATACCATTTGTTACACGTACTCTTATATCTTTTTGTCGATCACGAATTCCCTGTCCTTCCAGGAAAGTAGAGTAATCAATTAAAATACGATCTTTATTCTCTTTGAAAACAGCCTTTTCTTTAAAAAGATTTTTGGCGTTGTTGTATTTATCTTCGTTTAAAACACCCCTGACCTCCACCTCGATATCTTTGTTCATAAAATGTATATTAACATAAAAGCCCCCGTGAAGGGGCTTTGTTTTTTACTCGTCTACTCCGTAACGTTTGTAGTCATAGGTCTTACCTTCACCAAACCAGTGCTTGATTTCGTGTTCTGCTTCTTCTGGGGTCTCAGAACAATGGATAATGTTTGCAACTGCTCGTTTCTCTTTGTTGGCAAGAACTGGAGAGTCTATTGAAAAATCACCTCGAATTGTACCAACTGCGGCACGATATGGCAAAGTATCCCCCGCAAGTTTGCGAACAATATCTACCGCATGAGCCCCTTGGATAACCATTTTTACTAAAGGCGCTGTCTGCATATAAGCCACTAACCATTTGCGAACTTCTGGGCCAACCTTTGAAGTATCGTCAGTGCCAAAGTCAGAAATCATGTCGTAACCGTATTTTTCGTAAGTAGACTTAGTTTTTTCTCCTAGGCGAGTGATCCATGCATCATCTTTTGGGTAGTGATTATGGATTTGGTCGTGAGTAGGTTGAAACATTTCAAGCGCAACAATCTTAAGATCGTGTTGTTCAAAACGCTTTAATACCTCGCCGACTAGACCCTTGCGCACGCCATCGGGTTTAACCATAACAAATGTCTGTTCTTCTTTTGGATGTTTCATAAATCTTTTTAATTAACTTGTAAATTTTTTCTAATTTCGTTTTTTATATCCTCTATATCCTTTGCCAATATCTGTCGGGCATATTCTATATCATGCTCAGCTTGTTTTTCATCCCCTGTTTCTCTCTTCCTTGCTTCAATTTTGACCAAGTTATCTTTATATTTTTGTAATACTGTATTAAAATCTCGCTCTATTTTCTTCAGAAGACCCTCGAACCTCTTTTCAACCGCTTGAAGTGCTAGATGTTTTATTTCTGCCACAAAGTCAACAAGGTCATTAATAGTATCTTCTGGTTTATTCTTTAACGAAGGTCCGTTGTGTGCTTGGAATGCATCCTTATTTTTCATAACGTTTATTCTAGCAGAAAAAGCCTATTTTGCAAAATTCAAAAAAAAATTACGCTTATTCCATGCTCGTATATCTCGCCATGATTTCAGCTTCCACTTCGGCGCGGTCGCGACCATATTTTACATACGAAAGTTCTTTCAAGCTATCTACATTCTCCATATTTCCTTTTTCTGGAGCGAGGGTATGCAAGTTAAAGGGTTTAGTTGGCTGGCCTTTGACTAGCATCGTCACATACGCATTATAGTTATCAAGTTTGGTTATATCATGCGCAGTAAATTGTGGCTTAAATTTTGGTTCCAAGAATGTAGCGTCTTCTGTGCCCACACGGAACACAGCCATGGATCCGACGTTACCGAACACGGCATTTTTAATATTTTCTTCCAACTGGGTAATGTACTGATGCGCAATATTGAGAGAGAGACGATATTTACGAGCCTCGGACAAAATAGAAGCGATAGATTCTGTGGTCACGTTTTGGAATTCGTCAATGTAGAGATAGAAATCATTCATCGGCTTGCCGAACATGTCTACTCGGGAAAGTGCCGCCATTTGAATCTTCCCCACCAAAACAAGTCCAATCAAATTTGCATTTATGTCCCCGAGTCTACCTTTAGAAAGATTTACTAAAAGAATTTTCTTCTCGTCCATTATTTTTCTAAAATTGAAAACAGAATTCTGCTGAAGCACCACCGGGCGCATAATGTCGTTTGAAATAAAGTTATCGAACTTGGAAGAAATATAAGGCACGAAGTTTGCAAGCGATTGGTCCCCTGTCGTCTGCTCTGCTGAAACCCAGAATTGTTTAATGATCGGATTCTTACATCTTGCAAGCTTCATATCTCGAAATTCTTTATCTCCCAAGACCCGAGTAATCTCAAGAAGCGTGGACCCAGACTCTGGGTCTTCCATAACCAGAAAGGCGCTATTTCTGAAGTATTGCTCAAACATCGCTCCGCCTCCGACTTTCATATCAAAAAGTTTATTAAAAATTCCCATCATTTCATTTACTACGAAAGTCTTCTGTTCTGGATATTTCGGATCATACTCTAGCATGTTGAGCCCCATAGGTCGCGCAGTATATGCTGGATCAAAATATATAACATCATCTATGCGCTCCTTTGGAATACGAGACAGGATAGTCTGGATGTCTGTGCCGTGTGGGTCTATATAACAGCAACCATCCCCATTCCTGATGTCCTGTGTAATCATATTGAGCATGATATTTGTCTTACCTGTTCCAGTCTGACCTATTACATACATATGTCGCATACGGTCCTCGCGAGCCATATGAATCTCTGTATCCCGACCTCTATAACTATTAACCCCGAGGATTATGCCTTCCTGCCCCATCTCAATAGGCGCCGGAGCGATGCCTGCTTTTGCTTCTTTCAATTGTGGCTGACTGCCTATGCCTACTGGAAAGTGAAAGACTGAAGAGAGTTCTTTCAGATTTAGCGGTAAGATTTTATCGTGTGAAAATGTGCGGTAAGAAAAATCATGGAAAAGCTTTTTTAGATCTCCTCCAGTCGCTTGTTCAAAAAGAAAAGAATTACTAGCCGCTTCAGAAAATTGGTTGAAAGAAGACTCTATTTCTTTCAAAATTGCCTCAGCACGTTCTTTCGTTTCCCCAGAAGCAATAATTCTAATATTGGCTTTCATAATTGTGCTTTTTATTTTATTCCCTATTTTTTCTGCTGCACCTTCATCTACCGCCCGCCTACCTTTTATATATTTCTCTTTTTTATCTTCTTCGGTTTTTTCATGCCCGAAGATAAGGTCTTTTCCGGCTTTCAGAAAGGCTTTATTGAATTTATAGAAATTGTCCGCCGCATGTTTGACTGAGATGCCATCCTTGACGTCGTCTAAAATCAAATGAAATTCGTTGATAAACTTGTCTCCGGCTGGAGCAACAACAATCTGGATAGCCGCTCCTTCTCCTGAAGTTTTCAACTTAGAGAAAACATTTAAAATTGGATTCATCGGGTCATGCTCGATGTTGTCGTAAGTTTTTATAGGTAAGACAGAACGTTGTGTAAAAGAAGCGTATGCGCCGACAGACCCTCCATTTTCGTTAAAAATATTATAGTCATCCGTAACTTCGCGAATCTTAGCATTATGGTAAAAAGCTAAAACTTGTTTTTCAAAAAGAGATAGGTGCTTGTTTGGAATAGCTGCATACACGACGACTTGATCGCTTTGATTTCCTAAAGCTACCTCAAGAACAAAGTAATTTTCTTTTTCGTTGTATTTCCCCTCTCCAATAGACTGCATCCCAGCATAAAATTGCTCCATGGCTCCTATGAACTCTTTAAACCCTTTAGACTTATCTGCTTCATCTGTAGGAGGTGGAAGCGTAATTTCAAACAGAGTCATGTTGAGAGCTTTATAAACAGGTGTGCCTTCTTTAAAATCAAGCCCTATCTGACCAGTCTTCAAATATTGAATTAAAATACGGTGAAAGTCGTCTTCGATATGCGGACTCCCCATCGCTTGCACAACCGAGAGAGCGTTTCGGACACCTTTGGTTATCACGATACCCAGAAGCTCTTCCATGACGTTATCGTGAGATTCGGGCTTAAGCGCGAGCACAATACCTTCAGCTTGTTGTTCTCCTATTACTCTATCTGGGTGAACCAGATTTTCAGCTGGTATTTTTTTATATTCACCTATGACATCGCGAGTAGCGTGCTCGCTTGCATGTTCTACGTGTCCGATTTTAATTAGTTGCTCTTCGCGAGCCTTCACGTGAGCACGTAAATAGTCTAGCTCCTCTTCTGGGCTTTTAAACTTCGGCATCTCTTTAAAGAATGTCGGGTTCATTTGTTTAAATTATAACACAGGAAAAGAAAAGTATTAATTTTAGAGACTTGCGGAGGCTGTCGAGCCGAGCATGAATAAATTTTCAGCAGAAAATTATATGTGCTCTAAAATTGATATTTTTCTACACCTTGGTTAAAATCTCGGGTTCGCCGTCTGTAATTAAAATAGAATGTTCAAAATGTGCGCTACGCTTGCCGTCTGCTGTACGAATAGTGTACCCGTCATCATCTATGGTCACGTGTTTAGTCCCGAGGTTTAGCATCGGTTCTAGGGCGACAATCATCCCTGGCACCAGCTTCGCCCCCGTGCCCCTTTTACCGAAGTTTGGAATATATGGATCTTCATGAATCTCTCTGCCCACTCCATGCCCAGAGAGAACTTCCACAATGCCATATTTAACCCCTTTACGAGACCGCACGAAGCTCTCAATAGCATAACCGATATCTCCTATGGTATTCCCCGCTCGCGCCGCATCGATGCCTACGTGCAGAGCTTCTTCGGTGGCTTCCATAAGTTTTAAATCTATTCCGCTCACTCGCCCGACGGGCACGGTCATAGCCATGTCAGTAAATAAATTTTTGTGTTTGACTCCGAGGTCTATCGAACAAATATCTCCCTCTTTTAAAATAAGATTTTTCTTTGGGATTCCGTGCACGACTTCATCGTTTACAGACACACAGAGCGTCGCAGGAAATGGTTTATCTGCTCCGTCTGGGCGATAATTTAAAAAAGCAGGAATATCCCCCATTTCCCGAATTAGTTTCTCCGCATAAATATCTAAATCCTTTGTAGAAACGCCGGGGGCTACCATGTCTTTCACCTTATGAAGTACTGTCGCCAAGCGCTTCCCGCATTCACGGATTATTTCTATTTCTTCTGGGGTTTTTATTATTATCATGATTTTAGATTTCTTGAGTATTAATTTTTGAAGGGGTTTCGAAGCTGACGAGCTGAGAATTTCAGGATTTTTTAAGCTTCAAAAAATCCGTACCAAAAAAAATTAATTACTCAAGAAATTATTGTCCCGGCGAATTTTTCTCCAGCTAAACATTTTCTTAAATTATCAATAGGCTTGCCGTTCATAATAGACACTTCTATCCCGCCTTCTTCTGCTGCTTTCGACGCGATAGGATCAAATGGTGTACTCAAGCCTGCCGACGTCCATTCTTTCGGAATCAAATTTCTATAATCTGCCCAAGAAATGGTTTCCAGCTTTTTTGCATTCGGATTTATCTTTGGATCAGAATCATATACGTGGTCTATGTTTGATAAGTTTATCACTTTTTTTGCTCCGACTGTTTTAGCTGCTAAAATTGCATCAAAGTCTGAGCTGTGACCTGGCTCCAGCGCTCCCCCAATTACAATTGGCTTATCTAAAGAAAAAGGCTTTGAGAGATCAACGATTACTTTACTGAAGGCTTGCCCACTGAAGACTACTCGTAACATTTCTGCGTTTAAATTATTCGTAGCAATTCCTATCCAATCTAAATCTTCTTTTGAAGCTGGGGTAACTTCGTTGGCTACGTTTTGATAATTCCTACAAGTTTTTCCTCCACCCGTGATTATGACAAATTTTCTACCCTTCGCGACATGTTCAAGTATCAAACTTTTAAATTCTTTTAAAAAATTAATATCTATGCTGTCGGGAACAATCATAGAGCCCCCGAGTGAAATAATTATTGTTTCTTCCATATTAATATCCTAGAGCTTTAATAATATCGTTGTGAACATTTTCTATAGACTGCTCACCGTTAATGGTATATACGGTATAGCCGTCCTTATCTTTAAAGTAATTCATCGCTGGCACGACTTTGTTCACATATTCATCGAATCTTTTGGCCAAACCTTCTTCTGTGTCATCGTGTCTACCGCGCAAAAGATTTCTTTTGGTGGCCTCATCCTTACTCAACTCTAGGTAGATTATTTTTATACTCTCACGCCCAATTTCTTTTATCTTACTCTCGAAAACTTTCGACTGAGAGACAGTCCTCGGGTATCCGTCAAAAAGACAGTGTTTGTCTGGCGACAGTTCCGTATCAATTTTTTGCAGCACTAGCTGATTGGTCATCTCGTCTGGAATAAGCTGACCCCTATCTAACAACTCTTTTACTATGCGAGTATTTTCATCCTGAGCCGAAGACTTAACTATATTCCTAAAAATTTCTCCAGTGCCCACATAAACCACTTCCTTGCCATCTTTGGCCTTTAAGTAGTCTATTAGGAGTTTAACCTGGGTTCCTTTGCCAGAACCTACTATTCCAAAAAATACAAAAGTCTGTGGTTGCATATGTGTTATAATAGCATAAATTATGAAGAAGGAAATCATCACCATAACTGGCACTTTGGGCTCGGGAAAGTCAAGTACCGCCGACCTCGTGGCTCAAAAATTGGGCTTCGCTCGCTTTTCTTCCGGCGACTTTATGCGAAAGCTCGCAATAGAGATGGGCATCTCACTAAACGAGCTCAGTTTGAAAGCACAGGAAGACGACAGCATCGATGTAAAGATAGATGATGAAGTCAAAAAGGCCGGAGACCAAAACAAAATAGTTATCGATTCCCGCTTGGCTTTTCATTGGATACCGGAATCTTTTAAAGTCTACTTGGACCTACCTCCGGAAATTGCAAAAGAACGAATTTTAAATAATTTGAAAGAAAACGCCCTGCGCAAGCAAAGCGAAGACTCCTCTTCTCCGGAGGAAATACATGCAAAGATAGATGCGCGACTTGCTAGTGAGAGAAAAAGGTACAAAGATCTCTACGGCATAGAAAACCACACCGACAAAAGTAATTTCGACTTAGTCATCGACACAAACAAAAACAATCTCGAACAAGTTGTCGAACTTGTGGTCTCCGAATATCGAAAGTGGCAAGAAAATTAAAAAAATATGCCAAAAGAAACATCCCCAAACATACGATCAATAGAGGGAAGAACTGGGAAAAGGAGAATTGCTTATCAGGAGGAATTCAGAAATTTACTTCGGGAGCATCCGGGTATTGTCCGAACGGCACAAAAACTTGCCAACCAAGCTATTGCTGAATACAGTCCGCCTGAACTAAAAATGAAAAATGAGGAGGGTTATGTTCGAGAATTACAATATGACAAAGAAACAGGGCAATGGTTAAGACTAGTGGATGATGAACTGTATGAAATAAAGAATGGTAAATTATTTTTCCCAGACCTAGACCCAGATGTAAAGCTGGGAGATTGGATTCCTATGGATTTTGGCCGAGGAACATTACTTTACCCCGGAAAACCTATTATGGATGAAAGTAGCGGTTTAGTGGTATCAGTGTTAGGCAGGTCAAACAGAGAACTCTCTAATGATTTCACTATACGACGCGATAAATGTGATTATTTTACGATGACAATTGGGGATAAAACCTTTTTTGTAAAAAGAGCTTACGTAACCACCAACCCCGGCTGGAGCGAGTTTAAAAATACTATTTCCGCAAAAGAGGTACTGAAAGATCTTCCATTTGTAAAGGTTGCCGAGGCCCAATTGGGCTACCAGGATGAGAACGAAAGCTGGTATATTTCCATGTGGGAGACTATAGAAAATGCTGGTTATGATTCTTATTCGACAACATTCCGCACGAAAGACTTAGTAGAAAAAGTCGATAAAATTCGGGATCGCCTCAGATCTGTTTCATTAGATTATGACGTATCTGCTAATTTATTCTACAGTCCATTTACTGAAACTTTCATCCTAGTTGACGTAACGGGAACTGATCGTCTGGGTAACCCCATCTTAAAAAAATCTTCGGACTAGCATGATGTTAGATCACTAAAAATTTCAAGCCCGATATACTTGTTAGTACTCTCGCATTGAAACTTGAGCATCGACTTTTTTCATTAAGTCGAGGACTACGGAGACAACGATGAGCACAGATGTACCCCCTAAGGCTAGAGAGGCTATGCCGGTCATAGATTGCATAATTAGAGGCAACACGGCGATGAATCCAAGGAAAACAGCTCCAAGGAGAGTAATACGTGTCAAAACTTTAGAAATATATTCTGAGGTAGATGCACCTGGGCGAATACCTGGGATGAATGCCCCATTTTTCTGTAAGTTACTAGATAGCGCTTCGGGATCGAAAGTAACCGCTGTGTAAAAGTAAGTGAAAAGAAATACAAATAAAAAGTAGAGGATACCGTAGAGCAAGCTCGTCTGTGAAAACGAAAGCAAAACGCTAGAAATTTTTGCAAGAATAACATTAGAATATCGCGCCAAGAAAGTTCCAATCATTTGTGGGAAAAGCAAGATAGATAATGCAAAGATTATCGGAATAACTCCAGCCTGGTTTACGCGTAGGGGTATATAAGTAGACCCTCCACCATACATCTTGGCTCCTCGCACACGCTTGGCATAAGTCACAGGTATAGGCCTCTCGGCTTCGGTCACAAGCACAATACCAGCTATAATCAAAACTCCAGCTACTGCAAACATCAAATAAAGTGGGATTTGAGAAACATCAAAGGTAAATGCGAGCTGACTTATGGTAGCTGGAAGTCTAGAAACGATACCCGCGAAGATGATAAGTGAGACTCCATTACCGATACCAAATTCAGAAACTAGCTCCCCTATCCACATGAGTAATACCGAGCCTGCGATAACGATAAATAGATTCGTAATCCGGTCAAAAGCAGTTAAATTTACTAAAATATTTTGCTGTTCCAAAATAAACAAAAGACTGAAACCTTGAATAGCTGCGAGCGGTACTGTCAGAAGTCGTCCATATTGAGAAAATCTCTTTCTGCCGGCTTCTCCTTCTTCACTGTAGATTCTCTTTAGAGCTGGAACCATGATGGTCAAAAGTTGCATAATGATTGAGCCAGTGATGTATGGCCCGACGCCGAGCATTATTATGGAAAGGTTAGAAAGTCCACCTCCCGAAAAAATATTTAAAATACCGAAAAACTGGTTATTGGTCAAAAACCTAGAAAGCTCTAAAGTATCTATACCAGGAATAGGGATAGCTGAAAGTAAACGAAATAAAACTAAGGCAAAAAGCACAAACAGCACTCTCTTGCGAAGGGTGATATCTGTCCAGATTAATTTTATTTTACTCCAAAAATTTCCCATATTTTTCTAACCCTTATTTTATTCTAATCTTCTTGCCTTTGATATTTAGACGTTTGCGAATCTCAGAAAATTTCTCTACTTTAGACGCAAGCTTATCTTTCTCGATAACTAGAACTTTTTGAATAGACTTGAACTGATATCCTCGATTCTTTGGCAACTTCTTAATGATATCACGAAGTTCTGGGCGACGTTTATTCCCGGCACGAGCTGTCTGCCCCTTACCTCCACGACCAGAAGTCTTAGCGTGTTTACCGCCACGGCCTACGATCCTGTCCTTTTTATTCTTATGTACTCTTTTTAGGTTATGTATTTGCATCCCGGTACTAAAATTTTAATTTATAATCTTTATCTTTATGCCCCGTAATCAAAAATTTAGTACGGGACAGGTATAATTACTTTTCTTGCTCGACTTCTGGCGCGATAACCTCTTTGTTGGCCACAACAATAGTTTCAGGAATTATCTTTGTATACTTTGAAGACACTTGTGAGAGGGCAGACATTACAGCCTTGGCGTTGTTTAATTTGTTTTTACTATTAGATAATATTTTCCCAGTAATATCTTTTACCCCAGAGAGCTTTACGATGTCGCGGACCACAGACCCGGCCACAAGCCCTCGGCCTTTGTTCGGCTTAAGCATCACGTATGAGCTTGAGAATTTTGCGGAAAGTTCATGGGGAATAGACATGGTCTTAGTCAAATTTAGACGAATCATATTTTTCTTCGCATTTCGAAGGGCTTTATTTATAGCAAGCGCTGTATCTCCAGCTTTTCCTAAGCCTAGGCCGACACTTCCCTTTTTATCTCCCGCAACAAGCGCCACTGAGAAGGAAAATCGGCGTCCTCCAGCGACCACACGAGTCACACGGCGAATGTTCAAAATCTTTTGGTCAAATTCCGGCTTGACTCTGTTGAAAGAGCCTCCGCCTCGGCGGCCAGAATTTCTTTTATCTCTATTATTTCCTGTTGTGTTTGGTTTTGGTGTATCCATATAATTATTAAAATTCTAAACCTGCGGTTCTCGCTTCGTCCGCTACTAATTTGATACGTCCAGTATATTTGAAGCCGTTGCGGTCAAAAACAACTTTCTTTATTTTAGCTTTTAAGCATTCAGCTGCAATAGCACGCCCAACTTCTTTTGCCCTCTCAGTCTTAGTTATTTTCACGCCCGCCTTGCCTGACGCAAGTCGAGGCAGGTCACTCGCTTGTGCCAGAGTCTTCCCTGTAAGGTCATTGATAATCTGAGCATAGATAAATTTATTGGAACGAAAAACAGTCAGACGTGGACGCGCCTCTGTTCCTTTGATCTTGGTTCGGATCTTTTTCTTTAATCTTATTCTTTTGTCAGTTTTGTTTATCATATGTTGTTTTATACAGTTTTCTTACCCTGTTTGCGTCTGATAACTTCCCCTTCGTAACGCATACCTTTCCCTTTGTAAGGCTCAGGCTTCTTTAGCGCTCGAACAGCAGCAGTGAAACTTCCGACTAATTCTTTATCAATACCGGTAATCGTAATGTTGTTCTTTTCTGCTGTTGCGGTAATGCCTTCAGGAATTTTAACAATAACTGGATGAGAGAAACCAAGTGCAAAATGAAACTCTTTACCTTTGACTTCAGACTTAAACCCGACTCCTTCTAAGATTAATTTCTTCACATAAGGTGTCTCTACGCCTTTAATCATATTTTTAATATGAGAAGCATAAGTACCCCAGAGAGATTTAGAAAATTTATCGTTTCTTTTTATATTTAAAGTTATTGATTTATCAGTCAAAGCTATGGTGATGTCATCACGAAAAGTTTTAGAAAGTGTACCCTTTGGGCCCACCACGGTGAAAATATTGCCATTGTTTGTGACTTTGACTCCTGCTGGTATTGAAATTTCTTGTTTTCCTATTCTACTCATAAATTTTTACCAAATTCTAAATAAAGCCTCCCCTCCGACTTGTTCTTTGCGGGCTTCTTTCCCTGATAAAATTCCTTTTGGTGTTGAAAGTACTAGAAGTCCTGTGCCGTTTCTAACTGAATGAATATCTTTCATGCCGAAATATACCCGCCTAGATTGTTTAGAAATTCTTTCCACTTCTGTAATTTTTGGTTTTTTATCTACATACACTAGAGCAACTTCTAAAACTGGCTGCCCTTTTTTTACTTTTTTGGAAACCTCAGACACATAACCAGCTTTCTTCAAGCATTCGCCGATAGCATTCTTCATCTTGGAATACGGAATTAAAACAGACTCCTTGCCTGCGAGGCTTCCGTTCTTCATTATTATTATCATGTTTGAAATTGAATCCATATGTTTATTTGAAATTTACCAGCTTGATTTACGAACGCCTGGAAGCATTCCTTCGTTTGCTAATTCGCGGAAACAGATACGGCAAATACCGAAGTCACGCATGAAAGCGTTCCCTCTCCCACAACGAAAACATCGATTTTTCGCTCGAGTGGAAAATTTAGGTTTCTTTTTGCTTCTTGCGATAACTGATGTTTTTGCCATAAAAAATTATATCGGGAGCGCTCCGTTAATATCTCACTTTTTTTCTCCGAACCCTTATAAAATAAGGCGTCGGAGGAGAAAAATGGATTAATCAGAGGGACATTCCCTTGCTATGATACTAGCAAATATAGACCAAATAGTCAAACGAGTCTATAAGTTAGAAATTCTTTGAGGGTTTTGGTATAATCACTAAATGACAGATTCGAATATGGAAGTAAGTGATAGAGATATAATGTCTTTAGCTCTAAATGAAGCGATATCTGCTTTTGATAGGGGAGAGTGCCCCGTGGGTGCTGTCATAGTAAAAAATGGAATTATCATAGCAAAAACAAGCAATAGAGAAGAAGAGCTAAATGATCCTACGGCTCACGCAGAAATTCTGGCACTAAGAGAAGCGGGTAAAATTCTCAATAAACACACTTTTCGTGACTGCGTAATCTATACAACCTTGTGGCCGTGCCCAATGTGCGCAAATGCTATGTTGAGAGCCAAAATTCCTAAAGTAATATGCGGAGCAAAATCTTTCAAATTCATCTACGAAGACACATTTAATCCCTCACATGTGATTACAGAAGGACCAATTATGAATGATGAATGCAGGGATATCTTTGTTAAATGGGCAAAGAAAACAAACAGAGAGTTTATTTTAGAGGGTGATAGTTAATAAACAAAAAATCCCCTTTCGGGGACTTTGGAGTAGGTTTTATTTCTTTTTATTGTCTTCTTCTTTTTTGAAAGGAATACCGAGGAGTTCGAAGAAGGCAGTACCTTCTTTTAAGTTTTTTGCAGTAGACACTAGGGTGATAGACATACCGAAAACATCGCGAATGTCTTCGTCAGCGGTTTCAGGGAAAATTGTGTGCTCTTTGATGCCGAGAGTAAGGTTACCGATATTGTCTACGGCTTTTCTGTTAATACCACGGAAGTCTTTCGTACGAGGAAGAGCTACGTTGATTAATTTTTCTAAGAAAGCAAACATCCTTTTACCACGAAGAGTAACCACAACCCCCACTGGGTCACCTTGGCGAATCTTGAAAGAAGAGATGGATTGCTTTGCTCCCCGGAGAGCCGTCTTCTGCCCGGTAATCTTGGCTAGTCTATCTGCCACAGCCTCATTTTTATTCTTATCTTTCTTGACCATTGTGCCTGTGCCTACATTCAGAACTACCTTCTCTAGTCTAGGAGACGCCATCATGTTTTTATAGTGAAAAACCTCTTTCATTTTTGAAAAGGCTTCTTTCTCTTTTTCTTTTACGGTTAAATGTTTCATAATATATTTTTAAATTTATCTATTCTGCTTTTTTAACATTGGAAGCATTGATAGGCATAGCCATGTTTATCATTGAGCCTTTCTCTCCAGACTTCCTTGGGCGCTGGTGCTTTTTCATCATATTTAAACCTTCTACGATAACTTTATTATCTTTCGGCATCACGCGAACAACCTTGCCCTTTTTGCCTTTGTCTTTCCCAGCTATCAATATTACGTTGTCTCCTTTTTTGATTTTCATATTAATTTTATTTTTCTAATGTTTCGCCTTTTGTGATTTTTGAAGACCGTAGTAGGGCTAAAAAATTACAAAAGGCGAAACATTATTATACATTATATAACCTCCTGCGCTAAAGAAATTATTTTCTGAAATCCTTTCTCGGCAAGCTCGCGGGGGATAGGTCCGAATACGCGTCCAGCCTTTGGATCCTTTTTGCCTTTTTCTAAAATAACCACAGCATTGTCGTCAAAACGAATATATGAACCATCTTTTCGTCTATAAGCTCCACGTGTACGAACGACGACAGCCTGATGTACGTCTTTCTTCTTCACCGCCTTTCGTGGGCTTGCAATTTTAACTGAGATGATGACTATCTCGCCTAAAGTCGCATATCTCTTTTTTGAAGAGCCTAAAATTTTGAACACCTTTCCTACGGTGCCTCCGGCATTGTCTGTTATTTTTACTAAAGTTTCGTTTTGAATCATATATTTATTTTACTACTGTAAATCTTTTATCTTTGGAAATTGGTTTTGTTTCTCTGATAGAGACTTGATCTCCTACCTTAGAAGCATTGTTTTCATCGTGCGCTTTGTATTTCTTGCTAACTTTATAAAATTTTCCATAAAGTGGATGCTTGATAAAACGAGACACAGAAACGACGACAGTTTTGTTCATCTTGTCTGACACGACTACACCTTTTAAAATGTTGCCTTTCTTGTCTGTATTTTCTTGTGTTGCTTTTTTGGCCATATAATTATTTGTTATTCATCTGGGTTAAAACTCTTGCGATCTCCTTTTTTAAAGCTGACATTTCTTTTACATTTTTAGATCTAGAACCTTCAGCCTTAAAATGTATCGAGCGAACTTCTTCTCTTAAAGTAGCTAGCTTCTTTACTAGTTCCCCTTCTTTCATGTCTTTTAAATTTTCTTTTGTTTTCTTTGCCATACTGTTTTTATTTGCAAATTATTGCTTATGCGCTCGGCTAACTATTCTCGTCTTAATCGGAAGCTTACTGCCAGCTTTACGTAATGCTTCGTGAGCTACATGCTCTTCTGCTCCGTCTACTTCGAATATAATGCGTCCAGGTAAAACGTCAAAGCAGTATCCCTGTGGATCTCCCTTCCCCTTTCCCATGCCCACTTCAGCAGCTTTCGCGGTATAAGGTCGGTCTGGGAAAATACGTACCCAGTATTTACCAGTCTTGGTGAGCGTACGAGAAATCACTTTTCGGGCAGATTCAATCTGGTTGGACTTCACTCGGGCTTGAGATTCAGATTTTAAACCGTAAGAACCGAAGGAAAGTTTAATTCCGCGCGTGTCGGCAGAGCGAGACTTCGGATTGCTCCTCCCTGTTTGCCATTTTCTAAATTTTACTTTTTTCGGAATTAACATAAATGCAATATAAAATTAATCAATTTTTAAATTATCTTCTTTATCATTTTTCGGTGCAGTAGAATACGCAGTCTTGGTTGACTTCTTGTCGGCAAAAATTTTACCACGGTAAATCCAGACTTTAATCCCGATAGTTCCGTAGGAAAGAATAGCCTTTTCTCTCTTGAAATCGATGTCCGCGCGGAAAGTCTGAAGTGGGATACTTCCCCTCTTAAGCTCTTCCGTACGAGCAATTTCTGCCCCACCCAAGCGGCCTCCGAGCACAACTCTCGCTCCTTCTACGCCGTGGGCTTGCATAACCTTTTCAATGATTTGCTTGATAACTCGGCGATATGGTAGCCTTTTTTCTAGGCCTTCGGCAATCATATAAGCGACTATAGCTGCATCTGCTTCTGGATTTGAGACTTCCATAATTTCAAGTTTGAAATCTTCAGGTCGTGGAAGTTTCAAGTGATCCATCTTTTTCAAAATTTCTTCTTTTAGTTTTGTAGCTCCTTCACCGTTTCGGCCGATTATTAATCCTGGGCGTGAAGTCTTGATGATAAAACGAGTAGCTTTTCGGCTTCTTTCTATTTCAATACTAGAAATATACATCCCACGCAATTTCTTTTCTAAATACTGACGAATAAGCACATCCCCTTTTAAATAAGTAACATATTTTTTAGGATCAGCAAACCAGCGAGACTTCCAGTCTCGGAGTATGATCAATCTATGTGCATATGGGTGAACAATTTTTGACATATAATTTTATTTTTTTGCTTTTTTAACTTTTACTCCTTTTGTTTCTTTGGTCTTTTTAATCTTGGCTACTTTTTCTGCTAAAAGGATGTTCAGGTGACTAGTGCGTTTGTTTATCCTGTGACCACTGCCCATGGCTGCTGGCATCATTCTCTTCATCGTAATACCTTTATCTACTCTAAGCTCTTTTATAAATAAATTCTCTACTTCTATGCCTTGCTGTTTCGCATTGGCTACGGCGGACAGAAGAAGTTTCTTTATCGGTAATCCAGCACGCTTGGCTAAAAAATCTAATTCGGCAATAGCATCTCCTACATTCTTGCCTCGAATCAGCCCTGCGACTAAGCGAACTTTCCTCGGTGATTGTCTGTAATTTTTTAAAAATGCTTTCATTTTATTTAAAATTATTTCTTCTTAGCGTCATCGGCTGTAGCTGTTGCAGATTTTGCTTGTGCAATTTCAGCTTCTTTTTTCTTCATTTCTAATTCTTTCTGCATCTTTCCTCCGTGTTTCATAAATTTCTTTGTTGGTGAAAATTCTCCAAGTCTGTGGCCCACCATATCTTCGGTGACGAGTACTTCTATGTGAGTCTTGCCGTTATAAACGCCGAAAGTAAAACCAAGCATCTCAGGAGATATCATACAAGCGCGCTTCCAGGTCTTGACCATTGGTGTCTCAAGCGGATTTTTGCCAGCTATTTTTTTAAGTAGCCTTTCGTCAATATTTAATCCTTTTTTGATTGATCTTGTCATAAAAAATAGCTCCTAACGAGCTTGGTTTTATAATAGCAAATTTGGAAAATAAGTCAAATAAAAAGAAACGGGCCTCGATGTTGTCTCGAGGCCCGGGGTGGGAGGAGTTCAGGACCGCGCGGTCCTCAACTCTATCCCGGATGGTGCGGGGGGTCCTAGCGGGTATCGGAGCTGGACGCGGTGGAGCAGGCCATGTTGGCCTTGATCCGAGAGATGGACCGAGCGAACGGTGTCGCCTGGAACTTGTCCCTCGCGTGGGCCTCCTTGGCCTTTCTCGCGTTCTGCTCTTTGATGGTTTCCCGAGAGGAGTGGTGGTTCATGAAACCCCCTTCTTTCGTTTAGATCCGATTACTTACAGATCCGCTAAAACTATGCCACTTTTGGAAAATAAAGCAATAGAGTATGGGGAAAACAAAAAGCCCCCCTGCGGGGACTTTTTTAATTTTATTTATTTCTCTATTTGTTTTTTCCGGTCTTTCTGCGAGAGACGATGAAGACGTTTGAATATTTCTTTGGTCCGCGAGTCTTTCTTCCACCTGTAACTTTACCCCACATAGTCTTCGGCCTCTTGGTTCCGCGTCCTTGTCTGCCTTCACCTCCTCCGTATGGATGGTCTACTGGGTTCATCGCTGTTCCGCGGACAGTCGGACGGATTCCTTTCCAGCGTGAACGTCCGGCCTTACCATAATTTTCCAAATGATGTTCTTCGTTTGATACAGTGCCGACAGATGCCCAGCAGTTTTCATTTATTTTACGAACTTCAGTAGAAGGCATTTTAAGGTTGGTGTATCCGTCAGCATTAGCCACTACTTGAGCAAATATTCCAGCTGAGCGCCCAATCTTCGCTCCGCCCATAGGCTTGATTTCAACGTTATAAACAAACGTTCCCACAGGAATATTCTTTAATGGTAGTCTGTTACCTGCTGTAAGTGGAGCCTTTTCTGAAACTACAAATGAGTCCCCCATTTTTATAGATTTAGGAATGACTACATACCTCTTCTCTCCATCCTTATATACAGCAAGTCCGATAAATGCACTTCGGTTTGGATCATATTCCACGGATTTTATTTTTGCAGGAATATCTTTTTTATTATATAAAAAGTCCACATCTCGGTAAAGCCGTTTGTGCCCGGAGCCTTTGTGGCGCATAGTGATACGCCCAGCACTGTTTCTGCCGACAGAACGTCTAAAGCCATGAGTCAGAGACTTGGTCGGCGTAGATGTCGTGATGACTCCCCTGTAGCTCACATTGGTCATCTGTCTTCGTGATTTACTTGTAGGTTTATATGTTTTCATGATTGATTTTTATATAAATTCTATATCTAGTGCCTAAATGAACTCTATCTTATCGCCTGGTTTTAGATATACTAATGCCTTTCTGCCACCGCCTCGTACTCCTTCCTTGCTTCTGCCCTGCATGACTGTCTTCCTTGGAATAGCTAAGACATTCACCTTTACTGGTTTAACTTTATAAAGAGCAAAAATGGCTTTCTTGATTTCAGTCTTGTTCGCTCCGTCGGTAATATCAAAAGTGTAAACATTCTGCTCAGCTGAAAAGGATGCTTTCTCTGTGACTCTTGGATTTTTAATAATTTGCATACTCATAAAATATTTTAATTAACCTCGTGACTCTAAAAATTTTACTGCTTCTGTCGGATTTTCTATTAAAAGATACTTGTGATTAAGCACATCCATCGGGTTTAAATTCTTCAAGAAAACTATCTCAATCTGAGACAAATTTCTAAAGCTCTTTTCTGCCTTTTCGCCTCTTTCAAAGAGTGCTGTAAGAATTCTTGGTTTGGTTGTTTTGGATAATACTTTAAATGAACCAGCTTTGATTAAATTGTTTAAAACTTCTTCAGCCTTTTTTGTCTTTATGTCTGCTAAAGCGAGAGAATCAACGAAAAGGATTTCCTCATCTTTCAACTTTTTAGACAAAACAGAGAAAAGAGCTTGTGCACGCATTTTCTTTGAAATTTTTCTCTTATAGTTCTTTTCTGCAAGTGGTCCATGAGTCACACCTCCACCAACCCAGATAGGGCTTCTAGAAGATCCATGACGAGCACGGCCTGTACCCTTTTGCTTCCAAGGCTTCTTACCTCCCCCGCGGACTTCACCTCGGCCTTTCGTATCTGCTGTTCCAGCACGCTTATTTGAGCGCATACTTTCTACGACTTGATGTACTAAGTCTGCGCGCCATTTCATGCCGAAAACTTTCTCTGGAAGAGTTATGGTGCCCGCAGATGTTCCTTTTTGATTGTAAATTTTTGTTTCCATATTATCTCAAAATTATCTACTGACTATTTCCACTAAAGTTCCTTTTCGGCCGGCTATTGCTCCTTTGATAAGCATCAAGTTGTTTTCTTTATCTATGAAAACTACTTTTAAGTTTTTCTGGGTAATTTTATTAGAACCCATTCTACCTGCCATTCTCATTCCTTTCGGCACGTGAGTACGAAGTCCTCCACCGATACTTCCCGGTTCACGCTCAGAATGCTTCTGACCGTGAGTACGTGGACCGCCGTGAAAACCGTGTCTCTTCACAACACCTTGGAAACCTTTACCCTTGGAAACACTAGTAACCATTATTTTGTCGCCAGAAGCAAATGTGGACACATCTATCACATCTCCTTCTTTGACTTCACTCTTATCAGCTGGTTTTAATCTGAATTCTTTAAGAGTTTTATAGAAAGCGCCTTTCATAGCTCCAGCAGCTCCCTTAGTAACTCTTTCTTTTTTCTGTAGACCATATCCTACTTGCACAGAATCATACCCGTCTTTCTCTTTGGAGAAGATGCGGGTAACGGTACTTGGGGTGACAGAAACTATAGTCACCGGAGTGACCACGCCGTCTTCGGAAAAATACTCCGCCATATTTTCTTTTGTGCCAAGGATAAATTTCATATTGTTACATCATCTTAACGTCAATATCTACTCCGGAAGGCAAGGTCAAATTCGTCAGAGCCTCCACGGTCTTTGCGTTTGGATTTATAATATCAATCAGTCTTTTGTGTACTCTTATTTCAAATTGTTCTCGTGTGTTTTTGTAAATAAAAGCAGAACGATTGACTGTGTATTTTTTTATTTCAGTTGGAAGAGGTACAGGACCTACGATAACTGCATCGTACCGCATTGCGGTGTCCATAATTTGCTTAACAGAGGCATCCAAGATCTTGCTCTCGTAAGCACGAACTCGAATACGTAATATAACCTTACCTTCAGCCCCACCTGCGCGAGTAGACTTATCTGTCTTCACTGAAGATTTAGCTTTTGGTGTTTTAGCTTTTGCTGTAACAGCTTTAGGCTTTTTTATTTTTGTCTCTGTTGTTGTCATGGAACTAAAATTTTTAACTTAATTACCCTAATATCTTTGTAACAACTCCGGCGCCGACAGTCTTGCCTCCTTCGCGGATGGCAAATCTTTGAGATTCTTCAAGCGCGACTGGGGTAACTAATTTAACTGTAATCTTTACTGTGTCTCCTGGCATAACCATTTCTGTCCCTTCAGCGAGAGTAACATCTCCAGTCACATCCGTAGTTCGGATATAGAACTGAGGCTTGTAACCCTTGAAGAATGGAGTGTGGCGTCCGCCTTCCTCTTTCTTCAAAACATAAATTTCAGCTGTAAAGTTGTCGTGAGGAGTAACTGTTCCTGGCTTTGAGAGCACTTGTCCGCGAGTAATGTCTTCTTTCTTAAGACCACGAAGAAGAATACCAGCGTTATCGCCAGCCATACCTTCTTGGAGGTTTTTGTTGAACATTTCGATTCCAGTAACTGTAGATTTCTGAGTAGGCTTGATTCCGACGATTTCTACGTCTTCACCAACTTTAACTACTCCTCTTTCTATTTTACCAGTAACCACTGTTCCTCGGCCTTCAATTGAGAATATATCTTCAACGGGCATAAGGAAAGGCTTAGTAACATCACGTTCTGGGACTGGGATATAAGTATCAAGAGCATTTACAAGCTCCATAACTTTCTTCGCCCATTCATCGTCAGAAGACTTAGCTTCAAGAGCTTTAAGAGCAGAACCACGGATAACCGGAGCACCTGCGCCATCAAAGCCTTGTTTGGTTAGAAGTTCACGTATTTCTTCTTCCACAAGGTCAATCATGTCTTTATCATCAACCATATCGCACTTGTTTAAGAAAACGATAATCTTTGGAACACCAACTTGTTTTGCAAGCAAAACGTGTTCACGAGTCTGTGGCATTGCTCCATCTGTAGCAGCAACCACAAGCACAGCACCGTCCATCTGAGCGGCACCAGTAATCATGTTTTTGATGTAGTCAGCGTGTCCAGGAGCATCGATGTGCGCGTAGTGGCGAGCATCTGTAGCGTATTCGTTGTGAGAAATGTTAATAGTGATTCCACGAGCTTTTTCTTCAGGAGCGTTGTCGATTTGATCAACACCTCGAAGACGAACTGTCTTACCAGCCATATTTAACACGTGCAAAATTGCCGCGGTTAGTGTGGTCTTTCCGTGGTCAACGTGACCAATTGTGCCGACATTAATGTGCGGCTTATCTCTCTTAAATTCTTCTGCCATATTTTTATTGATTAATAACCAAAACTCAGCATACGAGAACCAGTTGCTAAGGCTTAATTACTAACTAAATTACCTATTAATAATTGATAAATCAAAACAAAAACTGCAGAAAGTGCAGTTATTTAGATAATAGCAGATTCTAAACCATTGTCAAATAGAGTCTTAACGTTGACCTGCCTTATCTTTTTCAATCATTTCTTGAATGATATCTTCTATACTTCCTAGGGATTCCATCTTTTCTAAATACCTACTATTGTCCGATGCTTCAACCCTTTTTTGTAGGTTATCATCTCCGGCCCCAGACCATAAAACAAAAGGTGTATTTATAGAGTTAGCTCGAGTACCTTCAAGTACTTCTATTCCGTCCATTAAAGGCATATTGTTGTCGGAAAGAATAAGGTCAAATCTTTCTTTACTAAGAATTCTGTCGAGCAAATCTTTTCCATTGATTGCAGTTTCTACTTCATAAACCTCACTTAACATTGCAGCAACAGCCGTCAAAACACCTTCATCGTCATCCGCTAAAAGAATTTTTTTCTTGGGACCTCTCTCTATTTTTGAATTAAATTCCATAAAAACAGCATATCACCTTTTAGTTAATTTCCTAATTTCTTCGCAAGGTTTTATTTTTTATTTTTCTTGCGTTCATGGGCACGACGTTCGCTTCTAGTCATATTTCGCAACTTTGCTTCTTCGGTGGCAACTTTTTTCTTGCGACGACGGAGGGCTTCGATTGCAAGCATGGCTCCCCCAGCCACCACCCCAGGAACCCCTATTTTTAATATTGAATTTAATTTATCTTTTGGGGCATGGATAGATCCATACAATTCCTCTTCCGTTGCGTTAACAAAATCTTTCTGCGGGTTAGTGTTATGTAAAGCTATTATTTTGTCACATAAATCTGAGAGTAAATCCGGTCGATCGAGTAATTTATCAATCTGAGACAAAATTTGGTTAAATGTGTTTACAGAACCTACGGAAATTTCTATTCCGTAACTTTCGGGATTTTGGGAAATAATCCCCACCATGTGTCCGACAATCCATTTATAAAAATTGTTAATATGAATTTTATTACCAACCTCAATTCGCATATTGGCAAGAATACGGAAAAGCGATAATTTTTTATTAGGAGCGTACTTCAAGTCCCCCAGAACAGCATAAATTTCTTCGTTCGCAAGCCTATTATTCTGGTAGTTGTCATGTTCCGAAGCATTAGTTGTCCTTTTTAAAATTCTGAGTTTAGAATAATTGCCATGCGAAAGATCAAAAAGGTGCCTTGTTTCATGAGCCAAAATCTCAGCTCTAAACTCTTCTATGGTAGGTGGCGCTTCCATCCTTTCCACAACTCCGACAAGAGCAACCTCTATAGCATCGTAGGAACTATTCGACCGCTCCAAGTCACCTTGGGTTATGTTTTTAATTCCTTCTTTTTTGTTTCCAGACTGCCGAATCGCAGAAATCAAAGAAACTAGCCGTCCGGACAGTAACTCCTCAAATTCCTTTTTTATTCCAGGTTCATAGATAAGAATGTTACCGTTTTGATTGGCGGCATTAGGTATGGAATTCTCTATTGCAGTAGATTGTCGGTCTAGATTAAGTGGACCTCGTACATAAACAATTCTACGTGATATCTTTTCGCCCCATTGATTTACTTCATCGTTCTCAACTTTTTCCACAGAAAGAAAATGTGAGATAATTTCCGTTTTGGTAAAATTGCCAGATTGCGGATCTTTGGTATACCAAAAATCTTGCATGCAAAGAATGGCATAAGGTTCTAGATAGTGTGATATTTTGGTGATAAAGACTTTATAAAAACTATCTTCCGAAAACTCAGTAAGCGAAGGGTCAATTTTTTTCAATTGTTCCCAGATTTGTATTTTTGCTTGATACAACTGATCAATGTGGCTTCCAAAAGAAGCGTGATACGTTCTTACCGCCCTGAGAAAATCTTCTATTTCAGGGGTAATGGGTTTGGGAGTTTCAGGATACTTTATTATCACCCTGTCCACAGATTCAAACATATAACCTATTAAATAATTATCTGGTATCTTTACTGCTTCCTTGGACTCTTTGTCTTTTTGTATTTGAGGTTTGGATTCTACTCCCATAAAATTATTCTTTATATTTTCTAATCTCTTCGCAAAGTTTTTGCGCTTCAAGTTTTGGATTTTCGGAAAAAATTATCCCGCGAGAAGAATTGATGATAAGACCGAGACCTTCGCTGTTTAAGCCTGATTTCATAACTGCTTCCAAATCCCCCCCCTGTGCGCCGATACCGGGCACAAGAAAAGTCATATCGCCTGTAATTTTTCTGATTTTCTTCATCTCTTCGGGATAAGTCCCACCGACGACGAGCATGCAGTTATTGTTTTTATTCCAAACTTCACTTACTCGTTCCGCCACAATTTGCCAAATTGGTTTTCCTTCAACTTCTAAATCCTGAAGCTCGCTCGCCCCCATATTAGAAGTGCGACAGAGAATAATAGAACCCTTATCTTTTCTCTCTAAAAAAGGATCAAGTGCTTCTTCGCCTAAATATGGATGTAGAGTTATAGCATCAAAACCGAGCCAATCAAAAGCAGAAGTGACATAGCCATTATTTGTATTCCCAATATCCGCCCGCTTCGCATCAAGTATCGTAAAAATATCCGGATAACTTTTAATGATATGGTCCATAGTCATTTTTAATTCTTTTATTCCCTTGTCTCCTCTTGCCTCATAAAAAGCGCTGTTTAATTTAAAAGATGCTGAATATTCGTGCGTTTCTTCTATGACCCACTTATTAAACTCAAATTGTGGATGTTCTAATTCTTTAAATCTTCCGGGAATTTTTTCAAAATCAGAATCTAACCCTACGCAAAGTAGTGAATTTATTTTTTTAGCTCTTTGGTTGTATTTTTCTATCATCATCTATTTTCTAAAAATTTCTTCCCGTGACCAAACTGTGTATTTATGGGCGCATTATTTTTACACATTGGGCAATCTTTCTCGTCATAAGTTTCAACTTCTAGCTCTCCGAGAGAATTGAACGGCACTCCAAACAATTCACTGTTTACAACTTTTGGAGATTTATTAACCATTACAGACACAGCTAGAACATTTCCTCCAGCTTTCTTAACGCTTGTGATTACTTTTTGCACTGAGCCTCCGGTAGTCACCAAATCTTCCAATATTAAAACATTTTTACCGTTTACGTATTTATCATATCCCCTCGTAAAGACTTGATCTCCTTCAGGGGTTTTCTCAGTAAAAATTGCTAAAATTTCTTTCCCTTTTACTTTCGAAAGAGCATACGCTGTACCTTGCGCTAGAATAATCCCCCCGAGGGCCGGCGCCGCAACAATGTCTACTTCTAAATCTTTATTTTTCTCGGCAAACATTTGGCAAACTTTCTCCACCTCAAGCGGGTGTGGAAATAATGCATCTTTAGTGATGTAAGTATCGATGTGCTTCCCAGAAACACCAACAAAATGACTATCTGGTAAGATAGCCCCGACTTTTTTTAACATAGAAAGAATATCCATAATGTTATTCTAGCCTTTCTTTTGTCTCTTTAGCAAGATAAGGGTTCCACATGGCGCCCGTGGCTGACATCACAAAATCTGCCCCTGTTTTCTGATATTCCAAGAAATCATCTGCGGTAATTACACCTCCAACACCAATGATTTTAAAATCTGCGTCTATTTCTGTTCTCGCTTTCTTTAATTTCGTCACCATTTCGAGTCCTGCCCATTTGATAGATGCTCCGCAAACTCCGGATTTAATTCTATTCGGCCCAGGTAAGGCTTGGTGCCCTTCTTTATCTACTATCTCTGCAGGAATAGTATTGATTGCCGAAACAGCCTGTGCATATTTTCCTGCAATTTCTGCGAGCTTTTTAACATCTTCATAATTTTTATAGTAGCCAACTTTTAAAATAAGTGGAGTGCCCCCTATTTCTTTTCTTATCGCCTCACAAACTTTTTCCGTCATATCTAAGTTATAACAAACGAGGCCTTCGTTGCCGATATTTGGACAAGATAAATTTGTTTCTAGAATTTTTACGCCTGTTTCTTTTGCTTGTCTCGCAGCCAATGCATAATCGGCAATAAATTCTTCTGCTGTTTGCCCTTCTCTCACGGTACCCATAAATCCTAAAACTAAAACTTGCCCCGGCTCTGCATAAGTCACTGCTTTTCGCACATCTTCTTGCCAAAGTTTTGCATCTCTTGAAGGCACACCGAAAGAATTAGTAATAGAAATTGGCTCAGAATAATTTCTGTCTGCAATTAATTTACCCGATGCTTTTTCTAAAGTCAGATCACCCTCTATTTTTACAGAAAGAACATTTGGAAATGGATGACATGGATACACCCCCGAGCGCACTGTTTTATATACACAAATATCAAAACCTTTATCGAATGCTCCTTTGCAAAAATTAGAATTAATTAATGGCCCCGAAGGAATTCCAAAAGGCGAATTTACTTTCACTCCCAGAAAATCATATTGCGGCTCCTTCGGTACGCCAGAGCCTTCTGCGCAGGCGACACCATCTGAAAAAGCTCCAAAGGGCCCTTCTTTAAAGTTGTCCTCATATGATTTTTCCGGGTCATAAAAAGGAGTTTGCAGCATATTGATATATTAACAAAAAACTGCCCTTTTGGGCAGTTTTTTTATTTTCTAGCAGCTATGATAGTCTCAGCGACGTTGTTCGGCACGATGTCGTAGCGGAAGAATTCCATAGTGAATCCTGCTCGGCCTTCGGTCATTGAACGAAGCCCGGTCATGTATCCGAACATTTCGGATAGAGGCACAATAGCTTTAATAACTTTATTCATTCCTCGATCTTCCATCCCTTCTATGAGTCCGCGTTTAGATGAAAGGTTACCAGTAACGTCTCCCATGAATTTATCTGGAGTAATGACCTCTACCTTCATCATTGGTTCCAGGATAACTGGATTAGCTCGACGGCATGCATCTTGGATGGCCATAGAAGCTGCAATTTTGAAAGCCATTTCGTTAGAGTCAACTTCGTGATAACTTCCATCCCAGAGATCTACTGAAACGTTAACCATTTTAAATCCAGCCAGAATTCCGCGATCCAATCCTTCCTTAAATCCTTTTTCGCAAGGAGCAATATATTCTTGCGGAATAACACCTCCTTTAATACTGTTAATAAATTCGAAACCTTCAGAGCGTTTTGTATTTTTTGGTAGGTCTTCGAGTTCTTCTTTAGTAAGCATTTCCATTGGCTTAACCTTAATCTTAACGTGACCGTAGTTACCGCGTCCGCCAGACTGCTTGATGTATTTACCTTCGGCGTCAGAATTTCCAGTAATGGTTTCTCGATAAGCTACTTGTGGTTTACCTACGTTAGCCTCCACAGTAAATTCTCGCTTCATTCGATCTACGATAATTTCGAGGTGAAGTTCTCCCATGCCAGCAATAATTGTTTCCCCTGTTTCTTGGTCAGTTGTAACTTTAAAAGTAGGGTCTTCTTGAGCGAGACGGTTCAAAGCCATACCCATTTTTTCTTGGTCAGCTTTTGTCTTTGGTTCTATGCGAAGTTGAATAACTGGTTCAGGGAATACTATTCTGTTTAATTCAATAGGATTATTTTCATCACAAATAGTATCTGAAGTAATAGTATCCTTAAGTCCGACGGCAGCAGCAATTTCTCCGGCGAAAACTTGTTTCACTTCTTCACGGTCGTTCGCATGCATACGCAAGATTCGGCCTATGCGTTCTTTATTGCGTGTTCGTGGATTGTAGACATAACTTCCAGCCATCAAACTTCCTGAATAAACACGGAAGAAAATAATTTGTCCGACGAATGGGTCAGTAGCCACTTTGAAGGCCAATGCTGCGAATGGTTCTGCGTCAGAAGCGCTTCTTACTAATGGTTCATCTGTGTCTGGGTTAACTCCTGGAATAGGGGGAATGTCTGTAGGCGCTGGAAGATAGTCCACGACAGCATCAAGCACAAGCTGAACGCCTTTGTTCTTAAGTGCTGAGCCAGCAAAAACTGGAAAAATTTCATTATTGATTACAGCCTTACGAAGAGTTCTTTTCAAAACATCAATATCGGGGATAACTCCTTCTAAGTATTCAGTCATCATCACTTCGTCAGTCTCCACTATTTTCTCTATAAGTTCTCCGTGGAATTTTTCTGCATCAGCTTTTAGATTTTCAGGAATTTCTTTTTCAATAACTTTATTGCCCATTTCTCCTTCGAAATAGTACGCCTTCATACGAAGCAAGTCTACGACTCCTTCGTGGTTTTCTTCTAGTCCGATGGGGATCTGCATACGGACTGCCTTTTTTGTAAGTCGGTCTAAAATAGTTGCATACGAATGCTCAAAAGATGCCCCCGTTCTATCTAATTTATTTATAAAGCATACTCGAGGAACTTTCGCTTCGTCGGCATAGCGCCAGTTAGTTTCAGATTGCGGTTCTACTCCAGCTACTCCGTCGAAAACTACAACGGCTCCGTCAAGCACACGAAGAGAGCGCTTCACTTCTACGGTGAAGTCTATGTGTCCAGGTGTATCGATAATATTAAAACGGTGTTTCTTAGCTTTGTCTTTCGGATCAGCATAAGTCGGAGTCCAGAAACAAGTGACCGCCGCAGAAGTAATAGTTATTCCTCGTTCTCGCTCCTGCTCCATCCAGTCCGTGGTAGTCTCTCCGTCGTGCACTTCTCCTATTTTGTGAGAAACTCCAGTATAAAAAAGCACACGCTCTGTTGTAGTCGTCTTTCCTGCATCAATATGCGCAATAATTCCAATATTTCTAACTTTTTCTAAAGGATAATCTCTTTCCATAAAAAATTACCAAGCAAAATGAGCGAAGGCTTTGTTGGCTTCAGCCATTTTGTGAGTATCTTCTTTCTTTTTAATAGCTGCACCTTCGTTCTTAGAAGCTGCAATAAGTTCATCAGCAAGTTTTAAATGCATTGGTTTACCTTTCCCTCCTCGAGCGGCATCGCGAATCCAGCGCATAGCTAGTGCGAGTCTGCGTTCGGGGCGAACTTCAATAGGCACTTGGTAGTTTGCTCCTCCAATTCTTTTAGAACGAACTTCGGTCATTGGACCAGCGTTACGAAGAGCTGTATCGAAAACTTCTAAAGGATTTGGATTCCCTGTTTTTTCTTTAATCACATCAAAAGCTGCATACATTACCTTACGGGCAGTTTCTTTTTTCCCTGACCACATAATGTAATTAATAAACTTCTCTAATTTTTGAGAGTTATATACAAAGTCTGGATTTACTATATTTCTATTTTTTACTTTACGTCTCATTTTATTTTTATTTTAAAATTATTTCTTCGCGTCTTTTCTAGGTTTCTTGTTCCCATACAGGGATCGTCCTTGTCTCCTCTTCTCAACACCTTGTGTGTCTAGCACTCCACGAACGATGTGGTATCGCACTCCGATCAAGTCCTTCACGCGACCTCCACGAAGCATAACCACAGAGTGTTCTTGTAGATTGTGTCCTTCTCCAGGAATATAAGCGGTGACTTCCATGCCGTTCGTAAGACGTACGCGGGCGATTTTTCGGAGAGCAGAGTTTGGTTTCTTGGGGGTAGTGGTAGAGACTTTCACGCAAACTCCTCTTTTGAAAGGCGCTGGAAAATATACAGGTCTATTTTTCAAAACGTTAAAACCCTTCGCCAATGCAACGGTTTTGTGTTTAGAGTGAACTTTCACTCGGTTTTTCTTAATTAATTGGTTTATTGTTGGCATTAAATTGTTCGTTGTATAAAACAAAAGAGTCCGAAGACTCATACGATAATGTACTATAAAGTCCTAAAAATTGCAAATATTACAAAGGTAACCCAGTGAATAATTGAAAAGCAAAGGCTAATACTGGATATAGGTAGTCCGCAAAGAAAATTACAAAGACAAGAAGTAGAATAAGCGAATATTGTTCGTAGCTAAAAATTATCCTCGCTAAGGACTCCGGAAGAAAAGAGAAAAGTATCTTGGAGCCATCAAGCGGAGGAATGGGCACTAAGTTAAAAATCCCGAGAGCTAGATTTACTATGACTATGGCAGAAGTTATAAAATAAAAATTATCGGGCAGAGCAAATCCAGAAGAAAAGCGGATAATCAGCCCGAAAACTAAAGCAATGAAGAAGTTAGCCAGGATACCCGCAGCTGCGACCCATACTGTCCCCCATTTCAAATTTCTCAAATTGTAGGGATTGTAAGGCACTGGCTTCGCCCAGCCGAAAAGAAATCCAGCGTGCGAGAAAATTAAAACTGCCGGTAAGAGAATTGAACCGAATAAGTCTAAATGCTTGATAGGATTTAGGGTAAGTCGCCCAGCATTACGAGCGGTGTCATCACCGAAATATTCCGCCATGAAACCATGCGAAACTTCGTGAATCACAATAGACATGATCAATATAGCTATATAAAAAATTGCGTCTGCCCCTTGCATAATGATGCTTCTAATGATACCATACAAAAACTATGAAGAAAGTGTGTGCAATAACAAAAAAGGGTTCAATCGTCGGAGGCGGGTACTCAAATCGTACTCGTGCGACTAAATTCAACCCGACTGGCAAGAAACGCAAATACCCAAATCTTCAAAAGAAGAAGCTTTTTATCCCTGAATTAAATAAATCCATAAACCTAGAAATCTCAGCTCGCGGAATGCGCACCATGAAGAAACGAGGCGCTTACGCTACCCTCCTCAAAGCCGGACTTATACAAGCAAATTAAAAAAATCCCCATTCAGGGGATTTTTTAAAATCCTTTCATATCTATCCCTTTTTGTTTACATTTTTCAAGCAGAATATCTCTGAATTTTTTCCTTTTTGCTATGTTTTCGTAAATATTCTTTATTTCCTCAAGAGAAAATAATTCAATAATGGATCTAACTTTAGTGGTTAATTCATTACTATTAGATTGTTTTAATATTTCATTAACACCCCTCGATAGATAATTCCAAAAATCTAGCTCCAAAACTACTCTTGCCAATAATTCTTCAGATAAAGACGCTTGTTTATTAAATCTAATCCTTCTAGCAGCCTCATCGTAAAATGAAAAAATCAAAGGATAAGTGGAAAAATCTTCTTCCGTGTCTTCTGGTGCAAGTTTCTTCATGGTGTGATAAACAGGTGTGTGGTTAGCCCCAAGAAAAAATAATATTTTTACCTCGGGTTTTTTCCTTAAATCAGGATTAGCGTCTAAAAGTTCTCTAATTTTAACAGGCAATTGCTGTAACATGTAATTTTCTCTTCCATGACTAATAACGCTAAGATTTTGCAGCCTTTGTTTTACATTTTCTTTTTTCCCCTCAAAATCTTTTATTTGAGAAAATTCTCTAACTGAAGTTGTGTTTAATAAATTCTGTACAATTACTAGTGGATTATTTATCTCCGTATCAATAAAAGTAATTTTCTTCCCAGCTCTTTCTAAAACCTTTATCATTTCTCTCAAAAAGAAAAACTTGCGGTCGGTTTTAAAATCTGAATATGCCTTTTCATGAGATTTTTCTAATTTTTCTGCGGACAACACACCTCCCGATAGTTGTCTCCAGGTATCTAAAGATTGTTGATCCCACCCAAACCCTTCGGGGATAAAAACATCTGCTTCTTTTATTTTTACTTTAACTTTATTTAAATCTCCTGGACTAAGGTGATGACCAAACACAAAAGAAAATTTTAGCTCTGGATCCCCCTCCTTTTTCTCTTTTGCCCAAAGCTCTTGTAGGGAATTTAAAAATTCTATTTCTGTTTCACCTTTTGCCTCAAAACTAGAAAGCAGTTGTTTATCTTCGATCATTTTGTAATTATATAAGAAATCAAAAAATCCACCAAGGTGAACTTTTGGTTATAAGAAATTGTTTATTGAGGTACGAAGGTAAGCGCTGTGCCTTTTTTGCCACTTCTGCCTGTTCGGCCGATGCGGTGCACATAGGTATCGTAGGTTTGCGGTACGTCAAAGTTGATGACATGGGTAACGTCTGGAATATCAAGTCCCCGAGCAGCGACGTCTGTCGCAATGAGGATATTTATCTGATCTTTTTTAAATGAGTCTAAAATACGAATACGTTCTCGGCTTCTTTTGTCGCCGTGAATACCACCAACTTTGAACCCAGCCCGAGCAAGTTCTTTCGTTAGTGTATCCACGCTGTGTTTCATCTCACGGAATATGAGGACCTTATCCGATCCGTCTTTCTTCAAAATTTCATGAAGTCTTTCTAGCTGTTCGTCTTTCCCTCGATAACGCACGACATCTTGGTCAATATTTTTTGCAGTTTCACCTGAAATCACAGAAATAAAAACTGGTTTATTTAAATACTGCTCAGTAAGCTTTTTAATATCTGGAGAAAGTGTCGCCGAAAAGAAAAGTGTCTGCCTCCCCTCCTTTGGAGTTTTGCCAATTATAAAAACCATATCATCACGAAATCCCATATCAAGCATTCTGTCCGCTTCGTCTAGGACCACAGAGTGGCAATTAGACAAATCTACAACTTTTCTATCGATAAGGTCGCGTAGTCTACCTGGGGTTCCGATTATAAAAGATACTCCCATTTTTATTTCCCTAATTTGTTTCATTATCGGCAATCCCCCAACACATGAAACAGAAAACATCCCAAGTCCAAAGGCTAAGTTTTTGAAATCGCTTTCTATCTGAAGCGCTAGCTCGCGAGTCGGCGCCATTATGAGCACGGTTTCCTTTTTGTTCTGTCCTTTTGTTTTTGCAATTTTCTCAATAAGAGGCAGAAGGAATGCTGCTGTCTTTCCTGTGCCTGTGTTTGCCATACCGAAGACGTCAGTCCCAGCTAGGACGACGGGGATAGCTTGATCTTGAATAGGTCTAGGGTGCACATACCCAGTTCTCATTATATTTGTTTGAATTTGCGCATTGAAAGGAAAGTCAGCGAATGTATGAGTTGCCACGTATGGCTTTTCTTCCACTTGAATTCCTTTCTTTACGAAACGAGAAAAATCTATTCGCTCACCGCGAGATCTTTTGCCCCCTCCGCTACTTCGTCTAAAAGTAGGTCGAGAATGATTAAATTTTCTTGCTCCTCCGAAACGAGAAGGCTTGTGTGCACCAAATTTCTTCGGAGCAGCCGAATGTGTTTTATACATAATGGGTCACTCCCAATATGTGATTAGAGAGAATGATATCTAAAGTATAGCATTTTGAGCTTATTTTGTCAATGTTTGTAACGGTTTGATGATGCCTAAAATATGTTTATTGACTTTATCGGTGTTGCTGGAAATAAACTTTGTATTAACGTATTCCCTTTCTCTTTTACCGGAAAAATCTATTATTTTGGCTCCAGCCTCCATGGCGATGAGTTTGCCTGCGGCAAAATCGTGCACCTCAACCCCGTCAGTGATTACCGTTTCAATTTTCCCTGAAGCAAGCATGCAATATTCAAACGCAGCGGACCAGTTGTGTAAAATCCGTTTATGATCCCCAATAATTAGGTTTTTCAAAAGTTGACCTATGTAAGGTCGACTCGTTGTATATCCACAGGTATATACAATATTTAATTTTTTTACATCTGTAATGTTGTTTACATTAATTATTTTTTTATTTAGATATGCTCCTTTCCCCTTCTCTGCAGTATAAAGCTGGTCCACTATTGGTAGATACACCACTCCGGCAACAGGTTCGTTTTTATATAGAAGACCAATAGAAACAGAAAAATGTGGCATTCCGAGGACGAAATTATTCGTGCCATCTAGTGGATCAATGATAATAGTGTAGTCGGACCCATTTTCAGTTCTACCATCTTCTTCAGACTGAATATTGTATAGTGGTAAATATTTTCTTATTGTTGCAATAATGGCTTTTTCGGACCCAAGATCAGCTTTGGTTTGAAAATCACCTATAGTTGATTTTTGAACCGTATCAAGAGTCTGCCCAAAATATTTTTTTAGAATTTCCCCTCCGGCGTGAGCAGCTTTTATTAAAATTTTTAAATCTTTATTGTGCATTAAAGTTTTTTTATTTAATCAAGCTGGTGCCCAATTATATTTTCTGGATCCTTTTTATTAAAGAGGACTTCGCTATTCTCTAAAAGATAAACATTTTTAATCCCGGAAGAAATTATTTTTTCCCAACAATTTTTGCAACACCACCAATGCCCCCACATATATAGATCTGCTTCCTTGGGGTCATTCCCTTTTTCAATTGCATCATTAATAGCCCTAGACTCTCCGTGATTTTTCGGATGACAACCCTCACACAATTCATAACCTTCCCCTGTTGGAATATTTTGTCTGACCCTTTCGCATCCATGCTGTTCATGATAATTGCTGCCGTTGGCCCCGATCCCGATAACTTTCCCAGCTTTCACAATTATACTCGTGTTCGGCATTTCTTTATCTAGGGAATTAACTCGAGCATAATCTCTTGCTTGTGTCATATATAAATTTGAAAGTGGCACGTATAGGATTTCGCGCCCTTTTGGTATATATGGACTTGGATATTTAGGATTTTTTTGCATATGTGTTCTGGGTTTCCATAAGAATTGATTTATTATATACTCTACTATATGACCACCTTCGACACAATCTATCAAAACATTATTAAGAAAATAATGGATGAAGGCATAGAGGAGTTAAACGAACGCACGGGGCATAAGACCAAAGCTTTGCCTGGAGTTACATTTTCTTTTGATATAGAAAAGGATGGTTTCCCTGTTTTAACGCTCCGTAAACAACCCCTAAAATCCCCCATCGCTGAACAAGTCTGGTTTATCCAAGGAGAAAAAGATGCGACATTTCTGCGAAAATTTACAAAAATGTGGGACCCTTTTCTAGAAGAGGACGGCACACTGTCTTCGGCCTACGGCTGGCGCTGGCGACACCACTTCGGGCGTGATCAATTGGGAAAAGCCATAGAACTTTTAGAGAAGGAGCCTAGCTCAAGACATGGAGTAGTTATAACTTGGGACCCTAGGGATGATGGCTATGGTGGAACTCCAAAGAAAAATGTTCCCTGCCCATACGCTTACACAATAAATATAATTGGTGGACGACTAAATATGCACAACATCGTGCGGTCAAACGACATGATACTTGGTTGCCCTTTTGACACTTTTGGTTTTGCGCTTTTGCAGTGCATGATTGCTGAACGGCTCGGTGTTCGTCCAGGAATTTATACTCATTCAATCTCCAACGCGCATATTTATGACAATCACTATGAAGGAGCTAAGGAAATTATACAAAGAACTAATAATCATAAAAATATAGAGCTGCATTTACCGAAAGATGCATTTAAGAGAGCTGAGCAAAAAGACGAAGCCTTGGTAGGAGAAATCCTCGCAGATTTACAAGCTCAATACAATCCATTACCACCAATCGTAGGATTAGAAATAGCTTTATAAAAAACCTGTCCCGTACTAAATTTTTGATTGCGGGGCATAAAGATAAAGATTATTAATTAAAATTTTAGTAATGGGATGATTTCATTAATCGCAGCCATAGGGAAAAACAATGAACTCGGGAAGGGCAATACTTTGCTATGGTCAATGCCAGCAGATATGAAACATTTTATAGAAACTACTACGCTCCACGCCGTGGTAATGGGAAGAAAAACTTTTGAATCCCTACCAGGCCCGCTCCCCAATCGCAGAAATATAGTCATCACGCGAGACTTAAATTATAAAAAGGAGGGGGTTGAAGTGGTTCATTCGCTCGCCGAAGCTTTAGACTTATTCCCAGATCAAAATGAGGAAATTTTTATGATTGGTGGAGCAGAAATATATAAACAAACTATGCCTATAGCCGACAAATTATATATTACCCACATTGATGCAGAAGAAAGTGCCGCAGATAGCTTTTTCCCAGAAATTATTCCAATAGTCTGGAACGAAGTCTCACACGAAGAACATAAAAAGGATGAGAAAAATCCTTTTAATTACACTTTTTCAGTTTATGAGAAATTTATCTAAGCAGATAGTAAAATCTTTTTTATTCAACTGGTACGATTTCAATAGTCCCCACCCCTTTATCTGAATAATCTAATACTATATGTTTCCCATCAGGAAACCATCGTGGATTGAGAGCCGGCCCTTTTTCTATTCCTGTTTCTACTTTTTTATTTCCACTTCCGTCCGCGTTCACAACATAAATATCGGAAGCGGTAACGTTGTATCCATCTTCTTCGGTAATATAATAAGCAATTCGGGAACTATCAAAAGACCATGAAGGAAAACTACCCGAGGCTACTTGAATTTTATTGCTACCGTCAATATTCATAACCATAATTTTTTGTGGTCCTGACCAAAAAGAAGTATACACAACTTTCTTTTTATCAGGAGATAAAACTGGAAATACGCCATTATCGTTGTCTGGTATAAGTTGTTTCACAACCCCATTAAAAGTTATTGATTTAATCACACCATGACTAAGAGATTTATCCCGATATTCACCATATACCAACGCCATTTCATCACTACTTCTAATTACTTTTTTACCATTAATATCCACAATCTTTAATTTATTGTCATCATTCTTATCAATATATGCAATTTCATTTATAGAAATCCATCGAGGAAATGCAACACGTTCACTATTTGGTGTAAGTTCTTTCGAATAATTACCGTCTTGATTCACCACCTTAAGAACGTGAGTAGTGCTGGAAAATTTTGTTTGCGTTGGAATTTCTTTTTGCGCAATATAAAAAACATATCTATCGTTGTAATGAGTATCGGTGATAGGAGACCACTCAAAACTATCGCCAGTTCCAATAAGATCATCTTTTATCAATTGTTTCATCTCAGTACCATCAACATTGATAACCCATAAACCTTTTTCTTCTGGTTTTCCTTCGCCTCGTTTCCAAAAGACAATTTTAGAACCATCAGCTGAAACTTTGGGATAAAAATCCGGTGAAAATTGTTTAGAAATAAGACCAATGGCAACTTTTAAAATTTTGTCTGGTGTAGTAATTTTATCCAGGGATGTGGTAGTAATAGGAGGTGTGTCAATTTTATCCCCTTCTTGTACGTCATTTGGTGTCTGTGTCTGTTGTGTTTCAGAAGGGATTATTGATTTCTTGGATAAAACAAAATATCCGCCAATGGCTACTAGAGCAACAACCACTATTATTAAGCTGACATTTGTAAAACCTTTTTGATTGTTTTTCATAGTGTTATGATTATACCCCCCCCACAAACTTTTTACAAATTAATAATGATTGCTTAGAATCTAAGGATCTTCGTCTGTTCTCACTCGGATAAAAATATCCTTCCCGTCGGGAGACTTTTCTTTTTTATATTTTCTTTTTTTATTTATTTCAATTTTTCGAGTTAATTCTTTTTCTAAATCAAAACCAAGAATTTCTGCCATTCCAAGAAGGAATATTGCCACATCAGCAAATTCTTCTGCCACTCCATCTTGCCCTTTATTAAATTTAGAGAATGCTTCCGAGAGTTCTTCGTGAGCTCGGCAGAACTCCAGAGCCACATCGGTAGTATTGAACCCGTGTTCAAGCTTATTTCTCATTACCTCCTTCTGTAGTTCTTTTAAATCAACCATATATTTGTATTTAATTTTTAGTGATAATTTTTGTAATACCTAAAGTAGTTATCATTTTAGCACAAGCCTGACAAGGAGCTTTCTCGCAGTAAATCGTGGCTCCTTCAAGTGGTATCCCGAAACTTAAGGCTTGAGTTATGGCATTATGTTCAGCATGGATAGTTCTGGCACAAGAATTTAAGTCTTGGTCACTTTTCACATCATGTCCTACCTCATCACAGTGTGGCAACCCAGAAACTGACCCTAGATACCCTGTAGATAAAATTCGATTGTTGATAGTAATGACACAACCTTTCCCGCCCCTATCACACGTCGCCCTAGCTCCTACTCCGTCTACTATACCTAAAAAATACTCATCCCACGAAGGCCTCGAACGCTTGGTTCCTTTTGTAACAACCTTTTTCACCCCTTAAATATACTCCAACTAATCTTTCTTTCCAAGCGCCTTTAATACTTTCAAATACATAGATTCAACTATTTTTCTTTGAGCGGACCCTGTGGTTACATAGTGGTCCAAGCCAGGCGCCGCGTTAATTTCAATAATATAATATCTACAATCTTTAGAATTTTTAGTTATATCCCCTTTCGTGACCATTATATCTACCCCCGCAATACGTAACCCCATGTCTTTTGTAAGACTCATAGCAATTTTCTTAAAACTTGTATGTAAACTGTGTGTCACATCAACTGCATCACCCCCAGTAGAAAGGTTGGCATTATCTAATAAAAATATCTTTTGTCCTTTTGGTAAAACAGTATTAAAAGAACAACCCTGACTCTGTAGTTTGATTTTTATTCTCCTATCATTAAAATTTATTTTTGTATCCCGCCCACTCGATATAAAATCTCGTTGCTTTTGTTTAAGAATAGCTAAGATAGAACGTTTCCCATCCCCCGTCACTGAAAGAGCAACCCGTTCGTAAGCAGAAATAATTTCTCCGTCCAAAACAACAACACGATAGTCCCTCCCTGGTAAATATTTTTCTAACAATGCGACTCTTTCTCCTTTAAATATTTCCAGTAAACCATTTTTAAGTTCTGTGGCGCTAGAAGCTAGACACACCCCCGAGCCCTGACTCTTGCTGTTGGGCTTAATAATAACAGGGTAACCTAATTTTTTTGCATATTTTTTTGCATATGAAATATTTCGATTACTTTTTACTACTTTAGCCCAATCGTCTTTAAATATAGTTACCCCGGGAGCGACAGGGTATCCTCTTTTTTTCATAAAAAATTTTGCATAATCTTTATCACGTGCGATATCCGAAGAAGCTATATGGTTCAAATCTAAAGAATACATTCGCAGAGATCTAACCACTCCATTTTTGTAAATTATTTGAGCTGCGATGCCCCACTCTGGCTCCACCATAGCCCTCGCGCCCACCTTAGGCGCAAGCTTAGTAACAAGTTCCGTTAAGTATGGCACCCCTGATTTTTTCAGGTTTTTAGTTTTTCTTTTCTTTTGCATTTTTGTTAAGGTGTAGACCAGTAAAAAGTGGTGCGTATATATCGTGTTGTGGATCAATCATTATTTCCCTTCGCTTAACTTTGTTAGAAAAAATAACTGGAGCATCTGTTATAACAGCAAGCGGCTGTTGTTCGTCGCCTTCACCCATACACAAGACTGCAGTTGTGGCTAGGCTATCTACAACATTTGTTTTTGATATTTTCATGATTCTCCCAAAAATATCTTTAGTGCCTACATAATTTCGTATACCATGGAAACCAGCAAATCCTAAAGCTATTCCAAGGGCTCCAGCACGAAGAGGCATAAGCCTTGAATCAGTTATGACAACTCCGAGGTTTTTTAGTCGAAACTTTTGCATTATTTTTTTTCGCAAAAATTCTGCATTTTTAAAACTATCTTTTGGTAGAAGAATTAATTTCCCTCCAGCATTGGATTCATCAATACCCGCAGAGGCTAGAACCATTCCATCTTTGATTGTCATCCAGACAACTTTGGTTTTAATGGTAAAATCACTCTCTTCTTTTATTAAATCTATTTTTTGTTTTTCATTTACAAATTCCGCCGTTCGGCCTTCAGCTAAAGCCACTATTTTTGAAGTAACAACTAAAACAGATTTCTCAGGGAGTTTTTTAACATATTTCAAAATAAAAGAGAGTAAATCTTCTCGCTCCTTAAACACTCTAGTTTTAATGGCTTTAATTTTCATATTTATATGATAGCAAAATTGTACCTTTTTGATTAAGTTTTTTGATTGATTCTAGGGAAAGTTTATATTTCTTGAATTTCTCACCTGTAAACATTGGTACCCCGTTAGTAAATACATAAGGCTCGATCGTAACCAAAAGCTCATCCAACATTTTATTCTCTAGGCAAAAATTATAAGCCTTAGACCCACCTACTATTGCTACGTTTTTATAATTACTAGTTTCTAGAAATTTCTTTAAATTAAATTTTTTTGGATTGATAAAAGTCACTATTCCTTCTTTTTTTACAGATTTTACCCTAGAGGTTAAAACAAATGTATTTCTTTTCTTTAATCTAGGGGAAGCTTGCTGGTATGTATTATATCCAGCAATAACAGCATCTACTTTAGATAGTGCCTTTTGAAAATATCTCCAATCTTCTTTACTTGTCCAATCCGTTCCAGAGTTATTACTTTTCGCTATTCGCCCATCAATACTAGCCGCCACAAAAGCCGTATATTTAACTTTCTGCTTTAACGTTGCCATAGTTTCTTAAAACATGAATGCCTAAATATGAAAGTGGGGTGAAAAGAAACCCCATGAAAACCTTATATATCCACCAAGCGACAATCATTAAAAACATGTCGTGCCATGAGTATCTACCAGTGCCCACAAAGGCTATAAGTATAAAAATAGCACTGTCAAAAAATTGAGACCAAACATTTGAGAGGTTCGAACGAAGCCAAAACTTACTATCTCCAATTTTTCGTTTTAAGAAAAAGAAAGAGATCACGTCTTGATATTCAGCAATTATAAAAGCAGCAATAGAGGCGATAGAAAACCGCGCCGAGAGCCCGAAAATAATATCGAAGGATTCTGTCGCCCAAGAACTATTCTTAGCCCAAGGAGCTATGCCAGAAATAAAAGAATAAAAAAGAAAAACAAGAATACTCAGAATCCCGGCAATAACAAAATTATTTGCCATTTTCTTGCCATACACTTCCCCAATCACATCCGTCATGATAAAGACAATTGGAAAAGAAAAGACTGCCACCGAAAGATGAGTACCGAAAAGAAAAGGCATAGTCTTTATGCCTAATGTATTCGCTGCAAAAAGAGAAGTTATGTACAACGTCAAACAAATAAGAATTTTTGTATAATCCCTCTCAGTCAAGTTAGTAAGTATTTGCATACAGTTATTTTACTATTTTACTTCGATGCCCATAGATCGAGCACTCCCAGCAATAATATTTATTGCGCCTTCGTCATCTTTTGAGTTCAAATCTTGCATTTTTTTCTTAGCTATTTCAAGTGCTTGCGCTCGAGTAATTTTCCCAGCCTTAGTGGCTACGTTCTTCCCAGAACCTTTCTCTATCCCAGCTGCTTTTAAAATAAGCCCAGTAACTGGAGGGGTTTTAACCACGAAATCATAACTTCGGTCTTCATAGACAGTAATAGAAACTCCGACTTTATCTCCAGCCATTTTAGCTGTAGCCGCGTTAAACTTGGTAACAAAGTCTCCGATGTTTATCCCGGCCTGCCCGAGCGCTGGTCCAAGTGGAGGAGCAGGAGTTGCTTTAGCCGCTTGTATTTGTAGTTTTATTTTCTTTGTAATTTTTTTTGCCATACGAATATATAGATTAGCTTATATCTTCTTAACTTGCAAGAAGTCGAGCTCGACTGGGGTCTCGCGCCCAAACATTGAAACCAATACCTTTACCTTGCCTCGATCCTGATCTACAGAGTTCACTTTACCTTCAAGGTCTTTAAACGGTCCATCAGTGATAAGAATGCTTTCCCCCACAACCATATCGATGTTGTGCTTAAGTGTCCCTGAGTCCATTTTCTTAAATAAATAATCAACTTCTTCTTTTTTTAATGGAACTGGGTTTACTCCTGCACCGACAAAGCCTGTCACTCGCGGAGTGTTGCGAACTACGTACCAAGAATCATCGGTCACTATCATGTCCACTAAAACATACCCAGGATAAATTTTTTCTTCTACTTCAGCGCGTTTACCTGCTTTAATTTTTACCTTCTTTTCAACTGGCACGATGACGTTAAAAATTTTATCATTCATCCCTAAAGAATCTATGCGCTGTTTCAAATTACGAAGAACAACGTTCTCGTATCCAGCATAAGTGTGTATCGCATACCAATTTCTAGCTCCTTCTGTTTCTTGTTTAGACATAAAATAAAATTAAAAACTAAAATCCGATTATCTTCTGTAACCCTTGAGCGAAAATAAAATCAAAAATACCCAAATAGTATGAGATAACTACAGATAAGATGATGACTATCAGGGTATAGTACAAAGTCTGGTTACGGGACGGCCAAATGACGTGTTTTAGTTCTGTCTTTGTTTCTTTTAAATACTCAGTAAGTTTTGACATCCCATTAGAAAATTAAAATAATAAACTTTACATTTTACATACGTCCCTTGATTTTCTAACGGGACAAGTATTTTTACATAAAGGTTCTTAAAAAAGCCCCTCGCAGGGCTTCTTTAAATATACTCTTTTTACTCACAATAGTCAACCCAGCGAAAATAGGGTGATTTTACTTAATTTCGTAGACTATAACTACATCCGCGCTGATTGTATTTTCTCCTTTAGGAACCCTAGCTGGAGCAGGAGCAGCATTGATTGAAGCCTCCATCATGACAGATTTACCGTAATACATATCACCTGGATACCCACCATCTTCATTGAAGCTTATAATCTTTCCTAATTTAACCCCCAAATCGTCTGCTAAAATTTCTGCTTTTTCCTGAGCATCATCAATTGCTTTCTTCCTTGCTTCCTTTTTTAGATCTTCTTCTTTATCAATAGCAAAATTTGGACCGTTCAAATCCGTAACCCCCAAATTCCCAAGACCTTGGGTAATTTTCCCAACGTTATCAGTATCTCTAACTTTTACAGTAATGCTCTCGTAGGATTCATACCCAATTAAAACTTGTTTTCCACCACCACAATAATAAGGCATAGCAACTTTCACATCTCCTGCTCCTAGACTTTCTGCCGTAGCTTGTGGACACAATGCTTGTTTATATTCGTATTTTGGATTAAAAGACACATTAGCTGTTTTAATATCTTTATCTTCTATTTTATTTTCTTTCAAAAAATCCAAGGCTGATTTCTCTACTGCTGCGGCTGCTTCTTGTGCTATTTTTACTGTTTTACCTTCTTTGTGAATTGTGAAGGATACAGTGGCAATATCGGGTACGGCAGAAACTTCTCCGTGCCCGGCTAAAGTTATGCTGCTACTTCCGTAATTATCCATCATGCTGTAAGACTTAAACTCAGATAAAATCCTTACTGCATAAAAAACACAAAGAATAATAACTAATGCAAGGCCTGCTCTATAAAGATTTCTTTTTTGTTCGTTTGGTATTTCCATATATTTACTAATTAATTGCTAATAATTCAACTTCAAATATCAATGTTGAATTTGGTGGAATGACAGGTGGGCGCCCCGCTGCACCATAAGCATCTTCTGGTGCTATGGTAAGCGTCTTTTTATCTCCTACTTTCATACCAACTATTCCAGTATCCCAACCAGAGATGACTTGCCCTGCGCCTAGTGGGAAAATAAATGGTTGCACATGGTTAAATTTTGGATCCACGTTTGAATCAAAAACTGTACCGTTTTCCAACCTTCCTGTGTAATTCATCGCAACCATATCCCCTACTTTTGCTACTTGCCCCGCAGAAGTTGTATCGTCTACTGCTGTGTTTGTGTTGTCGTTATTGTTTGGTGTCATGTTAACTTTGTTATTTATGCTGATAAAAATTAAAACCCCCACTAAAGCCAAGCAGATAATAACTGCTAAGACCGTATTCATGTTTTTATTATTTTCCATAGTTAAAAATTTTATGAAATTATTAATAATCTTATTATAGCCCTTGTGTTATTTTACACAATATTGACTTCTGGGGTAAGTTCTAGGTTAAATTTTTCCTTTACTGAGGAAATAATTTGGCTGGCTAAATCCACAATCTCTCTCCCGGTCGCCCCACCATAATTTACCAACACTAATGCTTGTCGTTCGTGCACCCCGACATTACCTATCCTATACCCTTTCCAGCTTATCCCGTTTGCGGGCCCACATTTTTCAATAAACCACCCAGCTGGTATTTTAATCACTACCTCATCCCTGCCCGCCAAAGCTTCAGCGTCGGCGGGTTCTTCAAAATGTGGGATATCTGGATATTCTGTCTGCAATTTTTTAAACTCTACTTCAGATACGAAAATGTTTTTAAAAAAACTACCGGCATTGCCTATTATTTTAGGATCTGGTAACTTACTGCGACGAATAGCGGCGACCGCATCACTGATATCTTTAACTCTTTTAACTTCAATTTTATTTTTCTCTAAATAATCTGCTAAAATTCTATAAGAAATATTTCTATTTTCTTTTTTGTTTAATCTGAGGGTTATTGCAAAAATAAAATATTGCCCTTTATTTTTATGCTTGAAAATACTTTCTCTATAACCAAGTTCACATTCTTCTTTAGGGAAAATTCTCTTTTCTCCAGTTTCAATATTATATGCTTCGACATCTAAGAGTGTATTCTTGAGTTCTACCCCATATGCTCCAATGTTTTGCATTGGGGCCGCACCCACAGTACCCGGAATCAAGGACAAGTTCTCAATCCCCCAAAGATCACGATCAACTGCGAATGTCACCATATCGTGCCAGTTTTCCCCACCAAGAGCACGAACTTTTACGTTTTCAGAAGTCTCTTCTATGATTTCTATCCCTTTTAATTTATTTAAAATAACTATCCCGTCAAAGTCTTTTGTGAAAAGTACATTGCTTCCCCCGCCGAGAAACAATTTATTGTTTTTTTGAAATTCCGGCAAAATAAATAATTCTTTTATATCTTCTTCGGTGTTTATTTCAACAAAAAGTTTGGCTTTGGCTTGAATTCCAAAAGTGTTCAGTTTAGATAAGTTGTAATTTTTTTCTATTTTCATTTTTAGCTAAAAATGGCAATAATGGCTCCCACGCCGACTAAAGAAATTAAGAGAAATGCAAACCAGCCTATTATGTTGCTTATTCTTTTGTTTTTAAAAGCTCCCATTATTTCTCCATTCCCGCTTAGGTGAACTATAAAGAAAATCATAATGGGAGAAATTATCCCATTCAATACTGCTGAATATATAAGTGCCTTAATGGGATCTAACCCAATAAAATTTAATATTATACCCAGCACCATAGCAATGATAATCACTCCGTAAAAAGACGTCGCTTGTTTTAATTTTCTATATAACCCCGTTTTCCATCCAAAAGATTCTGAAATTGCATAGGAAGCTGAGCCCGCAAGCACTGGAATGGCTAAAAACCCTGTGCCTAAAATCCCCAAAGCAAAAAGGAAAAACGCGAAGTCTCCAGCAAAGGGTCGTAGCGCTATAGCAGCATCAGCCGCTGTGGCTATGTTTGTAATACCACTCGCATAAAGTGTCGCAGCGCAAGCAGCAATAATAAAAAACATAACGGCATTAGATACAAACATTCCTGACCAAACATCTATTCTCATTTCCTTAATATCTTCCTTGGTAGTGCTAGCTACGCGTACTGCAACTGTCTTTTCTCCATGCATAATTTGCTCTTCCACTTCTTGTGAAGTCTGCCAGAAAAATAAATATGGGGAAATAGTGGTCCCGAGAGCGGCACAGATGAGTATCATGACATCTTTTGAAAAAGTAAATCTTGGCAAGACGGCATGTTGCAAAACTTCTCCCCAGTTGATATTTACCGAAAAAGCAGACACCACGTAAGCAAAAAGAATAAATGTTAGATATTTTAAATATTTTGCATATTTTTTATAAGGAATAAAAATTTGCAGAGAAAGAGATAGCCCGGCAAAAATAATAATTAAAAAGGGAAAAGATAAAGCTGGCAGTATAAGCTGAGCCCCCTTAGCCATAGCGCCTAAGTCTGCGCCGATATTAAAAACGTTTGCAAAAAGAAGTAAGCTAGTACAAAAATAAAGAATTTTTTTAGAATAATTTTTCCTAATATTGGCAGCGAGCCCCACCCCCGTAGAAAGCCCAATTCTCGCGCACATTTCTTGGATCACAACCATAAGTGGAAATGTGAGAATAGACATCCAAATTAAACCGAACCCTTGTGAAGCTCCCATTTGAGAATAAGTAGCTATTCCTGAAGGGTCATCATCTGCCGCTCCCGTGGTAAGTCCAGGACCGAGAGTCCTCCAGTATTTTGCAACAGCCTTGGTTGGTTCTTTGTTTGCCACACCTTGCTCAATTTCTCTCCCAGTCTCTATCCCTTTTTCTAAAATTTCTGCAGGTATGCTAAAAAATTTTTCCCATATAGTCTTTCTCATGTTCTAAGTATATTAACTGTCCCATCATTATGCAATTTTATAACTCGAGAAGGTAAACTAGTAATCTCACCTCCGTTTATATATAAATCTACAAAATTACCGAAGTAATTTTTGGCTTCATCAATATTTCTAGATGGATTGAGCCCTTCAGGATTCGCCGAAGGTGCAATTAAAGGACCAGTTTCTGTAAGCATTTTTCGTAAATCCTCTTCAGCTGGAACTCTAAAAGCAAGAGTATTTGTGCCTCTGTGCAAGTATGTGAATTTATCTTCATTACAATCTAATATTATACTGGTCGGCCGAAAATTCTCTGTATTGTTGAAGGACCAATATTCTTTAATTTTTTTCTTTTGCTGGGTAGATAATTCTATAGAAAATTTCTGTAATTCTTCAACATCACTAATTAATATAATACAGGGCTTTTCTGGGGCTCTTTTTCGAATGTTGTAAATACGACTAACTACGGATTCCTGAAGTGCACTACCGACAACGCCATATATGGTGTCGGTAGGCATTACCACCACCCCCTTGCCCTTAAACTTGTTTATTAAATTTACATCATTCCATATCATAGAATTAATTCTTTACTTAGTGTATTATATAGACAAACAAAACATATGTATACATTTATAAAAAGGGTCATAAAATTTTTCGATAAGTTGGAGGATAGAGTCCGAGGATTTTTGAGCCATTATCCTATTTTATATGCAATTTTAGGAGGGATAGGGGTTGTGCTTTTTTGGCGAGGAGTATGGCATATAGCCGATGAACTAAATCTTGGAAGTATTGCTTCGATGATTATAGGCTCTGTGGTATTACTTATAACTGGAGTGTTCGTCTCAGAATTCATCGGAAGTAAGATTATTATGTCTGGTATAGCTGGCGAGGAAAAAATAACAGAAAAAGAGGAGGAGAAGCTCGAAACAGAAGAAACTCAATTAAAAAGCCTACAAAACACCTTAAGTAGGCTAGAAAAAAAATTGGATCACATAGATTCTGAGATAGAGGAGAAGTAGGGGGTTGCCAAGGTAGGTCTTGTCTTAAAAAATCTTATCCCATAAAACTATAAAACTAAAAATTCCAAAAAATATAAAAATAATTCCAATTATAATTTTCCGTATCCAAGTAGGACGGAAAACTTTAGGTAAACTTTTGTGATTAAGCCAAAAGACCAAGGCTAAATGCACGAACATTGCGAAGGCATTAATTACTGCACCAAGAACTATTAATGTTTTAGGTTCGTATATATTAAATAAAAATAAAATTATCCCAAAAATAATCTGCGCCCAAACAAAAGAATAATATATTTTTGAAAGATTAATTTTTCCCCTCTCTTGTCCGTGTAATTTTCTTATAGCTAAATTTTCTGCCATAATTCGAGAGGTGGAGTCCATTACACCCAACTGTGTCTGAAATAACATAATAGATACTACCACTAAAAATAGGGTGCCGACAAAAGGAAAGACAATATTCCCAATAACGGCTCCTTCATTAATAACAAAATTAATTCCTTCGGTATTACCAGTTAAGCCGTGGGTTGTCGCGTAAGACAAAAGCATAAGAAAAATCATTGAAATTGCTCCTAAAAACCAAAACACAAAAGCGTGTTCAATGCTAATCAGTTTCCACCATTTTTTAAAACGACTTATATCTTCGGGGGTCGCTGCACAATCTGTGCCATCAAGAATAATTTCCTGATCCTTTTCTTTAGAAAATAGACTAGCGATTTTCTGCGAATAAACTCCCATACCATATCCTTTTTCTTTTATATAAATTGATTGAGTTAAATTTAAATTTCCTCCCGCTCCCGAATAAGCAAAAGCAGCCAAAAAGGTCGCAATGCTAATACCTTCAGGTAAAAACCAAAATCCTTCCCCCTTCCCCATCATCCCTCTAAATAACATAATCCAATCTGCTTGGACAGCTAAAAAAACAGCCAAAAGAAAAATAAAAGGAACTCCAATAAGTATAATAATTTTTGTAATATGCTCCATCATCGCATAAACTGTTTTCCCCATACTCAAAACTAAACCAATAATTAACAAAAATAAGATAGCGATCCATTTAAAGCTCTCAATGCCGAGCACGCTCGCCATGACTTTAGCTGACGCAGCGATAATTCCCGGCAAACCAAAACCAATAAAAGTTGAAACAATGAACCAATACACTGCTGGCTTAAATAATTTATGTATACCCACAAAAACACTCTCCCCTTTTACAAGAGCATATCTCTCAATTTCCATATTCATAAAATATTGGAAGGTAATCCCAAGAATAGCGCCCCAGGCAATACCTAAACCATAATTTGCAGCCAAATAAGGCCATAAAATCACTTCTCCAGACCCAAGCCCAAGAGCCAAAATAATGAAACTCGGACCGATAAGTTTTTTTAGAGAAATAGGTTCTGGAAATAGTTTTGTTTCTTTCATGATAATCGGTATCCAAATTTTACCATATAGAGATTAGGAAATACAGAATAAATGAAAAACGTATATTTAAATATCTTCACCATAAACTTATTATCTCATTACCTCTAACAAATTTAAAAACGGATTTACTTCTTTTTGATTTTGTAAATACCACTCTGCGCGACTTGTTTTGTTTTTGCCCACTCGAATAGTTATCCCACCGCGACGTAGAGACTTAAATGCATCTTCGTCTGTCTCACTGTCTCCAATATATATAGGAACTATGTTTTTTTGTAATTTCTTCTTTAAAATACGGAGGGCCTGTAAACAAGCAGTACCTTTGTTGATTTTTGTTTTAGGGCGAACTTCGAATGTTTTGTTGTCTAGCCTAACCTCAAGTAATCCCTCTTTTTGTATTTTGACTTCCATCCCCTTAAACCAAGATTTTAAAGACAGTACTTGCTTTTGCTTGACCATTCGGTAACCCAAGGCAATAGAGTATTTTTTATCTTCAAACACAATCCCTGGATATTTTTTAACATTTTCAATAAGCTCTTTTTTGATTTTTTGAATAGCTTTCCTCATGGGAGTAGTAATTCTCGAGTTTTTATATTTACCGTTTAGGTTGTGTTCCAACCCGTGATTCCCAACATATGGGATCCCTTTAATTCCGACTCTTTTTTGTATATCAGTTAATTTTCTGCCTGTAACTATGGTGATGGGCACATGTTTAACAAGTTTCCTGAGTAGAACTTTTGTTTCCTTTGGTAAAAATGCCTTAGTCGGATTTTTTGCAAGTGGAGAAAGTGTCAAGTCAAAATCTAGAAATAAAACTGGTGTGCTCGTCTTAAGCTTTTTTTTGATATGATAAATATTTTTGAAAACATATTTCATGTTAAATAAGACTATAGACCGCTTTGATGAATTCGGCAGACCAACGATATATGTTGTAGTTCTTGATCGACTCTCTCATTTTTTTCATTCGGTTCTTTTGTTCAGAAAGTGGCATATTCAGTGCAAAATTAATAGCTTTAGATGTTTCTTCAGCGCTATATGGATTTACTACAAGTGCCCCCTTGATATCGCGCACAGCCCCGGTAAATCTGCTTAAAATCAGTACTCCTAGTTCATCATCGCGAGCTGCAACATATTCTTTAGCCACAAGATTCATGCCGTCGTGCAGAGATGTAACCATGCAGACATCTGCTACCCTAAATAGAACCCCAAGCTCATCGTGAGAATAGTGTTCTTTAACCAACACAATTGGTTCCCAGTTCTTTGTTTGAAATTTTGTATTAATACGCTCTGCTTCTTTGCTGACTTCTTCGCTAAACTCTCTATATTTCGGTACGTTTTCACGACTCGGAGAAGCAATTTGAAGAAATGTAAAGTTTCCCTTGTAACTTGGATATGTGTCTAGAAAAAATTCCACAGCTTTGAAGCGTTCCAATAGCCCTTTGGTGTATTCCATGCGATCCACCCCAAGACCAATGTATTTGGAGCGTATGCCGAGTTTTTCGAGCTTCTTTTTACCTTCACTATGGCTGTATTTTGTGTCGTTGCTACCACCAGAAAAATCTATACTTATGGGAAAAGATTTAACATAGCTTGTGTGTCCTTTGTAAGTTATCGAAAATTGTTCTAAGTCACTCAAAGATTCAAGCTCCTTGCTTACAGTATTTATAAAATTATTACAATATTGCTGGATATGAAATCCAATTATATCTGCTCCGAGCATGCCTTGTAATATCTCCTTTCGCCATGGACAAACACTAAAGGTTTCTGGTTCAGGCCAAGGAATATGCCAAAATATACCTATTTGTGCATCTGGCCTGCTTTTTTTTATCATCGCAGGCAGTAACGCAAGATGGTAATCCTGTATTAGAATTAGGGGATTTTGTATATTCTTCACCTCCTCAAGCACGCTTTTTGCAAAAACCCCATTAACTTTATTAAATTGCTCCCAGTCTTCTTGTCTGAAAATTGGTCTTGTGTGCACCATGTGGCATAGTGGCCAAAGAGCTTCACTAGAAAACCCTTGATAATATCCTTCTTCTTCTGCTTTTGAAAGCCACACCCTTTTAAGAGTGTATTTTGGTTCAAGCGGCGGGACTTGTATTTTCTGATCTTTGTCCACAGTCTCCTTGTCAGCATTTCCACTTCCCCAGGCAATCCATGTACCATTACACGCCTTCATGACTGCTTCAATTGCTGTAACTACACCACCAGCCGGCACCCTAAAATTAATTTTCCCTTTTGAAGTATAGTGTTCATAAGGTTCACGATTAGAGACTACAAAAATTGGCCTGTTTTTTAAAGAAGCTTTAATAAATTCAGACAAGCGTTCTGAGGTCCAAGGACTATCAATTTTCTCTAGACGCATACGTGCCTCTTCCTGTGCAGAAACTCTCGCCTGAGATAGGCTCTTGCTCATGTGGGTAATCTCCGTAGCAAGCGGAGAGAAAAAGGAATATTTATCTTTGTAGTTAAAATCTCCCTTGTTTTCGCCTGAACGTAATTTTTTTACCGATTCCACTAAACGAACAACCTGCTGTAATACAAAAAATCTCAGCACAAAAAAGATTGTGATGGAGAAAAGTATTATTTGTGTAAATAGTCGCAGTAAGCTATTTCTCCATATCTGAGCAATTCCTGTATCAATGTATCCGGCATTTTGCACAATCATCAATGCCCCCACAACACTATCACCATTATGTAGTGGGTCAATTCTTACATATCTTTTTTCACCTTCTGCATCGAAAAAATCACTTTTTTTATTATTACCATCCATTACATCTGCAACTATCTGTGGGTTTTCTATTATACTTTTAGGTAATCCATCAGAACTTGCAATTAAAATCCCTTTATTGTCATAAAGAGCAAGACCAGCCAGACGTTCACGATTTGCAAATTTCTCTACAATTTTTTGTATAGAGTTATAGAAAGAAGATTGGGTGTTATTAGCATAATATGGTTCAACGGATTCCTTTAGGCTGTCCGATAAAAGAGAGGCCCGCTGTTCTAGGTTGGTTTGAAGTGTGGCCTCTTCTTGATTTACTTGTTTAAAGGTAAATCCTAGTGAAACCAAGCTTACCGCCAGAGCAACAATCCCTATAATGGCAAATATATACTTCATAAGTAAACTCTACCGAATATATATACACAGGTCAAGAAACTCAATACAAAAAATTCTTTTTTGGGTGCCTACAGGGATTCGAACCCTGACTAAGAGCTCCACAAGCTCTAGTGCTAACCATTACACCATAGGCACCATGTACTCTAATCTAACAGAAAAAGAAGCGCTTGCCAATTAATTATGGCGAGCTTTTCTTCTCATTATGTATTTAGCCCCTTCTACTAGAAGAATATTTAAGATCAGCCAAAGTATAATTATAGGTGCTGAATACAAAGGTAGGGGAGAAAGCATAAATATTTCTCGCATAAAAGGCAACCCCATGGTTAGCACTAAGAGCGCCACTCCCGCCAGTATACTCCAATTTAATTTTGTATTCGAAAAAATTTTATAAGAAAAAATTGGTAAATGTAAACTGCGAAAAGAAAAAGCTATGACAAGTATATAAGAAGAAAAACAAACAAAAAATATTGACCTAACAACCGCCATGTCGAGACCGACCTTCAGCATTACGTAATACAGAAGAAAAAGTAGTAACGAACTCAGCACCCCTATGCCAAACGTCAGCAATTTTACTTCCTTGGAGAAAATTAGCGTCAATTCTTTTCCCTTAAATCGCTCTCCATCAATATCTTCATCAAAAGCAAAAGCTAGTGCTGGTAAAGACCCGGTAAAAAGATTAACCCATATAATCTGAAGTGCTGTCAGTGGTAATGGTAAATAAAAAATTAAACTTCCCCCAATTATAAATACCTCATCAAGCGAGTTCGACATAAGATACACAAATGTTTTCCGAATATTTCCTAAAATTTTCCGTCCTTCATCTATTGCCAGACTTATCGTTTCAAAATTGTCATCGAGCAATACTAAATCTGCCGCACTCTTAGCCACATCACTGCCAGAACCTAGGGAAATTCCAATATCCATTGCCTTTAGGGCCGGTGCATCGTTCACCCCATCTCCAGTCATGGCCACCACCTCGCCTAGTTTTTGATAAAGTTGCCCAATGCGCAATTTATCTTCTGGGGTTACCCGAGCAAAAATTTTAATTTTTGGAATTATTGCTATTAATTCCGCATCAGAAAAAGTTCTCACATCTCCTCCGGTCAAGACTTCATCTTCTTTAACATGCCAATCCAAATCTTTCGCCACAGAAAACGCCGTCCCCACCAAATCGCCTGTAACTAAAACCATTTTTATCCCATGAGACTCAATGTTTTTTATAGCCTTTGGAACCTCGGGCCTTATTGGATCAACAAACGTAAACATCCCTAAAAATTCTACACTTTCCACTTCTGATAATGAAAATTCCTTTTTATTATGTTTCTTGTCCACCCTTCCTATTCCTATTATTCTCTTGCCTTCTCTACTTTCTTTTTCAATCCAATCTTCAATCTTCAAATATTCTTCTTTAGACAGATTGGATTTTTTTAAAAGAATATCCGGTGCGCCCATTAATATGTATGTTTTATCTTTTTCAGCAACTGAAAATTTATTAGTGGAATTAAATGGTAAAACCAAATGAGAAACAGAAGAAGATAAGAAGTGTAAAGGGACGTTGTGTGTACGACAGGCTTTCACAATATTAACTTCAAATGGTCGACCCTTAAAAGACCATTTCATTTTATCTTCGTTGGGGTTTTCTACAGACACATCCACATTAAGTAGCGCCAGCTCAAGAAGAGATTTCTGTTCATTTGAAAATCCTTCTTCTTTTAAAGAAACCCGCGCATTAAGAATGTGGTGTGTGCCATAAATACCGGTAAGACGCATATCGGCCAAAGTTAAGGTTCCCGTTTTGTCGGTCATAATTAAAGTGGTAGAACCGAGAGTTTCTGCGGCAGTAAGTTTCCTTACAACTCCTCTTTTTTGAGCTATTCGCAAAGACCCAATAGCTAAAATTACAGTCAGAGCTATCGGCAATGATTCCGGCACAGCACCTACTGCTACTGCAGATGAGAGCAACAACATTTCAAAAAATGGTTCTCCTCGAAGGATCCCAAGAATAAGAATGCAAGCTACAACCACAACAACCACCAAGAATATAAGCCAGGCAAGTCTATCAACTCCTTTTTGAAGTGGGGTTTTGGTTTTATTCGTTTCCGAAACTATCCCCGCGATTTGTCCTATTTCGGTATCGTTACCCGTGGCACACACCACGGCAATAGCATACCCCTGCACCACAAGCGTTCCTGCGTGAGCAATATTTTTTCTTTCTGCCACGAGGGCACTGAGATTTACCGGCTCTTCATTCTTTTCAACTGGTAGTGCCTCTCCGGTAAGTATGGCTTCGTCTACTTGAAAATTATTAACAGATATTATTCTGGCATCAGCGGGAATACGAGCACCATAAGAGAGTTTTAAAACATCTCCAGGCACCACCATCTCAGAATCTATTTCTTGTTCTAATCCTCCACGAATTACTCTCGCCCTGTCCTTGATATAAGTTTTGAGTTTGTCGAGGGTGTTTTCTGCATTATATTCATGAAAAAATCCCAAGGCTACATTTAGTATAACCACAAACAACACCACCCACATATCCAACCATTCTTGAAGAATGGCAGTCAGCACCACTGAACCCAGAAGTAGAAATATTAAAGGACTTAAGAATTGTTTTAAAAATAAAATTACCGGATTGGTTTTACCCCTACCGTGAAAAACATTTTTCCCATATTTAGATAAGCGCGTTTCTGCTTCTTGGTCAGTAAGTCCTTGTGCCGACGTCTTTAATTGGTCAAATATTTCAGCGGAAGATAAAGACCATGATTGTTTTATGATTTGCATTGATTGAATGCATTATAGCAATATATCTCACTCTTTCAAATCAAGACAGACAGAATTTAAACAATATCTTTTTTTAGTTTCTGTGGGGCCATCATTAAACACGTGCCCGAGATGAGAGCCACAATTCGAGCAGGCAACTTCTGTTCGCTGCATTCCATGACTATTATCTTCAGTTTCTTTTACTGCTCTAGGAAGAGCTTTATCAAATGAAGGCCAGCCAGTCCCAGAATCAAACTTTGTGTCTGAAGGAAAAAGCATATTACCACAAACCACACAAGCATAAGTACCTTGACGCTTTTCGTGTAAATATTTCCCACTCCCGGGTGACTCTGTTCCCTTCTCACGTAATACGTGATATTGCTCTGGCGTAAGTTTCTTTTTTAATTCTTCTTCATTTGGAGTATTCATATTCATGGTGCGCAGAGGGGGACTTGAACCCCCAAGGATTACTCCATACGAACCTCAATCGTACGCGTATACCAGTTCCGCCACCTGCGCATAGTTTTTCTGTTGTTTCTTCTCAATTTGTAAAACTTTTTGTATTTTCAACTTTTTGCGAGACAAGCAAACAACTTTTTGATTGTAATACATTTTCTTGATAATTTCCAGCGCTTCTCTTTTTGCATATCTAAGACCATAAATCGAACCTTTAGTTTTTGACTTAGAAATATGACCTTTTATTCGTAATTTATTAAAAATTTCTTCACGAAGCCAAAAAATATGCTTTGAGCTGGCTGAGTTAAAAGTTAAATAAAACATATAACTAGATCGCCAACGTGGATCCCAATAAGAATAGAAGGATCCATCCCCGTCAAAACTCCCACGCAAAAAATCAAAAAAATATTTATCTGGTATTGCTAGTCTCCCAATGGTTAATGATTTTTTAGGAGTCAATCCAATTGATAAAAGAAAATCATAAAATATTCTATTTTTGAATTGAATTCTTAGACACCCATCCCCTTTACTGTTCCATTTATTACCTATAGTAAAATTCACATATAGGCATTTAGAAAAATTTAACAACTGCTCCCTGTCTTTTGAAGTTAGGTCGATCAATAAGCCCCCATTTGAGAGATATCCATCTGTGGCAATTAAACCTACAGCATAAGCTAAGTTGGGTCTCCATTTTGTATCTATTATTTTTTTTGGTTGTGGTCCCCTCTTTCCCATACCTATATTATATCACCTCAAGGTGATAGCGTCTACCAATTATTATTAAAACAAAAACCCACTTTTGTGGGGTTATGTTTTTCTTTGTTTATTTATTCTGTTACTTTTTCTTCTACCTCTGGAGTTTCGTTTTCTAACGTAACTGAACGCATTTTTCGGCGAACATCTTTCACCGCCTTGGTGCGAATGTAGTAAAGTTTACTCCTGCGAGCTCGAGCTCTTTTTGTGATTTCAATTTTTCCTATCATTGGAGAGTAAAGTGGGAAAATTCTTTCCACGCCCACACCAGAAGCTACCTTGCGAACTGTAAAAGTCGCACCTGCTTCTGTCCCGTGCTTACGAGCGAGAACAATTCCTTCAAAGGCCTGCAGACGATACTTGCCTTTTTCATCAAGAATCTTTGAAGATACGTTTATGGTGTCTCCTGCCTTGAAATCAAGCTTTTTTCGCTCCTCAAGATCTACTGGACTAAATTTAATTTTGTTGATTTTATTTCCTGCCATAGTTGATTTAATCTAACATATAGAATGTTTTTTTGCAATTTATATGAATTCCTGCTGATAACATTTGACACAATACACTATCTCCGGCCTCTCTGGCGCATAGGGAGTATAAATAGGAGCTTCGCATTTCGCGCAAGTTCTGTGATACATACCAGGTTTGTTTTCTCTGGCAAATCTTTCATTTTCTCGACATTTTGGACACTCGTGAGGAAGAGGTAAATTCATTTTACGCAAAAGTTCCAGTTCTCCTGGGATAATTTTATAACTACGTTTGCAGTTGATGCATTCAATAATTTCTTGCAAAATTGAATCTGTTGTCTCTTTAATTGTTTGAGGCAAAATTTCTGATTTTATTGTAGATGATACATTTGGATTCTCTGTATCATCCCAATCATACCCTTGCGATATTGCTTCTTCTCTAGTTTTTGGCAAAAATCGCATTGCGTTTGATTTATTATATGGAAAGTTGCCAAACCCCAAAGAAAAAAACTCTCCATAACTCCACACCCTACCTAATTTATCCACTAAGGGATTTTTCTTCATATCTTCTATAATATCTTTTTTTAATTTCTCATAATCTTCCTTTGAATATTGCTTATTTAAAATACAGTAATTTTTGTGTTTTAAATTCACGCAGCCAAAATTATTTTTCCCAGAAATTGACCAATGAGAGTATTCTGTATTCAAGGCATCGGGAAAACTATGGGAAGTGAACTTGCAATTACTGGCTCCATCCCCTGTTTGTGAACACTCATATAAAAGTTCTGCTATATTCCCCCAGCCAGTATAATCCATACAGTCTTTGGATCCGTCCACTGTTATAAGTTGACACCATTTACAATTCTCTGCGCCATTTAAGATATAACACTCCTTAGAGTTCTTTGATGTATATACATACTCGCCCGTGACATTTAAATTAAAGGAGTGCCCATGATACTCGCGATAAGGACGAGTAAGCCAAAACTTACTAGATTCTCTCTCAAACTTCTTGATCCCAGATGAAGTATCTAACCTCATTTCTTTTAATTTTTTCTCATATTCTTCTTTAGAATACTGAACATTAAAGATACAATGTTTTGCCCCACGTAAATTTACACACCCTATACAGTCAGTACAACCATAGCAATTACGAGAAAACCAAACATCCACACAATCGTCACATTCTTCAGAGAAGAAAACTCTATAGCCTCTAATAAAACTTCGGGACCCATAACATAATTCTGACTTCCAGCCTCGAATACAATCTGAACTCCATTTCAGGGTATTTAAAATTGAAGAATAATATACATTTTCACAAAAATCTGCCCAGATAGTCATAAAACAGTTTTTGGAATACGCGATCGAATTTGAATATTCACAATTTTTTAAAGTAGTGTAAGTACTCTCCAGAGAAGAATACGGGGTTTTCGTCGCAAGTTCTTTTACTTGTTCTAAAAAAGACCTTGAGGGGTCATAGTCCATAGCGTACTCTGTACCGTCCCAATCATCCGCCCACCAACAAGGCTGACAATACACAGTCAATTCCTTTTCTGGTGAAAACATAGATAACATCTTTTTCTCACACTTATTACAATTACGCCAAAATGGAGACCAACTGTTATCGACAGATAGTCTCCTAGCCATCCGGCACTCTGGGCACCAGGTGGGCGGCGGGACGGAAATTTTTTCGTAATAATTAAAATCTTCAGGTTCTATCGTGAATTCTTTTTTGCAGCTCTGGCAAGATTTTGTTTTCGCTTCCATGGTTTTATTTTACTATCTTTTCAAATTCTTTAGGAATCTTAGATTCTACTTTGACCACATTCCCTTTCAAATCTTTAAATTCAATAGATCTAGCATGGAGAGCCATACGTTTTAAGCCTTTTGGGCAAGGGTTGTCTGGGTTGTAGAGTTCATCACACACAACAGGATGATTTATGTATTTCATGTGCACCCGAATCTGGTGTGTTCGTCCTGTTTTCGGCCGAACTTCTACAAAGGTATATTTAATGGGTGGAGCCTCGTAAAATTTCTTATTCGTGCCGGAGCCCTTTAGGGTAAAGCGAGAAGAAATTTTACGAAGCGAACCTTCTTCAAATCTTTTTAAAACTCTATATTCAGTAATAGCCTCTCGCATTTCTCCACGTGCCCCGCGACCAGCTAAGTATCTGCGGAAATCTTTCGGGCTTCGTCCTATTGGTTTATTTATTACTCCTCTTTCGTTTTTTACATTCCCAGAAACAATAGCCACATATATTTTTCTAATTTCTCTATTCTGGAATTGTTGTTTCAAAAATTGATAAGCTTTTTCATTTTTAGCTAAAACCAGAACTCCGGAAGTGTCTCTATCCAGGCGATGTACAATACCTGGCTTTTTTATTTCTATTTTTCTATTTTTATATTCATAGACTTCGTCCTCCCCCACATTTTTCATTCTTGGATAATTTTTCAATATCCAGTCAGTAAGTGTTTTTTCTTTAGTTCGTCCATCGGCATGCACAGCAATACCTGACGGTTTGTCTATAACTAAAATATTAGAATCCTCATATAAGATTTTCATTTTGGTCGTAAATATTTTTCTGCTGAAAAATTTCGCGACCCGCTCCTCGCGCCGTCGCGCTGCGGACTCACAAAACTTTCAGTTTTGTGCCCTTGGTAGGAATCGAACCTACATCAAGGCCTTAGAAGAGCCTCGTTCTATCCATTGAACTACAAGGGCAATTACTAATAACGGATAGACTGTGTGCGCGGTAAGGGACTCGAACCCCTGACCTTCCCGGTGTAAACGGGTTGCTCTACCAACTGAGCTAACCGCGCAAATACTTACTTAAAGTAGCACTTTTACAGCGAAGGGTCAACGACAGGAGCTGGAAAATTTAAAATTTGATTTGATTTTTTTTCTCTTTCGGAAAAATAATTTAAGATTTTTTCTAAACCATCTTTTTTTATTATCAGTGTTTTTCTACTTTCATTGAGATTTAATATCGCACCTTCTTGGTTGGTTTGCTTGAAAAGTCGATAACCGAAAACACCCGACAATATAATAATGATCAAGGCTAGAGTAGTCGCAATTTTCCAGTAAAGATTTGCATTAAAAACAAATTCTTTTTTCGTAAAATGCTTTTCTTTTTTAAAAAGTTGTATTTTCATTTTTTATAAGACGAAACTTAAAAGTTGTATTCTAAAAACAGCTTCCCAGCTTACTCCCCCTTTTTCCTCCACACTATTTCTGCGAATATCTAATGACAGAAAATTGAGTTCATAGGGTGAATTCTCTAAAAGCATTAAAAATTTATAAAGCGAAGCAAAGCTCCCCGAAGCTTTCAGCCCCACCACAAGCCCCACCCCGGTAGATAGCATATCCACTGAACTCACTTCTGCCTTAGCCCCCACCCTAGTTGCTAATTGTTCAATGGTATCTAGGAACGGCACCACATCAGAACTCTTGGCAAAGTGAGTATCTAGTAATGCTTTATCTGGGGCAATTCTTAGAAGCGTTTGGTCAAGTGTTCGTATTTCGTTACGCCTATCTGTTTCGGTTTGCCACGCAACTCTTCCTTCGTTGGCTTTTCGATTATTGTCATTGATTAATTTATAAAGCATTAAAAAAGCACTCAATACAATGATGAAAAATACCGCGGAAGTAATTAATGGAATTTTTTGAAAATTATTTTTCATATTATGCTGGAACTATACTTAAATAAAATTGAATATCCGCGCCTTTTACGAAGTTAGATATCGGCAAATCAACACTTTTAAAGCTTGCGCTTTTTTCTAGTGCTTGTCGGAAAAGTAGTAAAACTTCACGCGAAGGAGCCGTCCCGGTAATCTTGATTTTTCTTCCTCCGGTAGGGCCTTGTTCATAGAAAATTTGGGTCAATTTGATATCGGCCCGCTTCTCCAAAAGGATGGCATTAATAACCTGTGAAGATGGTATAAATTTATCTTTCCTGGCGTTTTCAATTAAATCAATTTTATTATTGATGTCTTTGACAGCCAATAAGGATTGCTCGCCCAGAACTGGAAGCGGTTCATTTTTTTGATTTTCTAATTGCGTATCAACAAAAGTGTCATTAACAGAAGAAGAAAAATATGCAGGAAGTAAGGAGATAGCCGCCACTAAAATACAAAAATTTAGCACCCCTATAAACAGTACGAAGAGTCTGAGGTAGAAACCCCTCGTCATTTTTTTCTTTTCTTCTTTTGGAATTAAATTAATCATTAAAAAATTTTCTTAATTAGCCTGATCTCCCAAAGCAAGCCCTAGCGCCGTAGAAAATGCTAAGGCTTGACGAAAACTCATATCAGGAATATAGCTCCCGGTGTTTACTATGTTAACCCACACGTTTGCCATCTCTACTGGAATCTTCATACTAACAGAAATGTAATCTGCCAATCCTATCAAATTTGAATCCCCACCACAGAAAATAATTTTTTGAATCAGTGGATTATTTTTTCCTTCTTCGTCTTTGTGCGTATTCCAGTATAAAAAGTGTTTAGATATCTCATCTCGCAAAACAGAAACACTGTTCAAAAGTATAGAGAATATCTCCTGGTTGGCGCTATTGCGCTGAAGTCCATATTCGTGTTTCATTTTATCTGCTTCTTCAAAGCTAATATTAAAGCTTTTCTGTATAGCTTGGGTAAGCATTATTCCTCCCAGATCCAAGGTGGAAGTAAACATAACAATCCCACCAGAAACAATAAAAATACCGGTGCGTTTTTTACCAAAATCTACAACCATGTAAGTTCCTTTATCCCCCGCCTGAACCACAGCCCGACAAGTCGCCTGAGCTTCTAATTCACAAGACTTAACTTCTAGGTCTGAATGCTTAAATATGAGTAAGTAATTTTCAATTATATTTTTTGTAATTGTAGCTACTTGAACTTCTATACTTTGAGCATCTTCTTTTACTAAATCATAGTCGAAAATTGCATCCTCAGCTTTTATCGGCACATGTTCTTCTAAAGCAAGCTCTATACCTTCGCGAACATTTTTTAGCCCTGCTTTTTCTAGTCGCAATTGAAACAAATATACCTGCTCCTCTGGTAAAGAAACTCTTACAGATCTGACTCCTTCTTCTTTTCGCAAAAGAGTTAGAATCTCTTCCATCTTTTTGGAGTTTTTGATTTTCCCTGACTCAATAACTCCAGGGGGGATAACCCGTTCCCCATGTCTACCAACCCTAATTCCGTTTTTGGTTGCAATAAGTTCTATAAATTTTAGTGATTCATCGGAAATATCCAAGCCGAATGAGGGTGCTGAAAAAAACTTAGGAGGAGGAAAAATCCTAAAAAAGAATTTATCGAAAGAATCCATCAACATAGTAATATTATACCCTTTACTTAGCTACTGTGCCAATAGGAATTTCCATATTTGACTCAAGTAATGAAAATTTCCCGTCCTCGGTAGAAACTGCCATGATCATCCCGTTGCTTTCAATACCTTTAATGACTCTTGGTTCCAGGTTGGCGACAAACATACACTTCTTCCCTACCAATACAGAGCAATCCGGAAAATAAAGTGAAATACCAGAAACAATTGTCCTTGGGTTTTCTTCTCCTAAATCAACTGAAAGTTTTAAAAGCTTGTCGGTCTCCGGAACCTTTTCTGCCGACAATATTTTACCCACAACCATATTTATTTTTTTGAAATCTTCTATGCTAATCATATTTTTTATTTATTTTATCTAAATATCTTTGTAATATGAGTGCGGCGGCTGATGCATCTATTCTCCCTGATTTTATTTGTTTTAGTTTACTATGTGACTGAGTTTGGTTTGATTCTTTTTTACCATTCGGTGAACGTCTAGCTTCTACAGAAGTTAGAAATTCTTTTTGTTTATGCACGGGTAGATTAAATTTCTCTTTTAATTCTAAAATAAATACTTCTATCCTCCCCGAGAGAACATTTAACTTCCCAGAGAAATCTACCGACTCACCGACCACAATTTCCGAAACATTTTCTTGTTTGATTATCTCGGCAATTCTTAAGAATGTCTTTGCATCGTTTAGAATAATTTCTTTCGGGAAGGCAAGAGTCCCATTTTCATCTGAAATTGCCACTCCAATTCTCTTAGTACCGTAATCTATACCTAAAAATCTCATAAGAAAAGACTAGCATAAAAGATACTTTTTTGATAATATCCAAATGCAGAGAAAGGAGGTGTCGCATAGTGGTTTAGTGCACCTGTCTTGAAAACAGGAGTGCCGCAAGGCACCGTGAGTTCGAATCTCACCACCTCCGCAGAAAATAAAAACAGCTAACGCTGTTTTTATTTTATCTTTCTATTAGAACTGCTCTGGCTGGAGCACCATCTATGTCTGTGAATTTTAATGGCAAACAAAACAATTCATATTCTTTTTCATCAGCTAATTTTAGATCTATCCCTTCAAGAATAGGGATATTTTTTGACAACAGTGAGGTATGCGCCCTGTGGTCCTTTCCCCCTCGCTGCTTGATAGACAGAGAATCAATTCCCACCAAAAGAGGTTGCAAGCTCGCAAGATAGTCCGCTGCGTCCCCATCCAAATACACAAAATCCTCATGAAATTGTTTAAGACCACGAATTGAATTTTTAGTTTTTAATAAAATTCTTTCTCCATCTTTAATGTTTTTTTCTTTGAGCATTTCTTCGGTAATTGCTCCGCCAATAACAGTAGACAAGTCTAAAACCCGACAAAGTCCCACGAAGTTTTCAAGTGGAATTTTATCCAAAGCTGGTCCACCGAGCACAGCATGCATTGGTGCATCTATATGTGTCCCTGTATGTGAGCCGAAAGTTATGGAAGAAAGCTGAGTTTCATATTCTGGTATGGCGTGATGAATACTAATAGAAAGAGGAACATTCCCAGGATATATTACTGTCTCTCTGTTTAATGATAAAGATATGTCTATAATACGCATAAGTTAATTGCTAATTTATAAAACTTCAGGTTCATCATCTCCTCTTTTTACTGGATGCTGGCCAAACTCTCCACGCATGGTAGAGACAACCTTCCCTTGGTAGCTTGGTTTTGTTTGTGATTCAGCTCTGGAATCAAGAGATGCTTGGATAGCGGGCATGGCTATGCCTTCTCGCACACCTGCTTCTACTGTCCACTTACCTTCTCCTGAAGCTGAAGCTTTCCCTGAAATTGCATTTAAATCTTTCCCATATTTTTTATACCCATCATGCATCCATGAAACCAGACTCGAAGTCACCACACTACCATGTGAATACACATTTGTAACTTTTTCTAAATCTAAATCATATTCTTTCGAGTGTCTTAATAAATCAAAACCTTCCGCAATGGATTGCATCATCCCGTATTCAATCCCGTTGTGAATCATTTTCACAAAATGTCCTGCTCCTGAGGGACCCATGAGCCCGAAGCCACTTGGAAGACACGTATCATTGAAAAATCCAGTTCCCCCTAAACGATCGTACAATTCTTTTTTACCCCCCACCATCATGCAGGCCCCGTTAAGTGCCCCACCTGGCCCACCAGAAACTCCAATGTCTAAAAATTTTACGCCTCGTGCCTCAAGCTCTTCTGCTCGACGCTTGGAATCTTGATATGGAGAATTCCCCCCGTCAATAATCAAATCTCCTTTTTCTAAAAGTGGCACTAGTTCGTTTATCACTTCTTCTACAGCTTGGTGTGGAACCATGAGCCACACAGTTCGAGGCGTAGACAGCTTTGAAACAAGATCTTTAATGCTGATTGCTCCCATCGCCCCCTTAGTCATTACTTCTTTTACGCTTTCTTCTGTTCTGTTATAAGCAACAATGTTCCAACCATGATCAAGCAACCTAAAAACCATATTTTTCCCCATTTTCCCGAGCCCAATGTATCCCAGTTCTTTTTTCATCCTTTTATTATAGCAAAAATTCTAATTATATAATTTCTGCACCAATTGAACCTTTTTTATAAATAGTAAGTGGTGTTTTTTCCCAAGCTTTTATCGTGTCGGTGACTATTCTCCATTCTGCCATAATTTCAGCTGTAGTTATAAAGACTGTTTGGTCTCCAAGTATGCAGTCATTGAGTACCTTTTCATAAGCATCATACGGTACAACTTTGTCTGCAGAAATAGAAAAAGTTTTATGCTTACTTTTATCTTTAAAATAAACTTCCACCTGAACCAAGGCTTCGCTTAGTCCTTTACCTGCTTCCAACTCAAAAATAACTCCTTTCCATCTTTCTACCCCTATCTCTAGATTAATTCTAAAAAAAGTTTCAATTTGAGAATTTGGTTTAACGTTCGGCTCCTGTAGGTAACCTTCGTATTGCCCCCGAACTATTTTATTTGTATTTACAAGTGAAGTCTTTTCTAGAACTTCTGCACGTGCCTTGTGTGCCAAATTATTAGAAAATGTTTTTGGATTTTCCATAGCCACCAATGCTAGCATTTGGAGCATGTGGTTTTGCCCGACATCTCGCAGAGCTCCGAGGCCATCATAGAGCGCCCCTCTCTTGCCGACGACGTTTTTTTCATGAAAAATTATCCGCACTCGGTCTATGTTTTCTTTATTCCAGATAGATTCCATCTCTCCATCCATAAAACGAAAAGAAAAAATCTTTTGTAGAGCTTCTTTGGCCAAATAGTGATCAATACGAAATATTTGCGACTCATCAAAGAGCTCTCCAAGCAAGATATCTAAGTTTTCAGCATCTAAAATATTTTTCCCAAAAGGCTTTTCTACTAAGATACGTGTCCAAGCCTTTTCTCTGTCTTCTATTCCTGGAGCACATGGCACAGTCAATCCCGCCATAGAAATATTTTTAAATATCGTAGCGTATAAAATAGGTGGAGTCGCTAGATAAAAAAGTTTATTACTACATATTCCCTTTTTCGCATCGTCCTCGGCAAGTTTCTGCCCTAAGCTATTAAAACTCTCTAAACTTTCTAAGTCTCCCTGAGTATATTTCAAGTTTTTTAGAAACTTGTCTAATTTCTCGATATTTGCGCTCGGAATACTTTTCAAAACCGCCTCTTTAGAGAAATTTTGAAAGTCAGCATCGGCAAGCGACCGACGAGCAAAGCCCATCACACTAAAATTGTCCGGCAAAAGCCCGAGAGAAAACAGGTTAAAGAAAGCCGAAGCGAGCTTTTTTTCATATAAGTCCCCTGTGGCGCCGAAGACTACAATAGTTAGCGGATTTTGCATAGTCACAATATACCCTGTAGAGAAAATTTTATCAAAAGTCTATTTTAGGTATACACATTATAATGAGTAGTGGTATAATTATCCTATGAATGAGAATTTAACATGGTCTGCACTTGAATACGAAGAAAAAGAAAGGAGTAAAGACTGGTTCTGGGCTCTTGGAATCATCGTCGTGACTTCGGCTTTAGCGGCTATTATTTTTGCAAATTATTTTTTCGCTACTTTACTTATTTTAGCTGGAATATTGCTTGGATTTTTCGCTACTAAAAAACCAGACACTATAAATTATGAATTAACTCCAAAAGGATTGAAGGCTCACGATCGCCTGTATCCTTATGAAAATATAAAATCATTTTGGGTTCAAGTAGACTTCTCTGGGGAAACAAATACCAAGCCATTGCTTTTTATTCACTCCGAGAGAGCCTTTATGCCGATCATCACTATTCCGATAAATGAAGACATCGCCGAAGACATTCACAACATTCTAACTTCTCAAAATATTGCCGAAGTAGAAATGAAAGAACACCCCTCCGAAAAAATAATGGAGATTTTGGGGTTTTAAATTGTTTGTGCCCTCAGGAGGAAATCTTTCTCTACGAGAACAGTATACCTTTTCCATTTTTTATAAATAAAAAATAAGGAAAAGCTTTTCGCTCCCTAGACAAAGCCAATCAATTGGCTTCTTTCGTGCTGGTGCCCTCACCAGGAATCGAACCTGGATCGCAAACTCCGCAAGCTCGCATTCTATCCATTAAACTATGAGGGCATAATTTTCTTTTCTTATTTTAGATTAACAGTTTTCTATTAAAAATCCAAATGTAAGGAAAGATTTCAATGTACGTCTACTAGGATGGAGTAGTACCACGCTGTTGACTTTTTGTACAGCTCGTGCTACAATCATACGTAGAAGTGGGGCCCGATTAGTGGGATCCTCCCGCTAACGGTACCTCACAACCAACTATAGGGAGAAGCAAACAATGAAGAACCTCGTGCTGTTCGTGCTCGTCGTACTCGCGTTCGCAGCCGTGGCAACCGCCGACAACATCCCTGACTGCAAGTTGGGAGTTGCCCCGGTCAACGTCGACCGCCAGGTGGCTGACACAGACCAGCGCTTCATCGCCCCCAAGGGCATGGAAGTGCGCATGGAATTCCGGAAGTCTGGCGACAACGACCTGTCGTACATCGTCTGCAGACTGAAGGAAGATGTGGTTTCGTACGCCTTCGCCCCAGGCCATGCATGGGACAAGCCGTCCGGCAACAATTTCACGTCGAACGACGAGAAACGGTGGCCGATTCCCTACACCATGCCAGAAAGCAAGCTGGTGGCTTCTGGGGTCAACCAGACCCAGACGGTCAACGTGACCGTTCCGCTCGAAGGCCTCGCTGCTGCGATGGACAAAGTCGCTGCAGCGATTGTCGCGGAAAAAGAAAACGACACCGTGCCGTTCCAGTGGAACCGGCCGGTCGTGGTGATCGTGGTCGTGGCGATCGTCGTCACCGTTCTCGTCATCGCGCTCGACGCCGAGCGCGGAGGGAAAAAAGGCGACGGCAACACCATCTAAGCAGTTTCTCCTGGCTAGTTACATCAGCAGGAGGGAGAGTGCAGTATGCGACTCACCCTCCTGCACTCTTTAAAGCTCTGAAACGAAAATGTTGCATATACGTCATATATATGTAATATGAATTCATATCTTTAAAGAGTGAATATATTGACATTTTAATAGTAATAGTGTATAATAATAAGATATGAAAAAATTAATGAAATTTTACGTCGGCGCGACAATATTAACCCTTATTTTACTGGGTCTTTTTACTATTCCAGATCCTGCCGCCGCAGCGTCGGATGTTACCTGTAATAGCGCAGTTTTAAGCGCTTGGGTAGATCCACAAGGATCCCCTACTACAGCCTGGATGCAATGGGGTACTTCTCCTTCCCTTTCCGGAACAACATTTTCTTCTACTCCTCAGACTTTTAATAATTACGAAACTTTTAGCGCTACAGCTACTAACCTTTCAGAAAACACAACTTACTATTACCGAGGAAGATTTAATAATGCTTCAAGGGGTGCTTGGAATGGAGACATCTTTTCTTTTAAAACTTTGTCTTGTGGCGGAAATCCAACAACCCCAACTATTGTAAATTTAAATTTTTTAGTAAAGAACAGCTGCGACAACAAGGCTATTCAAAACGCTGATGTTCACATTGGACAGAATTTTGGAAATGGACAAGACAGAACAACAGATGGAAATGGGTTTTCTAATTTTGGTGTCAACTCTGGTACCAATATTAGCTGGGATGTTTCTGCTTCCGGTTATTCAAATAAATCTGGTACCGCTAATTCTGGCAACAGTGAATCTACTGTAAATGTTTCCATAACTCCGACTGGTGGATGTTATACTGCACCACAAAACACTCTTCCTAAGGGATACTTAGACGGTGCAGACTGTTCTGCAATCTGGGGTTGGTCTGTAGACTATAACCTAACTGGATCTCCGGTACACATAGAAGTAGATGATGTGGCTGGAAGAAGTGTTATTACAGGATTATCAAATTTATATCGCTCAGACGTTAACTCTGTTTTGGGTCTAACGGGTAATCACGCTTTCAATATCGCTACCCCAACATCACTAAAAGATGGGAATGCTCACATTATATATGTATATGGTGTAGACATAGATGCAAGCGGTAACCCAACTGGTGATAAATTTCTTTTAAATGGTTCTCCGAAAACAATAACTTGTGGAGGAACTACAACTAAAACAGACGGACGCTGGAGCTCATGGAGTGCGAAAAGTACTCAATGTGGAATCACCGACACTCAGACTCGTACATGTATCAATCCTGATGGAGGACGTGCTTGTACTGATCCCCAAAATCCAAACTACGATGGTGAAGGTTATTCACGAACTTACACAACTCGATCATGTAATACTAGCCAACCTAGAGACGGTGGTTGGAGCGATTGGAGTACCAAAAGTACACAATGCGGAGTATCAGGAACTCAAACTCGTACTTGTACAAATCCATATCCTGCTAACGGTGGCGCATATTGTTCTGGACCATCCACTCAACCTTATACAAATTCTCCATGCTCAGTAAATGATCCTTCAGTAAGCCTGTCTGCTAATCCTTCAAGTATAAAAAGTGGAGAAAGTTCTTATCTATCATGGACCACAAGCAATGCTAATTCTTGTTCGGCTTCATGGACCACAAGCACAGCACCAGCTGGATCAAAAACTGTTTATCCAACATCAACAACTACTTATAGTATAACTTGTTATGGAGCAAGTGGAACAACTCCAGCCACAGCTTCAACAATAGTTACAGTTGGAAATAATGCCCCAACAGTATCTCTTACCGCTGATGATACAAATATAGATTCTGGTGATAGCACCATGCTTCGTTGGTCTTCTACGTATGCGGATTATTGTACAGCTAGTGGTGCTTGGTCAGGAGGCAAGGGCACAGGCAGCAATAATAGCCAAAGCACAGGATCATTAACTAACACAAAAACTTACACTATCACTTGTTATAACAATGCTGGGGTTTCCGCTTCTGATTCCGTGACAGTAAATGTAGATGACAATAATGGTTCTCGCCCAAATGTCTCTATTCGCGCTGATGATACTAGTATTCGCTCTGGCGACAGAACAAGACTACGATGGACAGTAAGCAATGCCGACAGTTGTCGTGCATCTGACGACTGGTCCGGCTCAAAGAGTAGATACGGTTCATCAGAATACACTGACGACCTATATGATGATTCAACTTTCAGAATTACTTGTACCAACGAGAATGGTTCCGATAGTGATGAAGTCACAGTAAGAGTAGAAGATGACACCAGCAATCGAACTTGCCGAGACATAAGCGCGCTAAACTACGGTGGATTACTTCCTTGTAGATACACTCCGATTGTCATCAACAATCAACCAACAGTTAATGTATCTGCTGATTCTACAAGCCTGGCCTACAATGGAGCAACAAACATACGCTGGTTCACAACCAACGCAACTTACTGTTACGCCTCTGGTGGTTCCGCTGGTTGGGCAGGAAACAAGAGTATTGGTCCGGCATCTTTCTATACAGGATCATTAACTTCTGGTAAAACTTATACCCTTACTTGCATGAATAATTATGGAACTGCAACTGATTCAGTATATGTAAATGTCCGTGGGTTAGTAATTAACAATCCTGTTACTCCAACTTCATATGTGATTATCAATTCTTCGGTAGATCGCAATCAGCCAATAGTTCCAACCATAGATAATACTCGGCCACACCCAGGAGACCAGATAAACTACACCGTAACTTATCAAAACGTTGGAAATTCTTCTATCACAAACTTGGTCTTGCGATTAACCTTACCTTATGAGGTGGATTATATATCATCCAATCCGAACAATCCGAATATAGTTGGAAATAATCTAACCTTTAATCTAGGAACACTTAGGGCAAATGCTCAAGGCACAGTGACAGTTCGAGTACGCGTCCGAGACAACATTCCTCTAGGCACAAACCTAAACTTCCCTGCGGTCTTGAGTTATACAGATCCTTTTGGAAATGTTCAGTCCGTTAGCGCAAATGTGGAAGCTCAAGTTTGGAGTGAACCTGTAAATCCAAACTACTTTGATCCTAATGCAAATCAAAACAATTTCCAATTAGGGGCAAATGTGTTTGGTGCTGGCTTCTTGCCAACTAGTCTCTTCGGATGGCTCTTCTTGTTCATCTTGTTATTGATACTGATTGCTCTCGCAAGGTATCTATACTCTGGAATACCGCCATCATTCAGTAGAAAAATTACAACAACCACAATCCAACATTAAAATTAATAACTCACAAATATACCACACGTAAGTGTGGTATATTTAGTTTATGGAAGAATATTCATACCCAATGCGAATTAATAAATACTTAGCTTGGAAAAAGATCTCAACAAGGAGAGGTGCTGACGAGCTCATAAAAAACAAGAAAGTTTTTATCAATAAAAAACTCGCAGTTTTGGGTAGCAAGGTAAATGAAAGTGATACCGTAGAAGTACGGGGTGTAAAATCACAAGCTTATGAATACTTGGCTTACAACAAACCTGTGGGGGTAGAGACAGATTCTCCTAAAGCAGGATTCTTCCCTCTCGGCAGACTAGATAAGGCTTCTCATGGACTTTTAATCTTAACCAACGATGGACGCATCACTGACCAACTCTTAAATCCGAAATTTTCTCACGAAAAAGAATATGTTGTGCGAACCAAAGAAAAATTACGCTCAAGTTTTAAAGCAAAAATAGAAGCCGGAGTAAATATTGAGGGTTATCAGACTAAAAAATGCAAAGTAAAAATTCTTGGCCCGAATACTTTTAAAATTATTTTAACTGAAGGAAAGAAACATCAAATTCGTCGAATGTGCTCGGCATTGTTCCAAGAAGTTGCTGACCTAAAACGCGAACGTATAATGAATATAAAATTAGGCACTTTAAAAGCTGGAGGTTTGCGAGAAATACAAGGCGAAGAATTAACAACATTTCTCAAGGCAGTACTTTAAGTATTTCCATTATTGAGTAAAACTCAGGGTGGAGAGAATTTTTAAATAATTATTATAGCTCTGTTGTTCTTTGCCATTGTATTTGTTTTGACTGATTTGATTTGCTATTTCATATAGCTCTCCCTGATCTGCACTTACAGAATTTTGTATCGGAAAATAAAACGAAATTTCATTATCGCCATTGAATAAAAGCGCTTCATATGCCTGGATAGTCCACGGCTCATTCTCTTCTAGAGATCCTTGGCATAAAGAAATTCCATATGCGAATTTTACACCATAATCACTAATGAATATTTTAGAATAATGATGAGTATCGGAGTCAGAAAGAGCAAAACCGTCGTCAAAATTATCTCCAGTCTGCTTCTTATCTAAAATCTGCTTCTGGTTTTGAGATATCTGTGTTGAGTGACTGCCGCAAGCACCATCTGCAACTTCCATAGTATAAATATCTTCTGCTCCTAAATTAAATAGAGTTTTGGATTTTTCATCATCATGAAACTGGTTATTTATAAAATCATTAATTAGGTAGTCTGAGGGATATTTAAATTTAAACTTATATTTATCATTAAGGTAAGTTTCCCAATTGGTGGTATCGCCTGCGTCTAGTTTTGAAATTCCTTCCTCTTGATTATTGTAAAAATACACATATGCCCCTACCACCACACAAGCAACCACTAGCGCTGTCCAAATAATTTTTTTCATATTGGTTATTATAAACCCTCACCTATCTGATTCAAATGTCGCCAATGTCTTCTATTACTATTTTTCTAAATCTAGAGTTTCATCAATCCTAATTTGTTTTACGAATTCTGGGACGTGAGACACCAATATCATCGCGCCTTTGTATTCATCGAGAGCTTTTGCAATTATCGGCAAATGACGAAAGTTTATATGGTTCGTGGGCTCGTCGAGTATAAGCAGGCCCGGCTTTTGTAGAACTAGACGGGCAAAAGCCACTAGGCCCTTCTGCCCTTCTGACAAGCTTCCGATTCTGCTTCGGATAAATTCTCCGGTGATTAAAAACCCTGCTGCAATTGAACGCATTTTTTCTTCATCTAGTCTTTCACCCCCCTCTACCATGGCCTGAGCCAGAGAGTCATAAACCGTGTGTTCAAAGTTAAGTGTAGAGAAATCTTGCCTATAGTAGCCTATGCGCGTGCCTTCTTTTACCGTCTCTCCTTCAGCGTGCCCACTTGCAAGTCTTTCTAAAAGAGTAGTTTTCCCTATGCCGTTCGGACCCTGAAGCAGAAGGTGCATATTTTTATTTAAAGAAATTTTTGTTTTTCGTTTTACTATTTTTCCATTTTTCATTGTGGTAAAAGACGAAATATTTAAAATCTCTCCGATTAAGTCCGGCTGTGCTTGAATAACGAACGGTCTAATGGATTTATCTTCTTTTCGGACTTCCACGATTTCTTCTTCTAGCTCTTCGGCTTTCTCGCGCATCCTTCTCGCCACCAGGCGAAGACGTCCCCCTTTATGAGCGAAAACATTAGCTTGGTCTTTCTTAGCTTGGATTTCTTTTTCGAGCTGAGCATTTTTCATATTTTCTTTTTCTACTCTCGCAGTAATATCTTTCACCACATTAAAATAGTTACCGACATATTGCTCAATTTTCTTCGTATATACATCAAGATAAAGCACTCCTTCCGTAAAAGCATTTAAGAATTCAGCATCGTGCGAGATAACCAAAACAGTTTTTTGATAGTTCTTGAGATATTGGGTTAAGTGCGCAATCCCAGCTTTATCTAAATTGTTTGTAGGCTCGTCGAGCAAGAGTAAGTCTGGGTCTTGAATAAGCGCTGAAGCTAGGAGCAGTCTCGCTTGCTGCCCGCCGGAGAAACTTTTTATCTTTCTATGGTGGACTTTTTCATGTCCTTTCAAATTTACCACCTCAAGAATTTCATCAATCTTTGGGTCAATATCATACACCTTTTCTTTAAAACCCTGCTCGAAAAACTCTCGTACAGTGAGCTCAAGCTCTGCCCTAGGGATCACTTGTCTAGCCGAAGCGATACTTACTCCCTTTACCACGTTTATGGTTCCAGATTCAGGTTTACTTTCTCCAGAAATTAATCCAAAAATAGTACTTTTGCCAGCGCCATTCTGCCCCATTAGGGTAAATTTTGTCCCTCTGCGCAGGGTGAAGCTAACCTCATCCAAAATAGGCTTATTTACGCCCCATTCAAATGAGACCTTATCAAATCTAACTATTGTATCCATTTGTTCTACATTAGCGTATTTTGGTTAAAATAGCGAATTCGCTTGACAAATAGGTACCTTATATGCTATACTTATTAGACAAAGTAGGTGGAAGAAGAGTTTATAAAGTCGATTTCTTTAAATAACCCATTTGTATTTAATAACATAACTTAAAAAATCAATGACTGGTACTATAAAAAGACTCACTGATAAAGGTTTCGGCTTCATTACAGCAGAAGGACTTGCGAAGGATTTATTCTTTCACAGTAATTCTCTTGTAGGCGTAACTTTTGACGAGCTTAAGGAAGGTGATACTGTTTCTTTTGAAACAGAGGAATCTCCAAAAGGCTTGAATGCTACGAACGTACAACGCGCGTAATATTCTCTAAAAGAAAAACCCGGATAACTCCGGGTTTTTCTTTTGTATTTTTTATACTTCTTGAGTAAATTCTTCGCCCTTGGCCTCCGCCGGAGGCGGACAGGCATTTTTTTATTCTTCGCTTTGTATAAAATCCTCACCTTTTGCCCATTTCTTAAGAGTCTCATAGTTTGTCTGCCCACAGATGAATTTCTTGGTTTCGGTATTATAAAAGAAAGGCACTCCCCCACACAGCTCACCGTTATCAATCTCAAGCAAACGCTTTTCATTTTCTTTGTTGTGCCAAACTTCTAGACTTTCAACTTTTAGTCCTTCTTCTTTTTCTAAACGCTCCACAAGCTCATGCATAACTATGCAATGAGGGCATTCTGTTCCATAAAATTCAAGTAAGTATGGCATAATATTTTAAAAAATAAAGATTATGTTTTAGAAAGCCTTGCGCAGGCCGACGGGCCGAGCAGTTCGCTCCGCAAGCTTGCGGAGATAGATTGCTTTATAAAATATAATCTTTATTTGACGATTCGTGATAAACGAGCTTTCTTGCGAGCAGCGTTGTTCTTCTTGATGACTCCTTTCTGAGCAGACTTATCTATAGCTTGAAAAGCACCGGATAGCATCTTGAGTGCTTCGGCTTTGTCGGTCTTGGCCAACTTCTCTATTTTCTTCATTATTTCCTTCATAACCTTCTTGCGTTGGTCATTAAAGGCCTTCTTGCGAGAAGATACGCGGATGGCTTTTTTGGCTGATTTTGTTATTGGCATAGGTGTAATCTAACAGAAAAATGCAAAAAAGGCAAATAAAATACTATATGCTATGATTATATTATGATCGGAAGCTTAAGGGGGAAAATAGTCTTAAAGACTGATAAATTCTTAGTAATAGAGACCAGTGGGGTGGGTTACAAAGTTAGCATCTCCCCTGATGTGCTTTCGAAGGCCCCTAAGGCAGAAGGGGAAATTTTTCTTTTCATACACACGCATGTACGCGAAGACTCTTTAGATTTATACGGATTTTTAAATTTAGAAGATCTTAACTTCTTTGAAATGCTCTTAAATGTTTCCGGTATTGGTCCACGTTCAGCACTCGCCATACTGGGCATCGCTTCGATTGAAACTTTACGCCGAGCAATAGGCACAGGAGATACAAGCTACCTTACAAAGATTTCAGGAATTGGCAGAAAAACAGCCGAAAAAATTGTCATCGAACTCCGAGATAAAGTGGGCGTTGAAAAAGAGGGAAGCTCGCTCAAAGACGAGCTAGACGCGCTTGAAGCCTTGAAGTCCTTAGGATATTCTCAGGGTGAAGCTCGTGAAGCTTTAAAGAAAACTTCTCCTGAATCAAACACCAACGCCAAAATCCGTGAAGCTCTCAAAATTTTAGGAGGAAAATAAGCTACCCGTCCCGTATTAAATTTTTGATTACGTAAAATGTCCACTATTATAAGAAACTTAAAATTTTAGTACGGGATGCCAGAACTACCCGAAGTAGAAAACCTGCGCCTCGGTTTGGAAAAAGCAATATTGGGGCAAAAAATAAAACATGTCAAAGTAAAAAAACCCAAGCTCGTTTCAGGTAAGGGCACTTTGCGCTCGCCTTCCCTAAAGAAAACTCGAGAGTTTGAAAAAGACTTGGTTAACGAAAAATTTAGCAGCATTGAACGCAGGGCTAAAAATCTAATTTTTAAATTAACTCACGGTAAAATTCTTTTAGCTCATTTAAAAATGTCTGGGCAATTCGCCTATCAACCAAAATCTAATAAAAAAACAATAACTGGCGGTCACCCGATAGAACTTTCAGAAAAAGAATTACCAAACAAGCATACTCATATTATTTTTGAATTAGAGAAAGGCACTCTGTACTACAACGACACTAGAATGTTTGGTTATGTTTTGTTTTATCCAAGTTTAGAAAAATTCGAAGCCGAGAATCATTTCGATCTGTATGGCGCTGAACCATTAGATAAAAAATTTACAATTACGAATTTCGAATTAGGGATTAAAAATTCAAAATCAAAAATCAAGAGTTTGCTTATGTCGCAAGGTGTTGTAGTGGGGCTCGGTAATATTTACGCCGATGAGAGCTTGTTTGAGGCGGGAATTCATCCCGAACGACCCGCTAATTCTATTTCCCGGGGAGAGGTGGAGCTTTTACATAAAGCCATAATAAGAATTTTAAAACGTGCAATAAAAGTCGGCGGATCATCTGTCGCCACTTACCGCCTGCTTGATATGTCCCAAGGCAATTACGCCCGGGAACACAAAGTGTATGGCAAAGCGGGGCAACTTTGCCCTGCCTGTAAAAGACCTCTGGAGAAAATCCTTATCCAGGCCCGAACGACTATCTTTTGCCTTAATTGTCAAAAATAAAGATTCCTTAATATATTATATATGATAGGTTAAGGAATTAAACTTTTACCCACAATTAATCTAGAAAATAAATTCTGAACTAAATAGTGGGGGCAATCGTTGCCTCCACTAGGGAGAGCCGCGATTGCCCGATTTCACGAACATGCATGAGTGTGAGACGTGCCGCCTAATCCTTCTTCCGAATCCAGAGAGTAGGTCTTCTTCCCGAACCGCCTCCTAACCACGACCTCAACTTCATCCCCTTTTTTGAACTCGGTGCCGGCCCGAAACACGACATGCCTCGGGAGAAACCACCACCACTCCCGGACACACACAATGACATTACCCCCTGGAATGACACTGAACACGACAGTTCCGTTGAGAATCCTCATAATATTCTCCTAACTTCCACCATATTATACGTAAAACGTCAATAAGTGTAAATAGTGTTGTACAAACTTGACGACACCACCATATTTTGCTATACTTCCCTTGTGATAGATAAAACATTAGAAAAATTAGGACTACGCGATGAGGAAATCAAAACCTTCCTCTTTCTTCTTGAAAATGGTGAACAGACCGCTGGAAATCTGGCAAAAAAAACAGGGCTTTCGCGTCCGTCTCTTTATGGCTTTCTAAAAAAGCTGGAGGGGAATGGATTAGTGATTGAATCGTTAAAAGACGGCATAAAAACATTTCTAGCTGTATCAAAAGAAAAAATCGACGCTTTTCTTGATCAAAAAATTGAAGAGTTGGAAAAAAGCAAGGGCGATATTGAAAAATTATTTGCCACTATGCAAACAGGCAAAATTATCACCAGCCCCAAATTTCAGTTTTTTGAAGGAGTAGAAGGAGTGCAATATGTATTAAAAGATATGCTACTCTATCGTGATATCAAAACGAAGGCTTATTGGCCAATTAAAGCAATGTTAGATCTTTTGTCGGAAAATTTTTTCTCTCAACTAAACAAGGAGCGTATAAAAAGACGTATTTATACGCAAAGCATTTGGCCCGACAGCCAAAAAGTGGATATTAAAAAATATCCGTCCCTGGAAATCGGTGAAAAATTTTTCCGTGAGAGAAAAATAGCTCCGAAAGAAATTAATTTTTCGATGGGGTACTGGATATATGAAAATAAAGTTGCTTTTATTTCTTCCAAAAAAGAATGTTTTGGTTTTATTATTGAAAGTAGAGAGTTTGTAGAAATGATGTCCTCTCAATTTGATGCAATATGGAAAATTTCAAAAACAATTTCTCCTGTAGATGCTACACATACAAAAAAGTTTTTAGAGGAAATCAATAAGTAGTTTTTTTACTTTCGTTAGGCATTATCTAACGAAAAAGATTTTTTGTTTAGATTTTTAGAATTTGGAACAACGCTATTCCGAAAGCCACAGAAACATTTAGCGATTCTTTTTTACCTCGCATTGGAATTTCGGCTATAACATCACACTTTTCTAGTATATTTTTTGGTATACCTGTAACTTCCGGCCCAGCGATGAAAGCATTCTTGGCTTTTGTTTTTACTTTTCTGTAGTCCACAGATTTCTTATCTTGTTCTATGGCTATTATCTGACACCCCTCTTTCTTGAGTTTCACAAGTAAAGGAAAAATTGTTTTCTTCTGCTCCCAAAATACGAATTCCTCGGCACCAAGCGCAGACTTTGCCAAATCTCCCCTCTTCCGGCCAAATCTGTCTAGTGGCGCCGGAGTATAGCCAACTAAATATATCTTACTGATTCCTGCTGCATCGGCAGTGCGAAACATCGCACCAACATTTTCCACGCTCCGAATATTGTAAAGTATTAAAACATTTTCTTTTTTCATTTTAATATACTTCTTTTTGATAACATTCCTTGCAATAGATTTTTTCGGGTCTTTCGGGGGCATACATGGTTTCAAATTCATTTTCACATTTCTTTTCGTGTGGATGGCTAGAAAGATCACACATACACTGCCGTTTATAGAACTTAAAAGGATTCTTCCATTTTAGACGCTCGTGGTACCGACAATTCGGACAATGTCTCGGAAGCGGCAATTTCATTTGTCGGTAAAATTGTAGCTCGTCAGGTAAAATTTTATACGCAGAGGTACATTGGGTTTCAACTTTTCCTAAATTGGGACATTCAATGACTTCATTGCAAATCTCATCCTTTACGTCGTTAATACTATCAGGTAAATCAGGAGATTTAATGGTTGGGGTGTATTGCTTAGCTTCCATGTCTTTCCATCTGTACCCCTGCGCAATTACCTCTTCTTTCGTAAGTGGATCCTCTTCAAAGGCAATAGATTCGTTGTATGCAAATGGTGAAAGTTCTGATGGAAAACATTCTCCGAATGTATACTGGCGGCCAATTTTATCCACAAAAGGCACTTCGTTCATGTGTTTTTTAATCTTTTCTATTGTTATAAAATATTCTTCTTTGGAATATTGTTTATTAAAGATACAGTATTGTCTCTTACTTAACCCGACACAACCAAAACAGTCGGAACAACCTCTACAGCTATCACAATAAAAAATATTTTTACTACCACCCCCACAACTAAACGACAAAATAACTCGGCTACCTCCTCTCCCTGCAAGAATAGCTTCATAAGATTCCTCTAGTCTCCCAGTAGAAACTAAATCCTGGGAATCTTTAATCGTATTCGCGCCTATAAATATATTCTTTACATTTTCAGCATTTACTAGGCCATAACAATTTCTTACATTCTTTGAATTCTCTATAAAATCTCCCGATATATTCACTGAGTTTTTTATGTGTGCGTATTTATGAATCGCTTCTTTCGTCATTTGAGAAAATTCTTCTTTCGTTGCTTGTTGTCCAGAGAAGGTTTCAAGTTTAAGTGCTGCAATAGTGTTTTTATATTCTTCTTTTGAAAGTTGCTTGTTTTTAAAAACGTAGCTTTTGTTTCTAATGTTTGAAGAAAGGCAACAGTTAACACAATTAGAGCAATCGTATAAAAAATGTGAATCAATACATTGGTCACTTTCAACCAAAAAAGATGAATTATAGTTCAAAATTGCCTGCACAAGCTCATAGCCTCGATCATTTTCTTTAATAAACATAGAGTCAACGCATTTTTTATTGTGTTTAAAAACATAAGTTGAATACTTTATATCTTCAGAACCCCCAACATCAAAAGAAAGGTATATATTTTTACTGGTATAACACAAGTTGGAGTAATCACAACCCTCACCATTTCTTTCGTTCTGGTCTAATGCTCGATGGGGAATAGAATATTTAAGTTCTTTAAATTGCTCAAAGAAATTTCTAGAAAAATCATACTCCCTCGCATAATCACGAGCATCCCAAGCGTCACTTAAATAACACTTAACACACCACACAGAAATATTTGTATCTGGATTATACATAGATATCGTAGATTTATCGCAGTGTTCACAAACACATTTATAAAGAGAGCGGTGGTTAATAAATGTTAATTTTCTTATAAATCTGCAGTGAGGACACCAGGTAGGTGGTGGAACTTTCAGCTTTTCGTAAAAATTAAAATCTTCACCTTCTATGGTGAATTCTTTTTTGCAGTTTTGGCAGGTCCTCGTTTCAGGAGTCATATCTATATTATATATTATTTCAAGAAATTCTTATTCCGCATGTTTTTATGATAATTTATCGCAAACCGGTGTGCTTCGCTGTTTGCAAGCAATATTTCTTTTTCGTATTTTATGGCAAATTTTTTATCTCCCCCTATCCCTTTCGGCTTATGCCTTTCGTCTTTGATAACCGAAACTACAGGAATATTTACCCCTATTTTTGTTAAGGCTTTCCTGGCTACATTCATCTGGGCCGTGCTGCCATCTACAACTATTAAGCTAGGATATACCCATTCTGTGTGCGCTAAACGCCTTTCTAGCACCTCCCTTAATGCTCCTGTGTCGTTGGCATCACTTTGGGTGCGAATCTTGAATCTCTTATATTCACTTTTATTTACCTCGCCGTCTTCAACTACCACCATCACCCCCACCATATTCTTCCCTCCCATGTGCGCTATGTCATACGCTTCGATTCTAAAACTAGGTGCTAGGCTATAGACGCTAGGCTCTAGTTTTAAGAGTGCAATATCATTTATGTGCTGTAAGGCGAAAAGTTGTTTTTTTAATTCTTGTGCTTTTTCAAATTCTTTCTCTTTTGCTTTCTGCATCATCAATTTTTTCAAATCTCGTATGATATCTTTCTTTTTGCCTTTAAAGAAAAGTTTCAGATACTTTATATTATGTAAATATATTCCGCCCGGAGATAATGCATCTGGAGTTAATCCAAGTTGTTTATAGAATTCGTAATTCTGCTTTTTACTCGATTTGTCATCTATGAAAGGAAATATCCTGCGCAGAATTTTTAGAGCTTCATAAAGCTGGGTACCACTCGTAAAAGGGCCAAAAATACTTCCTTTATAATTTTTTAATACCCTTCCCCGAACTATCATTACTCTCGGGAGTTTCTCTTTTGTAATCACCACATAATTAAAACTTTTATCATCTTTTTCTTTGGTGTTGAAATATGGCTGATGTTTTTTTATCAGATTAGATTCTAATATAAGCGCCTCGAGAACACTATCTACCGTCTGCCATTTTATTTTGTCGGCCTTAAAAGCCATATCTACTAAAAGTGGCCCCCGGGTTTCTATTAAATCCTTGCCGAAATAACTTTTAACCCTATCTTTAAGTGATGTAGCTTTACCAATATATAAAATTTTTCCACCTTTAAGAAAAAAATAAACTCCAGGCTTATCAGGTAATTTTATTTTTTTGAAAGTCTCATGCTTCATATAACTACTTTCTTAGAACTTTCTTCAGATATTTCCCAGTATAACTCTTGGCATTGTTGGCCACTTCCTCGGGCGTACCCTTGGCAACGATATTTCCTCCATTTACTCCTCCTTCAGGACCAATATCTATAATGTAGTCCGAGCTTTTTATAATATCAAGGTTGTGTTCGATGAGAACCACGGTGTTGCCTTTACCCACCAATTTATTTAAAACCTCGAGGAGCTTGTGCACATCATCATAATGCAGACCGACGGTGGGCTCATCTAGTAAGTAAATTGTTTTCTCGAGGTGTGGGCGATAAAGCTCGCTAGAAATTTTTACTCTTTGCGCCTCCCCTCCGGAGAGCGTCGTGGCAGACTGTCCAAGCTCTAAATAGCCCAAGCCTACATCCATAAGAGTTTGAAGTCTATCTGAAACTGCTGGAATATCTTTAAAAAAAACTAAACCATTTTCTACGGTCATGTGTAGTACTTCGTGAATATTTTTCTTCTTATATTTTACGGTGAGTGTTTCTTTATCAAATCTTTTTCCAATACAAACATCGCAGGTAACATACACAGTCGGCAAGAAATGCATTTCTACGGCAATTTCTCCGTTGCCTTCGCAGGCCTCACATCGTCCACCTTTCACGTTGAAAGAAAATCTGTTTGCCTTCCATCCACGCAATCGTGCTTCTTCGGTCGTAGCAAACAAATCTCGAATATGGGTAAAAGATCCTGTATAAGTCGCGATATTTGAACGCGGGGTTCTGCCTATCGGTGATTGATCGATCAAAATCGCTCGGGTCAAGTATTCTGTGCCTGAAAAAGATGTCGCATTAAATATTTTTGCTGTGCGATATTTCCTTTCATAGCGAGCCTGCAGATTTTTATAAAGAATTTCATACATGAAAGAACTTTTCCCAGAGCCAGATACGCCAGTGATAGAGGTCATAACTCCGAGCGGAAGTTCCACGTTCATGTTTTTAATGTTAAATATTTTTCCCCCAGCTATCCTAAGCAATCCTTTGGCCTGTCTCCTTTTCTCTGGAATTTCTATTTTTTCTTCTTCGCGCAAATAGGCTAGAGTTCTGGAATTGCTGGTATTCTTTTTCGCGGTTAATAAGTCTTCTAAATATCCCGCCACTATTACCTGCCCGCCGTGCACTCCGGCCTTAGGCCCAATGTCCACAATGTAATCAGAAGCATAGATAGTATCTTCATCGTGTTCTACTATAAGTATAGTGTTCCCCAAATCACGTAGATTTTGTAAGGTTTTTATAAGCCGGTCATTATCCCTCTGGTGTAGGCCTATGGTTGGCTCATCGAGCACATAAAGCGCCCCCACGAGCCTGGAGCCTAGCTGAGATGCTAGGCGGATACGTTGTGCCTCGCCGCCCGAGAGCGTATTGGCCTTTCTTGAAAGTTGTAAATAATCCAGGCCAACGTCGAGCATAAACTGAAGGCGTGCTTCTATCTCTCGAACCACTGGCACGGAAATTTCTTTCTCTTGTTCTGAAAGTTTTAAATTTTTGAAAAAATCATGCGCATCTTTTATTGAAAGCGAAGAAAGTTCTAAAATATTTATTCTTTTATTTTTATCTTCCAAGAAAACATTTAATGCTTCTGGACGAAGTCGCGCTCCATGGCAAGCGTCGCAAGGTTCGTCTCCCATAAAATATTTTGACCCAAGGCCGTTGCAGACGGGACAAGCTCCGTGCGGAGAGTTGAAAGAGAAAAGCCTTGGCTCTACCTCTGGGAAAGAAAACCCATCATTTTTGCAGGCAAACTTCGCAGACATTATAAATTCTTCCCCGCCCGACTGAACACTGTCAGTCGTTCGGGCGGGTTCTCCGATTTTTACGGCCACCAAGTTATCAGATTCTAATAACGCTCGCTCTATAGCTTCGGCTAGGCGCATGCGGCTCGCATCCTTATCATCTTTAAACTCGTGAACTGCAAACTGATCGATAAGAATATCAATGTTGTGCGCTTTGTTTTTAGAAAGTGTTATCTGCTCACGAAGTTTCTTCATCGCGCCGTCTAGTCGAATCTCAGAAAAACCTTTCCCAAGTAAATCATACAGGAGCTGGTAGTACTCCCCCTTCCTGCCTCTGACTATAGGTGAAAAAATACTAATTTCTGTTTCATCCCATTCTACGCCCATAACTGCCCTTTTATTTTTAAACTTTGCAGAAGAAAAATTCTGATCCGTGTCGGAGCCCTTTAGGGTAAAGCGGGCAGAATTTTTCTTCTGCAAAGTATTCACTTTCTCCAATATGAAATTTAAAATTTCTTCATTGGAAAGTTTTTTAATTTCTTCTCCGCAAATTGGGCAGTGCGGGTGCCCGATGCGCGCGTACATAACTCGGAGATAATCATAAATCTCTGTAATAGTCGCCACTGTTGAGCGCGGATTGTTAGAACGCGATTTTTGGTCAATAGAAATAGCGGGTGAAAGTCCGGTAATTTCGTCCACATCCGGCTTGGGCATTTGGTTTAGGAATTGCCGCGCATAAGAAGAGAGCGACTCCACGTAGCGCCTCTGCCCTTCGGCGAAAATAGTATCAAAGGCAAGCGAGCTTTTCCCGCTCCCCGAAACACCAGTAATAACCACCATTTTATTACGTGGCATTTCTACACTTATGTCCTTTAAATTATGGGTCCTGGCCCCTTTTACTATTATTTTTTGTTCTGTTTCTTTTTTCATTTAGTGGTGAATAACACAAATCCACCCCGCCTCATCCATAGGGGGTGTATAGGAGTTTAGTATAGCAGAAAACGACGTGTTTTCAATCTCCTTACATTGGACACATACCTTTTGTTTTTACTAAATACCCCGAAACAAAGCCACTTAATCCAAGAAAAAAAGATACGAGCCCCAATGCTCGTGAAAATATATTTTCACATACTTTAATCTAATAAGTGATAAGCAGACCCAAAATTAATGTCCGTGCCGGGAACAAACTGCACGGGTTGTAAGGATTGCATTATTTTAATTAAATCTTCTTTAGTGTCCCCGCATCCATAAGTACCATATACTTCCCTGGTCACTTCTCCGTCGTATAAAACCAAGTGTGAGTCTCCAACAAAAACTGCTTCCTTGTCAGAAATTTTTATAGTTTCGGGATTTTCGAGATTATACCTTCCCCTAAAGAAAGCCACCGAGATGCTAACGCTCCCGAAACTTGGGCTGTTCAATTCTTTACAGGAATAGCCAGTTAGTATCCTTTCATATTCGTCCTTCGCCCAGCTTTGTTTTTCTAATGTTTTTTTAATGAATTTGATTTGCGAAGGCAGATAGGTCGGCTCCTTATAAAATGATTCCAGCGTTTTTAGATTGCTTGTGCTTCTTTTAATCATATATGCATCATAGGCTGGACCAATCGTCTTGGTCACATACCCCGGTATAAAAATAAGCAATATGGACCACAAACCGATTGCCCAAATTGTCGTCGAAAGGGCCTTTGTCCTCTCAGTTCTTTGTTGTAAAATCGCAAATAATCTCCGGCCAACGGGGAACACCACCAATAAGTGAATTAGGATACCGATCGGTACGAGAAGTAGCAAGATAAATCCGCCCACGCTTTCAAGCTCACCATTTAGATCGTCCCAGATAATCTTTACGGGAACCACCAAATCAATTAGTAAAAGTAAAAAAATTGCAAACTTCGGGCGAGCTGATGGTAAAAAGGTCATACGATAATTATAACACTATTTCAACTTTTTAAAAGCTGTAGACATTTTTTCTTGCAGCACTTTAATTTCATCACGAAGAATAGCTGCTGTTTCAAAATCGAGTTCCTTTACGGCCTTATTCATTTCCTTCTCTTTCATTTTTATAATTTTTTCATAAATCAAATTGCCAATCTCTTCGTCTGACAGATAAGATTGCCCAAAAGTAGTATTGGGAATTCTTTTTCTTGAATTTTGCTCTTTTTTAAATTCTTTCTTATAAGCTCTCTTGAAAACTTCTAGATCTAGATTAAGCTCTGCATTTACGGCTTTGCCGTGTTCACTTTCCATCTCCTCAGTAATGTCATGTATCTTTTTCAAAATAGTTTTTGGTGTAATGCCGTGCTTTTTATTGTGGGCAAGTTGAATATTTCTTCTACGGGTGGTCTCTTTTAATGCATAATCCATGGCATCTGTCATAATATCTGCATATAAGATAACTCTTCCTTCACTGTTTCTGGCCGCGCGACCGATAGTCTGAACAAGTGAAGTCTCAGAGCGTAAAAATCCAGCTTTATCAGCATCTAAAATTCCAATCAAGGCTACCTCTGGCAAATCCAAACCCTCACGAAGCAAGTTTACCCCAACCAATACATCAAACTCTCCCTTTCTAAATTGAGTAAGAATTTTTATTCTCTCCATGGTTTTGATATCACTGTGTAAGTATTCGGCTTTTATTTTTTTGTCTTTGAGATACATGGACAAATCTTCTGCCATTTTCTTAGTCAGTGTCGTTGCTAAAACTCGAAAACCTTTGGCAATTGTTTTTTCTGTTTCTATAATGAAATCTTGAACCTGCCCGCCATAGCCTTCGGCATCAGGCGATGGCAGACGGGTTTGCCCTTTGTAATTATTTTTTTCTGACACTGGACGTACAATAGTCTCCGGATCCACAAGCCCCGTAGGACGAATAATCTGCTCGACAATTTGTTCACTTGTTTGACGCTCCACCTCGCTTGGTGTTGCACTGGTGTAAATAACAGGACCAATTCTTTCTTCAAATTCAGGGTATTTAAGTGGTCTGTTGTCTTTCGCCGAAGGTAAACGAAACCCATATTCTACAAGGGTTTTCTTACGAGAGGCATCTCCGGCATACATTCCATTTAATTGTGGAAGGGTAACGTGTGACTCATCAATAATCGTCAAAAATTCGTCGGGAAAATATGAGAGCAAAGTTTCCGGTGGCTCCCCCTCCTTTTTACCAGACAAATGCCTGGAATAATTTTCAATCCCGTTACAATAGCCAACTTCCTTAATCATCGCCAAATCATAATTTGTACGTCTTTTTATTCTCTCGGCTTCCAGAAGTTTCCCCTCTTTCTCAAACTTCTTAAGTTGGGTACTCAATTCCTTTTTAATTTCTATGAGTGCTTTCTTTTTCTTAGCGTCTTCGGTAATAAAATGTTTTGCGGGGAAAATAAATATATTCTTTTCTTCAGAGATTATTTGTGCAGAAACAGGGTCAGTTTTAGTTATCTTTAAAATTTTTCCCCCTTCTGTCTCTACTTGATACATGGTGGTTTCTGATACTGGCATAAATTCCACTTTCGCCCCAATAGAACGGAAAGTCCCCGGAGTTAAATCTGCGTTCGTTCTTTCAAAATGAATTTCAATTAATCTACGCATCAGGCTCATCCTATCCATTTTCATGCCGACTTCGAGTTTTAAATTCACCTTTTCGTATTCTTCTGGACTTCCTAAGCCATAAATACAAGAAACAGATGCAACAATTATCACATCCGGCCTTGTAAGTAGTGCTTGGGTGGAAGCATGCCGAAGCATATCTATCTCCTTGTTAATTGACGCATCTTTTTCAATATAAGTATCTGACGCTGGCATGTACGCTTCCGGCTGATAATAATCATAATAAGAAACGAAGTAGTGTACCGCTGACTCCGGAAAAAACATTTTAAATTCTTGGGCAAGCTGTGCAGCTAATGTCTTGTTGTGAGCTATAACAAGAGTCGGTTTATTATATTGAGCAATAACATTCGCCATGGTGAAAGTTTTCCCAGTCCCTGTAGCCCCTAGCAGTGTCTGCTTTTTCATTCCTTTTTTTAATCCGTCCATAAGCTGTGAAATAGCCACAGGTTGATCTCCCGCTGGCTCAAATGGGGTATGTAATTTAAATATATTTCTTACCATCATCACACCCTAACACTAAACATTTATTCAATCAAATAATCATTGTAAGCAAAGGCGTTGTCATATGCTTTAGCAATAATTCTATATGCAAACATAGAACTCACTATAGTCAAAATCAAAAAATACACCAATGTTTTATTAATTCTATACATGAATATATATTAGCATTTTTCTTGATTTATAACCTTATTTACTATATATTTAAGTTGTTTTCTAAAAGCGCCCGTAGCTCAGCTGGTAGAGCAGATCCCTTTTAAGGATAAGGTCCTCGGTTCGATCCCGAGCGGGCGCACAAATTTTCTAACTTTGATTTATAAGTGTGTATTATTGCTATCCCAAACTGAAATCAAACTAAGTTATTTTTTCGTTTTTTGCTCCTGATTCATTCTATAAAAAACCGATCTGGAATCATTCATCAATTTATCATAACTACCTTCCTCGACTACTAGGCCTTCTTCCATCACAGCAATATTGTCAGTATATTTTAAAGTACCTAAACGATGAGCAATTATAAGAAATGTTTTTTCTTCCCCGTATTCTCCTAAAAGTTTTTCCATTATTTTTCCTTCGGTTTCTGAATCAAGAGACGATGTCGCTTCGTCCAATATAATAATAGGTGCATTTTTGTAAATAGCACGAGCAATACCCAAGCGCTGACGTTCGCCACCAGAAAGCATATAACCTTTTTCTCCTATCATAGAATCAAGTCCTTCTGGTAATTTGTTAATTACTTCTTTCAACTGAGATATTTCAACAGCCTTTTCTAAGAGATTGCCATCTTCGGTTCTCATCATTGTTATGTTATCTCGTAAAGAAAGATTAAAAAGCTCTGTCTCTTGTAATACCACAGTGAGATGGCTCAAGGTGTCATTATGTGCAATGGAATAATAATTTTTTTCTCCTATTTTGAAGCTTCCAGATTTAATAGCATATAATCCCAAAATGACTTTAGCCAAAGTTGATTTACCAGAACCAGACAACCCCGCAATTCCAGTTTTTGTATTTCTATTTAAAGTTAAATTAAAATCTTTGAGCCCTATTTGCCCTGAACCATAATCCATGTAAGCATTTTTTATTTCAATTTTATCCCAGTTTTTAGGAAAACTTTCGTTTCCTGTTTTGATAAATTCTGTCTCTGTAAAAATTGGCATCATTTGTCCGAGATCTGATCTAAGATCGATCAATTCAGAATGTAGGCCACTAAAATCTCCCAAGGCATCTCTTAATTTTATGAAATAAGTAAAAAATATTACAATCGCTCCTAAGGTAAAAGTTCCGGCAACAACTCCATTCCCCAAAATATACATAAAAATCATCAAAGATGTTCCATTTACAAATTGAAATAATTTCCATTTACCGATTGTTGATTTAGCTTTATCGATTCCAATGTCCTTCGATTTACTTTCACTATAAGCAATCCTGGCGTTTATGCCATCAGTACTACCAAGAGCTTTTATGGCAAGCATATTGTTAGCTCCCTCCACATAAACTCCACCCGCACTCTGGTTGAATTTGTTAAATTGATTACTAAGACTATATATTTTTCTGCTTAAAGTAATTTCCACGAATATAAAAACAACAATATAAATAGAAACTAAGATAGCTAATTTCCAACCTGCAAAAATAAAAATAACAACTGCTCCTATTATGTCAACAAAAGTTTTTAAACCGTCTTTTGTTAAAAATCTTCCTCCTGCTCGAAGAGCATCGCTACCAGTAAAAACTCGCTGAAGCTTATTTCCTGTATTCTCTTTATTGTGCCATTCAAGGGAAAATTCGGTTAATCGCTCAAAGCCCCAAATTCTTGCTCGCATTCTCGCTTTTAGACCAATGATATCTATGATTTGTTTACTATGAAGTCTGATAAGTGAAACTATTACATAGCTGACGCCCAAAAAAACAACATATTGGTAAAATACTTTAAGAGAATCCCCAGGAGAATAAACCGAAAAGAAATCCACCATTTTTCCTACTATATAAGCTGGTACGAAAGTGTAAAGTAATATAATCGAGAGCAGAGACACCGAAAAAACCCATTTTTTCTTATCCTCTTCCAAAAAATACCAAATAGATTTTGGTACATCTAGCCATGAGAAATTCTTCACTGCAGTTTTCATTTTTGTATTATAGCAATTCTAAACCTACTTAGATAACCATCCATTCCTTCTCTGTTGCCTTAATAAAAAAGAGCTTATTGTGTAAACTTTCCACGCAATAGCAATCAGAAAATATGATTATGATTAAGTCCTACTCTTGGCACTAAAACGCCTCAAGCAAAAATTGCTCAAAAGCGGCTTCGGCGTCGCGGCCTTCCTTGCGAGCTTCGGGTAATAAATACGGTATCTTGGCTGCAAAAGCTTTCAGTTGATCCTCGGAGAATTTACTGAAGTTCTTTTTTAAAATCATATCTTTGATTTTCCAGAATAAGACCCCAATAATTTCCTCCATCCCCACTCCGACGTCCATTGCTTGTCTAAAATATATCCAAGTATTCAGCTTATCTTTGTTGGCAAAAGCATTGGCTACTAAAAAATTATCGTATTTTTCTTTCTTTTCTTTAGGTAATTCGAAGACGTTAATCTCGGCGCGAGCTTTTTTAAAAGCATCTATTATGGGTTTGTTTAGTTTCCCTTCAATAAAAATAAAATGGTTGTTTGACTCCCCCATCAATTCCAACTTCTCTAAAATAAAATCACGTGTCTCTTGTCGCTCCAGGGCTCCCTCGAAAATTATTGCCGACTTAGCTGAAAAAAGACTTTCCCCGGAATAAAAGCTTTCGATTTGAACTTTATCAAAATTATTTCTACTAATAGTTAAAATTTCTACTTCTTTTGGAAGAGATTTAAAAAATCTTTCATAATTAGCTATTTTAGTTTTAGCGTCATCTCCAGAAAAAAGGTATATCATAAAAAGAATTATATTCTAACGGACTTCTTGTAGTCTAAATACGGCTCCCCGTATTTGTCTGAAAGAATTTCCTCTTCTTTGTTTAAGAAAATGAGTTTCGTAACAATAAAAGCGATGACGGAAGACAATACGACAAAAAAGGCGTTGCTCACCACCCCGAAACCAAACACTAAAAGAAATAACCCCCAGTGCGTAGGGCTACGCGTATACCGGTAGGGTCCGTGAATAAAAGTTTCTTTGCTAATAATTTCTTTTTTTAAGCTTCGTGATGTCTTTTGTGCCCAAACAATTAAAAATGTTCCAGCTATCAAAAACAGAACCCCTAAAGATACAAGAGCTGGCGTTCCGAAAAACTTTAAACTAAAAATTAAATCTAGAGAGACCCCGACAAGCACGAACAAAAAATATGTAGCATATGAATGTGCTAAAATTTTATGTACACTTGGTTTTTTATTGGTTTGATTCGCTGTTTCCATCCCCTTATTATATCATAAATATACTACTTTACTTCTCCAAAATTATCTCCAAAACCCGAATGTACTTCCAAGGGAACCTTGGTTTTATAATGCAAATAAGACCTTTCCATTACCCCCTCCATGGCTTGTTTGATTATTTTATCGGCTTTTTCTAAAACCTCGTCTTCTACTTCGTAGACTAATTCGTCATGTATCTGAAGTACTAGGTGCACTTGCTTTAGTAGCCCAGCTTTTTCTAAATCTTCGTTTACATATCTTATAGCCAACTTAATGATATCGGCAGCTGTACCCTGGATAGAAGCATTGGTCGCTGTTCGCTCTGCCATATTTTTTAGAAATGGAATTCTGGAGTTAATGTTAGGGAAATATCGTCTTCGAAGAAACAAAGTTTCTGTATAGGAAGTTTTTAATGCAAATTTTTTAACTTCTTCTAGATAATCTCGCACCCCAGCAAATTGGTTGAAGTAATTATCGTAAAATTTCTGAGCTTCCTCTCGTGTTCCTCCTAGATTTTTCCGCAATGCTGAGACCCCCATGCCGTAAATAATTCCGAAATTTATAACCTTCGCCTTGCGTCGCATTTCACTATCAACTTTTTCTATAGGTACTCCGAATACAAATGCCGCGACTCCTGAGTGAATGTCTTTCTTATCATGAAATATCTCTGTCATCTTCCTGTCTCCAGAGAGCATGGCAGCCACTCGCAACTCTATCTGGCTATAGTCAGAAGCCAGGAGCTTGTGCCCCCTCGGAGCCACAAATCCTCCCCGTATTCTTTTCCCTAGCTCTGTTTTAATTGGTAAATTTTGCAAGTTGGGATCTTGTGAAGAAAATCGCCCGGTAGTGGTGCTATTTTGTAGAAATTTAGAATGCAGTCTGCCGTCCGGCCCAGCCATTTTAGGAATCACATCAATATATGTAGAGAGTAATTTTTGTAATTCTCGATACGCCATTATTTCTTTAATGATTTCGTTATCTTCTTCCAACTCTTCTAAAACCGAAATTTTGGTTGAAAATGAACCACTAGCATTTTTCTTTTTACTAGATTTTAGCCCTAGTTTGCCGAAAAGAATTTCTCCCAACTGTTTCGGCGAATTAATATTAAACTCCTCCCCTGCCATTTTATATATCTTTTTAGTTAAACTATCTAGTTCTTTGTGGTATTCATGAGACAATTCTTCAAAATACTTTTGGTCTATTAAAATCCCATAATCTTCCATCTCTTTTACTATTGGAATAATGGGTTTTTCTATTTCTTCATATACTTTTTCTAGATTTTTCTCTTTTAGTTTTTTAAAGATATACTCATAAGCTTCGTCAAAGGAATTGGTGTTTGCAAACATTAAAATATCCGCAAGTTTTGGGTTGGGTATGTCAGAATTTATAAGCCATAAAGCGATACTGGCTTCTTGCAGCTTCGCGGGGTCTATGCCAGAAGGCAAATCCAGAGAATTTTCGAGCTGGTCTGGTTGAGCCCGTTCTTCTAAAGAAGTTTGCGCGGGCGACCCAAGGACCCGAGAAAATTCTGCTGGACTTGCCGAATGATTATTAAAAAAGCTTTTTAGTCGTGCAAATAGACTTCTAAATTCAAACTGCATGAAAGTTTGCTCAATTTTTTTTAAATCTGCATTTTCCCAAAATGTTTTAGTCGGTAACGAAAACTTTATCGGAGCATCAGTTCGGATAGTTGCTAGTGTCTTAGAAAACAGGGCCTCATCTTCGTTATTTTTTAAAAGTTCAATCATCCTGGGGCTGATACCAGCTTTTTTAAAAGTCTCGTACTCTTTTTTGTCATCTTTTTTTAATTGCTTATATATTTCTTCGATGGTTCCGAAGTTTGCAATCAAACTTTCTGCGGTTTTCTCGCCTATGCCTTTAATCCCGATAATATTATCTGACGGATCTCCCCGTAGCCCTTTATAGTCTGGTAAGAGTTTTGGTTTAAAATGAAATCTATCTAAAACTTTTTCTTCATCGTACAAAATAGTGTCATTAATTCCCTTCTTCAGAGTATATACTTGCACCTTTTTGTCATCGATGAGTTGCATGGTATCCATGTCTCCAGAAGCGATGATAATATTTAATTTTTTATCATTTTTATATTTTTCTACTATGGTTCCTAAAATATCGTCTGCTTCAAATCCCGGAGCATCGTAAATAGGAACATTAAAAGCATCAAAAATTTGCCTTGAGTTTTTTAATTGCATTATTAATGCATCGTCGGTTTTAGCTCGTCCGGCCTTATAGGCTCCATACGCTTCATGCCTAAAAGTTTTTTGTGGTAAATCATAACAAGCCACAATATAGTCGGGCTTTAAGTCGCTTATGATTTTCATCAACATACTAGAAAGCCCATAAAGCGCCCCAGTTGGCTCACCCTTTGATGATAAAAATTCAGGCAGAGCATGATACGCCCGGTGAATTATGGCATGAGCGTCTAGTAAAACTAGTTTTTTTGTGTCGTTGGGCATTGGGATAATTATACCATTTTAAGAGCCCTAGTTTTTGTATGTTTTATTTAAAAATAAAGTTTCGCTTGTCTCCTTTGGTGTGCGAAATATAAACAAATTTGGAAGATTTCGGGATAACTTTCGACACATTTTCTGGCCATTCTATCAAAACCAAGTGTTCCTTGTTGTTAATAATTTCATCCCAACCTAGGTGTAAAAGCTCCTTTTCATTTTTTAAGCGGTAAGCATCTAGATGAAAAAGAAATTTATGTTTTTTATTTTTAAGGACATACTTTTTTATAATTACAAAGGTAGGACTATTAACTTTATTTTTTACCCCGAGATATTTCGCCACCATTTGAGTAAAGGTTGTTTTTCCTACCCCTAAATCTCCAGACAAACCCACCACCAGCGCTCCCTCTTCTTTGCCAGGGTTTTTCAACAATTCATCCATAAACACCTCAGCTATTTTTTCTGTTTCTTTGGCATTCTTAGAAATTATAATCGGCTTTTTTATCATATTTTGATATTAACATAATTTAATGTTAAAACATTATCTTTTGGGGTTAATATAAGCTATAATTTATTACAAATGGCCTTATTTGATGAAGAAAAACCAAACAAACAGCTAGAGGATTTAAGGAAACTTGAAGAGGAGCAACTCGTCGCCACACTAGCTGAATCCAAATATGGTTTACCTTATGTGGACTTGTATCGTCTAGGCATAGACAATGAAGCCCTTCGAGCAATATCTGAAAAGGATTCGCGTGAGATGAATGTTGCTCCTTTTAAACATTTTGGAAAAAATATTTTTATCGCTGTCCGCTCCCCTTCAGATGATTTACTAAAAAGATTAAAAGACGACATGGAAAGGAAGAACTTGGTTCCGACTTTTTATATGGCTTCGGGAGCAAGCTTAAATAAGGTCTGGGATAGATATAAAGAAATCTCCATGGCCGAAAGTTCCGCCGTAGGGGGTATAGATATCTCAGGAGAAATTCTAAGAGAAACTGCTAAAAAAATAGAAAAAATCCAAGATATTCAGAAAATGGTGACCGAAGCCCTAGAGGGAAATAAAATTCATAAAATTTCTCGCTTGTTAGAAATAATTCTAGCTGGAGCTATAGCCATCAAAGCTTCAGACATCCACATAGAACCAGAAAAGGACCGTGGCAGACTTCGCCTTCGCCTAGACGGCGTCTTGCAAGATGTAAATTTTTTTGGTCTAGATGTATATCGTTTACTTAATTCTAGAATTAAACTTTTATCGGGGATGAAGCTGACTTCCACTATCGCCCAAGATGGACGCTTCAGTATTATGGAAGAAAAAGAAGAGATAAGTATTCGTACTTCTCTTATCCCTGGAGCCTACGGGGAATCTATAGTTATGCGTATCTTGGATCCGAAGTCGATTCAAGTAGGACTGGAAGAGATAGGAATTGAACCATTTCTATTTTCTGTGGTAGAACAAGAAATTGCAAAACCAAATGGTTTAATTCTGGTCACCGGTCCGACTGGTTCCGGAAAAACCACTACCCTTTACGCCTTCCTAAGGAAAATTTATTCTCCAGAAATAAAAATTATAACCATTGAAGACCCTGTGGAATATCATTTAACCGGTATAACTCAAACTCAAACCAATGAGGAAAAAGGCTACACTTTCGTAGAAGGATTACGTTCTGCTCTTCGCCAAGACCCAGATGTGGTGATGGTTGGAGAAATCCGTGATGGCGAAACTGCTGCCACCGCGGTGCAAGCTGCCCTCACTGGACACATGGTCTTCTCTACGCTCCACACGAACAATGCTGCTGGAGTCATACCCCGCCTGATTGACCTCGGAGTAAATCCAAAAATATTAGTATCGGCATTGTCTCTATCTATCGCCCAACGCTTGGTCCGTAAGTTGTGCACAATTTGTAAAAAAGAAAAGCCTCTGACTGAAGAAGAAAATAAAGTTGTAAAAGTAATCTTGGATGAAATTAAGGAAGAAGGAAAAAGTTTGTCTAATTATCATATAAATCCAGATGCTCCTTTTAAAATCTTTACTTCGGTCGGCTGTGAAAAATGCAACATGACCGGCTTTAAAGGGAGAATGGGAATTTTCGAAGCTATCCGCACCGACGAAGCTATAGAAAAAATAATGCCAGAAAATCCGAGCGAACGAGAAATTAAAAAAGTTGCTCGTGCGCAAGGTATACTCTCCATGCGTCAAGATGGTTTGGTAAAAATATTAAATGGAGTAACTTCAATGGAGGAAGTACAGAGCGTAGTAGATTTAAAAGAGGAATAAAAAAAGCATTAATCTCTAAACAATCCTTTCGGAGCTGGGCCCCGAGAGTAACAAAATATTATAGGATAGTTCCAGTAGTCTATAAATAGAACCAAAACGTCCTATGCAAAATCGTATAACCGATGGCTGATTGCTTAGAGATTAATGCCTTCTTACGCTCAATCTCACAAAAGAAATTATACTATATGTAAATAAATACAAATGCTATAATGTGTATAGCTATGTGTATACTGTGTTAATAAACAGCCCACTTCTTATTTACAAAGGTAGTATAGCATATTATAAATGTAATGTCAAGTAAAAAACCAAAAGAAATAGATAACCCAAGCTCGGAGAAAACCCCAGGAAACGGAGACTCCTTTTTAGATCAGACCCTCCGCCCTACCCGCTGGGACGAGTACATCGGCCAAAAACACATAAAAGACAACGTTAAAATCCTTCTGCGGGCCGCCGAAGAGCGCGGACACATCCCAGAGCACATACTTTTCTATGGGCCACCAGGTCTAGGTAAAACAACACTTGCACATTTAATTGCTAAGGAAACTGGGAAGCAAATGAAAATAACTTCCGGCCCTGCTATTGAGAAAGTCGGTGATTTAGCGTCTATCCTCACCAACCTTGCCCCCGGAGATATTCTTTTTATAGATGAAATTCACAGGCTAAATAAAATGGTGGAAGAAATTCTCTACCCAGCCATGGAATCTGGAGTTTTAGATATTATTATCGGTAAGGGCCCTAGTGCGCGCACAATTCAACTCGATCTGCCTCCCTTTACACTCATCGCCGCTACTACTCGCGTCGCCCTCGTGTCCTCTCCCCTTCGCTCCCGTTTTTCTGGAGGAGTTTTTCGTTTGGAATTTTATAGTAATGAAGAAATTGCAAAAATTATTGCTCGCTCAAGTAAACTTTTACAAGCAGAATTAGAAAAAGAAGCGTTGGAAGAAATTGCTAAAAGAAGTAGGTTCACCCCCCGTACTGCGAATTATTTTTTGAAACGTTGCCGAGACTTTGCCCAAGTCAACAAAAGAAGCTTAGATAAAAAAACAATAAAAGAAGCCCTAAACATGCTAGCAATAGACGACATCGGTTTAAATTCTTCGGATAGAAAATTCTTAGAAGTTTTAATTGAGAAATTTAACGGCGGGCCGGTGGGACTTAAAACTATCGCCGCGTCAATGTCCGAAGAAGAAGCCACTGTCGAAGAAGTTGTTGAACCTTACCTCCTCCAGCTCGGCCTCCTAGAACGCTCCCCTCGCGGCCGCGTGGCTACAAACAAAGCTTACGAACATCTCGGATTTGATATAAAAGAAAATAAGCAAACTAAACTGATTTAAAAAAATACGCAAAAAAAAGAAAGGCTTGGCATTTTCTCTTTAAAAAAGAAAAAGTGCTAAACCTTTCGTGTGATATTCAATCGTTGAATATCAGCCGACCAAAATCCGAAGATTTTGGGTTTGGAGTGAGGGCCCGTTTCCGGGCCCTCGGGGTTGTTGTGACCACTGTGTAGCCCGATGTCGGATGGCTACTGGGTCGTCTCGGGGTTCACGGCGCCGGCGATCTTCGCGACGGTCTGCGGGTTCGACTGGGGCGGCGAATGGAAGGAACGATAGGTGAAACTCTTCATGATGTTTCTCCTTTTTCATCGAGCTTATCCCGGTTCCCGGGGGCTCGATAATAGTATCGTGCAATATATATATATGAATTGCAAGAGAGGTTATTAACAGGGCTAAAAAGTGGTAGAATCAATAATATGTCAGGTCATAACAAATGGGCGCAGATAAAACACAAGAAAGCAATCACGGATGCGAAAAAATCAAAGATTTTTTCTAAGCTGGTGCGTTTTATTTCTGTAGAAGCTAAACTTTCCGGCGGGAAAGATAGCCCGGGGCTTCGCGCAGCAATTGAAAAAGCAAAAAAAGTAAATATGCCGGCAGACAACATCGAGCGGGCGGTAAAGAAAGCGAGTGAGCCGGGAGCACACATGGATGCTATACACTACGAGGCGCACGGTCCTGGTGGAGTCGGCATAATTATTGAAACTCTTACCGACAGCAAGAATAGAACCGTACAAGATATAAAACATACACTTACAAAAAATGGTTTCAACTTAGGAGCAATAGGCTCCGTGGTCTGGGCTTTCCAAAAAGAAATAACTCCAGAAGGATTGGTCTGGAGACCGACGAACACAGTTCCCCTCTCGGATGAAGATTTAGAACTTTTAGATAAACTCGTAGAAGAGCTTGAAGAAAATGATGATGTGCAAGATGTTTATACTAACGCAGAATAATTTATGACTAGAATTTTAGGCATAGATCCGGGGTTTGAAAGACTTGGGGTCGCAATTTTAGAAAAAAATAAAGGCGACAAGCGTGAGCGTGTGATCTTTTCTGAATGTTTTAAAACTTCGGCTAAATTAGAATTTTCAGAACGATTAAATCTAATCGGCGAGGAAGTTAGAAACATTATTAAAAAATACAAACCGGAAATTTTATCAATAGAGACTTTGTTTCTAACCACAAATCATAAAACAGTAATGCATGTAGCAGAAGCCCGCGGGGTGGTGATTTATGAAGCCTCCAGGGCGGGGCTTAAAATATTTGAAGCTTCCCCACCACAAATCAAGATAGCCACGACTGGATACGGCCATGCGGACAAAAACCAAATAATAAAAATGGTGAAAATACTGGTAGATATTGATGAAAAAAAGAAATCTGATGATGAATTAGATGCTATAGCTATAGCTATTACCGGCTTTGCGCACTTGCGGAATTGATTAAGTTAGCCCGACGCAAGGTCGGGCTCCGACTTCGCTTTGCGAACATCGGAGTTATCCACATTTTCTATTGCATAGCAATTTATATTTTGATACAAAGTAGACATTAGTAGGCAGATTAATTAAAAAATAAAAAAAATATGGATGAGGAAGAGGAAGTATTGGGAGAAGATAGTTTGAAAATGTCTGATGATGAGCTCGATATGCCCCCAGAAGGGATGGAAGATGATTTCGGACTAGAAGATCCAGACGATAATTATCACTAAAATTAAAACACCCCATACGGGGTGTTTTAATTTTGTATAATTTTAATAAATCTTTTTTTGCCTATTTTAAGAGTCAAATCTCTCCGAACTTCTAAATCCACATCTATAATATTTTCATTGTCGGTGAGATCGTGCACAGAGTTGCTTAATACTAGCCTGCGCCATTCGCTCTTGGAAGGTAGGATTTTATTTTTTACCAAGACTTCGCTCAGCAATTCTCCACCATCACATTTTATTTCTTCTATTTCTTCTGGAATTTCCTTTTTCTGAAAAGTATTAGAAAAATTTTCTTCAGCCTTTTGCGCTTCTTCTTCCGAATGCAGATTAGCTACTAAAGTATGCGCAATTCTTTTTTTAAGAACCATCGGGTCTTTCTTAACATCAAATGTTTCTATGGCACTCAAGGGTAAATCAGTAAGTAAGGTAAACATCGGAATAATGGCATCATCTCCTAAAGACATAATCTTCCCAAACAAATCACTAGGCTCATCCGTCAAACCAATAACATTATTTTCGCTCTTGCCTATCTTGACCCCCCTAGAATCAGAAAGTAGTGGGGTGGTCATTACTAACTTTTCTTTGTCTTTCATCGCTTTCATAAGCGTCCGCCCACAAAGCATATTGAATGTCTGGTCTGTCCCCCCAAGCTCTAAGTCCACGTCCATGGCCACAGAATCATACCCCTGTAAAAGCGGGTATAAAAACTCGCGAAGGTTTATGGATTCCCCCGCCTTGAGACGTTCTTGGAACATATCTCTTTCTATGAGTTGTTGCACTGAAAAGTGTTGGGCTATGTCTAGGATATCGACTAGAGTTAATTTATTCAACCAGTCCCCGTTATACATTATTTTGATAGGATTTTCTCCTTCAAAACGCACAACCTTAGAAGCTTGAGTTAAATAATCTTTAGCGTTGGCCCGCAGTTCGTCTTGAGTGAAGAATTTTTCTCTAGTTTTCTTTTTGCCTGTAGGGTCTCCAGCCTGCCCAGTTCCATCCCCAATAAGAAAAATGACTTCGTGGCCAAGGTCTTGCCATTGTCTGTGTTTTCGAAAACCAACCATGTGCCCTATGTGTAGCTTGTCCCCGGTGGGATCAAATCCTTGGTATAGTCTTAGCTTTTTACCGGAACGTAAGAGCTCTTCTAGGGCTTCTTTCGAGGGATAAATTTTATCAACCCCCCTGGTCAGTAATTCTTCGATTTTTGTTTCGTCTGTATTAATGCTCATATATAGTTCGGATTATATCACCCCGAGCGAAATTTATAAAATTTCTTACGAAGCCAGACATTTTCTGTTATACTTGAGATATATGCAAAGATTGTTTAAAAATAACAAATTTCTGAAAAATGTCGTGCTTTTAGGAGCCGGTATTTTTATCCTAACTGTTGGAATATTTATTCTATGGCTGTCTTCTTTGCGTATTCCGGACTTTCGATCTTTTGAGGACAGAAAAATTGTTAATTCTACCCAAATTTATGACCGCACTGGAGAAATTCTGCTTTATGACATACATCAAGATATAAAAAGAACCGATATACCTTTTGAAAAAATGAGCCCCAATGTTAGAAATGCCACAGTGGCTATTGAAGATTCTGAATTTTATAGTCATGGTGGAATTAGGCTTACCTCTATTGTCAGAGCCGTACTTTCTAATATTCTAGGTGGAAAAACTCAAGGGGGGTCTACTATAACTCAACAACTAGTTAAAAACACCCTCCTAACCCCCAGTCGCGGACTTGCAAAATACGTGAGAAAAGCAAAAGAATGGGTTCTGGCTGTAAAAATAGATAACTCCACCCCAAAAGATAAAATCTTGGAATATTATTTAAATGAAGTTCCTTATGGTGGAAATGTTTATGGTATAGAAGCCGCAAGTAAAACTTATTTTGGTAAAAGTGCATTAGATCTGACCTTGGCTGAAGCCGCTTATTTAGCCTCGATGCCTCAATCTCCGACAACACTTTCTCCTTATGGAAAAAATAAAGACAAGCTGGAGGCCAGAAAAAGTTTAGTCTTATCTAGAATGCTCGAGCTAAAATTCATTACCAAGGAAGACTATGATATAGCTAAAAATGAAATTGTAACTTTCGTTCCTCAGGCTACACTAGGAATTAAAGCCCCGCATTTCGTTTTCTTTATTAAAGATTACTTAGAAACGAAATATGGAGCTGATGTGGTTGAGAATGGGGGGTTAAAAGTCACCACCACTCTCGACGTCACATTAGAAGAAAAAGCTGAACAGTTTGTGAAGGAAGGAGCACTTAAAAATGAAAAGGATTGGAACGGGAGCAACGCATCCTTGGTTGCGATAGATCCAAAAACAGGACAAATTTTATCAATGGTTGGCTCTAGGGATTATTTTGATAAAGCCATAGATGGAAATTTCAATGTAGCCACAGCATCCAGGCAGCCTGGGTCTTCTTTTAAGCCATTCATTTACGCCACAGCCTTCAATAAGGGCTTTACCCCCGACACAGTACTATTTGACCTACCGACAGAATTTCAAACAACCTGCGACCCTTCTGGTAGAGCACTCCCCGGTCACTCACAGAAAGATTGTTATATGCCCCAAAATTATGACGGAAAAACTAGGGGCCCAATGAGTTTAAAAGATGCCCTAGCTCAATCCATCAACATAATAGCTGTAAAATTATTTTACTTAGCTGGACTCCCAGACTCATTAAAAACAGCAGAGAGTATGGGCATTAGCACCTTGGGAGACATTGGAAGATACGGGCTTACGCTGGTTATCGGAGGTGGTGAAGTTTCTCTTTTGGATATAACTTCCGCTTATGGTGTTTTTGCTAATAATGGAAATAAAAATTTATATACTGGAATTTTGAAAGTTGAGACCGCTACTGGAAAAATTTTAGAAGAATATCAGCCAAATACCGAACATGAAGTTATTCCCAAAAACACCGCTTTAATGATTTCCGACATCCTTTCAGATAACAAAGCTCGTATCCCAACCTTTGGAGTAAGTTCTTCACTTAATGTATATGGCAAAACTGTAGCCGTAAAAACAGGAACAACGAACAATAACAAAGATGCTTGGATCATAGGCTACACCCCATCACTAGTAGCGGGGGTTTGGGCTGGTAACAATGACAACACCCCAATGAAAAAAGGAGGTGCTGCGGTTGCCGGTCCCATTTGGAATAAATTTATGAACGAAGCTCTAAAAAATTTCCCGAACGAAAGCTTTGAAAAACCAGATCTAACGGTGGACCCAACTGTCGTGAAACCCGTTCTGCGTGGTTTCTGGCAAGGAAACGAGAGTTTCTTTGTTGATAAAATTTCAGGTCTTTTGGCTACAGAAAACACTCCCAAGGAGACCCTACAAGAAAAAGTAATAACAAATGTTCACACTATTCTATACTGGGTTGATAGAAATAATATCTTGGGGCCGGCCCCCACAAATCCTAGTGCTAATAGGCAATTTGATAACTGGGAAGTCCCTGTACAAAAATGGTGGGCTCAAAATAAAAGCAAATATCCTGTGGTGTCTTGGGGAGATAAACCTACTGGAGTAGACAATATTCACACAACATCCTCTGGTCCATCGGTATCAATCATTGAACCCAAGGATGGCACCATTTATCCCCCAAATCAAAGAATTTATTTAAAGATAAATAACTCCAGCATTTTACCAATACAGAAAATAGATATTTTTATAAATGATGTGTATATGGAAACAAACTACCCACCATTTAACTTCTCTGTGGTGCCCTCTGAGCTGGAAAACCTACAAGGTGAAAATGTATTAAAAATAATTGCTTACGATACAGCGTATAATAAAAAGGAGTCCTCTGTAACATTTCGGGTGGGACAATAGTTATCTGATATTTTGTGGTACTTTATTCCCAAAAACTTCTTTAAGTTTGAGAAAAATTTCTTCTTGTTTCATAAAAACCTCATTCTTGTAGATTGGTTTAATGTTTAAGTAGATAACTCCGTTTTTTGTTTTTATTTCTTCTTTTTTTATTTCTATTTTAATAATTTCAGATATGACTTGCCGAACAGTCTCTCTTTTACCTTCCTCGGAGATTAAAATTTTATCAAACCTACTCAGTAAATCTTTAATTTCAATCATTGAGATTATCTATTCATTGGCATTATAAGATAAGTAAAAGAAGAATCGGAAACTGGAGAAATAACTATGGGTCTAGATGGCCCTGAGAGTTTAATAGAAACGCTATCTGTGGTAATAGACTGGAAGCAGTCTAAAAAATATTTATAATTGAAAGAAAGCTCTGCGTTTTCTCCACTTACCACTGCATCTAAATTGGTTTTGTTTTCCCCTATATCATTATTTGAAGAAGAAAGTTCAAAAACTTTATCTTTCGGAGCAACCCTTAAATTAACTTGATTAAATTTATCGGAAAAGACATTAGAGAGCTTGAGGGCGTTCAGTAAATCTTGTTTTAACACCACAACATCAGTACTAAAATCTTTTGGAATAATCTGGCGGTAGTCTGGGAAAATCCCATCAATTATTCTTGAGGTTAGGTAAATACTGTCTGAAGAAAAGGATATTTGGTTTTTATTAAAGCAAACCTTTATACTACCCTGAAGCTCCCCGAAAATTCTTAAAATTTCCCCTATATTTTTAAATGGAATTAAAATCCCCAATATTTCTTCAAGACCTTTAACTTTTACCTTTTTCTCTGCGAGGCGAAAAGAGTCTGTGGAAACAAAAACCAATACATCGTCTTTTGTATACATAAATACACTAGATATTTCAGGCTTAATATCTGAAACAGATGATGCATAAAAAACAGCTTTAACCCCTTCTATTAACTTTTTAGTTTCTATATCGAAGCTTTTTCCGGAAACAATAGGTATGGTTGGGAAATCGTCGTGTGGTTGGCATTTTAGTTTTATTTGACTCTTTTTGGTTTTAACTAAAAGGTTACCGTCCTTGTTTTCCAGAAACACACTGTCGTTTTGAGAAACATTAGAAAAAACAGCGTTCAAAACAGTTCCGGAAATAGCCACAATCCCCTCCTTTTCAACTTTAGATGGAATTTCTATTTCTATCCCTAAACTTAAGTTTGTAGATCGTAATTTTAAAGATTTTCCAGAAGCTATTAACAAAATCGAATTAAGAATAGGGAGGGTTAGGTTTTTACCAGTTATTCTCTCTACTTGAGATATTGCGTTTTTTAATTTTTCAACCGAGCATTCTATTTTCATATATTTGTTTATAACTTATATATATATAAATTATTAGTAATATTAGTGGTGTTGATAAGTGGATAAGTTTTTATAGTGTATGTTGTAAAGATATTTTTTTGTTATTGTTTTTCTTTTATACTTAATAAAGTTTCTTTACTTTTTATAATTTACTTTTCTTAATATCAACTTAACTTCCTTTACTTTCTTATCAACAGTTTATTTTTTTATTTCCACAGACCTTTACTATGGTTATCAACACCTATTTAAACATAATTCTTATTTGTTCTAGTTCTTGTAAAAGTTGTGGGTCGTTTTTTAAATCCATTTTAATTTTTAAACAAGAGTGAATTACTGTCGTATGATCTTTTCCTCCTAATTTCTGGCCGATTAATGGGTAAGAAACATTAAAATCCTCTCGGAGAAGATACATCACCACTTGTCGTGCCTTTACAATTTCTTTTTTCCTGGTTTTTTCATATACCGATGCTTCTTCTAGTTTGTAATATTCACTTACAATTTTTACAACATCTTTTATGGCCATATTCTTCTTTGGGCGCATGTTGTTTTTTAATAGGTTTTTGACTTCCATAAGGTTTAGGGGCTTATTTTTCAAGCGATATTGCATGACAATTAGATTCAAACTACCCTCCAATTCACGGATATTGCCCTGCACAGCACTAGCCACATACTCCACCAGCTCTGGTTCTAATTCAATATTTAACTCGTTTAATTTCACCTTTAGGATTGCAAGGCGGGATTCATATTCTGGTTCGGAAATGTCTACTATCATACCAGCAGCAAAACGAGACTTTAGGCGATCGGCGAGTTCTGGGATGTAATTTGGGTGTTTGTCAGAGGAAAAGATAATCTGTTTATTGTTCTCATGGAAGGTGTTGAAGGTGTGGAAGAGTTCTTCTTGTATTTTTTCCATCTTACCAATGAATTGGATGTCATCTATGATTAAAAGATCATATTTCCTGTATTTTTCTTTGAAAGAATTTGCTTTATTCCCCTGCAAAGAGCTCACAAAATCTGTCGCAAACTTTTCTAGGGTCATATAATGCACCTTTTTATTGGGGTATTTTTCTTTTATAGCATTCCCAACAGCTTGGATCATGTGTGTTTTCCCAAGTCCTGTTCCTCCATAAATAAAAAATGGGTTATATTTAGTTCCCGGAGATTCTATTATGGCTTGAGAAGCAGCATAAGCGAGTTCGTTGAATGTTCCCACGATAAATGAATTGAAATGATAGCGGGGGTTTAGGTTGTCTTCAGGATTGATGTACAAATCCTTCAAAGGTAGCTCTTTTTCGGCGGTTTCGCTGGGGTTTGGGATCTCCTGCTTGGTGTTTTCTATTTTAGTTATAGTGTATTCCACCGCTCGCATGTTTTCATAGGCGTCGGCGATGGTTTTGGTGATTAATTTATGATATTTGTTTTGTAACCAGTCACGGACAAACTCATTTGGAACACCAATATATATAATTCCCGTATCTTCCCTAACAATAGAGGTATTTTTGAACCAGGTGCTGAAGTTTGCTTTTGATATACCAGTCTCTATTTCTTCTAGACAGCTTTTCCACAACTGTTTTGTATTCATAGTTTCATATTATACTATTTATGGAATGGCCGTCACCTTGAAAAACTTATTAACTGTGTTGATAAGATGTGCAAAACTTTTTTACAATTGTTTTTCTGGGTTTGATTTATTCTTTAAAATATTATAGACTCTAGTATATGTCATTTACATACCAACCTAAAAAAAGAAAACGAGCAAAATCTCATGGATTTTTAGTTAGATCTAGGACAAAGACCGGCAAAAAGGTTTTAGCTCGAAGACGACAAAAAGGCCGCAAGAAACTATCCGTTTAGTATCTTTTAAATGCTCCCTAAAAAAAATAGAGCCGATAAAAAGGCTATCGAGAAGATCTTTAAAGAAGGAATTTTTTTAAATTCCCCACATTTAACCTTTAGATTTATAAAAACTCGAAATAAAGATAGAAAAATCTCTTTTATTGTTCCTAAAAGTGTAGCCAAGCTTGCAGTTAAGAGAAATTTATTAAGACGGCGTGGGTACGGGGCTCTAGAGAAAGTTATAGACACTTCCCCCATTGGTCTTGTCGGGGCTTTTATTTTTAATAAATATCAAAATGATATTTCAATTCTAGAAAATGAAATTAAAAACATTCTTTCTAAAATTAATTAATTTTTATCAAAAGAACATCTCTGTCCTTAAAAAGCCGAGTTGTGTTTTTTACCCCACCTGTTCCGAATACACCAAGCAGGCCATAGAAAAATACGGAGTTCTAAAAGGAATTTTTTTAGGATTTTTGCGCATATTGCGTTGTCACCCTTGGCAGAAAAATCATATCGATCCCTTAAAGTAAGTTGGACTTTTTGCTGTTTTAAGCTAAGATAAGATTATGCTTCATAGTATTTGGAATGCTGTTTTATATCAGCCATTAATTAACGCACTCGCTTTTCTCGTCTCAGTTATTCCAGGAGGAGACATCGGAGTGGCTGTTATTTTACTTACCATTCTTGTTAAAGTTCTACTCTTCCCACTTTCTCAGAAATCCATTGAAAGTCAGGCTCAAATGAATATTTTAGCTCCAGAGCTTAATAAAATTAAGGCTAGTGGGGCTAGTAAAGAAGAGCAAGCAAGACTTACATTTGAACTGTATAAAACACATAAAACCAACCCATTCTCAGGATGTTTGTTGGTTTTAATACAAATCCCAATAATTTTTGCTCTATATTATGTATTTTATAAAGGCATAAATTTTGAAAGTGGTTTACTTTATTCTTTTATAAAAGGTCCTGAAAATTTAAACATGATGTTTTTGGGAATTTTAGATATAAGCCAGAAGAGTATTATCCTGGCTGTTTTAGCTGGAGTTTCTCAATACCTACAAGCACACTATATGCCAAAGCCAGCACTATCTACAAACGCTACACCATCTTTTCAGGAAAGCTTTGCAAAAAGTATGAATATGCAGATGAAATACGTTTTCCCATTCTTAATCGCCTTTATTGCTTATAGCATCTCTGGAGCTGTGGCCTTGTATTGGATTACCAGCAATCTGTTTATGGTGGCACAACAAATTTACATTAAAAAGAAAGAATTCCCTACATTGGTTATAAAGTAGAAAGTGAGAAAAAATGAAAAAAGATGAAATTCAAAATTTAATCAAAGAACTTGTCGGGAAGACTACAGTAAAAGTTAATGAAATTTCTGTTGTTGAAGAAGGTCCCAAAAATATGTGGATTTCTGTACAAGTTGGCGAGCCACATTTTTTCATTTCCAACGAAGGAGAAGGTTTGCACGCCTTGAATCACCTAGTGCATCGAATCATTGAATCTAAGACAATCCGAACAGAAGAAGTTACCCCGGGGTTAGGCATCCTCATTGATATAAACGGTTTTCAAAAGAAACACATTGACAACATAAGAGCCGTTGCTCACATGATGTCAGAGCGTGCAAGATACTTTAAGTCCAACATAGAAGTTGACCCTATGTCAGCTTTTGAGCGCAGAATAGTCCACGAGTTTCTGTCTGAGGCTCACGACTTAAAAACAGAATCTGTGGGTGAAGGGCGTTCTCGCCGAGTAGTAATTAAATACGTAGGATCTATTTAAGCCCTAGTTCCCAAAGAAAAGAGTCTTTTTTATTTACAAAAAATAGGTAATTTTCTTCTGCGTCTAACATAAGTTTGATACCATCGATATCTTCTCCACCCACGACAGTAGCTGGGTCAGCAATCATCGTGGATGTACCAGTTGCAAGGTCTATTTTCCAGATTTGGTCTGAGAAAGATACTTCTCCTTGATACCAGGAGTCAGGATATGTTCCTGAAGGGGTGGAAGTAGGTACCGCACAGTATAGAATATCGCTTACACTACCCCAGACACACTTCTCGGGGAGTGTTCTTACCCCTACGGAATCAGAAACCTTGGTATCGGTGTGATATACCCCAAGAGATAAACCACTGTCACCATAGAGCACCAGCTTGCCACTAGGGCTCATTAAAGTAGTTAGTCCTCTTATGTTGCCTAAGACTTGAGTCATTAAACCTTTACCACTAGTGTCTACAGAATACATATATCCAGGTACAGAAGATGCTGGTTTGGTGGTGAGGGTAATAATTTTATTATTTGGGTATAAAGATAGCCATTCGGTGAATTGAGAAACAAATACTTGAACTTTTTTATTATTTGTTAAGTTCAGTGTCGCCCCGACTGCATTTTCTTTTACATTAAATAAATAAAATAAACCAGAACCATCTCCAAGCAAACTTACATCCTTGACGTCTTCTGGCAAAAAAGCACCCTTTATCTCATTATTCTCAGTTGTGTCTCCTCCAAGGAGTTCTTCGGGTAAATTGCCGACGAAGGTAATGATGGTTTTATCATCGCCCTTTAAATATCTCATTATTACAGAATTTCCTTTGTTGCCGAAGAGGGCCTCATAAACCTTCGGTATCGTAGTCGTAGAAAATTTTCTTTCTTGAATTTTATCGGCAAAAGTTTGATAAACATTTCCTGTGGCTCTGTCTACATAGCGTAAAGCTGAAACAAATTCAGTTAATGGTGGAGTTGGTTTTGCTGTTTCGGTAGCTGCTTTCGTTGTTGGCGGAGTTTCTTCTGTTGTTGTTTCTGCGGGAGGAGTGGTAGTCACAGGAACAGGGACATCTACCAAGCGTTCCTTTTTATATACTGTGAAGCCAGCAATAGGCATACTCGAAACCTTTTTTAATTTTACTGCAAGAATGTCTGAGGGGTTTGGTTCATATCCGGAAATGTCCGTAGGGGGTGGAGGAGTGGTTGGTGGTTTTTTCCCACCATTTCCGAAGGGATTAAATTGGGAAAGAAAATTCGTCCCCTCACCTTCTTCTCCAGGAGGAATATTTCTTTGGGAAAACAAAAAAGCAAAAAATCCTACCAAGACTATGGCCAAGATTATTATTAAAAGTATAAAATTTCTTTTTGACATAAAAAATTATTTTAACCCCGCACAAGTTCCACTAGTTGAGTAGGATTCATTTGGTAATTTACTAAAATGCATTGTGTCTTTTTTGCTTTTCCAATATCCACCCCAACCAAAACCTCTACTTGTGAACAATCTTACGAAAGCCGGAGGCATGTCTGTGGTGCAAGGGGTTAAGCTCGCAGCGTACGGATTTCTACTCGAATTTATATCAAGAGACAGTCCGAAAGCATGCCCAGAGGGCTGAGTAGAGCTTGTGGCATGCCTTGGATTATAGCTTCCAAGTTGTGTTATTGAATAAGCTCTTACTCGCGCATCTGTGGTTTTAAGCCTTTTCCAGTCAGCATCTATAGCTACAAGATCTTGAGCAATTGCTTTATTTACTCGCGCTGTTCCACCCAAAAAAGGAACAGATACTATTTCATCTTCAGCGCAAGAAGTAGCAGTTTGTCCGTTTACCATTGTTTTTTTACCGCAAATTACATTTGCTGCCTCTCCCGATAACTCTATTTCTGGACCTTCCGTAAATGTTACTCTTAGGGTTTCAGAAGTTAAACTTGATAAATCTGTGTTTAATATGTCTGGATTTATTTCATTTAATAAAGTCCAAGACCCGAGAGCGAGAACAAGACCAAAAATAGCATGAACTATCCTTTCCTTTCCGTGTTCTTTGTTGCCTGGCAGTTCACTGGTCATGTATTCTATGCCTCCGATGACAATCATAATCACAGCTAGGGCTGCGCAGATGCCGATAAACAGGGTTATCATTAAGTTTAAATATTTACTCAAAGGGTAAGGCTCTTCTGCCGTTCCCACGGTGCTGAAAGTTTCTCCGAGTTGCGGTATTGGGGCAAGATATTTATAGGGGCTTAGAATTTTTACCGTTGCGTCTGCGTTTGCTGGTTCAGCAATATCAGCTAAAAACATACACCCACCAGCTGTTAAAATTTGAAGTTTCCAGTTACATACAGGGGGTGAGGTTACAAATATTCCACCACTTTTTTTACTGCATTCTTCTGCGGTAATTTTGTCTTCAGCAAGACGTGTCCCTTTAAGGTTATAACAATAACCCTCAACAGAGGCGGTCTGTACTGGTGGGGCTGGGTTGGTTGCAGTATTGTATGCTGTCCAAGACACAAACTTAACATTATTTTGCTTAACGAAGTCATCACAACCTTGGCGTGTTTTTTGTTCCCACGAATGATTCAGCCTGTCTCCGCCTGGGTAGTTGTTATTAACCACGCAAGTACCCTTAGCTGGTTCAGCTGCGGCTGCGGTGTTTCTTGTTATTTGAGATGAAAACCCCATCAACACAATAAATATTAAAAAATACGTTAAAAGTTTTTTCATATTTTTAAAAGTCTACATTAATTTCCTTACTTGCGTTTTCAAAAATTTTATAATTATTACTAATCTTAAGTTTTATTGTAGATGTTCCGGACACGCCAGGTTGTACAGCTAAAGGCATCAAATTTTTTCTAAAATTTGATGCAGCTACCATATTATCATTGATAAACCAATTAAAAACCAAAGAAGGTATTCTTATATCTTTCGGAGAGATAAAGTATGGAGATGCTTCTAAAATTTCTGTATCTATTATCTGGTGTCCATCTGAAAGTGCTTGTTCCCAAAGCGTCCCGAGCTTGTCGTCTTTTTTATAAAAAATAATTTTTGGTTGTTGTGTAGATATACTGATACTTTTTTGTGAGGAGTAGGCCTGGTCAGTAGTGGAAGCCGTGACACCGATGTTGTTTTGGTCTTCTAGATAATCACTAGAGTAAATAAAAAAGTTTTTACCATAACCTGAACCATTTGGATTATTAGTATAATCTTTTTTCCAGGCATAAACCATATTTTTCGGGTCTATCATCTTTGAGCCACTTTTAACTTCAGGAATAGCTACTACACGTATTTCACTGTCTGCCGTAGGCATTGCTTTACCTTTATAAAACGGAGGGACATAGGAGTCATCTGCTTGCCAGAGTAAGACCATTACTGCAGGGCGAATTATTATTTTCGTATCTATGTCTCCATCTGGTAAGGCTATCGTAGCCACTATATTCATCTCTCTCCCAGCTTCTGGAGCAGTAACAGAGAAAGACTTTTTACCCACATCCGAGCTAACTGTTTTACCATCAACAGACCAGGAGATAGAGACACTATCTAGGTTTGTTGAGTAACTACTTAAAGTAATAGTAGTATTTTCGCCAGGATTAGGATTTTCTGGAGACATTTTAACCAAGATACTGGAAGAAGAAACTGCCTCTACTTTATAAGGCAAAAAAGCAGTTAGGATGATAAATCCTGTCATTAAAAAGAATAAAAGAAATTTCAACCTCATACTATAATTATACTCTAATACTTATATTTTCTAAAGCTCACTTTCTACCTTTGTCCTATCTTGGTGCATTTACTGTCTCTGGGGTAACGGCTGGACGCGCAGGAGCTAGGTCCGCAGATTCTTGCTCTTGTTTAGCTTTTTTATTTGAGAGTATTTGAGAAGGGTCAGAAGTTATGATTTGGTCTTCAGTATAAGAAGAAATAATCTTTATGGCGACATGTTTAAGGCCAGCGAAGAATATCCCCTCTCCGACGTTTGATTCTAGGAGTAAGTATTTTTCTTCATCTGTAAGGTTGAAAGTATTTTGCAAGATATCAATAGTTGTTGGTGATTGTTTCAAAAGGAGCTGAATAGAAGAGTTTGTAATAATAGGTACCCCATATGGAGACTTCATAAAGTCGGCGGCATCTTGGGTTATTGTTGCAAGCCCCAAGTAATATTTTCTGCCTCTCTTGGCAATGGAATACAGGAAAGATGCGGTGTCTTCGGATTTCATCATCCACCAAGCTTCGTCCACCACAAGCAACCTCTTTTTTAGATTTTTTCTTACAGCATTCCAAATGTAATGCATTATGATGTACATAGCGACGGGTTTTAATTCATCTTCCATGTCTCGTACCGAAAAAACTACGAATTTTTTATTTATATCAACGTTGGAAGGTCTGTTTAAAAATGTTGCCCAAGAGCCCCGAGTGTACTTCACCAATCTTTGCACAACAGAATCGCTACCGTCCATACCCGAGAGCACCATTTCGAAATCTGACAGAAGCGGGGGCTCTATGTTTGAGAAATCTGATTCTGCGGTGATGTCCTTGATCGCATAAGTTTCTGAAATGGCGCGGTCAACCATAGAATCCTCCTCTGGGGTAAGTCCGCCAAGCATTAATCTAAAGAGTCCGACCAAGTTTATTATGTTTGAACGTAAAACATCTTCTGCTGTCTCATCTTCGCGAGGTATAGGCAAGTCAAAAGGGTTAATGTGGTGGTCAGAAGATAGAGAAATATTAAAGTATCGTCCACCAACGGCTTCAGCCAAGAATTCATACTCTCTTTCCGGGTCTATAACGATGACATCTGTATCAAACATCAGAGATCTTAATATTTCTAGCTTAGTGGCATAAGACTTACCAGAGCCAGACTTAGCAAATGTTACCGAATTGTAGTTCTCTAGGCTGAATCGGTCGAAGATAACCAAGGACGAGTTGTGCCTGTTTATTCCATAAAGGATTCCTTTGTCAGACGTTAAGTCTGAAGAGATAAAAGGGAAAACACTAGAAAGTGGCTCAGAGTTGAGTTTCTGGTGGATGTTTAAAATGTCTGTATTTGTAGGGATGACGCTCTTGAAAGCTTCTTCTTGCTGGAAAAGGGCTGGCTTTATGTAAATCAGCTTAGATTCCAGCATAGACTTTATTTCATTTTCAATTTTGAATAATTCTAAATCATTGTCGGCATATATTGTAATATAAATACCCACATCAAACATTTTTTCCTGCGCCTGGATTAAATTATCTCGAAGGCCTTCTAGGTCTTGATAGGCGGTATCAAGTACTGGATCGCGCACCATCCCCTTACTTTCCCGCACGTTTATCTGACTCTGGACTTCGGCTACTTTTTTCTGGAATTGTCTTAGTACTAGAGATGTTTCTATTGGATGGATGAAAATTGAAATATCAAAGACTTTATCCAAGTTGATTATAGGAGAAAACCAATTATCAGTTAAAAATCTAGGATAAGAAATTATGAAAAAAGTACGGGCAATTTTATCCCCGAGGTTTATTGATTTGGATTCTATCTTTAAGGCAGATGGAGCGATGACATCCTGTAATTCTAGGTTTGCAGATTCATAAATTTCTTCGGGCAAGACCGCTAGAGTAGAAGCTTGAGGAGCATCATTTGTGGGAGTGTTTTTTATTCCAAATAATTTTTTAAAAAAATCCATAGTATTACTCTATTTTAATTTTACCTTCTAGCTCTCCAGGATTGAAAACTTTATAAAATACCTCCACTACTTCTTCAGTACCGAGCTGAGCGGAATTTATTCCACAGCGCCCTAGCCCCTGTTGAATTACGGCCACTCTCTCTTCAAGCTGGGACCGCTTTTCTTCGAAGTCTACTTTCTTTGCTGCTTCTATTTGAGCTTTGTTCTTTTTTGAAAATAAATTTCCAAACATACCAGAGTCTGATTTTAAAATCGTGTGGGTATAAGGCACTACTACAAAAAAGCTTTTCGTCATTATGCTAACTGTGTCTGTAAAATTCCTTATAAACTCAATATATTCTCTGGTCTGTAGTTTTAAGAGTGGTTCATTTTGTACTTTTATTCTGTTTTCCAAAAGAAGTAAATATGGGCGTATGTCTAGTCTTCTGGACTGGACTGATATTTGTATTGAAAAATCCAAGGTATTTATAAAATTTTGGAATTGAAGAATAGTTGCCTTCTGTTCCTCTTCTGATTTCAAAGATAGGTTCACGGAATTAGCGAGCACGATTGCACGCAGCTCCCCATCTTTCAGGACGATTATTCCATCACGGACTTCCTTTATTGGGACAAATTCTTGTGTTGCTTTTGCTTTTAGTGCCATAAATTTATTCTTTTTTACTCGAATCTAAAACATCTAGGCTCCAAGCCAAATCTCGTAATTTACTGCCGTCTAACTTGAGCCCGCTCGAAGACATCATCCTTATCTTTTCCTTGTCGCTACCTACCGACTGCCCCGCCCTGGAGCCCTTTTTTTCTTCTGTTTGTTTTTTCCAAATATAAAGCTTGCTTTGTGATAGAAATTTTACCCCGGACTCAATCATATTGATGAAAGGTTTGTTGTTTGGTCGATAAAAGGTTAAAGCCAGAGAAAATCCTCCTATGATTAAAATAGGAATTATCCCTAGGAGCAGGCCAAGCAATTTATAAAGTACAAAACACAAACCAGCACCACCAGCTAAATAAATAAATTCCCTAAAAGTAAAAGGACCGAAAATTTTGTCTTCTATTTCTAAAAATTGTGGAACCTTGAATTGCATAAATAGGCTAGCTGTGAAGCTGACTCAATTATACATTAAAATTTTACTTTTGATAAACTTTATAAGAATATTTACCATTATTCTGGCTTCATTCGGTATGGATCAACTGTATATGCTGTCTTTGGAGGAGCAGGAGGGGTTGGGGCTTTCGGTACGGCTTGAGGGCTGGGAGCTTTGGTAATGTTGTCCAAGGTGTGTTCAGTTTTGACTGCGGGGATTTTCATTGGGCCAGATAACTTCTGGGCTAAAATTGGGTGAGGTTCTTCATTTTTAGATGGAATTTCTTCTTTGTTAATTATCTCAATACCAGCTGAGCTTAAAATGTCTGTGTTCACCCTTTCTTCTACAGAGACTTTCTCCGTACTGGTAGAGACCTTTTTCCTTTCTGTATTTTTAATTAATTCTTCTTTTATTTTCTTGAAAACTTTCTCATTCATTTCATTCACCAGATCATTGGCTTGAACTTTGGTGATTTTCATTCTAGCTTCTAGCTCTTGTGGATATTTTTGAGGGCTGACAAGTCCACAAAGAAGAAGCTCTGTTTCTGTCTCCAAGTCTCCTAGTTGTTCGAAGCTATACCCCTTCGTCTCGCGCATTTTTAAAATCTCTGCCTGCCAAGGCACAGCACTGATAGCATATAGGGTATCTTCCGATAATTCTCTTTTTGCTTTCTCTATTTTTGCTTGTAATGAATTGGTTGTATCGTCCATAATATAATTATATAACTAATTTAAGTTTTACGTCGTCTGTTTTTTCTGAGGCTATGGGCGCCTTTGTTTTCAGGATAGAATCGGAGGAAAGAGAGACATCCTTTATGTCTACAAAACTAGAATAATCCCCACCAGAGAGCACAAAATCAAGGTTTTGTTGCCAGTTGGCATTTTTTACCTTGTCACTTTTTTTAAGATTCTCTTCTAGTTTTTCTGCGATAGGTATAAATATTTTTTCAAAAACCTCATCAGATATTTTTTCTGCCTCTTTTTTACTTGTACCTATTTCATTTTCAATATGAAGAGCGAACAAACTTGCATCCTCTATGCCAACCAACACTAATAGTATTTGTACTTGAAAATCATTTACCTCGCCTTCATTTATTAAATACCTTGTTCCGATTTCTTCAGATATTTTTTCCCAGCCAAAAGTACTAATGATCTCTCGATCTTCTTTGGGTAATTTCCCCACCTCTCTTTCAATTATTTGTTTTAGTTTATCCGTCATAATTTTTTAATGATGACCCCCCTTGTCTTCTAATTTTGCCTCCATTATTATCTTATGTGCTGCAGACCTATCTGCCCTATTAAACTTTCTAAGCCCAAACCAGCCTTTCTGCAATCTTTCAGCCTTTGCTAATTTTCTTGCCCTGTTTTCGCCTTCTATATGATGGTGGGCATGAGGGATCGCAATATCTTCGTGGTAGTTTATTCCTTTTTGTTTTACATTTCCCTCATCGTCTATGTAAGTTCCTAGGCTTGTTTTGTACTTACTTTGATCAGAGTAATTTTTAGCTCCATTACCTGTATCAATTACTTCAAGTTTATCTTGTTCTTCTTCATATTCTTTTCCATCTCTATCTTTTTTCTTTACCTTTACTTTTATTAAATTAACTTCTTTATCTCCTTTATAATCTTCACCATTTTTCAATGCACTCCTTCTATCTCTTAAGTTTTGTACTGCCATTCCGGCCTTTCTTGCTTCTAAGCTATCGTGACCATAGGCCGCCGCCGCAGTTTTCGATGCTTTTGTTTTTGCCTCAATTAGTCGATCTATTTCATCAAGTTCAGCAGAATTTGCTCGCATTAGTGTTTGCAAATCTCCTTCAACCTTATTTAATTCTTGCTTCATCCCTTCGTCTTCTCTTACTTCTAGTGCGTTAGCTCTTTCTTGCTCTTTCTTTTCTCTCTCTGCTCGCCTCTTGGCATATCCACCTTGGGCATCTTTTGAAGTAACTCCTTTTATTGAATCTAGGTTTAATCCCCCCATTTTAGCTACAGCTCCAAATCCAGGAATATTTCTAGGATCAAAAGAAGCCTTGGTGCTATAGTCGGCAAGCCCGAGAGCCATTCTGGCGCCTCGTCCCTTCCAACCATCTTTACTTAGTAAACCACCATTTAGTTTTTGAGCGGCATTCAAAGATTTGCTACTTGCAACTAAAGTTCCTAAACTTCCCATTCCTGCAGATACCGCTAACCCAGTTCCTGCAGTCGCAGCACCTAAGGCAAGCCCTCCTGCGAGTTTTACCCCCTTCAACATTGCCTCGCCGAGCTTGCCAGAACTTTCCTTGGCATATTTCGCTGCTTGAAGAAGTAAGACTAAAATTATTAATCCGGGGATGATAAGAAAAACCATAAACTCTACCATTCCCTGGTCTGCCACTTTTCTGACTGCTAAATCTTTCCAAATATCAGCGTTTATTATTTTGAAAATAAGATACATAAAGAACATAAAAATCGGCGCCATAAAGGCCGTTTTCATCAATTTTTTTATCCATGAATCCCAGCCGATATAGTCCACATGCCCCAAAATAGGAAGAGCCGAAGACATAAACGCAAAAGGAGAAAATATAATCAGAACCCAAAGTTCAATTAATCTAGAAAGGAAAGCAATACTTGCCATAAAAAATGCATATGCAGCAAATAGCATCATGAAACCAGCAGTTAAGGTAATTCCAATCATTATTCCAGGGGGTATGCTTGATTTATAATAAGCAACAACTTTACCAGTGTAATAAACACCAGCACCAACAATGGCCCCTACGCCTGCCCCTACGCCTGGGATTGGAATAATGTTTCCCAAGACCGCCCCCGTGGCTACAGAGGCTCCAAGGCCAAGAGTGGTTGGGGCTACTTGAGCCCTTGTCCTAGCTTTTTCAAAAAAGTCTGCAGACATAAGCTTTGTAGGGTCAAATTTACCAACAAGTCCCCCAGAAATATCCTTCTCTTCTACGTTCCCTGTCCCTCCCTTAAGCGCAGAGACATATAATCTTTCACTTGTAGTTCCGTCAGGGTTAACCATTTGTACATTAATTTTATTATAAAAAATTAAAGCTAAAACATTTGAAGAATCTATGACAACTTTTGTGAAAAACATACTAAAGTTTATGAGGAGGGCCATGACGACGACTTGTACTATCATTTTTTTTGTATCGTGTCCTCCCATACCCAGGATCATCTTTATAGCTACATAGAGTAAAATAAATATAAAGAAAATATTAGACAGATCGCGGACTATAGCCCAAGAGTCTCCTATGAATTTATGTATATACATTGAGCTGCTTAAAGATAGTGCTACAACGATGTTGAAAATATTAGCAACCAAATTAAGTATCCACCCCGGGACGACATAAAAAACATAATAAGTAAATTTTACTGCACAGGCATCAAAACCACCGGTTAGAAGCAAGCAGTCAGAAATACTTTCTTCGTATGATCTTTTGTCGTTCACCTTCTGGATCTCTGCTTCTATTTTTTCTTTTGGAGTTAGGGTTGGCGTAGTGTCTGATTTAAAACACTCCCTTACCACTTTTCCAAAAAGCGTTGAGTCATTTTTACATTCTTCTTCAGTGGCAAATGGCCCATTAATTTCACTTCCACCAGTAAGATTGGAATGTTCCCAATACCAACTAGCCCCCGCTTGTGCATTATTGGCTTTACCAAAAAATCCTATCCCCACGACAATGATGAGTAAGAATAAATATGGAATTATTTTTTTCAACTGTCTTATCATTTTTCTTTATAGGCTTTTTGGTTTTTCTAAACTGCCAGCTTTAATAACCAGGTAAAGTTCCTTTATAGTCTAATGCACTTGCTCTGTATATAATGCCACAGCTCAATGATATGTTTACCGATTTACTTCCTATAGAAACATTTTGGGCATTTACAAGTGGCAATCTTGGATAAGTAACTGTGCCAGTATTTATAAATGATTCATGAGAATACCCGCCCGAAATAGGATAATCACAAAACATTGCTTGCTCTGGTGCACCTGTGGTGTATCCTGATGCTGTTCCAGTGAACACGCTCGTAGCTCCGCCTGGGTTAGCCCAACCCTTAGCTGTTCTTTCTGATGCACACTGAGTGATTAATTTGTCTAAATTTGCGGATTTATCTTTAGCTAAATTAAGCTGGTTTTGGGTGTCTTGGAGAGAATTGTCGTTAGTTACACTATCCGTAATAGTATTATATTGTTTCCATAATAAAACCATAGCCCTATCTTCTTCAGAGTCTGGGGTTGGTGGGGTTGTAATGTTGTCTAAACCTCTTTTAATGACTTGTAGGGTTATAAGCGCTTGTTTTTTTACAGCTATCTTACTTGCTAATTCACTTGCTTCTTGATAGAGGTTTTTTAAATCATTTATTGCATCCATATAGCTTGCCGAGGAAGGTAGAGCATTGGACATTTGAGTATTTAGCCAATCTTTAAAGAAGCTTACGGCAAGGCTTAATTCATTTAGAGCTAAGTTGCCAGCGGTTGGATCTTCATCTTCGGATATAAGTTTAGAGTCATTTTTTGTTTTTTCTGTTTCTATTCTGTCTGACCACCCAAAGTCTGGTCCGGGTTGGCAGACATCTAACTGTTGGGCCTTGGGCCAGATTTCTCCAAATAGCTGCATAATTCCAGGACCACTTTCATTTGGAGCATCGTTGGTCATTAGCATAATTTCCTTGGCTGTATTTTCTAATCCATCCGACACAGTTTTCTTGAAGCTGGTCAACTCAATTACTTGATCAGGGCCAGTGTCCCAGGTTGTATTGGTTCCCGTAGCAGGAGCACTGCCGAGCTTTATTCCATCATAGCTCCAGTCATCTTCTTGTGGTTTTGGATTTGTTTTACTTGCTAACGCAGACAATCCATCACCGATAAATTTATTTAATAGGGCATCAAAGATAGCCGACAGACTATTCCCTAGTCCCATAGCCTGGAGGGTAGAATTCATGGGAATATTTAATGAAGTCATTATCTGATTAGCAACGACCGCTCCAGGGGTAGTACTTTTTAATCCACCCGGGCAAGCGTTGTCGTATTCCCAAAGATTTTTTTCTTCCGAAAGGGCGTATTCATAATCCGCATTCCATTTTTTTACAGCTTCTTCGTCTGCCGGAGAAGGAACCCCGCCTGTTTCTGGGTATGGGTGGTTTTTCATATAAGTTTGCTCAAACTTAGATGCTTGAGACCCCCAGCTTGGTTGATTCCATTCATTTACACCATTATTGTAATTAGGATTAGTATCACATATTTTAGGAGACAAGAATCCTTGACCTTGCTCTAGTGTTGTCTGGACTTTTTGTTTAGCATTTTGGATGTCCATGGCCAGTCTCTCTGTCGCTGATATGGTAAATCCTAAATAATTATTTTGAGGGTACATTGTGTTTACAAAGAATCCACTCCACCCCCCTACATTAAAATTATTTTGATAATTATAGAGTAATACTGGATCATCTCGCATCACCTCACTCAAACTATAAGAAGCATTATTTTCTAGTTTACTTTTATAACCATTTATAATATTTAAAGCGAAGTCTTTACCGAATGGAAATTTGATGACATCATAGCCCAACTTATCTACAGCTGTTTTTATTTCAGATTTGGCTATATCTTTAAAGAAAGAATCTGGGTTTTCTAAGAATAGAGGTGCTCCATGAAAACCAGAATTTATCCAGTTGACTGTACTTTTTGTCATTTCTTGCAGAGCCCTCTTGGCTACAGCCATGAGCAATTGTTTAACGATTTCTCTGGCAATATCTTTAAAATGGAGAGCGGTGTTTGTTGTTGTTTGGACAGCTGTTGTTACTGTGAATTGTTTAGCTATAAAGTGTATGATTGCACCTGGTATTTCAGCGACAGGAATTGCTTCTGCCTTTTTTGGGGCAGAAAATAAAATAATCGTGGGTAAGAATATTGAAATAATTAACAGAGCGGCGATAGATTTCATTTTTTTATTTTCTTTTGCCATTTATTTCTTTTATTATATGACTTTTTCTTTAATTTTTCAATTTTTGATTAATTGCATTTGCTAGATTGTTTGAATCTGACTCTAGCTTGGCAGCATTTTTTTCATACTGACTTATCCCTCCTAAGGCTACTATTACATCTGTGTCAAAAAGCTTTATGGCGCTTAAATTTTCCACCAATCTTTCTAGGGAATTTATCACACTTAAATGAATAGCAGAGACAGAACTCGGAACACTTATTTTTACCAAAGCATCAATCATCTTATTTGTATTGGTGATGATTGGGTTAAGTTCTTTCAATACAGTTACATCGACATTATTCTCATCAATTATGAATTTCTGCAATACATCCAGCACGGTATAGTCCATTTTGTATTTTTGGTATACTGCAGTTAAGGCGGTGTTATAAGTTACAAAAGCCTGGACATCATTTTTATTTACTATTTTTAAATCAGACATTACAAAAACTTTTTTAGGAGCAACATTTTGCACTTTTTCAGCCAAAGAATCAGTAATCTTGTCTACGGTAGCTTGATCCATTGCTCCGCTTTGAGTTGTGGCTACGATAGTAGAGAAAAGCTCTCTAGAGAATTGGTCAGTTTGGGTTAAATTTTCTGTATCTTGGCTTGTATCGCTTGTGCCAGGAGTAGATGCTTCCTGCTCAGCTCTTAATTTTGATATGGTGACATCATCCCTGGTGCCGGGAGTGGTTTCTGTTTTTGTCGGGTCAGTACCCCACAGTGTTTCTTCCCAGTCGGCAATGCCGTCCCCGTCTGTGTCTTTAGAGACTAGTTCCCCAATGGTTGTGGTTCTATAAGTTAAGCCTTCTTGGTTTGGTGTTTGGTTTTCATTACCTTTTTTAAATAAAGAGGTCACCATAGATGGGTCTTTTATTACAAAAAGCATCGCAAGAAATAGCACCGCAAAGACGATTAGAAATATCCTTTTGTGTTTTGCCCACATTAATTTATTTATCTTTCAATTATAACACTTTTTTAAAAGTAAACACTATAGAACAAGTGGAATCCAGTCCGAAAGAGCCAAGTCTTCGGCTCTTTTATTCCCCAGGTCTTCAAGTAAACCAAATTTTTCATTTTTTTGTAGTATTTTTAGGTTGGAAGAGAGCTTTTTTCGCTTGTGAGCAAAACCTGCCCTAATTATTTCCCAAAAATTGCCTTCGTTTATGTTATTTTTCTCAAAAAATTGTCTTGAGATGTTTTTTATTGAAATTATAGCTGAATCCACCTTCGGAGCCGGGGAGAAATATCTTTTTCCTACTTTCATGACCATTTTTGGCTCCCCGTAAGCTTTGACGGAGATAGACAATATGCTTTCTTTTCCATCACGGGTGACAATTCTCTGTGCTACTTCATTTTGAACCATTAGGACCATAAGGCTAGGCTGGTTTTCTGCAGTTAAAAATTTTTTCAAAATTGCGCCAGTGATGTTGTAAGGGATATTGGCGATGATTTTATAGGCTCTAGGCCCTAGGCTCTGGGCGCTAGTATTGAATTTTAAAATATCATCATTAATTAAATTTAATTTTCCAGATGAAATTTCTTTTTCAAATTTAGTTTTTAAAAGGTCAAAAAGTTCACGATCTTTTTCTACCGCTATTACTTTTCCAGCTTTCTCTAAAAGTTTTGAAGTTAACGCTCCTTTTCCGGGGCCAATTTCTAAAATTACATCACGAGGAGTTACTTCTCCCGCTTCAATAATTTTATGCAAAGCCATCTCTGATTTCAGGAAATTCTGCCCGAGTGATTTTTTTGCCCTCATATAGATAAAATATCTTTTATAGTAAATAAATTTTTAGGAAAATAATTTTCTATAGTTGGCTGCATTAGTTTTTCTACGGGTGAAAAGTTATCCGTTAAAATTATCGAATCTATGTCTTTAAAATGTTCCGCTAGAATTAATTTTCTTGCTAAGAAGTTATTTTTCCCCACTAATAACTTTTTATAAAGCTCCAGTTCACTTATAGGTAACTCTCCTTTTACCCCTACCAATACTACGTTTTGTACATTTTCAGGATTTTCACCAAACCCAAAAATATACAAATTTGGGAAGCTTATTTTGAAAGTATTTAATACACTTTTAGTGAATTCAGATTTTTCTCCAGCAAGTGAGCCGATAAAATTGATAGCATAAATTCCCCTATCATTTAATTTTTCTTTGATTTCATTATTCCATTCTTTCGTAAGTAGGTACCAAGGCACTGAGATAAAAGAATTATAAGCATCACCAAAAATCAAATCATATGTCTTGGTGTTTTTATTTATTATAATCTTCGCATCGCCTATCAATGTTTCTATGTCATATTTTTTGAGATCAAAAAAATTATTACCAATATTTATCATTTCTGGGTCTAGCTCTACAACTGAAACCTGGCTACTTTTATAAAAATCTTTAAAATATTTAGGCATTGTGTATGCCCCAGCCCCAATAACTAGTATATCTTGCACGTCCCTTTTTAAATTTGCAAATATCGGATATATTTCTGGATAATCCTGAATCTCATTTTCTGGTTGAATACTATGAAAATCAAAATCCAATGCTAAAACCCTTGAATTACCATATGTAGGGACATAAGCATCTATAACTTTGGCGTCATAATAATTAGTTTCTTTTTCGTATACCACTTTTTTATTTAAGGTTTTTTGTTGCGTTGTGAAAATAATTATCGGTACAAAAACAACAGTCAAAATAAAAATTAGCAACAATTTTTTGTCTTTTATTGCGAAAATCAAACCTACTAAAAATAAAATTACAGCCATTACCCATATTGTTTCTGCGCTTCCAATGTTTGAGATAAAGAAAAATCCAGTTAAAAACACCCCCAATATCCCACCAGCTGACCAGGCAAAAGACAGAGTGCCGTACCGACTACCAATTTCCGAGAAATTTAAAGCAAATTTCTTCAGTATTATTGGTTGAATCAGCCCTATAGCTAGCGTGGGCAATAAAAATAGATAGACAGATATCAAGAGATTAAGTCTTAAAATTGAATCAGAGGAGCTGGTGATAAAATCTGTATTGTGGGCCAAGGTTGGTATTAAAGACACGAAGACAGAAGAGACCAAAAAAACCAAAGGCAAGGGGCTATTGCCTTCTACTTTATCGGCTATTTTACCCCCAATAAAACTTCCCAAGGCAAGCCCAGATAGGGTTATCCCTATAACCGACGTCCAAGTAAATACAGAAGATCCTATTATCGGAGCGACTACTCTTCCAGCAATAAGCTCTACGGTCATTACCGCAAATCCAGCTAAAAAAGAGCTGAATACGTAGAAAGATTGTTTATTTAAAATTTCCATAATATATATTATATGTAAATTGTTTTTATTCCACTAGCCTCACCTTCTTTTTCTAGCAAATCTGAAGGAATGTCGCTGATAAATTCTGATGGGGTATTTATTTGTCGGGAACCGAAAATGGTTCGGAAGTTTGCAAAGGATAAAAATAATTTTTCTTTAGCTCTGGTGAGGGCCACATAGAAAAGTCGGCGCTCCTCCTCTCTGTCTTCGCCCGTTTGTCCTTCGTTTTGTCTTTGGTGTGGAAAGAGTCCATCCTCTAGTCCGGTGACAAAAACATATTTGAATTCTAAACCCTTGGAAGCGTGGACAGTCATCAATTTCACGGCATTAATCGTTTCTTTTTTTTCTCCTCTTTCAATCAAAGAATCTTGATCTGAAGCGAGCGAAGCATCTTCTAAAAGTTTTTCTATCCCTGCGCCATTTTTTAAATTGTCATATTTTAGCGCTAGAGTTGCGAGTTCTTTTATGTTTTCTAATCTTTCTAAGTTTTCTTCCCCTCCATCCCCAAGCTCACTTTCAATGCCAGACTTTTTGACTACGAATTTTATTATCTCACTAGTTTTTGATTCTTGAATTTTTTCTTTTATTTCTTCTAATATATTATAGAAATTATTAACCTTTATACGTACTTTTATCGGTAGCTCATCTTTTTGTCCTGCAAAAATTTTCGCCAAAGTGACCTTACCTATTCCGCGGGCTGGGAAATTTATTATTCTTTTAACGTCTGATAAGCTTTCAGGATTCAATGCTGCACGCAAGTATGCAAGGGTGTCCTTGATTTCTTTTCTTTCGAAAAATTTTACTCCGAGAACTTGATATGGGATATTGTATCTCAACATCGCTTCTTCTAAGGCTCTAGATTGGAAATTAGCACGGTATAATATGGCTATTTCAGACAACTGGGAGTCAGTAGTAATTTTTCTCAGGTTGTACTGCTTCGCAACGTCACCATTTAAAAACTTACTACTGACTCCATCTAAAATTTCTAAAATTTTTGTCGCCACAAATTCGGCTTCATCTGTTTCATCTATGGCTTCATACAAACCTATTTTCTCTCCTTCTGTGTTGTCGGTAAATAGATTTTTATCAGGGCGAAATTTATTTTTCTTAATTACTTCATTTGCCGCTTCTAAGATATTTTTTGTGGAACGATAGTTTTGCTCTAGAAGAATTATTTTTGCGTTTGGATAATCTTTCTCAAAATTCAAAATATTTTTTAAATTTGCCCCTCGCCAAGAGTAAATGTTTTGATCGGCGTCCCCCACGACGCAAATGTTTTTATTTTTCTCTGAAAGTATTTTACACATCAAATATTGCACTTCGTTGGTATCCTGGTACTCATCCACGTGGATGTATTCCCACTTGTCTTGATAGATTTCCCGGACTTCTTTGTTTTCTTTTAATAATTTTGTCGCTTTTAAAAGCAGATCGTCGAAGTCTAATGCATTCTCTTTCATTTTTCTTTTTTCATATAAATTCCAAACCTGGGCCACAATTTTCCCGAAAGAACTTACTCCGCCTTCTTCTCTCTCCACATAGTCGGCTAGGTGGATGAACTTTCCTTTTTCTCGGGAGATGACATTTTTTATTTTTTTCGGGTCATATTGTTTCGGGTCTATGCCGAGCTCTTTTAAGATGTCCTTTATAAGTGAAGTGGAATCATTTTCGTCTAAAATGGTGAAATATTTAGTTAGGCCTAAAATTCGAGCGTTTTCCTTTATGATAAAAACCCCCAATGAGTGGAAAGTGCTAACAAATGGAAGTTTTTCTTGTTCTTGAGGTCCTTTGCTGTTTTTCCCTATTTCGGCAACAACCCTTTCCCGCATTTCTTTGGCTGCTTTGTTGGTAAAGGTGACTGCCAAGATTTTCTCAGGAGCCACTCCTTCTTTTATCAAATTCACTATTCTGTGGGTTATGGTTTTGGTTTTCCCTGCCCCTGCCCCGGCAACTATCAGAATAGCCCCCTTCGTATGGAGCGCGGCTTCTTTTTGCTCATTATTTAGTCCCATTAGATGGTCTGCGCTCGTATTCACCCTAACAATATAACACACAATTATGATTTTTACCCTTATTTTATCGAATTTTTGCTAAAATTTACCCAAATTAGTTATCCACAGCAGGGTCTTGCTGGATTGACTTTTGGCCCTTTTTACGATATTCTAAAGAGGTAGTTTTCTGAAGAGGAGCTGGGTACGAGCTGGCCGGACGAGAGAGTCGATAGTAACCATCGTGAGAACCTTTGTTTGCAGTGCTATACGGTCGTGCTGTGATTCTACCCTTATTTCATTAGATTATTTGGGCAGAAAAGGAAATCTCGCGACAATTTGCTTGTTTTATAAAACCTAAATTCAAAATTTTAAGATCTATTTTGACCTCATCCCTTTTGTTTGGGGCCATTTTTATACCCACCGAGTTTGTTAGGGCTAGCTTCCTAGCTTCCCTTTTTGGAGATCAGGTGTATGCGCAGACTGACGCAAGTGTCAATACTGTAAGTCTGCCGAAGCTTGGCAGTAATTCTCAGACCATCGGTATTCTTCAGGCTAATGTTTCTTCTGCTTCTATGGTTGAGGATAAAAATAAAGCTAAGGGTAAGGTTGAGGAAATAGACACCAATGCAAATATTTACATTGTTTCGGACAATGCCCTTGCCCCGTCTGTTGGCGCCTTGAGTGGAGTGGGGGGCGTAAGTGCTGATTCCGAGGTGTCTTTTGAAGATAAAAGCGTATACGTAATAAGAAAGGGTGACTCTTTGTCTCAAATAGCTCAAATGTTTAATGTTTCTGAAAATACTATTCTCTGGGCGAATGGGATGAAGAAAGGAGACAAGCTCAACGAAGGAGATGTTCTTTTCATTTTACCAATTTCTGGGCTTGAGCATACAGTTACTAAGGGACAAACACTGGCAGGTATAGCTAAACTTTATAAAGTAGAGGTTGGTGACATTATTTTATCAAATGATGTGGCTATTGATACTGTACTTAATGCTGGTGATATTCTTATTATTCCCGATGCACAAAAATCTGAAGAAAGTGACAAACCAATAAAAAATCCAAGTGCCAGCTTAGCTAAAGATAAAAAATACTACGATACCCACAATATAAAAAATCTTGCCGGATACTTCATTAACCCCGTCCCTGGATATAGGCTAAGTCAAGGACTTCACGACAGAACAGCGGTTGACCTTGCGATAGCTAAAGGTACTCCTATCCATGCTTCAGCAGCAGGGAAAGTTATTCTCGCACGAACGGGGTATAATGGAGGATATGGTAATCTCGTTATTATTTCTCATCCAAACGGCACCGAAACTTTATATGCCCATCAATCCAAAATTGCCACAAAAACTGGAGCTGAAGTATATCAAGGTGAGATTATCGGCTACGTAGGGTCTACTGGCCGTTCTACTGGACCACATTTACATTTTGAAGTTCGTGGAGCTCGAAATCCTGGTATTGATAAATCCTGGAAATACTAAAATTTTTTAAATATGGTCAAAAAAACCATTCCCGCTATATTTTTTTTATCGATAATCTCGATATTAATATTTTTTGTTATTGGATGGTCTAAATTTACAGAAAACACCCTAGAGAGAAATTCAGTAATAGAGAGTGTTCAATATGCATACCTAGATGTGCCTGCTTTTAAACAGCAATATCTTAGAAGTTGTGAAGAATCAGCACTCCGGATGGTGCTTGCTTTTTATGGTATACAGTCAAATGATATGGAAATAGTAAAAAAAGTTGGTTATGCTCCTAAACCACATGATTTTAAGAATAATATTTGGGATGATCCGAATGAAATGTTTGTAGGGTCTATAGATGATAAAAACAAAAGTGGTTATGGGGCTTTTGCTCCAGCTATAGCTAAAGCTGCAACTTCTTTCGGTCGCAATGCCGAGAGCTACATAGGTGTATCTCCTCAATTTTTAGCAGAACAGATCTATAATGGTTATCCTGTTATAGTTTGGGGGTTTTATACTCCTCCACCATATATAAAATATTTCTGGAACACCCAAGATGGTAAAAAAATAAACGCTTATCGCGGTGAGCATACTCGAGTTGTCGTCGGAGTATACGGCAAGAAAACACAACCAACAGGGTTTTTATTGAATGATCCTTATACAGGGAGTAAGGACGAATATTGGAGCACTGAACGTTTAATGACCCAAATGAATACGTTCCCCGACCTGACTGATCAAGCGGTGGTAGTAAAGTAATTTACTATATTTAATTAGCCTTAGTGTTTTGAATTGCGCCAGTGAATGGAATAAAATATACTCCGACATCTTTTCTGGAATGAACTCGTCCGTCAGCGTCTTTAGTATAGACGTACAATACTTGTCCTTTTTTAAATGGTTGTCCTACAGGGATAACCATTCTTCCGTTTGGTTTTAGTTGTTCAATTAAAGCTGGAGGCACGTATTGCGCAGCTGCGGTAACAATGATGATATCAAATCCCCCCTCTACTTCTGGCCAGCCATAGAAACCATCCCCCACTCGAGTCTCAACGTTGTTATAACCAAGTGGTTTGTAAATATTACTTACGGCTTCGCCTAGAGGTTTGATTATTTCAATTGAATACATTTTTTTTACAATGCGAGAAAGAAGTGCGCTTTGATAACCACTACCTGTGCCTATTTCTAGGGCAACATCATTAGCAGTTGGTTTGGTTATTTGGGTCATATATGTTTGCCCTAAATAGTCTGAAAGCGCAGAACCCCAACCTATAGCCCAAGGTTTTACTTTTTTAGCGGGAGTCTCATAAGCAACACTGGCAAAAGAGTTATCGTTTTGGTAGTGATATTGAAAATACTCACGAGGAACTTCATTGAAAGCACGTAGGACGGCAGGGTCAGCACTTCCCAGTCTTTCAGTTAGATATGTATCTACAATTTGACTGGCTTCTTGTTTTCTTTTTTGAATTTCAAGAAAAGTATTGGCATCAATACCTGGTTTTCTATCACTCTCTAGCATGATCGTTTTATATTTTTCAAAAGTCCAGTCTATGCTTGAGGCATCGACAGCTTTTACCGTAGTGGTGTCTGTTGTAGCTTGTGTTTCGTCTAAAGGTGCTACCGGAAGATTCGCTATGTTTTCTACTTTATTGGTAACACTAGAAGTATTGTTTAATAAAATAAAAACCGAGTATCCAAGACCTGCGGCCAATACCAACAAAATCAAACCTTTTATATATTTCATATTTTAATTTTTTTCTTGTAAATTTGGATAAGCGACAAACACTATTATATAGAGAACAGCCGATAATGCAAGGATAATTTTATATCCAGAAGACAAAATTATAATATTTGCTAAAGGTGTAGCTAGTACCGAAAAAGATCCATTGATGCTCCAAGCCCAAGGAAGCACCCAGTCTCGCTCTCCCCGAAATAGAGAAAGGCCCATAGAAAACGGAAAACCGAGAGCGATAGATAAAGGTGCCACAACTACTACTAAAACTAGATATTTTAAAAAGAGAGGAACTGCAATTAAACTGAGCAACAGTGGATCTAAGAAAAACCATGTAGCTATAACCCATAACAATATTGTCGAACAAGCCAAGACTAATCCGCGGCGTGGGCGTTCTAGATATTTTTCTGAGAGGAAGCTTCCCAGCCCTGAAAAGATAAGCATACTTGCCAAGATGACAGCGAAGCCATAGGTATTGTCATTTAAAAAGAACGAAGCTTTACCAATAAGATAAATTTCAAAAAAAAGAAAACCAAGACCCAAGCTTGCAAAATAAAAAATAGGTTTTAATAAGTCTTTGGTGCTTGGTAAATATTTACGCCATCGAATCAAAGGCAAAAACAAGATTATGATTGCGATAATTATCGCCTGGACCAAAACAGCCATATTTATCAATGCCCCCATTTCTCCTAGAGGAACTAGTGAAATATTTTTTAAAATAGTTTTTAATTTTGATAAACGTAAAATAGAATAGAAATCAGGATGGTCTAATGTAGAAGGCTTAATACGGAAAAAGTTATTTTCAACAAATGAGTCATGGTCGCCAGAAAATAATTTTAAAATATCATCTCGGAGGGTATCGGACGCGGTATTTTCACTGCGAATCATATCTCCTGATTCAAAAGAAACAGCTGGTAAGTCGTTCCAGACATCACCGCGCGGATTTATTCCTTTGAAATATGAGATGTCAAAAGAACGCTTTTCCGTAAAAATACGCAATTTTTGGATATCTTCTGAGGTAAAAACAGAAGGTGAAACTAAAATACGGGCATTCCAACTAGATCTATACACTAAAATATGGTTTTCAGGAGAATCAATACCGAGCGAGAGCAGTGTCTGGTATATAGTTTCTAGAATTTTTAATGAATAAGTTGAAGACTCTCGGATTGAATCAGGGATAGATATTATTCCATTGTTTTTCAGCATACCCAAGTAACTTTTCAAGGCTTCACCAGTGAATGTATATTTATTAGAATCAGATTGGCTTAAAAAATTTGAAGCAATGTCTATGACATCGAATTTTTCTTTTGTGTCGGTAGCCAACGCCATAGGCGCAGAAGAAATTAATTTTATTGAAGGATTGGTTAAGGTTTCTTTTAAGGCAAGATTATTATTTACTACAGAATACAATATCGGGTCTGGTTCCAGGGCGGTGAGGTTTTGTATGCCTAGTTTTGATGCTTCCAATATACGAAAACCACCCTCTGTGCCGATGAGTAAAGTGGAAGAGTTTGGCCGTATATAATAAGGGAAAGCATCCAACGTGGCGTCTATGTAGGTTCCCTTGTCGTCCCCCACTTTAGGGATACTAGCAATACGGTTACCGTCTTTATATAAACCAAATGAAGATGGGGGTGCGGTGGCGTTTAAGAGTGTTGCATTATTTGAAAAATCTACATCCAGACGTTCAGTGAAATTGTCTAGTACTAGGAAATATCCCCGTGGGGAAGTTATTTCTTGTACAGTTTTGTTGTCTTGTACATGGATTGAGGAGTATATAGATTTATATTCATTAAAGTTAGCCTGGTTGAATTTTACGATTGATAGCTCACATAAGATTGTCAGGATAATAAAGATTATTAAAAATGTTTTGCGTCGTATTTGGGTCGGTGCTGGCTGGAAAAACGCACTTATAACCAAAAGAGGTAACAATAAATTGAGAAGCACAAACGGATGGATAAAGAACATCATTATTAACATTAAAACTGTGCCTGCCCCAGCACCGACGAGGTCCGCAGCATAAATACGAGGAATGGATTCTAGGGCAGATAGAAAATAAGAACCGATAAATAATCCGGTTAAAAAGAAAAAAGGAAACAACACTGCATAATATTTCCAAACATTAAATAATTGGTCTAGCCAAGTATTCGGATTTTGGAATTCGAGCGGGTTGAATGGAATGATTGTCATTACCAAATATCCGATAGTAGCTGTAATCAGTAAAAGTAATGGAATTATGGAAAGGATTTGTCTGGTGTGTCGTTCAAAAAAATCTTTAAAAATACTAAGCACTACTCCACTGACCGCAAAGCCAACCATGGTGATAGAAATAACCCAGTAACCATACTCGGACCAACTGACTATGCTAAAATAACGTGTGAGAGAAATTTCAAAACCTACAGCTACGGCCGATACTAAAAAAACCGGGACTAAAGATATTTTTTTTGTAATATTAAACATAATTACCTTATTCTAAATAAATGAGCGCAACCATAGCAAGCACACCAGCGATGACAGCAATAATTTGAAGCAGCGAATGTTTCATTTCTTTTGTTTTGTGGAGTTCTGGTATGAGGTCAGCGACTGAGACATAGATGAAGCCTCCAGCAGCTATGGGTAGAATCCATATAGTAAAAACTTCTCCTATACCACCCAGCAAAAAGGCAACGAACACACCAATGATAGAGAAAAGAGCAGAAAGAAAATTTAACCAGAGTGCCCTAGATTTAGTGTAGCCAGAATGAAGCAAAACGGCGAAATCCCCTATTTCTTGAGGGATTTCGTGTAATATCACAGCTATGGTTGTGGCAACACCAACGTGTGGACTCACAAGGAAACTTACGCCGATAATTATACCGTCGATAAAATTGTGTACTCCATCAGAGATAAGGATCAACTGCCCTGCGGGGTGAATTCCTGACTCATCTTGATCTTCGCCGTGGTGGTGCCAATGTAAGAATTTTTCTAAAATAAAAAATATCAAAATTCCAACAATTATTAAAGTGCTGGCAAACAACTCCCCTACCGAACTTTTAAAAGCTTCCGGAATAAGATGGATAAAAGCGTCTCCCAAGAGTGCCCCGACTGCAAGAGAAATAAAAATGAAAAGATATTTTCTTAAAAGTTCTTCTTTGACAGACAGAGCGAAGACTCCTACAAGAGAAACTAGGCTTACAATTACCACACTCACAAAGGCGTATAAATATGTCGTTATCATTTGTTAATCGTATACTAAAAAAAACTATTTGCAAAATAAAATCAAATAAAATGTGAAAGGCGGGGCGTCGCGATGTTTTGCGACGCCCCGCCCGTGTGGCGATCTACAACCAGCCCATTCTAATTGCGACCGACACTGCGGCCGCTACCAGACACAGGCCGGTGTAGAACTGGGCGTCGTTTGGAGGACCTACCAAGTCCTCCTTCAGCGCGGCCCAGTAGGCCCGTAGAATTTGTTTCATGGGAACCTCCTCGCTAAAAATTCTACATACAAATACACTTTAGTCAAGTGTATTAAAAGTTTATCTTCTGTGCGGGATGGGAGAATCGAACCCCCAACCTCAGTTTGGAAAACTGACGTTTTACCATTAAACTAATCCCGCATTTTCAATCTCCTTTCGACTTGTCGGGCTGCTGGGAATCGAACCCAGTCTATCTGTTCCCAAAACAGACGTACTACCGGTATACGACAGCCCGTTTGACTTTTAAAGCTTTCCGAGTATATCACAAAATAATATCACTGACTACTTTTATTCGTGCTTTTTTGTTTTTCATATCTAAAAATACTACCAATAAATCTACTTGCCAATCCTTTTCGTCAGGGATTTTATTAGACAAAAGATAGGTCTGAATTGTTCTCGAAAGTCGTTTCAATTTCCAGGGATGCACATTGTCTTCAGGGTGATATTGATCTAACGTGTCACGTGTAACCTCTTTTAATGTTTCACGTGATACACTTTTTACCTCAATAAAGTATATTTTATTGGCTTTTTCAGCAATTATATCTATTTCACCCCATTTTTTGGTATAATTTCTATCTAATATTGAAAAACCATGTTTCACGAGAAACTTTACGGCAATATTTTCTCCTATTTCTCCAGTCTTTTGGCTTTCAGATGTGAATACTTTTGGCATTTCAGCTATATTCTTATAAGAAATCCCCTAGTTTCACATGAAATTTGTTTCACGTGAAACAAACGAGTAAATTTTAATGTCTTTTATTAAAATATCTTTATTTTACAACATATTTTTACTAAAACTGACCCGAAAAGACACCACTTTTGTATGTCCTTTATACCCATTACCAACATAGTTATCCACAGTTTTTGATAAAATCCTTATTGCATAAAGATTTAACTAAAGGACATTGATTTGTGTGCGGCTAGGGAGAATCGAACTCCCGTCTCATCCTTGGCAAGGACGTGTTCTACCACTAAACCATAACCGCAAAATTATAAATTATAATTCTAAAAATGCTTTTGTATTATAGTATTTTCCTTGTTTTAATGCAATTGGCGAAATAGCTTGAAAAATAAGCATTATTTGCCATTTATATTTAAATAGTGTAAAATACAAAGATTATTATTAAATAATTATGCACCCGTAGTGAAATGGATATCACAACAGTCTTCGGAACTGTCGTTGGGGGTTCGAATCCCTCCGGGTGCACAAAAGCAAAATGGACTCTTTTAAAAATTTAATAGAAAAAATTCCCAAGGAAGTTTCACATGTAACGAGCATCCTAGAGGGGGCTGGTTTTGAGGCGTACCTTGTGGGGGGTTGTGTGCGAGATCTTCTCATAGGTAGGGAGCCGAAAGACTGGGATGTGACGACCAATGCTAAACCGGAGCAAATTATCGACTTGTTCGAAAAAACTGTTTATGAGAATACTTTCGGGACGGTTATGGTATTTGTTCCATGTGAAACACTAGAAAATGATGTTTCACAAGAAACATTTAAACAAATAGAGGTGACTCCATACCGCCTTGAGGCAAAATATAGCGATTTTAGACACCCAGACGAGGTAAAATTTAGCGATAAGTTAGAAGATGATCTTAAAAGACGTGACTTTACGGTCAATGCGCTAGCGTTAAATTCTAAAGGACACCTAGTTGATATATTTGAGGGTATAAAAGACATCAAAGACAAGACCATCCGTGCAGTGGGGGATCCGGACGATAGATTTTCTGAAGATGCACTTCGAATGTTGCGAGCAATTCGCTTCGCTTGCCAACTTGATTTTTCTGTGTCGTATGAAACAACAGAAAGTATTTTAAAAAATGCAGAATTAATAAAAAAAATTTCTGCAGAAAGAATTCGTGATGAATTTGAAAAAATAATTTTGTCTGCAAATCCCGCGAGTGGGATAATGATGTTGCAGAAATTTAAGCTATTAAAAAATATTATTCCGGAGCTGGAGGAGGGGATAGGATGCGAACAATCCGGAGAACATTTTTATGACGTTTGGAATCATGGGCTCTTAGCTTGCCAACATGCGGCAAACAAGAATTGGCCTTTAGAAATAAGGCTTTCGGCGCTATTCCATGATATTGGTAAGCCGAGAACGAGAGGGTTACAGGTACAGAAAAATTCTGCCGCTTTACCCGCAAGCGGGCTCCGACACGGACAGAATTTTTCTGTACCTGTTACCCCAAAGAAAAAATTTACTTTCTACGGACATGAGGTAGTGGGCGCACGGATGGCAAAAAAGATTATGGAGCGATTAAAATTTTCGCGAGATGAAATTGAAATGGTAGAAAAAATGGTACGCAACCATATGTTTTTTTCCGACACTGAAAAAATTACTCTCTCAGCTGTGCGGAGAATAATTGCTAAAGTAGGGAAAGAAGATATTTGGCGTCTTATGGATGTCCGTGAGTGTGATAGAGTAGGCATGAAGAAAAAAGAAGCTCCGTATCGCCTCCGAAAGTATTTCGCAATGGTGGAGGAAGCTCTGCGCGACCCTATCTCTGTCGGACAGCTAAAAATAAATGGGGAATATATGATGAAAGAACTTGGAATTAAGCCAGGGCCTCGAATGGGCTGGATTTTGCACTCACTTTTAGAAGAAGTCCTTGATGCTCCGGAGAAAAATACTGTGGAACATCTCTCCGAACTAGTAAAATCACTAAATATGCTCGGTGACGATGAGCTTAAAACGCTCGGCGAGCGGGGCAAAGAGAAAAAAGAAGAAATTGAAGAAGAAGAAGTAGCAAAGCTTCACCAAAAGCATGGAGTGAGATCGGGCAAGGGACCCGATCGCAAGGCCGGAGCCTGACGAGGCGAGGAGGGCTCGCGAGATTTTTCAGTAGAAAAATACTTGTGAGAAAAAATAAGGTATAATACATATATGGAAAAAGTTGATCCGTTTGAAGGTTCGGGGGGTAGGGCAATGGACGCCAACCTAGTAGCTAGAGCAGAACTGCAGCAGCGTATTCAGCAGTTGCTGAATACTGGGGGTAGTACAGCAGAAATAAACAAACTACGGGCTAGGCTGGAGGCATTAAAACAGGACCGTGGCCTTATTTTAGATGCAGATTTGCCCAAGTAAAAATTAAGAAACTTCTTGCTGATAGCACTGCTCGCAGTACACTGTCTCGGGGCGGTCGGGAGAGTAGGAGGTCTCAAATTCGTTTTCGCATTTTTTGTCTTTGTGCAAGTGATTTTTTAGTTCACACATACAAGTGCGGGGCCAGAGTTGGCGGGGGTTTCTTTTTTTCATTCGGTCTTGATGGCGACATTCGAAGTCTTTATGTGGTAGAGGGATATTCATTCTTCTATAGAAATCAAATTCACCGCGAGTGATGCGGAAATTCTTTTTGCAGTCTTTGCAGACTAGAACTTGGTTTAAAATTTCTTCAGTTGTTTCACCGAGGGTGGCTGGGATCTCATTTTCTTTCAATGTTTCTTTCCCATAAGTTCCAGATGTTTGTGCCTGCCAATTAAAACCTTTTTCTCGGGCTTCTTTTTCTGACAACGGATAATATTCTTGAGCCAGACTTTCATTGTAGCCGAAAGGAGAGAGTTCTGGAGGGAAAAAATCGCCGTAAACTCCTTCTTTTTTCAAATGTTCCACGATTTCTTCTTTTAATTTCTGATATTCTTCTTTAGAATATTCTTTATTAAGAATGTGATAATTCTTTTTATTTAAACCGACACAACCGAAACACCCGACGCAGTTATAGCAACTGTCAGAGTAGTGGACTTCGTTTCCATACATAACATAAACTCCAGTGATACAGTTCGTGCTCTGGAGTGTGCCCATAACGTTGTATAGGCGCTCTGGGCGGAAATACAGGTTGTTGCAGTCTTGGCAATCTAGAGCTTCTTCGGCATCAGCGACATAAGAAGAATTTTTCGTGTTGGAAGCGTCAAATATATTTACTCCTTCATGGCAGTTATACATATAGTCTCCGGTGGCCTTGTTGCACTTGGTCGCGAGGGCGTATTTTACGAGTGCTTTTGAACGTAAGTCATTGTATTTTTCTTTAGCCTGCTCAATGGATTCATAAGAAGATAAAATTTCGGCTTTTTTCTTTTCAAACTCTTCTTTAGTGTATTGTTTGTTTTCTATGCAGTAGTTTAGGTTGCGGCCATTGCTGCACAAGATGCAATTCTGACAATTTCTCATATCAAAAGAGAAAAGAACATCCACACATTCTTGCAATCTTTCCCCATACACACACTTGAAGGATCTGCGGGTGTCCACACATTCATAGCAGAGTTCGGAGTCGTATAAGAAAGTGCAGTCCATGGAATTTTTACAACGTTGTATCAATCTCCCATAGAGACAATCTTCATTGTTTTCTGCGGCAAAAATCAAATAGCAGTTTTTATTTTCTCCAGCGTTGTTGGTGTAGTCGCTATTTATACTATCTATGACCAGGAGCCCAATTCGGGGAACTTTATTTTTGAGTTCGGCGAACTGTTCCATAAAAGGACGAGATTTGTTCCAATCCATGGCGTAGATTTTCGGGTCCCAGCCGTCGCCCCACCAACATTTCTGACAATAAACAGGGAAAGGTGTGCCGGCAGGGTAGAGCGAAACACCGTCTTTGTTACAAAGGTCACAAGTCCTTTTATAGAGAGTGCGTTCATTTCTAAAAGCGAGTCTACGCATCATCCGGCAGTCCGGGCAATAATTCGGTGGTGGAACCTTTATTTGATCGTAAAAAATCAAATCCTCCTTTCTTACCTCAAAATCTTTTTTACAGCTTTTACAATTTTTTTCCATATTTTTTGTTTATTTTTCTTTAATTAAATAACATAACTAGTACACTTCTTTTTGGTAGCAAGTTTCACAATAAATTTTTTCTGTTTGGTCTGGGTTATAGCTAGTTTCAAATTTGTTCTGACAAACATTATCATGATCATGATTAGGGAGTTCACACATACATTTTCTATAGAAAAACTTTGGGCGACTGCGCATTTGGTAGAGCTCAAAATAGCGAGTGTTCGGGCATTTCGTTGGTAGAGGTATCCCTAATCTCTTATATATTAATAGTTCGTTATCTGTTATTCGGAAAGCTTTAGTGCATTTATGATTTTGAGCCGAGATCTTGTCTTCATCCCAAGCTTTACATAAAATAATTTCTGAAAGAATTGTCTTATCGACTTTTGCAATGTTCTCAGGGAGTTCTTTCCAGCTTTTTGTGGGGGTATAGCTTTTTTCTTCAGCATCCTCCCAGGCATAACCCATATCTTGAGCTTCTTTTTTTAAAATTGGGATCCATTCTTGAGCGATGCTTTCGTTATAAGCATGAGGGGAAAGTTCGCTTGGGAAAAATTCTCCATATTTATATATTTTCCCTTTTGTGTCCGAGTAAGGCAGCAGATTCATCTGTGAGATTATTTTTTCTTTCAGTGCTTCATACTCTTCTTTGGAATATTGTTTATTAAAAATACAATAATCTTTTTTGCGTACACTCACACAACCGAAAACATTATTTACATGCTCGCAGTCTAGGGCATACACAGCGTCAACATTATTTTCAGCATTAGTTCCGAAGAAACACCGCGAAGAAAAGTCGACACTATTGCACTCGTAGATAAGTTCTCCTGAATGTACTCCGAAAACATCCATAGAATCTTTTTGTCCTACGCCCCCGCGAACAGCATATTTTTCATTTTGACCATCGTGAATATAATATGATTTTTTAACGTTTTTACAGCCATACAGCATATCTCCAGAAACATCATAATTTCGTTCTCCAGTCATAAATTTATGTATTGCCTGTTCTTTAATTGCTTTTTTAAACTCAATAATGTTTTTCTCAAGCACCGAAGGCGATTCCAACATTTCTTTTTTAATTCTTGCAAATTCTTCCTTGGATACGGGTTTATTTAAAACATGATAACTTTTATTACGTAAATTCCAACTCATTAAACAATTCTGACAGTTGCGACAGTCGTAGAGAAAAGCTGACTCAATACAATTTGAGCAATTTAGACTGAAATGTACTTGCGAGCACTGAACTAAGTCTGCTGAAGCGATACAAAGCTCGCATTTTTTTGCATAGACACAATCCCAGCATTCTCGGCTTTCAAGAAGCGTCTGGCTGTAGCCGGAGTTTTCATTGAACCAACTACCAAAGAGGAGATAGCAATCTTTGTTATGGGTAGCGTAGTTACAGTATGAGCAGTTTACGTTTTTTGTTTCATATGTAGACGCATGCGGAACTGTATTTAAGAGTTTTTTAAACTGTTCAAAAAAAGGAATATTAAAATCGTAATCTAGTCCATAGTCGAGAGGATTCCATTTATCACTCCACCAGCACTCGTGGCAATAGACGGGGAAGGGGGCGTCTGCTTTGTACATAGAAATAATATCATTCTTACATAAATTACACTTTCTTTTATACAAAGATCTTTCGTTTCGCCAAATAAGTTTTCTGGTTAGTCGACACTCCGGGCAAAAAGTTGGACTGGGTACAGCTATCCTTTTATAAAAGTTTAAATCTTCTTTTTCTATATCGAATTCTTTTTTGCAATTTTGACAAATATTCTGCATAAAATTATTTGTTTTAACAGCCTGCTAATACATAAAAGTTTCTTTTTTGTGGTTCGCTCCATTTGACGAAGAAATTCTCAGTTGAAGAGAAAATTCTACCGTCTTCAATTTTCTTCGCAAACTGCTCGAGCACTCCTTCTTCCCCCTCTGCGGTAATTCTAATACTACCATCTGGTCTTGAAAAGACAGCACCAGTAATAAAGAGCTGCGCTGCAAGTTTTTCTACCCAGGGGAGAGAGTGGGAGCTAAACCCTCTTCCAGCTATTCCTATTTCTATATGTTTAATCATACGCAGTTATTATAGGTATAATAAACCTTATTGTCAATGAATTTCGTCATTATTTTAATCAATATAATCAATATTTATATAATATATTTATAAAATGGCATATTTTTGTCTAAAATATTTGACACAGAATATTTTATGAGTATAATGGGAGTATGAGTCAGCAAAATAATGAATTGAAAACTTTACTACTTGACGTGGACTTTTCTCCTAAAGAAGCAGATGTTTATCTTGCTATTTTGGCGCTCGGGAGAGGGACAGCTTCAAAGATTGCTCGAGAAGCGCATATTCTCCGAACGACTGTCTATGAAATTTTAAGTTCTCTCTTCAATAAAGGGTTGGTGACATTATCTGGCAAGGAACCAAAGCAAGAATATGTCGCTGAGTCGCCAGATAGACTACAGGAATACATTGCTGAACAAGTAAAGAGAAAACAAAAAGACCTTAAACAGGCTGAGTCAGTATTAATTCCACAACTTAAATCTTTGCACAACGTGGGGAATAGGCCGAAGGTAATGTTTTATGAAGGAGAAGAAGGGATGAGGAAAGTTTATGAAGACACCCTAACTTCAAGTGAGTCAATACGAGCCTATGCCAGCGTGGGGGACATGCACTCAGGTCTTCCGGGATATTTCCCGGAATATTATAAAAGACGAGCAGAGAAAAAAATAGCAATAAGAGCGATTGTTCCTGACACTGAAGCTGGGTTAGAGCGTAAAACACATGATAAAAACGAAATGCGGGAAACGGCGCTTGTCCCTAAGGGAAACTTTATGTTTTCTCCAGAAATAAATATTTATGATGATAAGGTTATGATTGCTTCCTGGAAAGAGAAACTTGGAATTATAATTGAAAGTGCGGAAATAGCTGACGCCATGAAAAAGATCTATGAGCTTGCCTGGGGAGAAGCCAAGAGATTAGATAAAGATATTAGAAATTCTTAAAGAATTTACTGAAGAAACGCAAGCTGGTGTGAGAGAAGTTGAAGAGTACGGCTAGGGTGAAAAGACCCAAAGATAAACTTTTATCAAAGAAAGACAGGATTATAGCCAAGATGGCAAAAAGTACTGGGACGAAAATACGTATTGTGCCACGATGTATTTCTGCGTGGTCTACTTCAATGTTTTTGATGTGGTCTGATTTAAAAACATACCCCCGAATCCAGAAAAGGCATAGACCGATTATTATAGTATGAACACCGAAAATAATTATCGCGAGTTGGTTATCGCTATATCTACCGAGGAGGGATGTGGAGAAGGGGACTAGAGTTATAAAAAGGAAAAAAATTGCATTTATGTTTGTGAGATTTCTGTCAATATTTTTTGCATACACGGAAACGAAGAAATGATGTGCTCGCCAGTAAGTGAAAAGTAGAGAGAAGGATAATAAATAAGAAAGAAAAACTGGCAAGAGATCCTTCATGTTGGCATAAAGTTCATTAGTATTAGCAGGGCTGACTAAATCTGGAGCTTTTATTTCAAAAACAAGAACTGTCATAACTATGGCAAAAATGCCATCTGCGAGTTGCTCTAATCTTGCTGGTTTCATACCCTAAGCATAGCAAATTATCAATTTTTGCTCAACACACATAAAATTCTGCTGAATTTTTGCTCTGCTCGCGCCGTCGCTCTGTGCAAGGTTTCTCAAAAATTATAATTTGCTATTTTGTGTTAAAATACTGCTATGAAAATTGGGATTTTTGATTCGGGGCTGGGAGGGCTTATTGTCGCGAAATCGATAGTAAGGCTAATGCCAGAATATGATTATGTGTATTTGGGAGATACGAAAAGAGTTCCATATGGGAACAGATCTCATGAAGTTATTTTAGAATTTGCTCGAGAGGCTGTAGAATATTTCTTTAATAAAGAAAATTGTGGAATAGTGATAGTTGCTTGTAATACTGTCTCAGCCAGGGCTCTGCGAGAGCTTCAAAAGGAGTATAAACATAAAAAGATCTTAGGAGTTTTAATCCCTGCCGCCGAAGAGGCAGGGAAATTTAAAAGAGTTGGAGTGCTCGGCACAATAGGAACAATCGCTTCACATACTTTTCCGAAAGAGATTAAAAAAATTAATCCGAACACAAAGGTTTTCCAAAATCCGGCACCGATGCTGGTGCCATTAGCAGAAGCAGGGGAACATAAAAATGCAGTACCATTTATAAAAGAATATTTAGAGCCATTTCAAAATACAAAATTAGATGCGTTGGTTTTGGGCTGTACACACTATCCAATATTCAAGAGAGAAATTAAAAAAATAATTGGTAATAAAGTAAAAATAATTTCACAAGACGAAATTGTGCCTAAAAAAGTAAAAGAATATTTATTTAGACATCCAGAAATCGCAAAAAAACTTTCTAAAACCCATACAATAAAAATATTAATCACAGACGAAACACAAACCATAGATGCACTTACTCGCAAATGGTTTGGAAGCGTGAAGCAAAAACTTATATCTCTATCATAACTGGGCAGTGATCTGAGCCAAGGACTTCTGGCAAAATCTTTGCAGATTTAATTTTTGGGGCGAGTTTTTGGGAAACGAAAATATAATCAATACGCCAGCCGACATTTCGCGCACGAGAATTTGCAAAGTGACTCCACCAGGTATAGTGACCATTTCCTTTGATAAATATTCGAAATGTATCTACGAAGCCAGCAGTAATTATTTTATCTATCCCTTCACGTTCTTCTCTGGTGAACCCCTTTTTACCTTCATTCGGCTTTGGATTCGCTAGGTCTTCTGCCGTGTGGGCTACATTTAAGTCCCCGTTAAAAATTACTGGTTTTTTATTTTCTAAACTTTTTACATATTCTAAAAATGCTGGATCCCATTGCTTGTGGCGCAAGGGAATTCTAGACAGGTCATCTTTCGCATTCGGGGTGTAGACCGTGACTACATAAAAGTCTTTAAATTCCACAGCGATTACCCTGCCTTCTTTGTTCGGGTCGCCATACGAATCTTCTAGCTTGTATTTCTTCTCAATATTTTCTGGCAAGCCGAGCTTTATGGACAAGGGTTTTCCAAGAGATTTGTGGATGAAAATTGCGGTACCACTATAGCCTTTACGCTCTGCAGAGTTCCAATATTCTTCATAATCCGGTAGATCCACGAGGCTCTGGTGCTGTTCCGCTTTGGTTTCCTGTAAGCACAAGATATCCGGCCGATACTTTTCTATAAAAGGCACAAAAAGGTCTTTCTTGTGCACTGCCCGTATTCCGTTTACATTCCAAGAAATTATTTTCATCTTAGCTTTTATTATGAAACTTTTTATGTATATCTCGCAAGTGTTTGTCAGTAACGTGGGTGTATATCTGCGTGGTGCTAATATTGGCATGCCCCAGAAGAGCTTGCACTGAACGAAGGTCAGCTCCATTCCCCAGCAAATCTGTAGCGAACATGTGGCGCATAGTGTGGGGGGTGACTCTTTTTGAAATACCAGCTTTGGTTGTGTAGTGTCGAACTATTCTTTCTACTGAACGACGGTCCAGATTCCCATATTCTTTGCCAGAATACTTTTTCTTTTTTGGAACAGGTTTCTTCTTGTCACTTAAGTTACTGGGCTCAAGGTTCACGAACAATCCTTCCTCCATATCCTTACGCGCCGATAAATATTTTCTAACATGTGTCTTGGCTCTTTCGGAAATAAAGACTACGCGAATTTTACCCCCCTTACCTTTTACAGAAATTTCATCAGAGCGGAGGTTCGTATCGCGGGGGAGAGAACAAAGTTCGGAGACACGCAGGCCTGTAGAAAAAAGAAGTTCCATTATTGCCCGGTCACGTAGAGATTTCACATCGTCGCCTGACGCGGCCGAAAGTATGCGTTCAAGTTCTTCTTGGGTTATCAGGTCGAGCGGGCGTTCTGTGACTTTTGCGAGCTCTATCTGATCAGTAGAGAGAGATTTAATTCCTTGTTTACTCAGATATTTTAAAAACATTCGGAGGGCAATCATATAGTAGTTTTGAGTTTTTCTGGTAACAGTGTCACCGATGGAATTAGTTTTTTGTCTGTTGAGCCATAGACGAAACTCTCGCACAGAGTCAGCAGTAATGTCTTCAGGTCTATCTGTGCTATTATTTTTTTTTATAAATTCTAAAAATTTCGTCAGATAATGATCATAGTTTTCTATAGTACGCAAAGCTGCACCTTTTTCTATTTCTAAGTATTCCAAAAAACGGGTTTTAAGTTCTTTCAGCGTAACCATAGATATATTCTAACACGTCGCACAATATTTTCCTTCAGAATTTGTTATTTAGAAAGCACATATAATTTTCTGCTGAAAATTTATTCGAGCTCGGCTCGACAGCCTCCGCAAGTCTTTCTAAATAACAAATTCTTACGGAATCTTGCAATTTTAGCTACTTTGTGCTACTATATGCACTATGTTAGCAACCAAGAAAAAGCAAGCAGTTATTAAGAAAAATCAAATTCATGATAAGGACACAGGCTCTCCAGAAGTGCAGGTAGCTGTGCTTTCTACTCAGATTGATGCGCTTGCGAAACATTTAAAGAAACACAAGAAAGATAATCATTCTCGTCGAGGTCTCATCAAGATGGTGGCTGACCGACGCACTCATTTGAAATATTTAGAGAGAAAAGATAAATCTCGCTACAGCGCCCTAGTAAAGAAAATGGATTTAGCTTAATCCTCTCTATTGGTGGTATAATTTATATACCTGTCCCGTATGAAATTTTTGATTACGTTTTTTAATCAGGAAAAAATATAGGACAAAAACAAGTCGAACTAAGACTATTATTAAAATTAAAATTTTCATACTTGGATGACAGTAATAAAACATAAAGAACAGAGAGTTGGGGTTTTTATTGATACTCAGAATGTTTATCATTCAGCCCGCAACTTGTATCAAGCTCGAGTTAATTTCGGCGCCGTTTTAAAGGATGCTGTATCAGGGAGGAAGCTTGTCCGTGCGGTAGCGTATGTTATCACTACTGAAGCAGGAGATGAGAAGAATTTTTTTGAAGCTCTCGAAAAGATGGGGATTGAAACTAAGACTAAAGACTTACAAATTTTTGCCGGAGGAGCCAAGAAGGCCGACTGGGATGTGGGGCTTGCGGTGGATGCCATTAAGATGGCGCCTCGCCTCGACTGCGTAGTGATTGTCTCCGGAGATGGCGACTTTGTGCCACTTGTAGAATATTTACAGACGATGGGCGTGCAAGTAGAAGTAGTTTCATTTGGTAAATCAACTTCTGGAAAACTTCGTGAAGTCGTGGACGACTTTGTCGATCTGTCTGAAAATCCTCGCAAATATTTAATGGGAGTGAAATAATTTTTGCATTTTAATTAGAAAGTGCTAATCTAAGTAGGTAATTTATTAGTCCGACGTTATGTCGGACCCCGACCGGAGTCGTTGCGTCGGGGTTAATCAGGTTCGCCTTTAGATAGAGATAGTGTCTCACGCTTAAATAAAAGCTGTGAAACAATACTTTATTCTGAAGGAGAACTAGCCCAAAAAATTGGGTATATTATGGAAAAAAAAGAATATAGCGTAGAGATTGGTGGGAAAACTATGACCGCGGTTTTTAGTGATTTAGCAGAGCAAGCTCATGGTTCAGTAATATTAAAATACGGGGAGACGATAGTCCTCGCGACAGCTTGCATGTCTCGTGACAGCCAAGCTGGGCTCGGATTTTTCAATTTGACCGTGGATTATGCGGAGAAATTTTATGCAGCCGGGAAAATTCTTGGCTCACGTTTCGTGAGGAGGGAAGGCAAGCCATCCGAAGAAGCGATACTTGCTTGCCGAGTGATAGATCGCACCCTTCGTCCGCTTTTTGACCAATCAATGCGCCACGCAGTGCAGATTATTGTGACTGTGCTTTCTGTGGATGATAACGATCCGACAATTTTAGCAGTTAACGCGGCCTCACTAGCACTTCTTGTTTCTAATATTCCATGGAACGGACCTGTCGGCTGTGTGCGTATCGGTAAATATGATGATGATAATTTAAAAATAAATCCATCACAAAATCTTCGTCTTGATGACACCCTATATAAATTTGACCTGACTGTTTGCGGGAAGAATGGTCACATCAATATGATTGAAGCTGCGGCGCACCAGAGCACAGAAGAAGAATTGGAGGCTGCGCTTCAAAGAGCAAGTGAAGAAATTTCCAAACTGGAAGATTTCCAGAAAAAAATAGCTTCCGAAATAGGAAAAGAAAAAAGGGTGATAGAAAAAGGGACAATTGATCCTGAGTCCGTGGCATTATTTAATGAAAATATTTTACCTAAGATGGAAGCAGCTCTCTTCGCTGGTGTTGGTAAGGCCAAGATTGATGAACTACACACTACCTGGAATGCCCTGGTGAAAGAAAAATATAAAGATAGAGAAGACTTTAGTCTCGAAGACAATCTTTTTGATGACACAGAAAACGATATCTTGCACAAAAAAGCTATAGAAGAAGACAAGCGGGCTGATGGCAGAAAAATGGACGAACTTCGTGATTTGTATGCGCAAGCTGGAGGACTTTCTCCACAGCTTCATGGGTCTGGAATTTTTTATCGCGGGGGGACGCATGTGCTCTCAGTGCTTACTCTTGGTGGACCTGAAGACAGAAATCTTGTTGATGGCTTGCAACTCAAAGTAGAAAAAAGATTTATGCATCACTACAACTTCCCACCATACTCATCTGGAGAAGTTGGAAGATCGGGATTTACAAATCGTCGCGAAGTCGGACACGGAGCTCTCGCTGAAAAAGCGCTCTCTATGGTCTTGCCTCCTGTTTCTGAATTCCCGTACACGATGCGAATAGTTTCTGAATCTATGGCTTCAAATGGTTCTACTTCACAAGCTTCAATCTGTGCATCTATCCTCGCTTTGATGGATGGAGGAGTTCCAATCTTGGCGCCTGTTGCTGGTATCGCCATGGGGCTCATGTATGAGTCTGATAGTAAATATAAAATTCTGACAGATATTCAGGGTCCAGAAGATCACCATGGAGATATGGATTTCAAAATTGCAGGAACGAGAAATGGAGTAACGGCAATACAGCTAGATGTGAAGGTAGAAGGTGTGCCGATAAAAATATTAGGTGAAGCCATGAGACAGTCTAAGAAAGCACGTCTAGCTATCATTGATAGAATAGAGAAAGAAATTCCAAAGCCACGAGCAAGTATATCTGCGAATGCCCCATCTATTTTGATAATTAAAATTAATCCAGAGAAAATCGGTTTGGTTATCGGGGGCGGAGGGAAAACCATTAAAGAAATTAAAGAAAAGTCTGGCGCCGAGATAACCATCGAGGATGATGGTACCGTATATCTTACCGGGAAGGGAGGTGCTGCCGAAAAGGCTAAAGAAATCGTGGAATCAATGACTCACGAGTACCAAGTCGGGGAAGTATTAAAGGGTGAAGTGGTAAAGATTGCTGACTTCGGAGCTTTTGTGGCCTTAAACCCATTTACAGACGGCATGGTACACATTTCTGAGCTAGCACCTTTCCGAGTGGAGCGTGTATCAGATATAATAAAGGAAGGCATGATTGTGCCAGTAAAAGTTATCAACATAGACAGAGAGAGGGGGAAGATAGGATTGTCTATTAAAGAAGCTGACAGAGATTTTTTCTCCGCCAAAGGCGGATTCGCCTCTGGCGGAAAGGTGTAAAATAATGGATCCAGAAAATAAGCAACAGAATAAAGTCATAGAAACGTATGCCGAAGACATGGCTACTGTTATTGGAAATGATACTGAAGGTTTAATTAAAAAAATCATCCACGGCGAAGAACAGAACGAAATAGAAAAAAGGAAACTCTCCCCAGAATCAAAACAGAACCAAGTTTTTATGTATATTGGAGTTGTGCTTTTGGTTTTAGCATTTGGAGTGCTAACCTTTTTCTTTTTGCAAGACAAGAAAAATACTGTACCAGTGGAAAAACAATTCACTCCGCTTGTTTTTAATGACAAAAGTGTTTTCTTGGAAGTTGCTGGATTGAAGGCGGAGGCAATAAGGCAGATGGTTTTAAGTGAAATCAATACTTCTTCGGTTAAAGACGAAGGTGTGGAGGGTATTTATCTGACAGAAAATAAAAAAGTAATAGGATTGAGGAGGTTCCTCTCTTTAATTAAAAGTAATCTCGCTCCGAATGAAAACGTACTTCTTGTAAGTGATAATTTCCTCTTGGGGATGGTAGGAAGTACAGCAGACGTAGAGGAGCCTTCAGGGAGTGGGTTTTTTATTTTACTTAAAGCTCGCTCTACTTTTGATATTTTTGACTCTATGCGTGCCTGGGAGGATAAAATGTTCTCTGACTTGCGGGGATTTCTAGGAATTAGTATTGATAGTAATACCAGCTATCTTCTGACTAAAGATTTTGAAGATGGAATTGTGGAAAACAAAAATGCACGTATTCTTTACGACAAGGAAGGGAAAATTGTTTTAATGTATATATTTGCAGATGAAAATTCTGTGGTCATCACTGACTCCGAAGGAGCTATTCATGAAGTAGTTCTCCGCCTCGCATCTAAAGCAACTAAAGAGTAATTTTAAGCTAACGTGTGTTTTAAAAGAGCACGGATATTTTTTTACTAAAAAATTCCTCGTGCTCACGCCGTCGCGCTCGCAAGTCTCTTTTAAAACACACGTTAGCTTTCTAAGTAAATAGTTTAATTTTTAGGGGTTTTGAGCTCGACGGAGCGAAAACTTCAGAATTTTTTAAGCTTCAAAAAATTCGTACTGGCAAAATATAAAGCTATTTACTTTATATAACAGGCAATTCTACGTAGAGTTGGGAACCCTTGCCGGCGCCTTCGGATTCGGCCCAGACGCGGCCTTTGTGTTCTTGGACCACCATTTTGACAGTGAAGAGCCCGTAGCCAGTACTGTCCACATTTACTTTTACAGAGTCCTTGCCTCGGCCACCTTCAGTAAATAAATTCTTTTTATCTTCTTCGGTAATTCCGAGGCCCGTGTCTACGATAGACAGAAGAGCATTTTTCCCCTTTACCCCTAACCCTACTTTTATAACTCCTTCTTTTGTATATTTGATAGAATTTTCAATTAAGTTGTTTACCACTTCTTTGAGCCAGAAGGAGTCTCCGTTTACTTGATAAGAACCGTCTTTTATATCCGTTTCTATTTTTAATCCTTTAGCTTCAGCCCCTACTTTTTTGTCTTCTACTGTTTTAAGGACGACATCTTTGAAATCAATATTTTTCATGTCATATTTTATCAAGCCATTCTGTAAATTAGCCACATTTAATACTAGGTCTACTGTCTGTATCCCGCCGTTATCAAATTCAAGCCCCTGGGTAGCTATTTTTTTAACTTCAGGAGAAACTTCTCCAAATGTTCCGTCCAAAAGTCCGGCGAAAATAAACTTGGTACGAGTAAACGAACCCTTAACTTTGTGGGTAATAAGGTGAACCAAACTTTCACGTTGCTTGATGACATTTTGCAAATCAATATTAAGCTTCGCCAGTTGTTCCTTCTGCTCTATTTCAATTTTTACACTCTTAACTAAGAAATAGCCAAAAATTATTACAGAAATAAATGTAACCCCATTCAAAACTCGATTAATTGGATTTCTTATAAAGAAAAACTGAGAACCAATAAGGAGTACCATTCCCCAAACTAATGCTTGTGCTGCGATAAGCTTCACATTAAAAGTATGAAATTTGACGATAAGATAAGATAAAAATCCCATAAAAATTGGCATACCGAATAAGCCATATTGAGCGGTAACCCAATCCTCAGTAAAACTTCCCACTATGTTTCCAAAACTAAATGCTAATAAGAATAAAGCAATCCCCACAAGAAATATTATTATTTCTTTACGTCTGGTGATGTTATGTTTATAACCAAAAACAATAACCAAAATACTCAGTACGGTAAATAAAATTTCTAGAATATAACTATAATATACAATTATATCACTTTCTATAGCATAGCAGTCACTTAAGTCTACCCCCAGTAGATTATATTTTGTTGAAATCAAGAGTATAAATGGGACTGTTGCTAAAAAAATTATTAAATTTACTTTAAAAGAAGGGAATTTATTATTTATATATGTGTATACAAGATAAAAGCTCAATAGGAATACAAAGAACTCAAATAGTATCTGTAAAGACCAAAAAAACATTGTAATATCAGTGCGATTGGTGGCCCAGAGGATTAAGTCGAAAAAAGCCCAAACGCCAAAAGCGACAGCAACGCTCAATAACAATTTACCAGTCAAAGATTTTTTATTATTCCAAAAAACCAGAAAACCTAGCACCAACGATGCAACAATGGCTGGGACGTGTGAATAATACAACAAACTAGGAACATTGCTAGAATATACTAAAAAACTAGCTGATTCCCACGGACAAACAAGGTTATATATATCCATTTTAAATTAAATCAACAAAAAAATTATTGTATCCATGACCATACACATAATTTATCTTAACTTTTAATAAATCTCCCTTTTTTACTCGCAAATCTTTTTTAAAAGGAATAATCACTGGCGAATTTAAAGTTTCGGTGTCTTTCATCACAACACTATCAGTAATATAACATAAACTAGATAAATAAACACTATTTAAAATGCCCGAATTGGTAACTTTTATTGTAAAAATTCCTGTAAATTTTTCATTATTTATTTTTGAAAAATCTACACTACTAATTAAGATTTTGTCTGAAAGTAATTTCAGTTTTTGGTCTTGAGATAAATTATTCCATAGGTGTTTAACCATTCTTATGTTGAAACCATAAAGAGTAAAAGCTTTTTCGGCCAAAGATATATACGTTTCTTGTAATTTTGGTATAAAAATAGTTTTTTTGTCTACTATTTTTTGTTTATGTAAATTATTTATAGCTTGTACTTGGAACTCGTCCACCATTCCTGTAGTGAGCATTTCCATAGTTACTACATCAACGTGTAGATCTTTTGGATATTTAAAACTCCTAGCATCTCCTCGCAATAATGTTATTTTCGAATCGAGATTATTGTTTTTGAAGTTTTCAAGGGCAATTTTTGCGACGTAGGGGTCATACTCTAAGGCAAAAACCTTTTTTGCTCCAGCGCGAGCATCAAAAAGAGCAAGAATTCCCGAACCAGTTCCCACATCTAAGACCGTATGATTTGGTTTTACAACACTCTTTATACCTTTTTCAAAAGCTAAACATCGCGCCTTGTCAATCAAGCATTGTCCGACTAAATCTATTGAACTAAAAGCCTTGTCTTCCATAAATTAAATTACATTAATATAATTAATAATAGCCTGGTATGAATATTTTACAATCTCTATTCCTCCCGCAATCAAAAAAACCCAATAAAGATTGGTCAATAAAGAACTACTTAGAAATACCAACCAATCCCGTTTTGTTAACCCGTCGTACTTAAAAGAACCCTTCCTCATATATGCAGTAACTATAAATGCATTTGAGGTGAGAGATAAAACCACTATAGTTACAAAGGTACTTTTATTTTGTACAAAATTAAACAATTTTCCTATAAAATTTTTCCGATACTGTAAATCTTTTAAAGTTTCTAAGGCAAGCCAGTCTTTTTTAAACCAATCGTAGAATTTTAAAGTCCAAAAATCTATTAACATAGATAAAATCATCACTACAACTATTCCCTCAACAAAACCAAGGTAAATCAGCAGAAAAGATACAACAACATAGTCATATAAATAAGTAATAACGTAATAAGAACCTATGCCGGTAATCCAGAGTTTCAAACGTTCAAACCAGGTTTTTTCTGTGGCAATAGGTTCTCGGCTTTCCATGTTTACAGTAATTCCCCAGATTCTTCTGTTTCTTCTGGGATTGGTATAACTTCGTAATTCTTATCAACAAAAGATCTTATATAGGTTAAATATATTGAAACAACAGTCAAAAATACAACGATTGCCAAAAGAATTTTCGAATTCTTGTCCATGCAAGTATTATACCCCAAAATCCTTATATTGCTAATCGGGCTCGGGGTTACTTTAATTTTTCAATTTGTTCCCAGGACATGTTTTTTCTACCGAAATGTCCATAGGTAGCTGTCTTGCGGAAGATAGGCTGGCGAAGACCTAGACTTTTTATTATTGAAAGTGGCTTAAAATCAAAATTCTTCCTTACTATTTCTGATAAATCTTCTCCTTTTTCGTTCACGGCTTCTATCATAAGCGGTTCAGCCATACCTATGGCGTAGGCGACAGACACTAGAGCTTCCTTGCCATAACCATTTGCAACCAGATTCTTAGCAACGAAGCGGGCCATATATGCTCCCGAGCGATCTACCTTTGTAGAATCCTTCCCAGAGAAACATCCTCCACCATGGGAAATGAGTCCTCCGTATGAATCTACCATTATTTTGCGTCCAGTAAGGCCAGTGTCGGCTTCGAAACCGCCCTGAATGAATTGCCCCGTTGGGTTAATCAATATGTTGGTGGTCTTTTTTTCTTCTTCGGATAAAAATGGAAAAATTATTTTTTCAGTAATTTCTTTTCTTATTTCCTCAATCGAAACATCTGGAGCATGCTGCGCACTCACCAAAACAGTTTTTAATTTACCATTATCGTAGGTCACCTGAGTTTTACCATCTGGTTTGAGCCATTTTATTTCTTTCCCCTTGCGAGCCCTCTCTAGTCTTTTTGCAAGTCTGTGTACTAGTACTATTCCTTTTGGTAAAAATTTCTCAGTTTCATTTGTGGCGAAGCCATACATAATACCCTGATCTCCAGCGCCTCCAGTGTCTACACCCATAGCTATGTCTGGGGATTGAGTCACAACATGAGCAGATATTTGTAGTTCATCATCGTAGCCTATTTCTTTATAAACCGTGCGAGCAATTTTAACATAGTCTACTGTTCCCTTAGATGTTACTTCTCCACCAATTACCAGCTTGCCATGTCCGCCGAAAGTTTCTACAGCAACTCGGCTCATAGGGTCTTGCTCTAAATATGCATCTAAAATGGCATCTGAGATTTGATCACAGATTTTATCTGGATGACCGGACGTAACGCTCTCCACTGTATACGTATCATTGTGTTTATAGAACATGTGTTTTTTAAAATAAAAAATCCTCAAGTAATGAGGAAAGATTTTTATGTGGACTAGACATACTTATCTTTCCCGATATTGTTTTCACAACATCTGGTTGGATTTAGCACCTTTCTTTTAGGTTGCTGGGCGGGTCATTGAGCCAATTCTCTCGTCGCCACTCTCGATATATTTAGTTATATATAGACATTAACAAACTTATTTTATAAATGCAAATAGGCGAATATTAAAGACGAAGCAGACTTTTAACTTTTTCCAATCTTTCTTCTGGGGAGCCTATAATTTGAACATGTGGAATTTTATGCTTTTCTAGAATATCTCTAATTTTCTTGTCTATATCTTGCTGGAACTTTTCGTCAGTCATCCGGAGACCATCGTCTTCAATGGGAAATTGTCCGCTCGGCAAATATACCACTAAATTATAATCATTAAATCTCGGCACTAGCGTCTTTGTAGCATATTCAATCAAGGATTCCTCTTCAGAAAATAAATGATGTATATAGGCGAGCAAATCTATCGCACAGCGGTCCGCCACCCACTTGTTGTCTCTTGTTTCTAGCTCAATTTGCTTGGCAATGAGCCAAAGCTCTGTCTCTGTCGTTGCTGTCTCGTCAAGAGCATACCCAGCCTCTTTTGCTAGTCGTGCGGCTTCTGGCAAGATTTTAAAATCAGGGTAATGTTTATTTATTTGTGTGGCTAAAGTTGTTTTTCCAACTCCTTGAGCTCCAACAATTGCAATTTTCATATATTATTTAGGTCACAAATATTTTTTTACTAAAAAATTTCGCTACCCCGCCTCGCGCCGTCGCGCTCCGGCCGACAAATGCTACGCATTTGTCCCTTCACGCCAACCACTCATATATTTTTTCTGACGCTCAGATAAAACATCTATTTTTGTGCCAAGGCTGTGTAATTTTAAAGCAGCAATCTTTTTATCAAGAATTTCTGGTAGAACATGAACTGAATGTGAGAGATGATTTCTATTTTTTAAAATATATTCTGCAGCTAGAGCTTGATTGGCAAAGCTCATATCCATCACAGAAGCTGGGTGCCCTTCTGCACTGCCCAAGTTTACTAGTCTGCCTCCAGCGAGGACATATACCGTCTTTCCATTTTTTAATTCATAACTTTCCACGAAATCCCGTAGCGTTTTTTTAGTTTTAGTAATTTTCTTTAAAGCAACAAGATCAATCTCTACATCAAAGTGCCCGGAGTTTGCTATGACGCAGCCGTCTTTAATATTTTTAAATGTTTCTATGCCTACTACATTTATGTTTCCAGTGACGGTGCAGATAAAATCCGCAATCTTTCCTGCTTGGGTCATAGGCATTACTCGAAATCCGTCCATCAATGCTTCTATGGCTTTAACCGAATCAATTTCGGTAACTATAACATTGGCTCCCATTCCACGAGCACGCATCGCGAGTCCCTTTCCGCACCATCCATAACCCGCTACTACAAACACGGAGCCAGCAAGTAATTTATTGGTGGCGCGAACTATGCCATCAATTGTAGATTGTCCTGTACCATAACGATTGTCAAAAAAGTGTTTCGTCATTGAATCATTCACGGCGATAACAGGAAAGAGTAAGGCCCCCTCTTTCTCCATAGACTTTAAACGAGAGACACCAGTCGTTGTCTCTTCTGTGCTTCCAAATATTTTTCTGGCCTGACTTTTTCTAGACGAAAGCAATTCTCCTACTAAATCTGCTCCGTCATCCATGGTTATATCGGGTTTCATGTCGAGCACACTGCGTAAATGTTTAAAATATACTTTTTTGTTTTCTCCTTTTCTGGCAAAAACAGGGATATTGAAATTTTTTACCAAAGCGGCGGCAACGTCGTCTTGGGTGGAGAGGGGGTTTGAAGCACAAAGTGATACTTTAGCACCACCTTCTTTTAGAGCGATCATAAGGTTGGCTGTTTCAGCGGTTACATGTAGGCAGGCCCCAATAACGATGTTTTTAAAGGGTTTTTTCTTCTTAAAATCAGCAGTTATTCCTGAAAGCACTGGCATATCCTGCTTGGCCCAGTCAATTCTAATCATTCCCCGTTTCGCTAAACCGATGTCTTTAATATCGTATTTCATAAGAATATATTACCATAAAAAACGGAGAAAAAACTTGCCCGGTTAGTAGAACTTGGCAATGCGCAAGGCACGTCTTTAAAAGACTTTGCCAAGTTTCACTACCAGGCTTGCTATGCAAAATTAAAATGTTATCATTGTGGGATGTTAGATAAGAAAAAAATTAAAGAAAAATTAGAGAAAGAGCGAGATACCTTACTTGAACAAATGAAAGATATGGGTAAGTTGAACGCGGAGACGGGGGAATGGGAGACAACTCCCGAAGAGTTAGATTTTCCAGAGACAGATCAGAATGACATGGCAGATAGGTTTGAAGATTTCGAGGCGCGTAGCTCTATGATGAGAACACTAGAGCCCAGACTTACGAATATTTTGAAAGCTATCAAGTCAATCAACAACGACTCTTTCGGCAAATGCAAAATTTGTAAAAAAGATATTGAGATGGCGCGCCTTGAAGCGAATCCTGCGGCTAGAACTTGTAAAAAACATTTGGAAAGTAATTAAATAGTTTATAATACTAAACATGAGCTTTGCTAAAGTATATTCAGCTCAAGTGAATCTACTGTCTGGAGCTATTGTAACCATTGAAGTGGACCTCTCTAGGGGGTTACACACTTTTAGTGTAGTGGGCCTACCGGACAAAGCCGTAGACGAATCTAAAGACCGAGTCAGTGGAGCTATTAAAAATTCCGGATTTAAATCTCCGAAAGCCCAGAATCAAAAAATTATTGTTTCACTTTCCCCAGCGGATTTGAAGAAAGAAGGGCCGTTTTTTGATTTGGCCATAGCCATTGCTTATCTTAAATCTACTGGGGATATAAAGTTTGATTCCGAGAAGAAAATTTTCTTAGGGGAGCTCGGGCTGGATGGAACCTTGCGAGCCGTTCGGGGCGCATTGCCACTTGCCCAAGAAGCTAAAAGGCGTGGTTTCGAAGAAATATATTTACCGAAAGAAAATGCCGTAGAGGCAGCATTAGTGGAAGGAATTAAAATTTTTGGAGCAGGGAGCTTGAATGAAGTTGTGGAGCACATAGCCCCGACACCTAAAGGGGTCGGGGTCCCGACATCGGATAAAGTCCGAGCGTCGGGAACGAAGATTCCAGTTCAACCACAAACTAAGGTAAACTATAAAAAAGAACACAAAGGAGCGGATTTCTCTGATATTCGCGGACAAGAGGGAGCCAAAAGGGGTCTCGAAATTGCCGCAGCCGGCGGGCACAACATAGCCATGTATGGCCCGCCGGGCACAGGGAAAACGATGCTCGCGCGAGCGTTTTCGGAGCTATTGCCCGAGCTAAGCCTAGAAGAAGTGCTGGAGCTCACGGGGATACACTCCGTGGCGGGAAGCACGCAAGGAGAGCTCGTGTGCTTCCCGCCTTTTCGCGCTCCGCACCACACTGCTTCTTATGTATCAATTATCGGTGGAGGGACTTTCCCAAAACCCGGCGAAGTCACCCTCGCACACCGTGGAGTATTGTTCTTGGATGAATTTCCAGAATTTGAAAAGAGAGTTATAGAATCTCTACGTCAGCCACTCGAAGACAATATCGTCTCAATCTCACGGGCGAGAGGCACCGCTGTTTTTCCTTCCAATTTTATTCTCGTCGCAGCGATGAATCCTTGCCCGTGCGGAAATGCTGGTAACAAACAAAAAGCCTGCATTTGCAAACCAGGAGATTTAGATAGATACAAAAGAAAATTGTCTGGCCCAATCGTGGATCGTATTGATCTTTGGGTATCTGTCGGCAATGTGGATTACAAAAAACTTGGAGACGTCGGAAGCGGGGAGAGAAGTGAAAATATAAAAGAAAGAGTGATCAAAGCGCGAGCCAAGCAAAGAGAAAGATTTCAAAAATTTGGAAAGAAAATTACTTCCAATAGTGAAATGAATGTGAAAGATTTAGAAAACATGGTGAGGCTCGCGCCCGAAGTTCGCGATCTCTTGGACAGGAGCGCAGAGAACCTAAGTCTGTCTGCTCGTGCTTATCACCGAGTCATAAAAATCGCCCGTACTATCGCGGACCTCGAAAATTCAGAAAATGTGGAAGCGAATCATATACTGGAAGCCATACAATACAGACCAAAGGTGAATTCGTAAAAATCTGCTATAATATTGTCGTATGCCTGAAGGTAAAGGACAATTTAAGCAGATGAAAAAAGCTGGGATACGAGACTATCTTTTATCAATGAAGGAAGCGGGTATTATTTCTCCAAGAAAGACTGACCAATTGATGGCTGACAATGAAAGCAAACAGGAACGTCTGCGTAATTATAGATTACCAACCTTTACCACATGGGGTCCAACGGAATCGTTAACTGAAACAACTAAACTTATACCAGAAAGTCAAAAAACTCCAGGACACCGTTTTTTAGTTCGTTGTGCTCCAAAAAATTTACAATCAAATTTAAAAATTGAACGCACCATGAATATTACATGGCCAGAAATTGGAGTTTTTGTAAGACAATTACCTGGTGGAGAAGAGAATTACACAGTAGAAATTCGCGAGCATTGGAATGCTGATTATGGGGGAGCTATTATAGCTAATGGGGCGGGTAAAATTATAGCAGAAATAGCTGAAGGTAATTTAGCTGAGCTTGAAAACAAAGATTCCAGAGATATAAAAAATGCCCAGATTGATCTTGGGGTGGGGGATATACATTTTAAATATAGCGAAAATACCTCATTGCCGGAAAAAGAAATTATGATTGGAGCCCTAAAGTATTTCACCCCAACGGTAACTCGAGAGGGTTTAGAAAAATTAAAAATTTATACCGAATTTGCTTATTCAAAGGAACATGGCTATAAATTCTTTGAAGCTTCAAATGAAGATTTTTGGACAAACATTTAGTACAAAAAATCATGGAAAAAGAAATTGAAACAAGGTTTCTGGATATAAACAAAGACGAACTTGTGAAGAAACTTACTTCACTTGGCGCCGTTGATAAAGGTGAAGAAAAATTGGAAGAGATAATTTTCCATGCGGCGGATGAGTCTTGGATTGGAAAAAGAAAGTTTGTACGGTTGCGAAAAACAAAAAATAAAATAAAACTAACCTACAAAGAAAATGCGGAGCAAACAGTCGATAGTGCTAGGGAAATTGAGTTGGAAGTATCAGATATGGACAAATGCTCTAATTTTTTTGAAAAGGTGGGGTTAAAAGCAATGAGACGACTAGAAAAATATCGTCACACATTTGAATTAGGAGACACGACTATAGACATAGACAGTTGGCCGGAGATTCCGGTCTACGCAGAAGTGGAAGGTCCTTCTATAGACTCTTTAAAAGATGTTTGCGGTCAGCTTGGTCTTGATTGGGAAAAAAGATTCGATGGCGACGCCCGGGAAGTCTTTCGACATTACGGCTATGACTTAGATAAAATTGACGTAATTACTTTTAGTGAATTTAAGCAAACAAATAATTAGAACTTTTGGTATAATTGAAACATGTTCAAAAGTATAGAAAATTTACTTCATGGGAAAAAATCTCTCGAACCGAAACCAGAACCGGAGCGCCTGCTTCAGCTTGGGGAATGTATTCTTTCAGATCGTTTATCTGCTGACCAAATACGTCAACTGCTTGAAGCGGGGGAGGCTATTCGATTTGTTTCTAAGGGCGATTTTGTTGTGTTGACTAGAGCACCCCATGATTCTCTGATAGAACGATTAGGAATAAAAGTAAAAGACTTTGCTGTTCTTAATGGAGAATTCTGGGTAGACTTTTCTAAAAAGCCACAGTTTCGATATTATATGGATGACGACAACGCTTCTGCTCCCGTTAAGGAAAAATACGAGCAAAAAATAAGGGAGTTTTTGAAACAATTAGAAACTAAATAGTTATCCACAGGGGGCTTGTTGACAAGTGAACGCTCGTTCACTTATACTAAGTAAGTCGTAGTTTAGTAGTTTAATTTAGTATAAGTTTATGAGTCAAACACAATATTTAAAAATGTTAGAGAGGGAGATTCAAAGGATCAATAAGAAAATTGATCTCAAGATTGTAGAAGGTAAGAATTATATGAAAGAGGCGAGAGAGCACAAGCTTCTTCTTCGTAAAGTTCGCTACCATTCACGCCGAAGTTTCTTTAACAGATTCTTCCCAACTTTTACAAAATTTTCTTTCTAAATGAAAAATTCTTACCAGATAAAGATAGAGTCCTTCTACGGCGAGAATAAAAGAATGCCGACGTATTCGGAGATGATGAAGCTCTTCGGTTTCAAGTCTAAGAATGCCGTTTTTAAAGTTGTAGAGAAATTGATTGAGGCAGGTCTAGTGGCCAAGGACCACCTTGGCAGATTAATTCCTTCGGAAACTTTCGGCGAAGTGCCAATGCTTGGATTTGTGACTGCGGGATTTCCAGCAACAGTGGAGGAAGAACTTGCCGACACGGTAAACCTTGACGACCTTTTAATAAAAAACAAACCACTGACGTATATGCTTGAAGTGGACGGGGATTCCATGATAGATGCACACATTGAGAAAGGGGACATGGTCTTGGTGGAGAGAGCAAATATGGCTCGCGATATGCAGATAGTCATCGCTGAAGTGGACGGCGAGTTCACTATGAAATATTTTAGAAAAGAAGGGGATAAGTGTTGGCTTGAGCCGGCGAATAAAAACTACAAGCCGATTTATCCCGAACACTCTTTAAATATAAATGCCGTCGTGAAAGCGGTCATACGGAAATACTAAAATAACAACAAAAAATCCCCTCGTAGGGGGATTTTTTGATTAATCTCGAGATTAATATTAGGCAACCATATCTTTCAAACCTTTTGCAGGTCGGAATTTTGGAACTTTTTTTGCAGCTACTTTTACTTGCTCTCCAGTCTTTGGATTGCGAGCCATTCTAGCAGCGCGAGACTTTACGGAGAAGATTCCGAAGCCGGCTACTGATACTTCACCACCTTTTTTCAAAGTCTGGATGATAGCATCAAACAAACCGTCAACGATTTCTTCAGCTTGTACCTTTGTACCACCAAGCTTTCCATGTACCCATTCAGCTAATGCTTGTTTATTCATATGTTTTTAAGTTAGTTTTATAATCAGTCGACCTTGCCCACCTCAAGAGGGCCATTTAACCCTTATAATTAATACCACTTCATTATATATCAAGGGTATTTTAAGGCAAGAGCTTGTATAATTTGTAAAAATCTTGATAAATATAAACTTTTTTCGGATACGGATTTTTTGAAGCTTAAAAAATCCTGGAATTTTCGACTCGACAGTCTCAAAACCCCCTCAAAAGTTATATTTTGAAGATTTTTTATCTAGCGTATTCAATAATTCTAGTCTCACGAATCATGGTGACTTTAATTTCACCTGGATATTTGAGTTCTTGTTCTATTTTTATAGCTATATCGCGAGCCATGAGCTTAGCTTCAGCGTCGGTAATCTTTTCTGGAGTTACGAAGATGCGGATTTCACGTCCAGCCTGTAGCGCATATGATTTCTCAACAGCAGGGAACTTGTTGACCAAGGCCTCAAGCTCTTGTAGGCGTTTCAAATAATTTTCTACCGAGTCTCGGCGTGCGCCGGGGCGTCCACCAGAGATTGCATCGGCTGTCTGGACTATGATTGATTCAATAGTTTCATATGGATATTCTTCGTGGTGAGATTTCATGGCGGTCACGATGCGTTCATCCGCGCCGAATTTCTGCAAGATGCGCATACCTATCTCCACGTGGGTACCCTGGACTTCGTGGTCTAGGGCTTTACCAATGTCGTGGACAAGAGCTCCTGCTTTAGCGATAGCTACATCTGCCCCGAGCTCCTCGGCAATCATTCCGGCGATATGGGCCATTTCCGTAGAGTGTTGGAGGACATTCTGTCCATAACTTGTGCGGAAGTATAGGCGTCCGATAATAGATACGATACGTGGATCGAAATTGAATATTCCACATTCATATACTGCTTGTTCGCCTTTCTCTTTAATTATTTTATTTATTTCTTCTTTAGCTTTTTCTACTAACTCTTCAATCTTAGCTGGTTGAATGCGTCCGTCCAAGATCAGATTTTCAAGGGCAAGGCGAGCAACTTGTCTTCTGATAGGGTCAAAGCAGGAGATAACGATAGAGCCAGGAGTGTCGTCCACAATTATTTCTACTCCTGCTGCTCTTTCAAAGGCGCGAATGTTTCGGCCTTCTTTTCCGATAATTTTACCCTTGATTTCATTGTTTGGAATTGAGACTACAGTAGTCATGAGTTCAGATGCTGTGCTTGAGGCTAAGCGTTGAATAGACGTAGCTAGGATATCTTTAGCTCTACGGTCTAACTTTTCTTCATTGCTGTTTTCCAATTTTTGGATTCGAACGACGATATCTTCTTCATATTTTTTCTCCACGTCTTTTAAGAGTTCTTCTTTGGCTTCAGTTTCTGTAAGCTTGGCTACTCTTTCTAGCTCAGCTATCTTTTCTCCTTCTATTTTTGAAACTTTTTCTTGGATCTTTTTTATTTCTTCTACCTTTATTTTTATACCTTCAACTTCTTTATCTACTTCTACCTGCCTAGCGTCAAGAAACTCATCTTTTTTAATGAGTCTTTTCTCTGTTTCTCTCCATTCTTGTTCTTTCTTCTTCTCTTCTTCTTTTAAACTTGCAAGAGTTTCCTCAGATTTCTTCTTGGCTTCCTCGGTAATCCTCTGAGCTTCTTCTTTCGCTCCGACCATCATCTGCTTGATATCTATCTCAATAGATCTCCTCTTCCCAAGCGCTATTATCAGACGGAGATAGTATCCGATCACCACGCCCAAAAGGAGTACTCCGACTCCGATTGCAATTATTGTTGTTAAGCTCATAAGCTTTATGTCAGCTTACAAGAACAGGCCACTATATTTTTGAGTTCTCTCCCTTTAAATTAAAAGATTTTAAGTTTCCTCTTATGTTTTCCCTTGAACACTTCATAATATATGGATATTCCTGTGAACCAGACTTAAATTAAGTAAAATAAATTTGTAAAATTCAACATAAAAAGTATAACAGAAAATACTTTCCCTGTCTAGTGTTCTTATTTAGAAGCAGGAGCCTTGGATTTGGTGACTATTTCGTCTACGATTCCGTACTTTTTCGCCTCTTCGGCATCCATGAAAAAATCTCGGTCTACATCTTTTTCTATTTGGGCTAGCGACTTGCCAGTGTTCTTTGCTAAAAGTTTATTTAAATTGTCTCTAGTTTTCAAAATGTGCTTTGCAGTGATGGCGATGTCTGTCGCTTGGCCTTCTACTCCGCCGAGCGGCTGATGGATCATGACTTCAGCATTCGGAAGGATAAATCTTTTGCCTTTCTTACCTGCAGACAATATGATTGCAGCTCCGGAAGCGGCTAAACCTACGCAAAAAGCCGAAACATCTGGGCGAACGTGGTTCATAGTGTCGACAATGGCCATAGTTGAAGTGACGGATCCACCCGGGGAATTGATATACAAATAAATATCCTTCTTGGCATCTTCAGATTCTAAGAAAAGTAGCTGAGCAATAACAATATTGGCGGCATTATCGTCTATGGGGCCAGCCAAGAAGATAATTCGCTCTCTTAACAGGCGAGAGTAGATATCATAAGCTCTTTCCCCGAACTGACTTTTTTCAATTACTGTAGGTATTAACATAGTGGCTATTATAGTCTTTTCTCAATTTTTTTCAACTTGCCTATAATTTATAATATGCTAGTATTCTACCTAATGTGTGGAATGAATAAAAAGATAAATACAAAGAAAACCCCACAATTTTATATTTCTCAATTTTATATTTCTATTGGAAAGGCCCCTGTCGGGGTTATTTTTTTGTCTAAAACATATGTTTAGTATTGAAGGTATCATTGCGAATATTGGGATGAGAAGTAGAATTGAAATTGATCAAGCAACTGGCTTGATTTCAAAAGTGGGCACTGTAACCGGAGCAGCAGACATTGTTTTAAAAGATGAATTAATTTTCCCAGGTTTTATAGATCTACATGTGCATGCGCGGGAAGACATGAGTCATACACAAGACTACAAAGAGGATTTTAGTTCCGCAGAAAAGGCGGCGATAAATGGAGGGGTAGTAGCTTTCGCTGAAATGCCGAATAACCCTATTCCACCCATTGATGAGAAAAGTTATGAAACTAAAAAAGAATTAACAAAAAAATCTATTGTGCCCGTAGTACTTTATGCTGGCATTGGTCCAAAGACAAAACCACTAGCAACAAATGTTCCATACAAAGTTTTTATGGGGAAATCTGTTGGAGATTTATTTTTTACATCGCTAAATGAATTAGAATCAGTAATTAAAAATTATGAAGGGCAATATGTTAGTTTTCACTCAGAAGATCCAGAAATTTTAGAAAAAAGTAAAAATGAAACTACTCACGAATCTCAAAGACCACCACGGGCTGAAATTGTGGGTATAGATTTCGCACTTCAATTGATAGAAAAATATAATCTGTTCGGGAAAATTTGCCACGTTTCCACCATTGAGGGAATGAATAGAATTATAGAAGCGAAAAAACGTGGGATAAATGTAACAGTAGAGGTAACCCCTCATCATCTATATTTCTCCAAGGCGAATAAAATGTTACAGGTGAATCCCCCGATACGAACTGAAGAGAATTGTGTAGCCTTGATAAAATTTTTGAAAAATGGAGATATAGATTATTTAGCGACCGACCATGCTCCACACACGAGAGAAGAAAAAGAAAAGGGGATTTCAGGCATGCCACACCTGGACACATACGGGCCTTTCGCTACATGGCTTATGCAGGAACAAGGCTTCTCTCCAGAAGAGATTGCAAGGGTGTGTTCAAAAAATCCTGCCAATTTTTTTAACCATTTTACAGAGAGTAAATATGGAGAGATAAAAGAAGGTTGCATGGGGTCACTTACAATTATTGATATGAATAAACCAATAACTGTTACCAAGGAAATATTAAAAACTAAGTGTGCTTGGTCACCGTTTGAGGGCACAACCTTTCCCGGCAGTGTTGCCATAACAATAATAAAAGGCAAAGTATATGATAAAAGATAAATCAGCAAAATTAATATTAAAAGACGGTTCGGTCTTCGAAGGTAAAAACTTCGGTGTCAATAAATCAGTTGCCGGGGAAGTTGTTTTTGCAACCGGGATGGTGGGTTACCCTGAAGCATTGACCGACCCATCTTTTAAGGGACAAATTTTAGTGATGACTTATCCTTTGATCGGGAACTATGGTGTGCCGAAGGGTGAATTCTGGGAATCTTCCAAGATTCAAGTTTCAGGACTGATAGTTTGTAATTATGTAGACACACCATCGCACCATCAGTCTTACCAATCTTTAGGAGAGTGGTTTAAAAAAGAAAAAGTTCCCTTGTTAGAAATAAAAGACACTAGAATGTTAACTCAAAAATTAAGAGACGAAGGAGTCAGTCTAGGCAAGATCATTGTGGGGTCAGAAAAGAAAAGTTTTGAAGATCCAAATTTGAAGAATTTAGTAGCTGAAGTTAGCACCAGGGAGATAATGTTTTTAGGAACAGGGGACAAAACAATTGTTTTGATTGATTGCGGAGCAAAAGAAAATATTGTGCGCAGACTTATCGTTAGAGGATTTAAAGTTGCCGTCGTTCCATGGAACACTGATGTTGCCAAGCTTCCATTTCCATTTGTTGCTGTGGTAATTTCTAATGGGCCTGGAGATCCAGAGAAAGTAAAAAGTACAATTAATAATGTTAAAAAAATTATTGCTAAAAAAATTCCTACTCTAGGAATTTGTCTCGGGAATCAAATCCTTACTTTAGCTATGGGAGGGACAACATATAAAATGAAATTCGGACACAGGAGCCAAAATCAGCCAGTGGTTGAAGCAGGCACCAATAAGTGTTATTTAACAACTCAAAATCATGGTTTTGCAGTTAAACAAATTCCCAAGGATTTTAAAACGTGGTTTCACAATGCGAACGATAATACCAACGAAGGAATTATTCACAAGACACTACCTTTTATGTCAGTACAATTTCACCCAGAGAGCTCACCAGGACCACTAGACACTGACTGGATTTTTGATTATTTTTTAAAACGCGCAAAAATTTATGTCAAAAAGTAAATTCAAGAAAATTTTAGTACTTGGCTCAGGTGCACTCAAGATAGGTGAGGCGGGTGAGTTCGATTACTCCGGAAGCCAAGCCATCAAGGCTCTTAAAGAAGAAAACATAAAAGTAATTTTAGTTAATCCAAACATTGCTACATTCCAAACTTCTAAAACTTTAGCCGACGAAGTTTATTTTCTACCTATTAACGAGTATTTCGTGGAGAAAGTTATAAAAAAAGAACGACCAGATGGAATAATGCTTTCTTTCGGAGGACAGACGGCACTAAACTGCGGACTGGCGCTTTACGAAAAAGGAATTTTTAAAAAATACAATATACAGGTTCTAGGTAGCCCAGTGTCATCTATTGAATTGACCGAAGACAGGGAAAAATTTGCCGAACACTTGCGCAGGATTAATATCCCGGTGCCGGACTCTGGTAGTGCGACTAATCTCAGCCAAGCGAAAAAAATCTCGCAAAGAATAGGTTTCCCGCTGATGGTGAGAGCAGCCTTTGCGCTGGGAGGTCAGAAGTCTGGAGTAGCTAACAATATAAAAGAATTGGAAGAAATAGTTATAGGAGCGTTAGCAGTATCTCCACAAGTGCTGATTGAAAAATATTTGCACCACTTTAAGGAAATTGAATATGAGGTCGTGCGAGATGTTTTCGGGAACACAGTAACTGTGTGCAACATGGAAAATTTTGACCCTCTCGGGATACATACTGGGGACTCCATTGTCATTGCGCCAAGCCAGACATTGAACAACGAAGAATATCACGGGTTACGAGAAGCCAGTATAAAAATTGTGGAGAGTCTGAAAATTGTCGGGGAATGCAATGTACAATATGCACTAAATCCGAACCCCAAAGATGGAAAGCTGGACTATTTTGTAATTGAAGTAAATGCTCGGCTTTCTCGCTCCAGTGCTCTCGCTTCCAAGGCTACTGGGTATCCGCTTGCTTATGTTGCGGCTAAACTTGCTCTTCAGAAAAGCTTGCTCGAGATTCAAAATAAAATAACCAAAGTTACTCAGAGCTTTTTCGAACCAGCGCTTGACTATGTGGTAGTGAAAATACCAAGATGGGATTTAGTCAAATTCTCGGGAGCTATAGAGCATATAGGTAGCGCCATGAAGTCGGTCGGGGAGGTGATGGCTATCGGACGGAATTTCGAGGAAGCATTAGAAAAAGCCATCCGTATGCAGACTGGGGCTATGGAAAGTGTCACTGATAATGGTTTTGAAAATAAAAAAGAAATGAAATATTTTCTTAACACTCCGACCCCGAGGAGAATCTTTGCCGTTGCGGAGAGTATTAAAAATGGAACTAGTGTCCAAGAAATTCATAGAATAACAGGGATTGATTTATGGTTTCTGTATAGAATAGAAAATATTGTAAATATAGAGACCCGCCTTCGCCTTAGGCTACGGACGGGCAAGAAAACTTTTAAATTTAACCGAGATGAAATGCTTACACTCAAACAAACTGGTTTTTCAGATAAAAAAATAGCTCGTCTGTGTGGTAAAACCGAGCTACAAATCCGCAAAGCTAGGATAGGACTAGGAGTGAAACCATTTGTATTTACCATTGATACTTTAGCCGGAGAAGTACCCGCCAAGACTAATTATTTATATTTGACTTATCATGGAGCACACAACGACGTAACTCCGCTTAATAAAAATGCCATTGTGGTTTTAGGTAGTGGGCCATACCACATAGGGTCTTCGGTAGAGTTCGATTGGTCATGCGTGCACGCTAGTCTTGCCTTGAAGCGCCATAAAAAACAATCTATTATCATAAATTGCAATCCCGAAACTGTTTCTACAGACTACGATATGTCTGACCGGCTGTATTTTGAAAATTTATCTTTTGAGACTGTGGCAGATATTTTCGAATTTGAAAATGCAGACGGATTGATAATTTCAGTAGGTGGTCAAAGACCCAACAATCTAGCAAAACAGCTCTCTCTGGCCAACTTTCGTATTTTGGGAACCAAGGCAAAAGATATAGATCGAGCTGAAGACAGGAATGCCTTTTCAGCACTACTAGATAAACTAAATATCCTTCAACCCAAGTGGAGAAGCTTTGTTTCTATGAAAGATGCAGAAAAATTTACCGACATTGAAGGTTTCCCGGTTTTAGTGCGTCCTTCCTACGTACTGTCTGGAGCAGCGATGAGGGTGTGTTATAACAAAAAACAATTATTTAACTTTATAAACAAAGCCGCCATACTTTCTCCAGAGTATCCAGTAACTATTTCTAAATATGTAGAAAATGCGAAAGAGCTTGAGTTTGATGCAGTTGCTCAGGATGGGGAACTTATGATTTACGGAATTTCTGAGCATGTTGAAAATGCTGGAGTGCATTCAGGAGATGCGACAATTGTTTACCCTACACAACGCGTGTATTCTTCAACCGAATTTCAATTGCGCGAAATTTCGAAAAAAATTGCTAAAGAACTTTCTATCACTGGGCCATTCAATATCCAATTTTTGGTTAAATACAATATTCCATATGTAATTGAAGTAAATTTGCGCGCCAGTAGAACTTTCCCAATGCTTTCTAAAGCTATGGATGCGAATTTTCCAGAAATAGCCGTGGATAGCTTTATGGGCAAAGCTATTCCGCACAATTTTATTTATCCGAAAAGTGTGGTGGTGAAATCTCCTCAATTTTCCTTTTCTAGATTACTTGGCGCGGATCCTATTCTCCGAGTGGAAATGTCTTCAACGGGAGAGGCGGCTTGTTTCGGCAAGGATTATGATGAAGCACTACTGAAATCAATTCTAAGTACTAATAAATTTGATTTTAGAAATAAACATGTTTTACTCTCTTTAGGAGGAGAGATTAATAAAGCAAAATTCTTAGACACGGCTAACATTTTAATATCTCTAGGATATGTTATTTTTGCTACTGACACTACCGCCAAGTTTCTTAAAAAACATCAAGTAAAATGTAATCCAGTGCGCAAGGCCTTCGAGCGTTCACCCAATGTCTTAAATATTATTGACGGCAAAAAGGTATCTTTTGTGGTAAATTTAAGCAAAGAGGGGGCTTCAGGTTCAGACGACGGGGTGGGGCGGATTGTTACTGACGGTTTTAGAATTCGTAGAGCGACCGTAGATAACCAAATCCCATTATTTACAGATCTACACCTTGCCCGGGCCTTCATTAAAGCGCTCGCCCGTTACCGAGTTGAGGATTTAGAAATTAAGCCGTATAAAGAATATTTAAATAGTTAAAATTTATGCAACACATTATTTCCGCAAATCAATTTAAAAAAAATGATCTAGAAAATATTTTATCCTTAGCGGGAGTTCTAGAGCAGGACTCCAAAGAAGGTAAAATAAAGAAAATATTAGAAGATAAAATTGTGGCCTGCGTATTTTTCGAACCTTCTACCCGGACTCGGCTCTCTTTTGAAACAGCTGCTCTCAAGCTCGGGGCCAAAGTGATTTCTGCAGAGAATGCTATGGAAAATTCTTCAGCCCACAAAGGAGAAAGCATCGAAGATACTACAAGAATTCTCTGTTCTTATGCAGATGTAGTGGTTATTCGTCATCCCGCAGGCGGAACTTTAGAAAAAGCAGTTAAAGTTGCGACCAAGCCTTTAATCAATGCCGGGGACGGGACGAATCAGCATCCTTCTCAGGGGTTACTCGATGTCTACACTATTAAAAAAGAAAAAGGTAGGCTAAAAAATTTAAATATTGGTTTCGGTGGAGATTTGTTAAATAGTCGGACATTAAAATCCCTAGTACCTCTTCTACAGCTTTATGAAGGTAATAAGTTTTATTTTATTTCCCCGAAAGAATTAGAGTTACCGAGAGAATTTATGAATGCATTAGAGGAGAACAAAGTTCAATTTGAAGAATTAAGAAGTATAGAGGAAGCTCTGCCTCATCTAGACGTACTCTATATGACTCGCGTACAGAAAGAACGATTTGCTGATGTCAGAGAGTACGAAAAAGTAAAAGATTTATTTATCTTTAAAAAAGAACATCTTAAAATTTTAAAACCTGATGCGATAATAATGCATCCACTGCCAAAAATAAATGAGATTGAAATAGAAGTAGACGCTGATCCTCGAGCAGCCTACTTTCGCCAAGCCGAAAACGGCCTGTATGTTCGTATGGCGCTTCTTTCTTATGTTTTAGAGTTAGACTATTGATTTTCCAAAAACTGAAAAATCTTTTCGTTGGTTAAGTTTTCCCGAAGAAAAACCTTCAGGAAATCATACTTAATGAGTAGATTTTTTTACAATTATAGGGTTGGCTAAATCGGTGTTATTTATAATTATATCAGCAAATTCTTTTGGGTGGGCTTCCTTAAAATAAAGTTTTTGTCCAGGCACGTATCGTTCACGATATTTTTTTTCAATTTCCAATTCGGAGCCAAGATAGTACCCATCTCTTTTTGAAGCTCGATCTATAGTTGATTTGAAATCAACATCAAGAAAAATTTTAAAATCCCAATAATTTACTAGTTCTGGACGAAACAAAAATACTCCATCCATAAGTAAAATAGCATCACTGGAAGCTTGTTCGGTTGGTGTATCCACCGTACTGTTGGTTTTAAAGTCAAAAATAGCTTTCCTGTATCGCAAATCTGCAATTGAACCAAGCGGCTTTAATACATTTTCAATAATGGCTTTATTGTCAAAAGAATCAAAATAATATCCTTCTGGCGAATTTCTTCCTTTTTTGTATCGAATCTCTTTTGGATTATGAAAGCCATCCACAGATACACGAATAACCTGTTTATTTAACAATTTTAATTCCTCAGCAAGCTCATTTGCCATGAATGTTTTACCAGATGCATCAACTCCATCAATAGCCACGCGTACAGGATGATTTGTATTAATAGCGGAAATAATTGTAGCCAAATACTTAAGTAGTTCCGATCGCTTCATAATGTAAATATATCAAACAAATACTATATTCCCGAGTGGAGCTCTTGGGGGGAGTTATAATCTACTGACTCTCCAAAAACTGGAAGATTTTTTCGTTAGTGAGAACATTTTCGGCGTGCATGCGGGCGCGTTCTGGGTCAGCATCTTTATAGTGTTCTAGTATTGCGAGGACTTCTTTGGCTACTTGTTCTTCGTCTGCTATTATCTTTTCTACCTTAGAAATTTCATTTAATATTAAAGCAAGTTTAGCTTTTTTCTCGGCATCAGTGCGGAATTCTTTCCTTAAATCTTCTACGGTTTTATTTAGGTGTTTTAAATAATCCTCAAACTTTAAACCCATCTGAGTGATATCAGACTCCATTCGGTATAAAATTTTATCCAATTCAATTTCTACGAGTAATTCTGGCAACTCCATTTCACTTTTATCCACTACGTTTTCTATGATCTTCAGCCTGGTTTTTTCTTTTTGTTGGTTTTCCTTTTCAAGTTTGATATTTTCTTTTAATTTAAGTTTAAAATCTTCCACATCTTTAAAGGGGCCAAGAGCTTGAACAAATTCGTCATTAAAAACAGGAAGTTCATCTTCTTTCGGTTCTTCGTGTTTGTGTTCTTCACCTTCCTTGTGTTCATGTTCTGCCATTTCGGCCATGTGCTTTTTCTGAGCGCGTGATTTCCGTATATCCATAATAGTATTTTCTAAATCTTCATCAGAAACTACGACGTTTTTCTCGGCATCAGTAATTTTGGAAATTATTTTCTTGGCGATATCTTTGTAGTCGGGGAGTTTTATTGTTGGCAGAACTGCAGTTTTTATCTTGAAACCGAGAGGGTTTTTTCGGGCGAGTTTAGTAATAGATATTTCTGGGCGACTTATCGCATCTATTTTATTTTCTTCAACGATTTTAGGATAGTGTTCCCCCAGGGCCATTTGTGCCATTTCTTCTAGGACATTACTTTCTCCCACATTGGATAGGATTACACTTTCGGGTATTTTACCTTTTCTAAAACCATCTAACTTTAAATTTTCCCCTATTTTTTTAAGAGCTTTAGTGAAGTAAGACTCAAAGACGTCAGCTTCCAACTCTCCCTCAATCTCCACTTCACTTTTTGGTAATTTTTTTATATTTATTTTTAGCATACGACTATACTATATTTATAAACGTCTTTTGTCAAAAAAGCCCCACCACTTGTAAGTGGTGGGGCTTTTCTATTTTTCTATTGAACGCTATCTATAGCATTTGCCCCGACATCAACATCAGTTACATCAAGTTCTTGCCCAAGAGCATCCAGCTCTGTAGAATCTGACGCAGACACAGAATCCGATGGAGCAGTTTCTCCTGCAGGAGTCTTACTTGATTGCCACATGTATAATCCGCCAATGACAAGGATTAAAATTATGATTATTAATCCGACAAGGGCTCCGTTTGATTTTTTTTCTGGTTCCATATAATTTTATAATTAGTTTATAATTTATTGATTACTGTTATCATCTCCGGCTTCTGTTGTGGTTTTGTCAGCATCAATTTTCGCCTTAACCGCATCCTTTAAAGCTTTAACCGCATCCTTAAGGGCGCCATGAGAAGCTTTAACCAAAGTCTGTATTTCTTGAGTTAGTGTTCTAAGTTTTGTTTTATTTTCTAAAGTAAGTTCGTTTATTGAAGCAGCCAGTAAAGCGTTGGTTTCTACAATTTTTGTTTTAGCCTCATCAAGTTTAGTTTCAGATGTTGATATAAAAGCTTCTGCCGCAGTGATATCTACTCCTTTTAATTCAAAAGCAGACATTCGTTCCACGATTTTACCTTTTAGCTCAGTTATTCTCGTTACTACTCCATCAAATCTCTCTAAGGCTTTTTCTCTGCCCTCTATTCTTGCTTCTTTCAGTTTTACTTTTGCTTCATCTTTTTCAGTTTTTATGCTTTCTCGAAGAGCCTCCATTTTCTTTTTAGCCTCTTCTCTTTTGGCTTCTATCTCTTTCTTAATCTCTTCTCTTTTTATTTCTAGGTTTTTCCTTAAGGCTTCTCGAGTTGTTTTTAATTCGGCTTTTGCTTCCTCTCTTTTATTCTGGAGCTCGGAAGATTTATCGTCATTTTTATCATTGTCATCTGAAGACTCTACTTTAGTACCATCATCAGATGAGCCCGCAGCGTCGTCTTCTGCACGTACAACGCTATTACTCCAAAAGAAAACCATTAATAAAACAGAAAATAATGCTATATATTTTTTCATACTAATTATTTAATTAAACTAATAATAGAACCCTTTCTATTATATCAAAAAAGCAACCAAAAGTAATGCAACGATATTTAGAATTTTTATCATTGGGTTAATGGCAGGCCCAGCAGTGTCCTTATAAGGATCTCCAACAGTATCACCAGTCACAGCCGCTTTATGCGCATCGCTACCTTTCCCTCCATAATTTCCTAATTCTATATATTTCTTGGCATTATCCCAAGCTCCACCCCCTGAGGTCATTGAGATAGCCACGAAAAGTCCGGTGACGATAGATCCCATCAAAAGTCCGCCCAAGACTATCAATCCATTTTCTGTACCAAAAATAACGATAACTAAAATAGGAGCTAGGACAGGGATAAGAGCCGGCAAGACCATTTGTTTAATTGCCGCACCAGTAATTATTGATACTGCCTTCGCATAATCTGGCTTAGCGGTACCTTCCATAATTCCTTTTATTTCTCTGAATTGTCGGCGGATTTCTTCCACAACTTTTCCTGCAGTTTTACCTACAGCTTCCATGCACAATGCACCGAAATAATATGGTAAAAGTCCACCAATAAATAGCCCGACAATAACGTATGGGTTACTTAAGTCAAAAGTTAAACTTTTCCCAGCCTTAATAATTTCTTCAGTGTAAGATGCGAATAACACAAGAGCCGCAAGTCCCGCAGAACCAATTGCATAACCTTTCGTAACTGCCTTGGTTGTATTTCCAACCGCATCAAGGGGATCTGTAACATCTCGGACTTCTTTGGGTAGTTCGGCCATTTCGGCGATACCTCCAGCGTTATCTGTAATTGGTCCGTATGCATCGATAGCGACGATGATACCTGTCATGGAAAGCATAGACATTGCAGCGATAGCGATACCGTATAGTCCGCCGTAATTATAACTAACTAAAATGCCGACAACGATAGTTATGAGAGGCCAGGCTGTAGATTTCATTGAAATTGCTAAACCCTGGATAACATTTGTGCCGTGTCCAGAGACAGAAGCTTCGGCGATTGATTTAACGGGAGAGTATTTCGTAGAAGTGAAGTATTCGGTAATTATGACCAAGGCGCCAGTGACGAATAATCCAACGAGAGAACAAATAAATAAATCCGTTACCGAATATACACCATTTTCAGCCATAAGCATTTTTGTCACAGGGTAAAAAGCGGCGGCAGCGATAAGACCGGAAGCGATGAGGCCTTTATATAATGCCCCCATTATGTTTTTTTCTTTTCCGAGTCGGACAAACCAAGTTCCAATTATAGATGCAAATATTGCCATACCACCAATAACTAGAGGATAAATAATTGCATTTTCAAAACCAACAAAAAGAAGTGAGCCCAAAAGCATCGTAGCTACTGAAGTAACGGCGTAGGTTTCGAATAAATCCGCAGCCATTCCTGCGCAGTCTCCGACATTATCTCCGACGTTGTCAGCAATAACTCCTGGGTTTCTAGGATCGTCTTCTGGAATTCCTGCTTCGAGTTTACCCACAAGATCAGCTCCTACATCTGCAGCTTTAGTAAATATTCCTCCTCCTAGTCTAGCAAAAACAGAAATAAGCGAAGCTCCAAACCCAAGCCCGACAAGAGCGTTCACGTCTTTTGTTATTGCATAAAATAATGTAACTCCGAGCAAGGCAAGTCCGACAACCAAAAGTCCGGTAACTGTGCCACCCTTAAAGGCCAAAGACAAAGCAGGATTTATCCCACTTCTTGCCGCTTCAGTTGTTCTGACATTAGCTCTCACAGAGACATTCATGCCTATATATCCAGCAAGCGCTGAGAAGACTGCTCCAACGAGGAATCCGAAAGCCATAGTCCATCCGAGTTGTTCAATGAACCCAATTACAAAAAACAAAACTACAGCGATCATACCAATAGTTTTATATTGTTTATTTAAATACGCCCCAGCACCGTCTTGGATAGCCTTGGCTATCTCTTGCATGCGAGCATTTCCTGGACTCTTTTTTAATACGAAACGTGCTAAAAACAAACCATAAACGATTGCTATGACTGAACTAATAGTTGCAAACAATAAAAATGAATTCATGTTTTTCTATTTTATTTTATTAATAATTTTATTCTTCTTCTTTTACTTCAACATTGTCTCCGTCGGTGGAGGCAATTTCTTTTCCATCTCCTTTAATGTCTATTCTCCACCCTGTTAGTTTAGCTGCTAGGCGTACATTTTGTCCACCTTTTCCTATAGCAAGCGAGAGTTGGTCATTAGCGACTTCCACAGTTGCTTTGTGTTCTTCCTCATCAACATCAATAGAAATTACTTTTGCCGGAGATAGGGAATTTGAAACAAAAACTTTAGGGTCCGTGGACCAAGGGATTATATCAATTTTTTCTCCAGATAGTTCACTGGTAATTGTATTTACCCTAGTGCCTTTTTGACCTACGCAACTTCCTACAGCATCAATGTGTTCGTCGTTTGAGTGAACAGCAATCTTGGAACGCGCGCCAGCTTCACGAGCAACTGATTTTATTTCGACTACTCCAGACTCTATTTCTGGAGCTTCCATGGCGAAAAGTTTCTCTATAAATTTCGGATGGGTGCGAGAAAGTCGTAAATTAATTCCCCTTGGTGTGTCTTCTACACTGTACAGGTAAGCACGAACTCGGCGACCTCGCTCCCAATATTCGCCAGGAATTTGCTCTTCGGTTGGTAGAATTCCTGTGGCTCTGTTGAAATCCACATAAACATTTCCACGTTCTACTTTCTGAACCACTCCCGAAATTATTTCTCCTTCTTTGGTGCCGTATTCATCTATGATGGAAGTGCGTTCTGCTTCGCGGATTTTCTGAATTATGACTTGTTTGGCAGTTTGGGCAGCGATACGTCCATAATCATCCTTAGCTTCAAGTGGGAAAATCACTTCATCATTGAGCTCTACGCCCCTTTTTATCTTCTTGGCGTCTTCAAGGAGCATGTGATGCTCGCTGTTAAAGTGCACACGTTCATCTCCATCATCCTTGATTGAGTATTCAGCTTCGTGTTTTTTGTTGTGCGAATCTTTTTTATCTTCGTGTTTTTCTTCTGGTTCTAAAATAGCGATGCTTTCATCTACTACTATTTTTACCTGATAGAAATCTGTTTTTCCTGTTTCTAGGTCAAACTTGGCGCGTATAATTTGCCCCTTTTTCCCGTAGTCTTTTTTATACGCTGCAGCCATGGCTTGCTCTATGGCTTCTAGTATTTTTGCTTTTGGAATTTTCCTTTCTTCTTCAAGCTGTTCGAGTGCGGATTTGAATGTTTTTAGGTCTAACATAATTTTGTTTTTTATCCCGACGCTTTCAGGTCGGGACTCCGACTTTTTACGTCGGGGTTAAATTTTGGTAAAAAATAAAGCCCTGTTTCGGACAGGACTCTTACCAGCGTAGAATACCATATTATATATAATATTGCAAACCTGTGGATAAAGGTATTATTGTATTTTATTTTATAGTATAATTGTGTTATGAACAAAGTAAAATATTTATTGTTTGGTCTGCTTTTCGTGTTTTCATTTTTATTTATTAATTTAAATACGACTTTTGCCGCTATTGCGTGTACGACGAATAATTGGAATCCTACCGCGGCTAACGTTACATGGAAAACTTCCAGCCAAACTCAGTTATTTACCTTAACTCATACATATGTTGATAACAATACTTCCTATACTGAATATGATAGCTGTACGGCTGCGGGAACACATGGGGCTACTTGTACTTCCGACGGAGTAACCGGTTCAGCACTTGGGCCACAAGATGAATTTGGAATAAGATCATGTTCAGCTTATGGACTTGATGTTATAACTAGTCCACCGAACAAAGTAGATACACTTTTGCCAGTTTGTGGGACATGGAGTGGTACTGGACCAACATATACTCTTTCTGGGTCAACAGATCCAGTTGCAAGTGGTACTAGTGGACAAAGTGGAATAAACACAGCCGGGGGGAGCTGTACAGCTCCTTCTGGGGGAGGGACATGTACAGTAACCATAAGTGACGTTGCTGGAAATACAAAACCATGTACTAGCCCTACATATACGCCTCCAGCTCTCTCTGTTACAACCAGCGCAGGGGCTAATGTTACTATTTCTCCCACCTCAAGATCAGTAACTTCTGGTTCTACCACGACTTTTACCATAACACCAACTTCCGGATACTCTTTTTCTGTTGGGGGCACATGTCCACAAGGGACACCGTTGACGGGAAATTCTTCGACAACCTACACAACCGGAGTAATTACAGGAGATTGTTCGGTATCCGTAACTGCGACACAAGCCTCTTATGATCTTTCTGTTTCTAAAACAGGAAATGCTGCAGCTTCCGGCACAGTTACTTCTAGTCCAGCTGGTATCAGTTGCGGGTCTGATTGTTCTCAATCTTACTTGAGTGGGACTTCTGTTACACTAACACCTTCATCTCCAGGGTTTGCTGGATGGAGTGGGGCTTGTACTGGTACGGGATCCTGTACAGTTACCATGAATGCGGCTAAAGCTGTCACAGCCTCATTTCAAAATTATACAGTTAGCGGAGTAGTCTCTGGTTCAAACGGGACTATTTCTCCATCCTCTAGGTCAGTTGCTCACGGTGCGACTACAACCTTTACAATTACACCAAATTCTGGATATGTCGCCCAGGGCAGCGATAATTGCTTTATTTACTTTGGCGAAGGGGGGTCACTTTCCGGAACTACTTATACTACAGGATCCATTACTTCAAATTGTACCGTGACTGCTTCATTTAGTCTTGTAGCCCCATCAAGCATGACCGTCTCTCCTGGGTCTTGTGGTACAGATTTCTTGAACATATCATGGACTGCCGTCGCGGGGGCTACTAGCTATAATTTATATGAAACAGGAAGTCGGCACGCTGTTGGATCAAATACTTTAATATATAGTGGAAGTAATAGATCTTTTCAGCACACAGGGCTTGTAGCGGGTTCAACACATTATTATGAGGTTACAGCAGCGGGAAGTTCTAATTATGCAGGGGGGTCAGGAACAGTGGCTTCTGCTTGTACTGTTTCTAAACCTACCGTTACCACTACAACTCCAGTTACCAACATAACAACAACTACGGGAACTGGAGGAGGAAGTATTGTTTCCAACGGCGGAGACACCATAACCACAAGTGGAATTGTCTGGGGCACATCATTAAATCCAACAATTGCCCTTAGTACCAAAACAACCGATGGAGCCAGGACAGGTTCTTGGACAAGCAGTATGACTGGATTAACCCCAAACACTCTTTATCACGTTCGAGCCTATGCTACTAATAGTGCTGGAACATCTTATGGTAGTGATGTGACATTTACTACTGCTAATAATCCCGCAACTCCTCTCGACATTGTCGTAAACCCAAACACTTACTCAGCAACTTTACCAAACAGCACCATCTCCGCAATTTACACTCTCACCAACGGAACATCTGCTAATACAACTTGTAGATTATTGGATAATGTTGGAGCCCCACTTACTACATATGCAGCATGCAATAGTCCAATGTCGGTAACTGCACCCGGAGTAGCAGGAGACTATTTATATTATATTCAAGCTTTCAAAGCTTCAACCAGTGAAACTAAAACAAGTAATTCTTTTATAGTGACAGTAAACCCAGCGGGCTCGTGTGCCAATGGGGCCAACAATCCTCCTACTTGTAATGTGTGTACTGCACCACAAGTTTGGGATACCAGCACAACAGCATGTGTAGCCCCTCTAAGTGTTTCAACTCCCACAGATTCTACTGTCACTCTTCCAACAACAGCGTTTACTGCGGCGTATACATTGACCAATGGTACAGGAACGAATACAGACTGTTATCTGATTGCCAATGATGGGGTTACTGTTCTTAAAACAGATCTTACTTGTACCAGTCCAATGAGTTACGACACACCGCCGATAGCAGGGATTTACGGATATTTTATAAAAGCTGTCAAAGCTCAGACTGGTGAAACTAGAATGAGCAATATGTTTACCGTTACAGTAAATGGAGGAGCGCCTGTGCCTGTGGTAACTCTTTCGGTTTCAACGACTCCACCGTCGGGGACTTCAGGTACGGCAGGGGTTATCAACCCTACGCTTATCTGGAGTGCAACTAATAATCCTACAGCATGTACTACTGGTGCTGGTGATGATTGGACAACAGGTGGAGCGAAGCCCGTAAGTGGTTCTGAAGCTCAAGGGGTATTGAATATTGTAAAAGTTTATACATATAAATTAACTTGTTCCAATACTACCGGTCCTAGTGCCGAAGCTAGTGTGAGCGTGGATGTAACAGGGGGGACCATGGGAGTAACTGGGATGCTTTCTTCAGACAAAGTTTTCTGTGATATTCCTGTCGGTCAAAGTAGCTGTAATGTTCTTTTAAGCTGGAGTACTTCTCCAGCCAATGCTGTACCCGTTTCTGGGGTGAGATCAAATACCAACAACTCAGGAGCTGCAAGTTTTGATTTCCATGTTTCTACTCCCGATGAAAATTCCAATGCAGGATTGTCAGTGTCTATTCCATACAATTCTAGAACATTTTTCTTGTACAACAACGCACAAGAATTAGACGCGCTTAACATAGCTTCACGATGTGATCCTGCTTTTAATCTTAATTGGGATGGGGGTAAATGTGTAGATTCAGCAGTAGATGGGAGCTGGACCGAATGGGGTCCTTGTAGTGCGGCGAATTCTTGTGGAGCCGTCGGAGAGAAGACTCGTACTTGTACTCCAGCCTCTAATGGAGGAGTAGATCCTGATCCCGTATGTCCACCTTCATTCACAGAAACTCAATCTTGTAGTTCTATAAAAGATGCAAACATTTACCTTAACGATAATCCTAATTTAAAGAAAATCACTATTGCTAAAGGTCAATCTGTAAAGATTAACTGGAAGACAGAGTGTTTTACTTCTTGCACGGGAACAGGGGCAGGGTTTACCCCTTCGGGCACAAGTGGATCACCAACACTTAAGCCTGACGTAACCACTGACTATGTACTTAAGTGTGGCGGTGCAACAGATTTCGTAACAGTTATGGTTAAAGAAAAAGCAGGTTTTAAAGAAAATTAAATAAAGTAAATAATTAACCAAAAAATCCCTCACAAATGTGTATTTGGGGGATTTTTTGGTATAATGTATCTAATGCAAATCAACGAAGACCAACTAAAGAAATTTATCTTAGAGTCTGGGCTTGTTTCTAAAACAGATTTAGAAGAAGCTTTCAAAAAAGCTACAGAACAGAAACAAAAAGTTGGGAATATTTTACTTTCTGATGGGAAAATTTCAGAAACAGATCTAAAAAGAATGGAGGCCTTCGTTTTAGGTATTCCATTCATAAGTTTAAACAATCAAAAAATAGATTTCTCTGTGCTTTCGCTTATTCCGGAGCCGATTGCCAGGAATAATAATATAGTTGCTTATAAAAAAAGCACCAACGGTTTAGAAGTTGCGATGCTGGATGTAGATAATTTATCTGTGATTGATTTTATTAAGAAACGTTCTGGTTTAAAAATTTTACCCAGACTAACAGACACAGCGTCTATTCGTTTTGTATTAGTTCAATACAGGCAGAGTCTTAAAACTGAATTTCAAGATATTATTCAAAAAGAGTCTAATTCTTTATCCGTTGCTGGAAAAGAAGATGGAGAAAAAGGTGGAGAAAAAACTGAAAAAGAATTAAAAGAAATGGCAGAAGATTTGCCGGTGGTGAAAATTGTAGATTCGTTGATTTTTCATGCAATTTTACAAAATGCTTCAGATATTCACATTGAACCAGGGGAGAAAGAGCTTACAGTAAGATACAGAATAGATGGTATTTTGCACGATGCAATGGTCCTAGATAAAAATGCTGGTTCAGGTATCACGGCGCGCATAAAGGTGTTATCCAATTTAAAACTAGACGAAAAAAGATTACCGCAAGATGGCAGATTTAAGATAGAACAAAATGGAGAGAAAATTTCTTTCCGTGTTTCTACGTTGCCGACATTTTTTGGCGAGAAAACAGTCATTAGACTTTTGAAAGAAAACGCTCATGGCTTTTCTTTGGAAGGTTTAGGTTTTCATGGAGAAGGACTGGAGAGGATACACAGCTCATTAAAACAAAAAACCGGAATGGTGCTTGCGACAGGTCCGACTGGGTCTGGAAAGACGACAACTCTCTATACTATGCTTGATATTCTAAATAGACCAGAAGTAAATATTTCTACCGTAGAAGACCCGATTGAATATCAAATGCCTAGAGTTAATCAAACACAAGTAAAACCTGAGATAGGGTTAACTTTTGCTAACGGGCTTCGATCGCTACTGCGTCAGGATCCTGATATTGTAATGGTTGGCGAAATTCGTGACGGTGAAACAGCTGGTCTTGCCATCAACGCTTCACTAACTGGGCACTTAGTGTTGTCTACTATTCACACCAACAGCGCTGCCGGGGCTATCCCAAGGTTGATAGATATGGGGGCTGAACCATTTTTAATTACCGCTACAGTTAAAACTATAATAGCTCAGAGACTCGTGCGTAAATTAACTCCGAATAAAGAAAAATATTTCTTATCGGAAGTAGAAATTAAAAATTTACAAAAAATTATTGACCTTGAGCGTGTTTTGGGTTTCCTAAAAACAGAAAAGCTAATCGGAGAAGATGCTACTTGGGATAAAATTCCATTTTATCGTCCAATAAAGACCGCTGAATTTGAAGATGGATATTCTAGCCGAGTGGGGATGCATGAAGTATTGCAAGTTTCTCCAGCTATTAAGGAGCTTATCACCAAAGGTAGCTCTCAAGATGAAATAGAAATTCAAGCGAAAAAAGAAGGGATGATGACCATGATTGAAGATGGGGTATATCAAGCGGTGCTTGGGGTAACCACTTTAGAAGAAGTGTTCCGAGTCGTCTCTGAGTAGTAGGGGGCTTTCGAAATAAGATGCTTTTTTCATACACAGCAAAATCAAAAACAGGAGAGATTTTAGAAAATACACTTGAAGCAGTTGATCGTTTTACTGTGGCTAGAGACATTCGCTCCAGAGGATATACTCCTTTATCAATTACCGAAAAGGGATCAGATTTAGCCAATAAATTTTCTATTTTTTCTAACATTTTTGCTAAAGTTAGTCTTAATGAGCAAATTATTTTTACTAAAAATCTAAGTGGGATGCTTTTAGCGGGACTTTCTGTCTCTAGAGCTTTATCGGTTCTTCAAAAACAAACCACAAATCCAAAATTGAGTAAGGTGCTGACATCTCTGTCGGTAGATATAAACGCTGGGGGAACTTTCTCAAGTGCCTTGGTAAAGTTTCCGGAAGTTTTTTCAAAACTTTTCGTGTCTATGGTGAAAGCAGGAGAAGAATCTGGTAATTTATCTGGGGCTCTTTCAGATATTGGGATTAATTTGGAAAAATCAAACGCTTTAACAAAAAAGGTAAAGGGAGCGCTTATTTATCCCGGAGTCATAATGTCGGCTATGGTGGTCATCGGAGTTTTGATGTTCGCTTTTGTAGTGCCAACGCTTGCAAACACTTTTAAAGAACTTGGGGTTACTCTGCCAGCTTCTACTCAGGCACTTGTGTTTTTTGGTAATTTTTTCTCGAATCATTTGCTTTTGAGTTTTGTGATCATATTTGCCACAGCCTTCGGGGGGTATGCGCTTTTTCGGGCAAAGTTTATGAATAAATACATAGATTTTATGATTTTAAAAATTCCAATTGTCGGGAATTTAGCCAGAGAGTTAAATACTGCTCGTACTGCTCGTACCATATCTTCTCTTTTACTTTCTGGTGTTTCTATTACGAGAGCTGTGGAGATCACCGAAGATGTGGTACAAAACATTTATTATAAAAGGGTTTTAGAAGAAGCTAAGGAGGCCGTAGAAAAAGGAGCACCTTTTTCTCAAGTATTTGAAAAAAACAACAAACTATATCCCATTATGATGTCGGAGATGATTCAGGTGGGAGAAGAAACTGGGAAATTGTCAGACATGCTTCTTCAAATTGCCTTATTTTATGAGGGGGAAGTCGAAAATAAAACAAAAAATCTTTCCACTATAATTGAGCCTGTGCTTATGATTTTTATTGGGGCTGGTGTTGGGTTTTTCGCTATTTCAATGATTTCTCCTCTTTATTCAATTTTGGGTAGTATTGGCTAAAAGAATTATGAAAAATTTTTACAAAAAGGGAATAACAGCTCTGGAATTTCTATTAGTCATCGCTATTCTTGGAATTTTGTTTACAATTGTTATTCCACAGTTTTCAAGAATTAAAGAAAATCAAGTATTAAAAAGTACTATCGGAGATGTAGTCTCTAGTTTAAACAAAGCACGCACAAAAACACTAGCATCTGTCAGCTCGTCTTCCTACGGAGTGCATTTACAGTCGGATAAAGTTATAATTTTCAAAGGAACAGTTTTTTCTTCAGGGGATAGTAATAATGAAACTATAAATATTACATCTCCTGCAACTATTTCCAATGTTACTTTGGCCGGGACGAGTAGCTCTTCCGGAGATGTATATTTCAACCGTCTCTCTGGGGCACCAAATAAAACTGGGACTGTGACAATTTCTACGCCTTCCTTTTCAAAAATTATTACTCTGTCAGCGACAGGGTCTGCTAGTTCAAACTAGATAATCAAAACATGAAGAAAAATTATAAAAATTCTGGATTCATGATGGTGGAAATAATTGTAGCTATCTCTATCATTGCTGTTGCCATTCTGGCGTCTATGACTGTGGCTCAGAAATCCATCCATGTTTCTAGGCAAGCTTTGCACACAACTCAAGCAGCATTTTTACTTGAAGAAGGAGCAGAAGCGGTGCGTATCCTTAGAGATAATGCTTGGACCAATATTTCAAGTTTAACTGCTGGGACTAGTTATTATCCGTTTTTCTCGGGAGGGACTTGGACACTGTCGTCTACTTCAAATACTGTCGGAATATTTACCAGGACTGTCTCTGTGGCGAATGTAAATCGCGATAACACGACCCAAGACATAGCAAATATTGGCACGAATGATCCTTCAACCAAGCTAGTTACAGTTACCGTGTCTTGGCTGGAAGGAGGAATTACTGTAACCAAAACTTTACAATTTTATATTATAGATATTTTCACATGATAAAAATTGGTAAAAAAAGAAAAAATAATCAAGGAGTAGCATTATTAGAACTTCTTTTTTACATTGCTCTTTTTACCATGCTTTCTTTAGTGGTTATCAATGCCATGATTACTATGGCTCGGTCTTTTAAGGAAACGGCTACTCAGGCAGAATTAATACAAAGCGGGTCTATTATGGAGAGGATCTCTAGAGAAATTAGACAAGCTTCGAGTATAACTTCTATCAGCGCAACCGACTTAAAACTAAATGCAGTAGAATTTAAACTTTCAGGTTCGGATCTGCAACTTTTTGAAAACAATATTTTTATTGGAAATTTAAATACTCCCAATATTGCTATAACCGGTCTGGTATTTACAGAGATAACCACTGCCCAGGGAAAGGCTATAAAAATATTTTTATCTCTTAAATCAAACAACGATATCTCAGCAAGAATTGTTGATTTTTACGACACCGTTGTGTTGAGAGAAAGTTATTAATATGAAAAAAAATTGTAAAACAATAAAAAGAAATGGCGGGGCAGCGATGCTGATATCTGTTGTATTTTTTCTTTTTATTTCTTTAGCAATCATCGCGGGACTTGTGTCTCCCACAGTTCGTGAATTTAGAAACGCACTAGATTTGACGAAATCTCGTCAAAGTTTTTTCCTCTCTGAATCTGGAGTCGAAGATGCGTATTTTAGATTAAAAAAGGCAAAAACAATTGGGTCTTCAGTTTCTCTAACTCTAAATAATAATACTGCCACTACAATCATAACCGATTCTGGTTTTAACCAAAAGACGGTATCTTCTTTGGGGGATGTAAATTCTCGTCAAAGAAAAAATGAACTTGTTTTAAATACAGGAACTGGAGTTTCTTTCAGCTATGGAGTGCAAGTCGGGACTGGCGGGATTACGATTGGACAGAATGCTGTTGTGAATGGAAGTGTTTACTCAAACGGTGATATTACAGGACCTGGATCTATTACAGGCACAGCCTTAGCTGCTAATTCGGCAGCTTTGACAGCAGATCAAGCCAATGGTTCTGGGGCGCCTACCTATGATGTTACATTTGGAAATGCAAACGGTACCCAAGATTTTGCCCAGAGTTTTTCGGTAAGTACAAACGGGGTGATCAATCAAGTAAAATTATATATCAGGAGGGTAAGTACACCAGGAAATTTAACAGTAAGAATTGTATCTAATTCAGGTAGTAGCCCAGGAACGACCACTTTAGCATCTGGGCTCTTAGATTCTTCTCTGGTATCTGTAAATTATCCAGCAGGTGATTGGGTCAATGTTCCTATTTCACCAAACGCTGAGTTAACGGCAGGAACGACATATTGGATAGTAATTGACGGAGGGACCAATTCTAATAAATATTATCAAATTGGGGCAAATTCAAATAGTTATGCTAGTGGTATTGGTAAAATCGGAGCATTTTCTGGAACATGGAATAATACTACTCCGACTGGGCTTGATGGTTTTTTTCAACTTTATTTAGGGGGACTTACTGGTACTATTAGTAATGTTTCTGTTGGCGCAGGGGTCAAGGGTAATACGTATGCGCATACGGTAAAAAACTCTAACATTGTCGGAACAAATTATTGTCAAGTAGGTAGTGGAAATAATAAAGCTTGCAACACTTCTTTACCTGATCCTACGCAAGTAGCTATGCCTATTTCAGATCAAAATATTTTAGACTGGAAAGCCGAAGCCGAAGCCGGGGGTGTATATTCAGGTAATTATGTGGTGGATAGTACCTCTGTTTCTTTCGGGCCAAAGAAAATTACGGGGAATCTTACCATGGGGAACAGTGGACGTTTAACATTAACGGGTAATCTATGGGTTGAAGGTAACATGGTCATAGACAACCATGCTCACATCAACCTATCTTCTAGTTACGGCACCTCAGAAGGTGTAATTATAGTTGATGGAACAGTGAATATAGGTAATGGTTCAGATTTCTCGGGGTCTGGGTCTGAGGGGAGTTATCTAATGGTACTCTCAACCTCCACTTCTACCGATGCGATAAAGCTTTCAAATAACGGCGGGGCTGTTATTTTGTATGCTGCAAATGGTACAGTACACTTAGAGAATAACGCCGCCGCGAAAGCATTGAATGGAAAATATATTGTTTTAGATAATAATGTTGACGTGATTTATGATAGCGGGTTGGTTAATTCAAATTTTGTTAATGGTCCTTCTGGAGGATGGGGAATAACTTCTTGGAAAGAGGTAGAGTAAGGTGTGTTATACTATACAGAATATGGGCAAGAAAATAATAATCGGTAATTGGAAAATGAATCCACTTACTTTAAATCAAGCGGAAAAGTTGTTTGAGGATGTAGCTAGGGGTGTCTCGAGAGTAAAAAAAACAGATATAGTTATTTGCACACCTTTTATCTATCTAGATAAGTTGAGTGAAATTCGTACTACTAAAGTAAAACTTGGGACGCAAGATGCATTCTGGGGAGACGTCGGCGCTTTTACTGGTGAAGTATCAGGGGAAATGCTTTACGAAATCGGGGCACGATATGTAATTTTAGGTCATTCAGAGAGACGAGCTCTAGGCGAAAATAACAATGTAGTAAATAAAAAAATAAAATCTGTTCTCGGGGCTGGACTTAGGCCCATACTTTGCGTTGGAGAAAACACACGTGATGAAAGTCATAAATATTTTAATTTAGTCAAAACACAACTTGAAGAATGCCTTGCTGGTATTTCCAAGAACTCAATTGCTAAAATAGTTATCGCCTATGAACCCGTCTGGGCGATATCTAGTACTAAAGACCGAAGAGATGCCACAGCACACGATTCACTTGAGATGGTTATTTTTATTCGCAAAATTCTTTCAGATAAATTCGGTAAAGATGCAGGTAATGTCAGAATTCTTTATGGGGGGTCGGTGAGCGAACGCGACGCTGAAGATTTTCTGAAAAATGGGGGAGTAGATGGTTTGCTTGTTGGACGTGCTAGCCTAGATGCAAAAAAGTTTACTAGCATCGCAAAAATTGCGGATAGTATATGAAACTCAAAAACTTACAAAGTATAGATTTAAAAAATAAAACGATTTTATATCGTGCTCCGTATGATATAGGAGTCAAAGAAATAAATGGAGTACTGGAAGTAAAAGATGATTTACGTATTCGGGCCACTTTGCCAACTTTAGAATATTTGATTCAACAAAATTGTAAAATAGTTATCCTAACTTACGTCAAAAGACCAGATGCGAAAGTTGTAGAAGAATTGCGTACGACCCCACACGCTAGAAAACTTTCCGAACTTCTAGGTCGGAAGGTAGATAAGATAGATGAATGCACAGGTCTACTGGTGGAAGCAAAAATAAATAATATGAAAGGCGGAGATATTTTAATGCTGGAAAACGTGCGATTTTATAAGGGCGAAATGGAAGATGATGATGAATTTGCCAAAAAACTTTGCAAAGATAAAGATATAATTGTTTTCGACGGATTTCCGCAGGCGATGCGCATCCATGCATCGACGACTGGAATAGAAAGGCATTTACCAGCTGTTGCTGGTATGTATACGGAGCATGAGGTAGAGATGCTATCTAATTTGTTAGAAAACCCAGTTAGGCCGTTTACGGTACTTATAGGTGGAGCAAAAGTTTCCGACAAGGTGGATGCGGTAAATAATTTATTAAAAATGGCCGATAAAGTTTTAGTCGGGGGAGCCGTGGCTAATGTTTTTTTAAAGGCTCAAGGGCATGAGCTTGGTAGTTCTTTTATGGAGGATGTGTTTGTTGACGAAAAAAGAAGAGAGAAAAAAGATTGGATAGTATATGCGAAGGAAATTTTAGAAAAATACAAAGATAAAGTTATTGTACCGAGTGATGTAGTAATTTCTGACGGTACAACAGTTAAAAACCTAGATTTATCTAAAGAAGGGATTCCGAATGGTTGGATGGCGCTTGATATCGGACCAGAAACTCAGAAAAACTTTTCAAAAATAATAGAAAATTCCAAAACAGTTTTCCTTGGTGGTCCGATGGGGAAATTTGAAGATGAAAAATATTCACTAGGTTCACAGGCGATACTCAATGCAATGAAAAATCTTACCAGTAACTTTTCTGGTATGACCATCATTGCTGGGGGAGACACCATAGATGTGGCTAATAGATATTCCAATATAAAAAATTTCTCTCATATTTCGCTAGCTGGTGGAGCGACATTGGATTTTCTAGCTGGTAAAGAACTTCCAGCACTAAAACCTCTTATTAAAGAGATGCAATAATTTTCTCAGCGTTTGTTTTTAGATCTTTTTCATCGCCGACAGTTTCAGGCCAGACCCACACATGAGCATGGGAGATTTCTTCACCATAAACTTGTGAGCGAATAATGTCTGCATTAAAAGCTTTCTTCTGAGCTAGGGCTATTTTCCTGACGACTTCAAAATATTCTCCTAAATTTGGAACGTCCCAAACCCACCTATAATGTTTTTTCGGGATGACTTGGGTCTGTCCGGGAGCTATTGGACGAATATCTAAAAATGCTAAAAAGTTCTGATCTTCGTAGACGATAGTAGCCGGGATTTCTTTATTTATAATTTTGCAAAAAATGCAGTCATGTTCCATACCTATATTGTATGCTAAAATTGAATTTATGCAAAAGTACGGGGAACTGCTGGAGATGTTGTTAAGGAAGAGAGGGATTACTGATCCAGCACAAGCTGAAATTTTTTTAAACCCAGACTATGAACGGGATTTTCACGACCCTTTTTTAATGCGAGATATGGAAAAGTCCTGTGTGCGAATTTTCGAAGCCATAGAAGCCAATGAAAAAATCGTGATTTATGCAGACTACGATTGTGACGGGATACCCGGTGCTGTAATTTTAAACGACTTATTTAAACTTTTAAAATACAATAACTACGAAGTTTATATCCCCATGAGGAACTCCGAAGGTTATGGGTTGAACCTAGAGGCAATTAAAAGTTTTGTAGAATCTGGGGTGAAATTGTTGATAACAATTGATCTTGGGATTACGGCTGTGGAAGAAGTAGCCCAGGCCTCTGTTGATGGTATTGATGTAATAATCACCGACCACCATTTACCTCAGGCGGTCTTACCTAGAGCGTATGCCATTCTGAACCCCAAGGTGGATGATTATCCAGAAAAAATGCTTTGCGGGGCAGGAGTAATGTTTAAATTAGTGCAAGGGTTCCTAAAAAAATATAAAGAGTATTTTAAAATCAAAGAAGGGGCTGAGAAATGGATGCTTGATATGGCTGGCCTCGCTACACTCTCAGATATGGTGCCACTTACGGGGGAGAACAGAGCCATAGCTTACTTCGGGATGAAAGTTTTTAAAAAATCTCCACGTCCTGGGGTGCAGAAACTTCTCAGTAAATTAAATATTGACCAAAGATATTTATCTGAAGATGACCTTGGTTTTATGGTGACGCCTAGATTAAATGCAGCCTCTCGGATGGATAATCCTATGCGGGCATATGAGCTTCTGGCTACAACTGATGCAGTAGAAGCCGGTGAACTTGCGAATCATCTGTCAAAAATAAATGATGAAAGGAAAACTATCGTGACTGGAATAATGCGAGATGTAAATAAACATATGAATAAAAAGCTTGAAGAGAATTCGGAGACCGAGGTGATAGTTATAGGTAATCCAGGGTGGCGAGTGGGGGTTCTCGGGTTAGTGGCAGGGAAAATGTGTGATGAGTACAACAAGCCGGTTTTTGTTTGGGGGAAAGATGAAAATGATTTAATCAAAGGTTCTTGCCGGAGCGATGGTTCAGTGTCGGTAGTGGAGCTTATGACAGCTACCAATGAATCTTTTTTAGAATTCGGAGGGCATGAGCTTGCTGGAGGATTTACGGTGCACAGTGAGAAAATTCATTTCTTAGAAGAAGCCTTATCTGAATCTTTTCGTAAAGTAAAACGAGATAAAAAAGAAAATGAAGTAAATTATGACGTAAAAACAGATTTAGGTGCTGTGACTATGAAAAATTGGAAAGAAATAAATAAAATGTCGCCTTTTGGCCTTGGAAATTCTAAACCAGTATTTCTTTTTGAAGGAGTCAAAATAGAAAAATTAAAAAAATTTGGGAAAAATGGTTCTGGAGAACATCTCGAAATTACTTTTTCTGACACCAGTAAACATAAAGCTACTGCGATTTCCTTTTTTTCTAATATTGATTCCTTTAAGACTCAATTATCAGAAGGTTTAAGGGTGGATTTACTGGGCACTTTTGACTTATCAAGGTTTCGAGGTAGGGAAGAGCTACGATTAAGAATAGTTGATATACTATAAATATAATGACAGAAGTGATTAAAATTTATACCGATGGCGCAGCAAGGGGGAATCCAGGACCGGCTGGCTGGGGAGCAGTATTTCTTAAAAGAGATAAAGTATTTTTGGAGCTCGGTGGGCGTAGTGATCATGCCACCAATAATCAGATGGAATTAACGGCGGCGATTGAAGGTTTTAAATACTTAAAGAAACATAAAATAAATCTACCAGTCGAAGTTTTTGCGGATTCAAAATATGTAATTTTAGGAATTACCGAATGGATATTTAATTGGCAGAAAAATAGTTGGAGAAATGCCGGAAAGAAGCCAGTTATGAATCGTGAACTTTGGGAAGAACTTTTTGCTCTTACGCAGGAGTTTAAGATTAAATGGAGTTATGTGAAGGGACACAGTGGAGATAAATACAACGACAGGGTAGATGAAATCGCCACAAGTTTCGCAGATGATGCTCCAGTAGTTTTGCATAAATAATTTTATGAAAGAAAATCCTTTAGCAAAATATAACACCTTAGGGTTAAGAGGGCCAGTACATCCTATGGAGCGTGAAAAACTTTCTATTTATTTTGCCGGACCAGAAGACCTGGAAGAGTTTAAAAAAATGAAACTGGAATCTTTTAGCAATGACCCGGGAGCCTTCTCTATTTATTCTCCAGAGAAATTGGAAAAGAAGGTCAAGGACGTACAGAATTATTCCCAGGAAAATGTATTGAGCCCTGTAAGATTTACAGTAATGTCGAGATATGATTCTAAACCCATGGGTATAGTTGGAGCGGTAAAGGAAGATGACGGTACTTGGATTATTCATTCCGTTTACATTAATCCAAGTTTTAGAAAAGGTTTGACAGAAATCTCGGTCGCAAAAGAGATGATACAGAAAGCTCTGTCAGAGATAAAACAGAGAGGTGGAACAAAAGTTATATTATGGGTGGAAAATACCAGAGAGCATGCCATTGCTCTTTATAAAAGTTTAGGATTTAAAAAGTCAAAACAACCCAAGGAAATATTTTATAGAGTATTAAAAAAAGGACACGGGCTAATGGAATTGGATTTAAATGCGGGATAGAATTTTTTACACGATTTGTTTCAGTTTTATTTTTGGAATCTTTGTACGCTCTTTTGTTTTTATAAATTTATATCTGGTTATTGTATTTTGTATAATTTCTTTTGCTCTTTTTTTATTTTTTACTTTAATATCTAAAAACAACTTTGGAATTATTTTTTCAATCTTTATTTTCACTTTTGCTCTAGGAATTTTTAGATTTGATACGGTAGATACTCCCTCTCCTGCATTGTTTGAGTCCAAGGTTGGGAAAAATGTAAATTTTACGGGAGAAATTATAGATGAACCAAATGTTAAAGAGAAGAATCAGCAATTAACAGTTGCGGTGAATGAAGGTGAACAAAAAACAAAGATTTTATTATCTGTAGGTTTGGAGGAATATTATAGTTATGGCGACGAGATATCTTTTTCTGGTATTTTAAAAAAGCCAGAGAATTTTGTTACTGACCAAGGCAAAGAATTTGATTATGTAAATTATCTAAGGAAAGATCGCATTGTTTACGTGATGAGTTATCCAAAAGTTGAGATTGTTTCTCGTGGAAATGGGAATGTGGTTAAAAAGATTTTATTCGATGTTAAAGAAAAGTTTATAGAAAAATTAAATTTAGTCATTGATAGCCCAGAAAATTTACTTATGGGTGGGCTGATCTTGGGAGAAAAATCTGCATTTAGTGAAAATTTACGGCAGAGTTTTGTAAATACGGGTACGATTCACATAGTCGCTCTTTCTGGATACAACGTGACTATTGTAGCTGAGTGGATTATGAAATTGTTTGCCCAGTTATCCTTTGTTTCTGTAAATTTCAGTATTGGAGCAGGAATTTTTGCGATTATTTTATTTATATTAATGACGGGGATGAGCTCTACTGCTGTCCGGGCGGGGATTATGGCTGTGCTGGCGCTTATTGCTCGGGCCACAGGCAGGAATTATGATGTGGCGAGAGCGCTCGTGCTTACCGGAGTTGTTATGGTCATGATAAATCCTTTTCTGTTAGTTTTTGATGTTTCTTTTCAGCTTTCTTTTATCGCTACTGTTGCTGTTATATTTTTCGCACCAAGAGTTGAAAGGTATTTCGAATGGGTTACTAAAAAATTTGGTTTGCGAGACATAGTTTCTGTTACCACGGCTGCATATATTTTTGTTTTTCCTTTTATTTTGTATAAAATGGGAAATTTTTCTTTGGTTGCAATTCCGGCAAATATTTTAATTCTTCCCTTTATCCCTTTTACAATGCTGTTAGGATTTATCACTGGTTTCGTGGGGTTAATCTGGAATATTTTAGCGGTGCCGTTTGGCTTTGTTTCTTATCTATTTTTACAATACGAGCTTGGAGTGATAAATTTCTTTGCCAAGGCTCCCTTTGCCGCCTTCAGCTTTCCAGATTTTCCTCTCTCTCTAACCATCTTAATATATCTCTATTTTATTTATAGACTTTTTGGGAGAGATATTAAAATTTTCTTTACACAGTCAACTTGAGAAAGTTTTATAAGGCTTCGTTGAGATTTTTTTCTACAGTGCTCCAGTTCAAGTTTGTAAAGAAGTCTTCTACATAATCCTTTTTCCCTCCTGGGGCATAGTCGGCGATGTAGGCGTGTTCCCATAAGTCTAAGCATAGAATAGGTACACAGCCAGAGAGTTGTCCGAGCTCGTGATCTCCGACATATGCATTCATTAAATACTTTTCATTTTTATCATAATATAAAATAGCCCAGCCTATCCCACGGCTCATAGCTATGGCTTTAAATCTAGCCAGCCATTTATCGAAACTTCCCCAGACGAATTCTATGGATTTATATAATTCACTATCCTTGGAAATTTCCTTGGCTCCATTTGATAAATGTTCGAAATATATTTCGTGGTTTCGCATACCGTCATATTCAAAACCGAACCTTCTTTGCACTTCCGCCAATTCATAAGCATTTTTCTCGGAATCTTTGGAAAGTTCTTCAATCTTTTGCAAAATTAAATTTGTATTTTTTACGTAACCCTCATAGAGTTTTAGGTGGTCAGCTACAGTTTTTTCTGAAATTCCTTTCAGGGGAGCGATGTTAAAAGTTTTGGGTGTAAATGTTTTCATTTTATATATTTGATAATTAATATGGTTAATGTGTTAACATTGTATCATGCCGGAAACGGAAAATATACATTACAAAAACTACATTTTATTGATTATTATTCTATTTTTATCTGTCGTTAACGTTTTTCTTTTTTGGACTGATTTTCAAAGCTCAAAAAGAGGGCTTACTTTTGCCATGCTGGATATCGGGCAAGGGGACGGGCTATTTATTGAGTCACCCAACGGTACACAAATAATGTTTGATGCAGGACCCGCGCGTAGTGTGCTTGGTCCGCTTGCGAGAGTGACGTCTCCGTTTGATAAAACCATAGATGCAATTGTAATTACAAATCCAGACGCAGACCATATCGGTGGGTTTATAGATATTTTAAAAAATTATAAAGTTGGTGCTGTCTTAGAGCCAGGAACTTTTAACGATTCTAAAACTTATCAAAATTTAAAAGCAGAAATACAAAAACAGAAAATACCAAATATTTTAGTGAAAAAAGGAATGCGCTTGAATATGGGACACGGGGTATTGATTGATATTTTATTTCCTGACCGAGATGTTTCTACTTGGAATTCAAACGATGGCTCAGCAGTGGCGCGATTATCCTATGGAGCCACGTCTGTAATGTTGACGGGGGACGCTTCAGTAAAAACCGAAAGGATAATTTTGGAAGACAATAATTTGGCACAACTTAAAAGTACTATTTTGAAAGTTGGGCATCACGGATCACGCACTTCTTCTTCCACATCATTTGTAAAAGCTGTCTCTCCTGCGTACGCACTAGTTTCTGATGGCAAAGATAATAAATATGGTCATCCACACAAGGAAACTCTCACTACGCTAACTCAACTTGGAGTAAAAACTCTTCGAACTGACTTATTGGGGACCATTATTATGAAGTCTGATGGTAAAAACGAGCTATTTTCATTCCAAAAGTAATTAACATTGCTCTTCTTGTAATTATGATATTATAAAAATATGAAAGATAAAAAAATTGAGAAATTAATAAAAGAGGAAGAAAAGAGGCAGAAAGAAGGGCTAGAGCTTATCCCTTCTGAAAACTATGTTTCTGAGGATGTTTTGACAGCCAATGGTTCGGTTTTTACCAATAAATACTCTGAAGGATACCCAGGACGCAGGTATTATGGAGGGCAGGATTTTACTGATCAAGTGGAGAGATTAGCCATAGAGCGTATTTGTAAACTTTTTAAATGTAAATTTGCTAATGTTCAGCCACATTCTGGCGCTCCGGCCAACCTCGCAGTTTATGCGGCCTTGCTCGAGCCAGGGGATACGGTTCTCGGAATGGATTTATCTCATGGAGGGCACCTGACTCACGGACATCCTATGACTCTTCCGGCGAAAATTTATAAATTCGTAACCTACAAGATGAAAAATCCGGACACGGGGGAGATCGATTATGAAGATATGCGAAAAGTTGCCCTTGAGCACAAGCCGAAATTAATTATCGCTGGATTCTCTGCATACCCAAGAACACTAAACTATAAAAAATTCGTAGACATAGCTCACGAAGTCGGTGCGATAACTATGGCCGACATGGCGCACATTGCTGGTCTTATCGCTGCCGGAGTACTTCGTAATCCTTTTGACGATGGTTTTGATATTATAACTTCCACTACACACAAGACTCTTCGTGGTCCACGCGGGGGAATAATCTTAACTCGCGAGAGCGAAGAAATTGCCAAGAAAATTGATAAATCCATCTTCCCTGGCATCCAGGGTGGTCCCCACATGCATACTATTGCTGCTAAGGCCGTGGCATTCGGTGAGGCTATGACGCCAAAGTATAAAGCATATGCAAAACAGATTTTAAAAAATGCGAAAGCTATGGCAGAAGTTTTGAAGAAGAATAAAATTAGAATGATTGGCGGGGGGACAGATAACCACTTAATTCTTGCCGATGTGTTTGGTTCGCTGGGCGTGACTGGGAAAGAAGCCCAGACAGTGCTAGACGAAGTGGGAATCACCTTAAATATGAACTCTATAGCAGGAGACACTAGGAAACCGCTTGATCCTTCCGGGATTCGTTTCGGTACTCCAGCTATCACTACTAGAGGATTTAAGGAGAAAGATTGCAAGAAAGTCGCTGAGCTTATGATTCTTACTCTCAAGAATAAAGATAATAAAAAAGCAAAAGAACAAATTCACAAAGAAATAAAAAAACTTGCCAAGAAATTTCCTATTCCTAAAAAGTTTGTATAAATTTATGAATTTAAAAAATAAAGTTGTGGTTATTACAGGATCAACCAAAGGACTTGGTAAAGCTTTGGCGTCGGCGTTTTTAGACGAGAAAGTCAAAGTGATTATAAACGCCCGATCAAAAAAAGAACTCCAAAAAGTAGGCAAAGAGATAGGGGCCGTTGGATACCCTGGTGATGTTACCAAGGAAAAAGACATGAAAAAGCTTGCAGATTTTGTTGTAAAAAAATTTAAGAGAATAGATGTGTGGGTTAATAATGCTGGTATTTGGTTGCCCCATAAGCCAATCGAAAAAACTGACTGGAAAAAGGCCCATGATTTAATGGAAGTCAATTTATTTGGTACAGTTTATGGATCCAAAGTTGCTTTGACCCAAATGCGCAAGCAGAATTTTGGTTTTATTGTGAATATTATTTCAACAAGTGGATTAAATGGAAAAATAAACGAAACAGCTTATTGCGCAAGTAAATTTGCGGTGTCAGGATTTACTAAATCTCTCATGAAAGAGGTAAGTGGTGAAAAAATTAAAGTACTCGAAGTTTATCCTGGAGGGATGAAAACAAATTTATTCGATGAAAGTAGACCGAAAAATTATAATGAATTTATGGATCCAAATTTCGTAGCTCAAAAGATAATTCAAAATTTAAAATTAAGCAAACCTAGAGAGGGAATCATAATAAAAAGAAAATAGTATGGAACTTCAAGTTGGGGTGAAAATTTTGCTTAAGAATAAAGATGGGAAATATCTTGTAGTTTGTCGTAATCCGGAAAAATATCCAGAAGCCGGGAGACAGTGGGAAATTGTTGGTGGCAGGATAGACCCTGGTACAAATTTGATTGAAAATTTGAGAAGGGAAGCAAAAGAAGAAACGGGATTAGAAATCACTGGTAGCCCTACTTTAATAACTGCCCAAGATATTTTAAAACCGAATAAACATATTGTTCGTTTAACATATTCTGGATACGCGGATGGAGAAGTTAAATTAAGCGATGAGCATACTGAATATAATTGGCTTAGTTTAGGCGAAATTTCTAAGCTTGAACCGATGGATAAGTATTTCAAAGAAGTCTTAGGCAATTTCAATTTAAGCTAATTTCTGCTATATTTTCAATATGGCAAAGAAAGGGAAGCTAATAGTAATAGACGGCACAGATGGTTCTGGGAAGGCGACTCAGGTAGAGTATTTGATTAAGCATCTTAAGCAAGATGGGTATAAAGTAAAGGTCGTTGATTTCCCAGATTACTACTCGAATTTTTTTGGAAAATTTATTGGGCACTGTCTCTCTGAGCAATATTATAATTTCGTAAAGGTGCATCCGAAAATAGCATCCGTGCTTTATGCAGCTGACCGTTTTGAATCAAAAGATAAAATTGGGAAATGGCTAAAAGACGGGAATATTGTAATAGCAAACAGATATGCTAGCGCGAACCAGATACACCAAGGCGGGAAAATTGCTAATACCAAGAAAAGAGAAAACTTTTTGAAATGGTTAGCCGAGATGGAGTATAAAGTTTTTAAAATCCCAAAGCCTGATGTAATTTTCTATCTAAGTGTACCTATTCCTGTGGTTTTAAAATTAATTAAGGAAAGAAATAAAAGTGTAGCACGAGGATATCTAGGGAAGAAAAAAGATGTACACGAAAAGGACGTAAGATTTCTAGAAAATTCTAGGAAGAGTGCTCTATGGCTTGCGAAAACCCAGAAAGGATGGATTAAAATAGAATGTGTAAAAAGTGGAATTTTAAGTACTCGAGAAGATATTCACGAAGAAATTTATTCTAAGATTAAAAAAGTTTTGAAATGATTCTAAAAGTTAAAAAATTACATAAAGATGCGAAGCTGCCGACACATGGTCACCCCGGGGATGCAGGGATGGATTTTTATACTGTTGAGGAAGTAGTTTTTCCTGCAGGGAAACAGGCACGAGTGCACACAGGGGTAGTCATTGAGATTCCAGAGGGGTATGTGGGGCTTGTCTGGGACAAATCCAGCATTTCTTTTAATTTTGGACTTAAGGTGGTGGGAGGAGTTATGGACGCAGGATATCGCGGTGAAGTTATCATGAACTTCTTAAATGTTACAGACAAAGAGGTTATAATAGAGAAAGGTCATAAAATAGTACAAATGATAATTCAGAAATTTGACCACTGTGATATAGAAGAGGTACAAGAAATTTCAGAGACAGTGCGTGGAAGTGGTAGAGAGGGTAGTACTGGACTTAAATAATATGGAAAAGGAAATAAAAAATTTAATAAAAGATGCGCTTCAGAATCTGACAATAGAGGTAAGCGATATTGTGCTTGAGCATCCTGAAGATTTAAAGCATGGAGATTATTCTACAAATGTAGCTTTAGCTATTGCGAAAAATATTGGAGAAAACCCGAAGACTTTAGCAGAAAAAATAGCCAAAGAGCTAGAGAGATTAAATGTAGACAATAATATTGAAAAAGTTGAAGTAGCTGGTTCTGGTTTTATAAATTTTTATTTATCTAGGAAATTTTTTAGCAGGAATATTGAAGAAATTTTAAATCAAGGTAACAGTGTCGGTAAAAACGAAATATTTTCCGGTAAAAAAATAATGGTGGAATACACTGACCCGAATCCTTTTAAGCCAGTACATATCGGGCACATCATGACCAATGCGATAGGGGAATCAATCGCTAGAATCCTCGAGCATTCCGGTGCAGAAATTTCACGAGCCAACTACCAGGGCGACATAGGGCTACACGTGGCGAAAGCTATCTATGGACTTTTAAAAGATACTAAGCTTCAAGATAAGTCCGGTTCACACAATCTCCAAGCGACGAATATCGGGGCAGCGTATGTGCTCGGGGCTGAAGCTTATGAAAATGACGAAAATGCGAAAAAAGAAATTGAAGAAATAAATAAAAAGATTTATGCTCGTGATGATAAAAAAATAAATGAGATCTATGATTGGGGCTTTAAGGCAACGATGGAAGCTTTCGAAGATTTATATAAAATTCTCGGAACAAAATTCGACTATTACTTTTTAGAAAGTGCCATGGCAGATATCGGCAGGGACGTGGTCAATGCAAATACTGGTGAAATTTTCGAAGAGTCCGACGGGGCTTTAGTTTTTAAAGCAGAAAAACACAATCCTAAACTCCATACCCGAGTTTTCATCACTTCTAAAGGTTTACCTACCTACGAAGCGAAAGAGTTAGGTTTAGCTCTGGAGAAGTTTAAAACGGAGCCAAATATGGATTTATCTATAGTCATCACCGCCAACGAGCAAGCTGACTATATGCGGGTGGTGGCGAAAGCTCTTTCACTAATCCACCCAGAATATGAAAATAAAATGTTGCATATTACGCACGGGATGATGCGCCTGGCTTCCGGCAAGATGTCTTCGAGGAAGGGTAATGTTGTGACGGGGGAAGCCCTGCTTAGAGACACTATCGAGCTTGTGTCAGAAAGGCTGAAAGATAGAGAATGGAATGAGGAAGAAAAAAATAAAGTTGCAGAAGTTGTCGGGGTCGCAGCGCTTAAATATTCCATATTAAAACAATCTACCGGTGGAGATATTATTTATGATTTTGATAAATCTATTTCCTTCGAAGGAGACTCGGGCCCATACCTCGCGTATTCTCATGCCCGAGCGAATTCCATTTTAGAAAAAGCGCAAAAAGAAAATATTTTACCAAGTTTTGAAGTTTTGCCTGATGAAACTTTCGAAATAGAAAAATTATTATATAAATTTTCTGAAGTTGTTCTTCGTTCTGCTTCCGAATATGAACCCCACTATGTTGCAAATTATTTAATCGAAATCGCTCGTGCCTTTAACAGTTTTTACGGGAACAACGTAATCGTAAACAAAGACGACCCAGCTTCTGCGTATAAAGTAGCTCTTACTTACGCATTTACTTTCATAATAAAAAACGGCCTCCACCTCCTCGGCATCACCGCTCCCACAAAAATGTAGACTATACAAGCATTTTTATTAACTAGCGATTTTTGTACATTCCCCCATTTACGCCATGGCGTAAATGGGGGAATAGGATATAATTAATGTATGCACAACCAAAAGCAGAAATTTTACAAAGGGGTAAGGGTTAATTCTTTTGGAATTCCCATTTTTACTAAAAACAGAACAAGTCGTTCGAAAAAACAAAATAGGAAAAGAGTATTTTATCACAGCACTTTCGCTTCTTCTTTTAAGAAAACTGATCCTAAAAATCTTATCATTATGTACGACATACCCCATAGTCAAAAAAAAGAGAGAGATTGGTTTCGTCGGCAATTAATAAAGTTTGATTACGTTATGATACAGAAAAGTGTTTGGGTCGGCCCTTCGCCCTTGCCCAAAGATTTTCTTGATTATTTGAAAGAAATTAAAATAGGGGATAATTTTAAAACCTTTAAATTGGCAAAATCCTATAATTCCCTCATATCAGCCATGGCGTAAATGGGGGAATAGTTTTCCACAGTTTTGCTAGGGCTTCTTTAAATTTATGTGATAATTAATTGCATGAAGAAACTCTTATTGTTTGTTTTTGTGTTAAGTATTTTTGTACCAAAATTTGTATTTGCGGAAACTTATACTGGGGATATTTACATAAATAGTACTGGAGGAGGTAATTGTACTACCATTGGTGTTTGGGACGATGAAACTAAAACTTGCACTTTTACTAAAGATCTTTTTGGTCCATTGACCATTGGTTCAGTTGGTATTACCATCGATGGTGCAGGCCATACTATGTCCAGAGATACTCAAGCTGCTTTTTTTCAAAGAAATGGAATGACTGTAGGTGGATCAAATTTTGTTTTAAAAAATATTAATGTTAAAGGTTTCACAAACTGCATTATTTTTAATAATGGTACAATAAATAGCCGTGTGGAGAATTCTACTATTTCTTCCTGTGGCAGTTATGGAATTTACCTACCTGTTTCTTCCGGGGGACATATTTTTTTAAATAATAATTTTAATCAAAACTTTCTTGGAATTTTTGTAAATTCGTCCAACAATACAATTGAAGGCAACATATTTTCTGCAAATAATACTTATGGAATAAGAATAAACAATGCCTCAAACAATATTATCAAAAATAATATTTTAATTGGGAATTTTACAGGAATTCGTTTTGAATATGGTACGGGAAATAGAATTACAGAAAATACTATAGAAAATAGCAAGTCTTATGGTTTGTATGCAATTGGTTCTGGGGTAAACCAAAATTATGTTGTAAATAATAATTTTATTAATAATCGAGATGGACAAGCTTATACATATCAAATCCAATTGTCTGATGTGTCACCAATTGGTGGTAATTATTGGAGTGATTATGATGCGCCGAGCGAAGGATGTAATGATTTAAATATTGATAGTATTTGTGATCAACCAAAATACTTGAACCCATACGATCTTTCGTATGGAGACTTTTATCCTTGGGTGAGGAGAGATGGCTGGAAAACTGACCCTCCAACCTGTTTTGATGGAATAAAAAATCAAGATGAAACTGATATTGATGAAGGTGGAGTATGCAAAGTCCTTAGCTCCGAAAAATCAATCGTTTCGTTTAGTTTTGACAATTTAACACCAAAGGTTGTGGGTGTTATTAATGAAGCTGATCACACCATTTCTGCTACTGTTCCTTTCGGTATTGGTCTCACAGATCTTATTCCAAGCATAGCTGTTTCAGCGGGAGCATCTGTTAATCCAGAGAATGGTACTTCTCAAAATTTTACTAATACTGTAATGTACAATGTTACAGCAGAGGACAAATCAACTCAGGAATACGCAGTTACAGTGACTTCGTCTTGTACTGTTGATTGCTTTTCTAGTGTGCTTTTTTTGCCCGGACTTGAATCTAGTAGGCTATACACAAACAGAGAAAGTGGGAGTGAAGATCAACTCTGGGAGCCAAATACAAATAGCGACGTGGAGGATTTATATTTAAACACCGATGGAACAAGTAAAAATTTAAATATTTATACGAGAGATATTATAAAAGAAACAAATGTTCCAATCCCCGTTGGTTCGGCGGGGCAAAATATTTATAAAAGTTTTTCGGCGATGATGGATGTATTGTTTGATGATCATAAAATTGCTGAGTGGAAAGAGTTTGCTTATGATTGGCGGCAAGACGTGCAAGATATTATTGAAAATGGAACAAAATACCAGAATGAAAATAAATCGCTTGTCGCTACACTGCAAGCTCTAGTCGATTCTTCTAAAAATGGCAAAGTCACAATCGTGGCGCACAGCAATGGAGGATTGATTGCGAAAGCTCTTTTGAATAAATTACAAGATGATAAAATCGCAGGAATAAATAATTTGATTGATAATATTGATGTGCTTATTTTAGTAGCTGTACCAGAAATAGGGACTGCGAGTGCTGTGCCTGCGGTGCTGCATGGGTATAAACAAAATCTAATGGGCGGTTTACTTATGGACGAGGCGCATGCTCGAGAGCTGGGGAGAAATATGATTAGTGCTTTTGGACTTTTGCCAAGTAGGGAATATCTAAATAGGGTCAATGCTTCACCGGCAACTTTTGTGGATACTGTAATTCCTTCAAATGTGACAACGAAACTTGTGCAGGCATTCGGGAGTGCTATCAGTTCTTATGATGAATATAAAGATTTCCTATTTGGAAGAGAGGGGAGAACAGAGCCGACAATAAATCAAATAAATTTGCCTATTAGCTTATCACAAGATTTATTTACTAAAGCAGAGACTTTGCATAATATTATCGATGAGTGGGTGCCACCAGAGAGTCTGCGGGTTGTAGAAGTCGCAGGGTGGGGGCTAGACACTATTGCAAGCTTTGAATATTACCCAAAGATATGCACACAATCGCTTAATTGTGGTTTCACAATGGACGAAAGGCCTCGCTTTACAGCAAACGGAGACGGAACCGTTGTAGTGCCTAGCGCTCAATATATGAGTGTTGCTGATAATGCGGAAAAGTACTGGGTAGATTTAAATAGATATAATCAGCTTCAGTTTTCAAGGACAAAACACGCTTCTATTTTAGAAGTAACTTCACTTTTGGATTTTATTTCAAACACGATTCAAGAAATAATACCTAGTGACTCTCCATATTTATCTACTACCGAACCACTAGATACATCAAATCGCTTTTATATTTCTATTCACTCACCAGTAACTCTAGATGCTTTTGACACAGAAGGAAATCATACTGGTAAAATTTGTCCAACTAACTCAGACTTTTGTTATGTAGAAGAAAATATTCCGAATTCATCATATTTACAATTTGGAGAAGGAAAATACCTTAATCTCAGAGAAGAGCAAATGTTTAAAGTTAAACTTCAGGGTACAGACGTAGGAACATTTACTTATGAGTCAGAAAAAGTCTTACCTGATGGGACATCCACCACGTCCTCATTCGTAGATATCCCTGTGACGATACAAACACAAGCAGAGATAACATTAAATGTTAATACTCAAACACCTGAGTTAAAATTAGATGTGACTGGAGACGGAGTTTCTGATTTTACTATTACACCTAATGATACCTTTGACCCAATATTATATTTACAAATTATGAAAGCCACGATTGATTCGCTGGACATTAGTCCATCTAAGATTAAAGATTTCGATAAAAAAGTAGACAATGTAATAAAGGAGATTAAAAAAGGGAAAACAAACAAAGCACAATTAAAAATAGAAAAATTTAAGAGTTATTTCACTAAAACATTATCCAAGCCAGATCCAAAGAAACCAAAACCTAATAAAATATCTAAAGCTGATGCACAGCTCCTGCTTGATATGTTGAACAAATTATTAGATAATTTAAAATAATATGAAAAAAATAGTAAGTTTGTTTTCTCTTTTTTTGTCCATTTTTATATTTGCATGGTTGAGATATTACGGAGAATCAGCAGTATACAATTATCACGTGGCTTACGTTGTTGAATACTTGTTTTATTGGGGTGTCGTTGTGTTTATACTGAGCTTGTTTGCATTTATGCTTAATAATGCAAAATACAAAGTATGGTTTTTCATTACCATATTATTCATGGTTATATCTATTTTGTTTACATATAGCGTAGACGAGAATGACGTACTTTTTAGTGGTCAATACGTTATTTTATTGTTAATTGGGCTATATTCTTTTGTTTCTATAATTTATTTTCTTGTTCAATTTTTAAAAAATAAAAAACAACCTAGTTTTGTGGAATAAACTAGCAAAAAGTTATACACCTCGGGAGGGGTGCTTTTTTGAGATAAGCGTATGATGGGGGTGAATAGAAAAAGGGGGAATCATGTACGATGGTGGGTACCCGCTGGTTGGTGTTTGTGAGGACTGCGGAGAAGAGGGCTCGACGTGGTGTGAGGAATTTTTCCTCGACGTGTGTCTCGTCTGCAAGATAAAGAGACAAGAACAAGCAGCCGAGAGAAGGAAGATGTTCACATCGCAAATGCCTGAGTGATGCGGGCAGGAGGAATTATGAATGGTTGCTGTCTTTGCAATCAGGCATTCAATGCCTACCTCCCTGGCCGTTCGCCTAAATCCATGTGGATTTATCAGGCAGAGAAGTTGCCTGTCCACGAGTCCTGTGGGAGGAGGCTAGCGGTAAAAATCGAAGAACTTGTGAACGAGGACGCGCAGCAGGCATTCATGGGTCCAATTCTGAGAAGAATTTCCCATTGAATGGGGGAAGGAACATCGCGGGCGTTCACGTTGGACGCCCGTTTCTTTTTGAGAAAAGTTATGCACCTTGCGAGAGGTGTGTTTTATTTTTAGGCGTATAATTATAGAGAATCGCAGGAGGAAATCGTGAGCATCAGTATCAGTTCAATGCTCGCACAGTGTGTGGTGTGCGAGCGACCCATCCCAGAAAAAGAGGAGGCTAAAAACTTCGAAGGTCGCCAAGTGTGCTCGAGCTGTACGATCGAGCGCGCCGAAAGTAAGGTGACTGGTGAGGTTCTTCTCTTTCTTCGCGAAGAAGCAGTGGCGAAGCTTCGCGAATTGGTGTTGAGTCGCCACGACAATCACGACGACGGAGGGTTACATCCCCTCAGGTAAGCGGGGCCGCTTAAGCGCCCCGCCTTTTTTTTCAACAAAGATGGTGCTATAATCTTTTTACAAGCGTAGAAGGGGCCCCGTCCGAATAATCCGGGCAGGCATCACCCCTGAGCTTTGGGAAGAAAACCGCAAGGTGAGTAGAACCCGGTGTTATGAGAAGTAACCAAGGTGGTACCACGGGGAAACTCGTCCTTGAATTATAACTATGGTTGTAATTTGAGGACGAGTTTTTTATATTATGAGCGAAGAAAATACAAATAAATCTGAAGCAGCTTTGCGAGAAGAGCGTATTTTGCAATTTTGGCGCGAGCACAAAACTTTTGAAAAATCTTTAGCTAAAAAGTCTCCAAAAGGGCACTATGTCTTTTACGATGGGCCACCATTTGCGACAGGGCATATACACTACGGGCACATTTTAGGCAGTACGGTGAAAGACGTTATCGGCAGATATAAAACTATGCAAGGGTATTATGTGCCGAGAGTCTGGGGCTGGGATTGCCACGGGTTACCTATTGAGAACATCGTTGAGAAAGAATTAAATATTGCCGGACACAAAGAAATTGAAAAATTAGGTATTGATAAATTTGTGGAGTATGCGCGAAGTAAAGTTCTGCAATATGATAAAGATTGGGAAAAGGGGATAGAACGCATCGGGCGCTGGGTAGACTTCCCAGGAGGATATAAGACCATGGACAACACCTTCATTGAGTCCGTATGGTGGGCCTTGTCAGAATTTAATAAAAGAAATCTTATTTACGAAGGAGTAAGAGTACTTGCGTATTGTCCGAGATGTGAGACACCGATTGCTAACTCTGAAATCGCGATGGACAACAGCTATAAAGATATCTCTGATATTTCCGTGTATGTGAAATTTGAGCTTGAGGATGAACCCGGTACGTATCTCTTAGCTTGGACGACGACGCCCTGGACGCTCCCTGGGAATACGGCTATCGCTATAAATAAAAACATTGTTTATGTGAAAGTAAAAACCGCCGAGGGAATTTTCATCCTTGCTAAAGAGACAGTTCCAAACGTTTTAAAAGACAAAGAACACACAGTTTTAGCCGAAGTAAAAAGCGAAGATTTAGTTGGTAAGAAATATAAACCAGTTTTCCCATATTATCAGAATACTGATGTGGCGAAAAATAAAAATATTTGGCGAGTGTGGCATGCGGACTTCGTAACCATAGAAAAAGGGACAGGAATAGCCCACGAAGCTCCAGCCTTCGGGGAAGATGATATGAACCTAGCTAAGCAGAATAGTATTCCGTGGATTATCCATGTGGATGAGACTGGAAGATTTAAAACAGAAGTTATTGATTTCGCTGGGCAACTTGTAAAACCAAAATCTGCAGAAAAAGATGGGCACCAAAAAGCGGATATTGAAATTATAAAATATTTAGCTAAGGCCAATCTTCTTTTCGCAAAAGAAAAGATAATTCACTCATACCCTCATTGCATGCGTTGCGAAACGCCGATAATATACTACGCCCTGCCATCTTGGTTTATCAATATACAGAAAGTCAAAGGAAATATTCTTAAACAAGCTAGATACATAAACTGGATTCCTTCACACTTAAAAGAAGGAAGATTTAGAAATATTGCAGAAAATGCACCAGACTGGAACATTTCCAGGAATAGGTATTGGGCGAGCCCGTTACCTATTTGGAAATGTGAACAATGTAAAAAACAAACCTTCATCAGTTCCTTAGAAGACTTAAAAAACAAAACAAAAAAGTCTGGCAATAAATATTTCGTAATGCGACACGGACAAGCTGAAAACAATGTCACCGATGCGCACAGTAGGGACTTAGAAATTAATGCCAAATTAACTGAAGTGGGGAGAGGGCAAGTTTTAGATAGTGCTAAAAATATCAAAGATAAAATTGATGTCGTTATCTCTTCTCCATTTAATCGGGCAAAAGAGACGATGGAAATAGTGTGTGAGCAAATTGGTTTCCCTGTTGGGAATGTTACATATGATGACAGAATTAGAGAATGGGAAACAAGCACGATTTTCGAAGGAAAAGATCGAGCTATTGTGGACAAATATTATGAATTAGACTACTTAGATAATCCGGCAGAGATTCTGGCAGAGGGAGAAAGCTTTGCTCAAGTGGTAAAACGAGTAGGGCAATTTATCTATGACATAGAGACTAAATATTCAGGCAAAAATATTTTGATTGTTGGGCACGGGGGAGCTACTCAAGCATTGTGCTTCGTCGTTAAGGGGACGTCTTTTGATTTATTATCCAGCAAAACTAATCCATTTCCGGAATTAAAAAATGCAGAAATAAAAAAACTGGATTTTGTACCCCTTCCGCATAATGCTAACTATGAGCTTGATTTACACCGACCGTATATAGATGATGCGGCTCTTGTTTGTGATTGTGGCGCAGACTTAGAACGTATTCCAGAAGTCTTGGATTGCTGGTTTGAGTCTGGCTCTATGCCATTTGCGCAAGACCACTATCCATTTGAAAATAAAGCTTGGCAGAAAAATAATTTTCCGGCTGGATTCGTGGCGGAATACATAGGACAGGTTAGAACTTGGTTCTATTACACACACACAGTTTCGACTGTCTTGTTTAACCACACTCCGTTTAAAAATATTGTCTCTACGGGGACAGTTAGAGCTTCCGACGGTGAGAAAATGTCTAAATCTAAGCACAATTATCCTGACCCGTGGATATTTATAGATAAATACGGGGTGGATGCATTGCGTCTCTACTTGATGTCTTCTACATTAATGAAGGGAGAGGATGCCAACTTCTCAGAAAAAACTGTGCAAGAAATTTCGAGTAAAATAGTCGGAAGACTTTTCAATGTCCTAGCCTTTTATGAGCTCTATCGAGATAAAGAACTAGAAACGGATTATGCCCCAAAATCAAAAAAAATTCTAGATAAATGGATTTTAGCCAGGTTCTATCAAACACTTAGTGAAATCACTAAAGGCATGGAGAAATACGATATGGCTGAGGCGACGAGGCCCATAGACTTACTAGTGGAAGATATTTCTACTTGGTATTTACGACGTTCTCGTGATCGAATTAAAGATGGAGATAGGGAATCGAAGCAAACACTGTATTTCTTATTAAAAAATTTAGCGAGAACGCTTGCCCCCTTCGCTCCGTTTATGGCTGAAGATATGTGGAGAACATTGAAGAATGATAATGATCCTGAAAGCGTGCATTTAACCAGCTGGCCAAAGAAAAGGTTTAGTATTTTTTCTTTTGGTAAACAGAAAATTATGGAAAAAATGGGGACAGTCAGAAGTATCGTGACCTTGGGCTTAGAGGCGAGACAGAAAGCGGGGATAAAAGTTCGCCAACCATTAAATCACCTAGCTATTGTTGCCGAAGGACTGATGGATGAATACCTTGAAATCATAAAGGATGAGTTAAATATCAAAAATATCTCTTATCTGTTAAAAATAAAATTAGGTATCAGTAAAGTGAACTTGGATACGAATATTACCGAAGAATTAAAACTTGAGGGTGATTATCGTGAGCTGGTGCGGGCTCTGCAAGACCTAAGAAAGAAAATAGGGCTTACTCCGAGCGACGTCGTAGCACTTATCTTTGAAACAAGCGAAATAGGCAAAAAACTTATTCAAAAATTCGAAAACGATATGAAGAAAACTGTGCTAGTGTCCAAAATAGAATTTAAAGAAAATGATGGGGAAGAAGTCAAAATAGACGAACTTGATTTCAAAGTAAAAATAGAAAAATAAATGCGTACTATCCTAGACATTTATAAAGAATATAAAATTATGCCGAATTTGCAGATGCACATGCTCCGGGTGGCAGCTGTGGCGTCAATTATTTGTGATAATTTTGATGAGCCGCTACCGAAGGAAGATATCATTACGGCGTGTTTGTTGCATGATACCGGAAATATTCTTAAATTTAAATTAGGTTATTTCCCAGAATTTTTAGAGCCAGAAGGATTAGAATACTGGCAAAAGGTTAAAGATAAATATAAACAAAAATACGGGGAAGACGAGCACGTGGCGACATTAAAAATTGCAAAAGAGCTTCAGGCGTCTGATCAAATACTGGAATTAATTTATGCTATTAGTTTCGTACGCGCACCAATAACTGCATCTGAGCAAAAGTTCGGGGATAAAATAGTTGAATATGCGGATAGTCGAGTAACTCCATTTGGAGTAGTTGGACTCGAAGATAGGTTGATGGATTTGAGAAAACGCTATGATCACAAGGGAGGAGATACCCCTGAGCGTCGGGCATACGAACAAGCTGTCAGAGACATTGAACAACAAATTTTTGTAAAATGTTCAATAAAACCTGAAGATATTACGGATAAATCTGTTGCCCCAGTCGTTACTCTCTTGAAAAATTTTGTGATAAAATAAAGGTGTGCAGAAAGAAATTATAGATTTTGTTCACAGCCAGTTTTTGTCTGTTTTGGCTGTGGAGATGATGGACGGCTCACCACATGTCGCCACGATGCACTATGCGTTCTCGGATGAGCCACAAATGTTTCTTTTTGAGACATATCGTCCACATCGAAAGAGCGAGGCTCTTTTCGGGAGGGATGTGAGTCGAGCTTCTATGGTTATAGGTTTTGATGAGAATAACAGGAAGACACTACAGATTGACGGAGAAGTGAAGCTCCTTACTTCGGACACAGAAAGACTTATTTTTAATAAAATATATTTTAAAAAATTTCCAAACAAAAAAGAAAAGTCCAAAGATCCGAAATTTGTTTTCTTTTCTTTTATTCCGAAATGGTGGCGTTTTACGGATTGGGATGCTCCAGGGGGGAAGAAGATAGTAAGCTCTGAAGAAAAATAAAATGCACCATATTTATCACACCGAAGGCATAATATTAGGAAGCCGTAATTACGGCGAAGCTGGGAAATACTATTCTCTTTTTACTCGCGACCTCGGGATGATTTATGCTTTGGCACAAGGAGTACGCAAAATGTCTTCAAAGTTACGTTTTATTTTACAAGACTTTTCTTACATTAAGGTTGACCTAGTGCAAGGGAAAGATTTCTGGCGGGTGACCAGTGCTTCAAAGACCAGCAAACTTGATAAGCTCACAAAAAATAAAAGTACTTTTGAAGTTGTGTCCAACATCGCTAATTTATTAAAAAGGTTACTTGCCGGGGTAGAGCAGAATGAAATACTCTTTACAGATCTAGTGAATGGTTTAGCTATTTTAGAAAATACAGAAAAGGCAGACGATTTACGAAATATTGAGGCTATTATTGTATTACGTATTCTCAACAACCTAGGCTACATCGGAGGGAATGAAGTTTTGCAGAACCTAATCAAGTCTCCATTCGAAGAGAATTTGATATTTGAAGTCTCTAAATCCAGAACACAAATATTGCATCAAATCAACAAAGCTCTAAAGGAAACCCACTTGTAAATATGGTATAATTGTCTCTATGCCTATAGATGATAGAAATAAACTAAACAGACTTGAAGAGTTGAAAGATAAGCTTTTCAATAAGAGTTACCAAACAAAAATTGAACATCGCGACAGTTATTCAAGGCCGCAAACCGTCGAAGTGAAGGATTCTTGGGGCACAAAAGAGAGCCCAGAAAGTAAAAACGCAGAAAAGTTTTTTATGCAAACTTCCAAATTTAAAAAATTCTTTATTTTCTCGGTAATATTTTTCCTTTTTACTTTAGCTTATGGTGCTTACGTATTTTATGGTGGGGGGAATACTGTTTCTAATAACAACATTGATATTTCTGTTTTGGGTAACAACTTCACCGCTGGGGGCGAAGAGCTTTCACTGATTATCGGTATTACAAATAAAAACAGTGCTTCGCTCGACCTAGTAGATCTCGTCGTAGAATATCCGAAAGGATCCACCAATGATTCTTCTGCAGATATGGAACGTTTTCGTGTATCACTAGGGACCATTCCTGCTGGGACTGTCCGTAATGAAAATTTTAAAGTCACGCTCTTCGGGCAAGAGGGTAGCACTCGGACGATAAAGATTTCTCTAGAATATAGAGTACAGGGCTCTAGTGCGATTTTCGTCAAAGAAAAAACTTATGATGTTAATGTCAGCTCTACACCGATAAGCCTTTCAGTAGATGCTCCTTTTACCATAAGTTCAAATCAAAACATTACATTAAATATTAAAGAAACACTTAATGCTACAAAACCAGCACCTAAGACACTTCTCAAGCTTACTTACCCCGTCGGGTTTGTGTTTACGAGTTCGGTGCCGGCACCATCTTTTGGTAATAATGTTTGGAATTTAGGAGACCTAGCCCCAGGAGCCGAACACAAGATTTCTATAACTGGAAAAATGATTGATGTCTTTGATGGAGAGGAAAAAACTTTCAACATTTCAAGTGGCTCACAATCTACTACGGATAAGGCGAACATCGGTGTCGTCTTTAATTCAATAATGCATACCGTGACTGTTAGCAAAGCTTTCGTGGAAGCAAACTTCTTCATTAATGGTGTGCCACAGACAGAATATGCTATAGATGCGAAGACACCAATCAATGCAGAGATTCGTTATACCAATAATTTAGATACCAAGGTTAATGATTTACAAATACAAGCAAAAATTTCTGGGAATGCTTTCAATCGCAAGACGGTCAGTGTGCAACAAGGATTTTATGATTCATCTAGAGATATAATAACTTGGGACAAAGGCTCTTCTAGTCAGATGGCGGAAGTAAACCCTGGGGACTCAGGGTCTGTAGTTTTTTATCTTTCTCCGCTTTCGTTGTTTTCAGCTGAAGGTGGAATATTGGTAAATCCTTCCATCAACATAGAGGTGAGCGTGGCGGGCAAGCAAGCGGTGCAGGGCTCATTAGTGAACGAGCTAAACAATTCTACTTCAGCAACTATACGCATTATTTCTGATGTTGGATTTGTAAACAAAGCTCTCTATTATAGTGGGCCTTTCACGAATACTGGCCCCATACCTCCGAAAGCCGAACAGAAAACAACCTTTACCATAGTCTGGACTCTTTCTAGTACCGCAAATAGTATTTCTAATACTCAAGTAAAGTCTACGTTGCCACCCTGGATGAGCTTTGTCGGGAGTATTTCTCCTGCCGGCGAAGATTTGATCTACAATTCCTCAACTAGACAAATAATCTGGAATGCCGACAGAATTCCAAAAGGAGCTGGGGTCTCAGGGGCACCGAAGACTGTCTCTTTTCAAGTTTCGCTAAGCCCTTCACTTTCACAGGTGGGGACAATGCCAACTTTGATAAATGATGCAGTTTTGACGGGGCATGACGATTTTGCTAATGTAGAAGTTAGAATCAACAAAGCAAGTCTTGATACAAAACTTGAAAATGATCCGACGTTTCCGGTCTCAGGAGGCATAGTAGTTCAATAAATATATGAGTGAAAAAGATAAAAAAGAAAATCAAGATGATTTGATGGAAAAAATAGTTTCATTGTGTAAAAGACGTGGATTTATTTTTCAAGGTTCCGAAATATATGGTGGACTTGCGGGGACGTACGACTTCGGACATTTCGGAGTGGCGCTTAAAAATAATATTAAGCAAAACTGGTGGAAGAAATTTGTAGACAATAGGCGCGACATGTATGGAGTAGATGCAGCGATACTTATGAATGGTAAGGTCTGGGAGGCGACTGGGCATGTGGCGAATTTTGCCGACCCGCTTGATGGTAAGCAATTTAATACAATGTTAAAGACTCAGGTCGGTGCCGGGGAAGAAGCCGCGACGTCCTACCTCAGACCCGAAACTGCGCAAGGAATGTTTGTAAATTTTAAAAATACAGTGGATGCTTTTCACCCGAAGCTACCATTCGGTATGGCGCAGATAGGTAAGGCTTTCAGAAACGAAATTGCCCCGAGAGATTTTATTTTTCGACAGCGCGAATTTGAACAAATGGAAATAGAATATTTCATCCGTCCTACTGATTGGGAAAAATATTTTGAATATTGGAAGGGCGAGATGCTGGACTGGATGGAAGAGCTCGGGCTTGATATGGCACTTGTCCATGAGCTTGAAGTGCCCAAGGAAGACAGGGCGCACTATTCCAGTCGCACGATTGATTTCGAGTTTGATTTTCCTTTTGGCAAGAAAGAGCTTTTCGGGTTAGCATACCGCACAGATTTCGATTTAAATACCCATAAACTTGAATATATTGATGAAGAGGAGGGGGGTAAAATGGTTCCACACGTGATAGAGCCATCCATGGGGGTAGATAGGGCAGTACTTGCTCTCTTAGTATCAGTTTATCAAGAAGAAGAGAAAGATGGCGAAGTCAGATCATATTTAAAATTTAAACCATCTATTGCTCCAGTGATTTGCGCCGTATCGCCTTTGCTTAAAAATAAACCTGAACTCGTAGAATATGCAAACACTAAAGTATTTGCACCCCTAAAAGAAGAATTTGGAAGAGTAGCTTGGGACGACAATGGGAACATAGGGAAGAGGTATAGAAGGCAAGATGAGATAGGGACGCCGTTCTGTATTGTGGTGGATTTCGATACACTTACAGATGACTCAGTGACAGTTCGCGACCGAGATACGGGAGAACAAGAAAGAGTAAAAGTGGCAGAACTGAAAGATTACATCAAAGAAAAAACTAGTTAAATAAAATTAATGCAATTTTCTAAAAAAGTTTTAAAGAATGGCTTGCGGGTAGTTACGATACCCATGAAAGACAACCCGACGGCTACGGTTTTAGTATTAGTGGAAGCTGGATCTAAATATGAGGATAAAGAAGTGAATGGAATTTCACACTTTTTAGAGCATATGTGCTTTAAGGGGACGGTCAAGAGGCCTAAAGCTATAGATATTTCAAAGGAGCTAGATGCGCTCGGGAGCCAATACAACGCTTTTACAGCCCAAGAATACACTGGCTACTATGCGAAGTCAGATGCAAAAAACTTTAAAAAGATTTTTGAAATTATCTCGGATATTTATTTAAATTCAACTTTTCCAGAAGCAGAAATGGAGAAAGAAAAGGGCGTCATAATAGAAGAGATAAATATGTATGAAGATATGCCAAATAGGCATGTGCAGGACTTAATGATGAAATTGCTTTATGGAGACCAGCCAGCGGGGTGGAATGTAGCCGGGGAAAAGGAAAATATTTTAAAAATGAAACGTGACGATTTCATAGATTATAAAAAGATGCATTATCTGCCGGAGGCGACCCTTATTGTCGTCGCTGGAGCCATCAAAGAGAAAGAGGTTGCCAAAGAGGTTGATAGAATTTTCGGAAATGTTTCAAGGGGTAAAAAAGTAGGTAAAATAAAAGTAAAAGAAAGGCAAACTAAACCGCAAGTTTTAGTAAAATTTAAAGAAACAGATCAAACCCATTTCGTTTTAGGAGCAAGGAGCTACGATTTATTTAGTAAAAAAAGTGCCGTGCTTTCAGTGCTCGGTGGGGTTCTCGGGGGAGGTATGAGCTCAAGACTCTTCCAAAAACTTCGTGAAGAAATGGGGGTAGGATATTATGTGCGTGCTTACAATGATGCATACACTGACCATGGGTTTTTCCAAATCTCGGCTGGGGTGGACAATAAAAGAATAGACGAAGTTCTCTCGGCAGTACTTCACGAATGTAAAAAGTTAAAAAATGAAAAAGTAGAGAAAGAAGAATTAAATAAAGTAAAAGAGAGCTTGATAGGGAATATGAAACTATCCCTAGAGTCCAGCGATGACATTGCGAATTTCTATGGAGGACAGGAATTACTAAAAAAAGAATTAAAAAATGCTGAAGATAAAGCACGAGAAATCCGGAAAGTGACCGCGAGCCAAATACAAAATTTAGCAAAAGAAATTTTCAAAAATAATGGACTAAACCTGGCTCTGATAGGTCCTTTCAAAGAAAAAACAAAATTCCAAAAAACCCTTAAATTTTAAGTATATTTTGGAGATGTTTACAGGAAAGGGATAAAGGTATATTATAAAAATACAAACTTGTCGAAATTATTATTAATAAAATTATAAAAATATAATGCCAGAATTTAATATGGATTCAAAAAGCACAGAACAAATGAAGGGCAATGAAGGTTTTGTAGGACTTACGCATGATGTTGAGGGGTTGTTAGTTAATGGAGAAAAGGTAAAGGCACTGAACCCTGACATTATTAATGGTTGGGTAGAAAATGAACATTTAAGTTTAGCAGATCTAGAGACAAGAATTAAGGAAAAACAAGACAATGGAGAAATTCCTCGAGGATATAGACTACCAAAGGCTTCAGAAATTGTTGATATAAAACAAAACGACAAACAGAAAAAATTTGGGAAAATTACAGACACCGCTGGTGTTTCAGAAGGCGAATTCAATTTTTTAACAGATGAAGGTAATGGTAAAGGATTTGAGCGCTCTTCGCAGTGGAGAAAAGTAGACGGGGCTTCTTTTGATGAACAGAATGAAGATGCTAGCTCAACAACGAAAGAAAAATTGCACCTACAAAAGTCAGATGTTATTTTCTTGGTTAAAGATGGGAACGCCGGCACAAGTTCCAATAACTAATTTCCTTACTTAATGCTAGAAAGCCCCGCCACTTGTAAGTGGCGGGGCTTTGCTTTTAGCCCCCGCTTTTTCGTGCTATGATATTTCTATGAGTGAAAATGGGCATACTAATCATATTTCTATAAATACGGGCACGATGGTCAGAGTGGTTTTAGTGATTATTTCTGTCTTCGTCTTGTGGATTTTGCGAGATTTATTCCTTGTAGTTTTGACGGCTATTGTCGTCGCTTCTTTCATGGAGTCTGCGGTGCCACATTTTAAAAAGATAGGGGTAAACAGAGTCTTCGGCATTGTGACACTGTATGCAATTTCAATTCTTTCTTTGGCGGGTTTGTTCTATTTATTTGCTCCACTTTTGATTACTGAAATTTATAACTTTTCTACTTTTGTATCAAATTATGTTCCAAACATTTCTTTCTTTAATTATTTCCAAAACGAAGCTTTTTCTGGAGCTAAAGATATCGTAAGCTCGCTCTCGGGGAATTTATCCCTGCCGACGTTGCTTACTGTGTCTAAAGCTTTCATTTTGAATCTTTCCGGGGGATTTTTCCAGACTCTTTCTGTAGCTTTCGGAAGTCTTTTCAATGTATTACTTATCATAATCATTTCTTTCTATCTTTCAGTGCAAGAAAAAGGGATAGAAAATTTCTTAAGAATTATTTTGCCTATTCGTTACGAGAATTACATCGTAAATTTATGGGAACGTTCTAGTAAAAAGATTGCTCTCTGGGTTAAGGGGCAATTGGTTTTAGGGCTTATTGATTCGGTCTTGGTTTACCTTGTGCTTTCTCTGATTGGCATAGAATATGCTCTTCTGTTCGCTATTGTTGCGGGGATAATGGGGCTTATCCCTTACGGTACATTAATCGCCCTTATTCCTGCTGTTTCTGTGTCCTACTTGTCTGGAGGTTTGTCAGATTCTTTGATGGTGGCAGGAGCCTATCTTATAATTCACCAATTTGAAGTTTTCCTATTTGCCCCTCTTCTCATTAAAAGCATAGTAGGGCTCTCGCCAATCGTTATTATCTTATCTGTAGTCATGGGCTTTGAGCTCGGAGGAGTCTGGGGAGCGATTCTTTCTATACCAATAGCTGTGGTTTTCATGGAATTTCTAAGTGATATAGAAAAAGATAAAACTTTAGCTCGAACAAGTACTCAATAAATAATGACTGATAAAAAACCTTTTTACATTACCACAACTCTTCCTTATGTAAATTCAGATCCACATATCGGGTTTGCTATGGAAATCATACGAGCGGATGCTATTGCTCGGGCTAAAGAGCTTCAAGGCTATGAAGTGTTTTTCAATACAGGAACAGACGAACATGGGACTAAAATTTTTGAAGCTGCAGAAAAAAGTGGCGTAGAGGTGCAGAAGTACGTAGACCAATACGCAGAAAAATTTAAAGGATTAAAAGATTTACTAAATATTTACCCAAAGGTGCATTTTATTAGAACTACAGATGTGCACCACGTTGCTGCAGCACAAGAATTCTGGAAAAGGTGCAATGATAATGGTTTTATTTATAAAAAAACTTACCAGGCTAAGTATTGCGTAGGGTGTGAGCTAAATAAAACTGATTCTGAGTTAAACGAAGAAGGTCAATGCCCGCTTCATCCCAATAATCAAATACAACTAATTGATGAAGAAAATTACTTCTTCAAATTCAGCGCATTTCAAAAGCCACTTTTAGAATTTTATAAAAAGAATCCGACTTTCGTTATACCGGACTTTCGTTTTAATGAAATAAAATCTTTTGTATCTTCTGGGTTGGAAGATTTTTCTATTTCTCGTCTGAAATCTAAAATGTCGTGGGGGGTGCCGGTGCCGGGGGATGAAGAACATGTGATGTACGTGTGGTTTGATGCATTGGTTAATTATATTTCGACTCTGGGCTGGCCGGAAGATATAGAAAATTTTGAAAAGTTCTGGATAAATGGTACTCCGGTGCAATACGCCGGGAAAGATAACCTGCGCCAGCAGTCTGCAATGTGGCAAGCGATGCTTATGGCAGCGAAGCTACCCAATACTAAGCAAATCGTCATTGATGGTTTTATAACCGGTGATGGAGGGGTAAAGATGTCTAAATCAGTAGGCAACGTCATTAGCCCCATAGAAATTGTAGAAGAATATGGAACGGATGCACTGCGGTACTTCCTTCTTCGTGAGATTTCTTCTTTCGAAGATAGTCCTTTTACCATGGAACGCTTTAAAGAGGCTTATAATTCAGGACTTGCGAATGGTCTTGGAAATTTGTCTTCACGTATTCTTACGCTTTCAGAAAAATATTTAGAAAAATGCCCAGAAATTCCGGACGGCTTAATTCCAAGAGAAGAATATTTTAAATTTTTTGATAAATTTGATATTAAACAAGCAGTGGATTTCATTTGGGGTGAAATAGGTGAGCTCGATAAATTTATTCAGGAAACAGAGCCGTTTAAGGTTGTAAAAGTAGACGCAGAGAAAGGGAAAGAATTAATTGCAGGGATGGTTGTAAGATTATATAAAATAGCTCGTATGCTCAACCCTATAATGCCAGAAACCAACATTCTGCTTAAAAAACTCATCAAAGAAAATAAAAAACCCGAGAAGCCACTTTTCTTAAGAAAGGATTAACATGACCCCAAGATACATAGACATACACTCACATGTAAATTTTACAGCCTTTGATGCAGACAGAGGGGAGGTGATGAAGCGGGCAGAAGAGAACGAAACTATTGTGATAAATGTTGGCACCCAGATAGATACTTCACGTAAAGCCGTAGAGATGACGGCTCAATATGACAATTGCTATGCAATAATCGGGCTACATCCGATACATACTGGGGCGTCCTACCACGACACCAAAGAGCTCGGAGAAGGCGGGAAAGAATTTACTTCTCGGGGAGAAATTTTCGATCAAGATGCTTATGGCGAACTTTTGAAAAATCCGAAGACTTTAGGAATAGGGGAATGCGGGCTGGATTACTACAGGTGTGACGAAGAGTCAATTTCTAAACAAAAAAAAGCGTTAATCGCACAAATAGAACTTGCAAATAAATTTAATAAACCAATAATGTTGCATCTTCGCAACAACCCAACAGATAAAACTCGCAACGCATTTTTTGATGCACTTGAATTATTGAAGGAGCACTCAAAAGTAAAAGGTGATGTGCATTTTTTTACGGGGGGAGTTGAGGAAGCAAAAGCTTTTCTAGATTTTGGTTTTACATTGTCTTTCACAGGGGTTATTACCTTTACTCACGATTATGATGAAGTCATAAAAAATACACCGCTTAATATGATTATGACGGAGACAGACTCTCCGTACGTATCCCCGGTCCCACACAGAGGAAAAAGGAATGAACCTTCTTATGTGCGAGAAGTTGTCAAAAAAATCGCTGAAATTAAAGGATTACCCGAAGCCGAAGTGGCAGAGGCTATTATCGCGAATGCTAAGCGAGTTTTCGGGATTTAATCCTTGAAATTGCTCGGAGACTTTACTTTTCAAGGGCTTTTTGTTAGTATGGTGTTTATGCAAGATAGTGAAAATAACGCAGAAGTTAATGATAAAAATGAAATAGAGATGGAGGCAAATGAGCGAGTCTACGAACTTGGTTATTTATTGGTTCCGACTATCGCGGAAGAAGAAATCCCCGCTATTTATGGTAATTTGAAAGAGCTTATTTTGTCTTTCGGTGGAGTTGTCGTGGCTGATGAGATACCAAGGACAATGAACCTAGCATATGCGATGGTCAAGGTTGTATCTAACGTAAGAAATAAATTTAATACAGCATATTTCGGCTGGACGAAGTTTACTATGGGTTCAGATAAAGTTCTTGAATTAAAAAAGAAGCTTGACCTAGATCCACAAGTTATTAGATTTTTGATATTAAAGACAGTCAAAGAAAATACTATTGCCGCAAAACGATTTGTCCGTGGAGAAGTAGCTCATCGCCGACCTACAGTAAAGAGGAGTGACGAAGAGCCAGCAGTTCCTATCAATAAAGAAGAAGTAGATAAAGAAATTGACGCAATGGTAGCAGAAGCGTCATAAATTATAAAATATTCAAATAAAACATGTATTTAAACAAAGCAATTGTAATAGGAAATCTTACCCGCGACCCAGAGCTCCGCTCACTACCTTCAGGGATAAAGGTTTGCACATTTTCACTAGCCACCAATCGTGTTTGGAAAGATAAAAATGGAGCACGACAAGAATCCGCTGATTATCACAATGTCGTAGTATTTGGAAGACAAGCAGAGACAGTTGCCCAATACATGAAAAAAGGAAGCTCAATTTTAATCGAAGGAAGAATGCAGACACGAAGTTGGGATGACAAGACGAGTGGGGAGAAGAAATATCGTACCGAGATAGTTGCTGATAGAACTCAATTTGGTCCAAAGGGAAGTGGAGTATCAGGCGGAGGCACGACCAGTGCAGGCTCCAAGGCTCCAGCATCTGAAGGCGGAGGCGAAGTTGATTCTATAGAATACCCAGAAGAAGACATTAACCCAGAAGACATACCATTTTAATAATAAAAATTATGAAACAAGATTATTTTTCAGCAAACAATATAAAATATATAGATTACAAGGACGTAGAAATCCTAAAGAAATTTCTAAATCCTAACGGTAAAATCGTGAGCCATAAGCGCACTGGGGTAACCGCTAAGAATCAAAGAGCCCTAGCTTCAGCTATCAAACACGCTCGCTTCATGGGCTTGCTTCCATTCGTAGTTAAATAAAAAATCCTTCAGAAACTTCGTCGCTTTACCCGCAAGCGGGCTCCGACACGAACTTAGTTTCCGAAGGATTTTTTTGTACCTAGACTCGTTCGACGTAGTCGCCGGTTTCGGTGTTGACGCTTATTTTATCGCCTTCTTTTATGAACATTGGAGCTGTGAGAGTTGCTCCGTTTTCTAGAGTTATTATTTTGTTTCCACCCTTGGAAGTATCTCCACGCACAGCAGGGGGAGCGTCTTTAACTATAAATTCCATTTTTATAGGTAAGCTGAGCTTTATTATTTTCTCTTCGTCTTCGTCGTTTGTCCAGACAAGTGCAGTAACGTTGCCATTAGCTTTTAAAAATTTTGCCGCATTGCCAAGAAGGATTTCATCAAGTTTAAATCTCTTGCTTTTATCTTCCGGATCGCAGAACCAATACTCTCCCTTATTTGCATATAAAAATGTAATATCGCGTTTCTCTATGTCTGCTTCATCTGCTGAGTCTGACACGTGGAATGTAGCAGGGAAGACTTTTCCAGAAACAAGACTTCGGAGCTTCACTTGGTTTTGAGGTTTTCTCTGTTGGGTGCGGGCGACATGACTCTCCACCACTTCGCAGGGTTCATCATCGTGTATAATTATTTTCTTTTCACGAATTTCACTATAATCTAATTGGGACATAGGCAGTATAATAGCAGAACTATGCCTCGTCTGCAAACTTCTTTCGAATTTCTTTTAATATTTGGTTTGCTATCGGCTTGTTTTCTTTTAAGAAAGTACGAGTAGAATCATAACCGACACCGAGTTTTACTTTTTCCCCGCCCGAACGACCGTCCGGTCGGGCGGGTTTGGCTTCCCCAGCAGGTAGGTAAAAATATGAATTGCCAGATTTTTCAATAATTTTAAACTTTTCTCCGAGAGCCATTATTTCTCCTTCTTTAGATATACCTTCGTTGTAAATGATATCAAATTCAGTTTGCTTGAAAGGCGCGGCGACTTTATTTTTCACTATTTTTACTCGAGTACGTGACCCGACGACTTCTTCACCTTTTTTGATTTGGGCAATTTTACGTATGTCTAAACGTACTGAAGTATAGAATTTCAGCGCCTTGCCTCCCGGGGTTGTTTCTGGGTTGCCGAACATTACTCCTATCTGCATTCTTATTTGGTTGATGAATATAACCACTGTTTTTGACCTAGCGACTATAGCTGTGAGCTTGCGAAGTGCTTGGGACATAAGGCGAGCTTGTTTACCTACATGGTAAGCCCCCATGTCTCCTTCTATTTCATCCTTAGGAGTTAAAGCAGCCACAGAGTCTACGACGATGACATCAATCTTCCCAGTGCGGACCAGGCTTTCCACAATCTCGAGTGCTTGTTCACCATTGTCCGGTTGTGAAATTAGTAAGTCATTGATATTTACTCCAAGCTTTTTGGTATAGTCAGGGTCCATGGCGTGTTCCGCATCTATGTAGGCACAGACACCACCGAGCTTTTGTGCTTCAGCGACGATGTGTAGGGAAAGGGTGGTTTTACCTGAAGATTCGGGTCCAAAGATTTCAATGATTCTTCCGCGAGGGATTCCGCCTATGCCGAGAGCCATATCTAGCCCGATAGAACCAGTAGGAATTACACTAATATTTACTTTAGGAGAGTCACCGAATTTCATTATGGAGCCCTCTCCGAATTTGGTCTGGATAGCTCGCAGGGTATCACCGAGTACTGCTTCTCCGACTGTTTTATCTTCCTTTTTTTCTTTTTTCTTTACCATGTTTATTATTTCGCGGAAAATACTTTTTATAAGGTCCTCGGTTCTCCGGGTCCCTATCCCGGCCAGACCATTCTAAAAAGTATTTTCCGCTTCATATATTAATTTATAATTTTTTTCATCCACATAGCCAAATTTATCCTGGGCTCTGATGTTGATTATATTATACCCTACGAGAAGGGCAATCGTCTCATTGAAGTTTCCTTGCTCATCTATTGAAATTTCCCTACCATTTAGGGTTAGATTTATTGCATTTTTGGCATTGCCGGTTACTTTTATCACACTTTCTGTCATCGTTGCCCCATCTACTAGATTTATATCTTCAAGTTTTACTCCAAAGATTAAATCTCTCGAGACAAACAATGCGTAAATAAAAATTAAAATAAAAAAAATTGAAAGCCCGGATATTTTTACTATTTTTTTGGAATCATGATTCATCCCGTACGAAATAGGACGCGTACGCTTACGCAAGTTCCTTTGTTTCAATGTTAATAATATATTTTTGTGTGATCATTGTGTTTTATATTTATGCGTTCGCGATTTCGTACGGGATTCATCCCGTTAAATCACATTTTCACCACTTTCGGTGTGTTCAATTTTTTCTAAAACTTCTCTAGGCTTAGCTCCGTCTCCAGGGCCGATGACTCCGCGTTCTTCCAATTTGTCCATTAGTCTAGCGGCGCGAGCATAGCCTAATTTTAATTTTCTTTGTAGGTATGATGTGGATGCCTTTCCGGCTTCGATGACACAAGCACGGGCTTCTTCATACATCTCGTCATCGTCTTCCATGTCGTCGTCGTTATCTAGTGTGCTTTCGAAAATACTTTTATCAGCTGAGATTGATCCTGCAGTTAGAGCGATTTCTTCAGACACTTCATCTTTATACGCATCCGCTAAATATTTCACAACCTTTTTTACCTCTGATTCGGAAATGAATGCACTCTGGAGTCTTTCTGGTTGAGCTTCACCGGAAGAATACAGCATATCTCCGGCTCCGAGGAGCTTCTCAGCACCACCGGCGTCCAAGATTGTGCGGGAGTCTATTTGAGATGAGACCTTCAAGGCGACGCGAGCAGGGATATTGGCTTTAATCAAACCAGTAATGACGTTTACCTCTGGGCGCTGAGTAGATAGAATCAAATGTATACCCACAGCTCGAGACATCTGGGCGAGGCGGACTATGGCGGCTTCTAGCTCTCTAGGGTAGGAGCTCATGATATCTGCAAGCTCATCTATAATAATGACGATGTACGGCATGCGGTCTGCATTGATTTCTTCATCTACACCCTCGCTGTTTTTCTTTGTTTTCTTTGGACTTTTATTGAAAACGTTGTTGTGGTAAGACTCTATATCTCGCACTGATTCGGCTTCTAAAATATCATAACGGCGATCCATCTCTTTCGCTGCCCACTTGAGGGCGAGGATTGTTTTCTTGGCTTCAGTTATGACGGGGGTAAGCAGGTGGGGGATGTTGTTGTAGAGGGTGAGTTCTACTCTTTTTGGATCTATTAAGATAAGTTTCAAATCATCTGGGCCGTTTCTATATAAGAGGGAAGTAATCATAGAGTGGATGGTCACAGACTTTCCAGAGCCAGTAGTTCCAGCGACTAGGACGTGTGGCATTTTTGCCAAATTTCCAAAGATTGCCTTTCCAGAAATTGAGCGACCGAGGGCAGTAGTGAGGGGCTTCGGAGAATTTTGGAATTTTTCATCTCCGAGCAAGGTAGCGAGGCCGACGATGGATTTAGATTTATTTGGAATTTCAATACCGACTAGAGACTTGCCAGGGATCGGAGCTTCGATGCGTATCGGGTGTGCGGCGAGAGAGAGGGCGAGATCGTTTTGTAATCCGACGATGCGAGATAGCTTCACTCCTTCAGCTGGCTTCAAGGCATAGCGAGTGACTGTAGGGCCGACAGTTATCTCATCCATCTCTACTTCAATACCGAAGTTTGCAAGCGTGCGTTTAATAATGTTTGCATTTGCTTTTATGTCACCGGTATTTGGTTTCCCCTGGTCTTCTTCTAGGAGCGAAAGGGGAGGGGGGACATAAGTAGAGACTAACCCTGTTTTTCTTTTTTTGATTGGGATGTCTTCTTCCTCTTCCTCCACTTCTTTCTTTTTACCTACGCCTAGAGCTTTCTTGAGTTTTGCTCCGGCGGTTTCCTTTTCTTCTTCATCGGCGATGGATTTCTCTACTTCGGTTATTTCATTTTGGTTTAAAGCAACAGGGATATCTTTTGATTTTTTGGCGAAGAGAGACCAGATGCCCCTGAGGGCTGGAGCTAGATTTAATTTCGCATCAAACATTATTAAAATAGAAATTACTAAAATTGCTCCCAAAAAAACGAGGCTAGCGTAAGTATCAAAAAGAGAAACAAATGGCGTGGCTAAAATTTCTCCGAAGAATCCTCCAGAGTGATCTTTCGAAGCTATGTCTATCATTCCCAATCCTGAGAGTAGAAACATGGCTCCACTGATGACTCGAGTCCAGCCGATGTCCGGCACTTCAGATTTTATAAATGAAGATCCAAGTAAAATAAATAAAACAGGCAGAAGCACATATCCTATGCCGAGGAGATAGAAGAGTTTTTCATAAACAAATTTACCGGCAACTCCAGCAATGCTAAATGGAGGCATTGCCATCAAAAAAAATAAAGCAAAAACAAAAAATATAACTGCTATGATTCCATGTTTGGTGTGTGTTTTCAATCCCCCGGCTTTCTTGTCATTTTTTACATTCTTCTTACTGTTTTCATTTTTCGCCATTTGTATATTCTAACATAGAATCTAGGACACATTAAATGTTTATTTCAGGCGAGGGTGGTATTAAATATAGTACGAATATTTTTCTGCTGAAAAATTTCTCAAAACTCACGCCGTCGCGTTCCGTAGCCTATATTTAATACCACCCTCGCTTTCATTCTTAAAGCAAGGTTGTATTGTAAAAATGACTACGGAGGCTGACGAGCCGAGTCTTGAACAAAAATTCAGAAGAATTTTATGCTGTGCGTTTTTACAATATAACCTTGCTTTTTTCCTTGTCCTATATATAATGGACAGATGTTTGGAGAAGAAAAAAATCTAACAGACTCCTCCGCTAACCTAGGCATTACCATAAAGGACAGCCGAACTTCTATTTCCTATACTAAGACCAATAAGCTTATAACTGCTTTATATATGGTCACGGACATAATAGATAAAGATGAGCCTCTAAGAAATAAATTAAGGACATTAGGCACTAATATCATATCGGACATAAATACTAACCCAGTATGTGCTTGTGACAAAATATCCGAGATTATGTCCTTTTTAGACATTGCTTCGGCTATAAACATAATCTCCGAAATGAACTGCAACATCTTAAGGAAAGAATTCTTAGAATTAGATCAATCAATCAAACAATCCACAGATAAGGTTGAAGTTTTAAATAGACAGATAAATTTATCCGAATTCTTTAAAGGAGAGTTACCAGCACGGAATACTTTCTCTCAACCGGTTCAGTTTAAAGGACACGATAAATCCCTGCCCGAACGACCGTTCAGTCGGGCGGGTATCGGACATAAAGGACATACTAGACTTGGTGTCCAAAAGGGAAGTACTTTACTGAAAGCTTTGTCCGATACAAAATTAAGTCCGTTAAGGGCAGGAGATTTCGATATATTAAAAAAACATAGACGTGAAGATATAATAAACATAATTAAACTGACTGGTGGAAGTGCCACAATAAAGGATATAAAGGACAAGGTTCAGTCAGTGCCCAACCAGGCTGGGTCACTCGTGTCTTGTGGAGAGAAGACACTTCAGAGGGAGCTTGTATCTATGGTTCACGACGGTGTCCTTAATAAGACCGGGGAGAAGCGCTGGAGCCGGTATTTCTTGAAATAAACCTACCCTCAAATACTTCACGTAACTGCAGGCTAAATGTCTCGTCTATATTATATGGATGGTTTGCGTTTTTGGTAAAAAGATGCTAAGATGTGTCTATGGTTATTGGCTGAAAAGCCAAGTTATCCACATAATATATTGCTCTATATTGGAGCTCTATATTATAATGTTGTTATGTTTACAGATTACACGTCGTGTGTATTTTGTATACATAGTTTGTTTAGAAGTTATATCTGTTTTCATTTTATTTTTGTTTGCGATTTCGTCGAAAAAATCTCAAATAATTTCTAATGGAAATAGGTAGCCCAGCTTCGGTTCTCTGATTTATCAGAAGACTTAGGTGGGTAAAAGAAAGGTCATTGAAAACTGAATAAGGAAATCTTGCGAATAATATTTGCAAGAAACTGTGTTCATGTTTTCGATGTTTGTTTATCTCTGTTCGTTATTTAGTAAGGCCACATTATTATTCATTATAAGTTATTGGCTCCAAAGATAACGATAAGAAAAAATACGCTTTTAGTTTTGTCGAAACTAATTAATGGCGTAGAAAATTAGAAAAAATTTATGAGTAATTTATTTAAATCAAAATTCCTTCTTGGAGTTATGGTTGTAGCAATTATGCTCGTTGGTGTTGTCGCTGTTGGCGCAAACCAAGCTGCTGCTGATTGTTCAATCACAGTTACCTTGAGGGTTGGTTCAGTAGGTGATGACGTAAAATGCCTACAGACTCTAGTTGGCGCTACAGCCGATGGTAAATTTGGTCCTATGACCAAAGCTGCTGTTATGGCTTGGCAATCACAAAAGGGATTGGCGGCTGATGGAGTATTCGGTCCTTTATCTCGAGCAGCTATGGGAGGTTCTGTAGCTTCAGGTCCTCTTTGTCCAAACGGCATGACTTTGGCAAGTAACTGTTCTCTTGCGCCTAACGCACAAGCAACAGGTCCTCTTTGTCCAAACGGCATGACTTTGGCAAGTAATTGTACAACTGGCACTGGAACAGCTACTGGTCCTCTAGCAGGAACAGCAGGAACTGTAACTTACAGTCAATTGTCACAATACAGTAGCGAAGAAGTCGGTGAAGGTGTAAATGATATTAAAGTAGCTGGATTTGAGCTTGAAGCTTCAGACGGCGACGTATCACTTCGATCATTCAAATTAACTTTTGATGACACAGGATACACATCCGGAGATTCAACTCGTCTTGAAGACTACATTGAATCAGTATCAATCTGGCAAGGTTCAACAAAAATCGGTTCAGCTGATGCTGTTGACTTTACACGAGACAGTACAGGTATCTACTCTAAAGTTGTAGCTGTGTCTAATGCTGTTGTTCGCGATGGTGATACAGAAAAGTTCTACATCACCGTAAACGGAGCAAACAGTATTGACTCAGAAGATATCAACTCAGATTCATGGACAGTTGACCCTATTAACGTTAGATACGAAGATGGAGGTGGCGTAGTATCAACAGATACTATTACCCAGACTGCTATTCCAATTTCTTTCGTTACTGCTGCAACAGCATCTGATACTGAACTCAAGATTACTCTTGATTCAGCATTACAAGCTGGTGTTGTAACAGTTAACACAACTTCTGACACCAATGGTGTTCTTCTTTTGAAGGGTACTATGAAGGTAGAAGGTGATTCTGATGTTTGGTTGGATGAAGTTCCATTCTTGTTCACCACAAACGCTACAAACGTTGATGGTGTTACACCAACAGTTTACTTCTCCATCGATGGCGAAGAATACTCTGAATCTATGACTGCAAGTGCAGGAACAACAGAGGCTATCACTTTCAACGAACTTGATAAAACTCTTAAACCTGGATCATACACATTTACTGTTAAAGCAGATGTGAACGATATTGAAACAAGTTCATTTGATGAAGGTGACTACTTGAGTGCTGCCCTTGATTCAACTCGACGTGCCTTGATCATTGCTGAAGCTAACGGTACTCAATTGACAGATTCTACAGAAATGACTGGAGTTGCTTCAGGCACTATCCAGTACTTCTACTCAATTGCGCCTACAGTAACAGTAGTTTCAAAGTCTATTACACCTAACGATAACGGTTCTAACCCCGCAGTATCTGCAACAGCTAAAATGAAGCTTGCAATTACAGCAAACGGTGGAACTCTTTATTTGAACGGTGATGATGAATCTACTGCAGCTGAGGAATTCTTTGGAATCGCGGTTGATGGAGGAGATGCAAGTTCATCTGTTAGTTCATACACATTTACACCATCAGGCACATACACTGTTACAAACGGTGGTGCTGATAACGAGTACTATACTCTAAATGAAGGTGACACAATGTATGTTGATATAGAGTCTGTAGTTGTGGAAGCAACTGGCTCATCAGCTATACTTGTGGGTATGAAGGGAGATGAAATTCTCTTCGGTACAGATGTTACCTCAGGTGCAACTCGTTCAGCTAATCAGCTAAACTTCACAACCTTGACTGATCTTCTAAAGACAGGCAAGACTACGTTGGATAGTTAGTAGCTAGATCGATTGTTTCTCTCTCTGGTTAATACGCCTTATAAAGTATTTCAAAAAACCACCCTTCGGGGTGGTTTTTTGTTTGTCTCAAATGTTGTATAATGCTTGTTATGAATCCCGTTAGAAGCCGCGATCGCAATTTTAAAACAAATAAAAATATGAAATTAAATATTGTAAGAATTAATAACTTAACATATCAGATACGCGAGTTGATCGCGATCTGCTTCTAAGCGGGATGAATTTAATAATCAAAAGAATTATACTGATTTCTGTATTTCTGCTACCATTTGTAATTCTGCCACGCTCATTTTACGGAATAGTCTTCCCGAAAGCGTTATTCATTGAAGGAGTTGCCCTTATTGTCGGAACGCTGTGGATCATTGGGAAATTATTTAAAAAGGAACAAGATAAGACAGTTGAAAAAATTCCGAAAAATATTGTTTTTTTAGTGTTTGGAGTTTATGTTCTATTACTTTTAATTTCTTGTTTTAACGGGGTATTACCAGTATTGTCTTTTTGGAGTACTTTTGACCAAGGGACTGGGGTTGTGTTTATGTTGTGTTTATTTGTTTTTTCTGTCATTACCGGATCTGTTTTCAAAACTATAGAAGACTGGTATAAACTTTTTACAGTCTTTGCTGTTTCTGGAATCTTTTATACTGTGGGATGTTTCTTGGCTGAAATGGGAGTCAAATTTTCTAAATTTTTGACTTTGAATACTGCAAACGGATTTTCTATGGGTAATTCATCTTGGGCGGGAGTTTATCTCACTTTCGTATTTTTTATAAGTTTAGGGCTTATTTTTTCATCCAAAAAATCACAAAAAATAATTGGTATTTTCGGAGCCTTGACTGCATTTTTTAACCCGATTCTTACGGGGTTTTTAATGCAAGCCCCAGGGTCAAATTTTGGATTTATTGGATTTGCTAAAACTGGTTCTTACTCTGTGCTTGCCGGGGCTGGATTCTTCATTTTGTATTTATTTTTTAGAAAAATATCATCGATTAAATGGAGAAAAATATTCTTAGGATCAGTAATCTCGATATTGTTATTTGGGATACTATCTATTGCATTTATCGGCTTAACACCTATACGTAATTTAATAGCCGAGAAGGCGGGGCCCAATAGACTTGTGTATTGGGATATTGCCATAGAAGGTTTCAAAGAAAAGCCAATACTGGGGTGGGGCGGAGATGCCTATCCATTTGTCTATGGGAAATATTTCAATCCAATCATCACTACTCCTGGTTATGCTAAAGAATACTGGGTAGATAGATCACACAGTATATACTTCGACGAGCTTGTGACTGGAGGTATTTTAGGTTTTATTGCCTTGATGTCTTTATACGGGATTATATTATTTGGTCTTATCAGGCAAGCCATCAAGGAGAGAGGCAGAGAAGGTATTTTATTCATGGCCTTGTTTTCCTCCATGGTAGCTTTTCTTGTTCAAGGATTGATGATCTTTCAAACAGTTACCGGGTGGTTTATAATTTCGCTCCTCATTGCCCTTGTTGCTAATTTCGGTTTTTCAGATAGAAGTAAAATTGAAGTTGAAGCCAAGAAAAATAATAAAGACGACAAAAACGAGAAAGGTCTTAATATTTTTATCTCATTTTTAGCGGTAGTAATCTTTGGATTTTTATTTAATTATTTAATTATTAAACCGGCTCATATTGATAGTGTGATGGGGAATTATCCAGCTAAGCCCTATAGGGAGAGGTTAGCATTATTAAAAGAGCTGGATGATGCTTATGTGGGGAACACCACAGACCTCGGTAACCTTTTTTCTCCATATCATATAAAACTAAGAGAGATTATAAAGAATGGTCTGGGAGAAAAGGAAAAACAATTAATGTTGGAAGAAATCAAAGGAATTAATGTTGTTCTGGAAAATGGGTTAAAGCGACAGAACTATAAAGACATGAAATCATTAATGAGTAGCGTCGGATACTACTCAATACTCACGGGCATGTCTCCGGTAGCAGAAAGGCAATCTTACTATGACCAAGGAATGTTTTATGTAAATAAAATGTCGGAAGTTTCTGACAAGAACCCAATAATAATATTATCAAAAGGAGTTTTAGACGTAGCATTAAAATATGGGGAAGCTGGAGTGAATGCCCTTGAAACAGATAAAACAAAAGTAAAAAGATAAAAATATATGAAAGAAACAATTGTGGTTACGGGCGGGGAGGAGTATAAAGGTTCGCATA
>JBAYHW010000002.1:0-119122 GCA_041665925.1 Minisyncoccota bacterium
CGAGGCATTCGCCACATGAAAAGATTGCCGGTTCGTGGACAGCGGACAAAAACGAACTCTCGCACGATTAGAGGGAATGTTCGCAAGACGATGGCATCCGGTAAAAGAAAAGAAAGTAAAACATAATTAAACATGCCAAAGAAACAAGAAACAACAGAAGAAGTAAAAGAAATAGTTGCCACAGGAGAAGAAGTGGAGGTCAAGAAAGCCCCTGGAAAAACTGCAAAGAAAAAAGTAACATCTGGTGTTTTACACATTGATGCTACTTTCAACAATACGAAAGTTCTTTTTTCAGATAAAGTAGGTAACACTCTTTTCTGGTCTTCTGCGGGAAGTCTCGGTTTCAGGGGAGCAAAAAAGGGGACTCCGTTCGCAGCTTCTAAGGTGGGAGACATAATCGGAAGCAAAGCTGCGGTTCTTGGAGTTAAAGATGCTGATGTGGTTATCCTGGGAGTTGGATCAGGTAGAGAGCCAGCAGTCCGAGCTTTCATGGCTCATGGGATAGAGATAACCTCAATCTTAGATGCGACACCAGTTCCACACAATGGTCCAAAAGCTAAGAAACCACGAAGAGTATAAAGTTTATAAATAAAATTATGATATCAAAACCCAAATTTAAAATTTGCCGCAGATTAGGTCCAGGAGTTTATGACAAATGTCAGACTGCTAAATTTGCTTCATCCGCTACGAAAACTTTACCAGGAGGTAAAAGACCTAAGGCGCCTACAGAATACGGAGCACAATTGATCGAAAAACAGAAAATCCGTTTTTCATATGGTATATCAGAACGTCAGCTTTCAAATTATGTTAAAAAAGCTTCTAGCACTAAAGGCGCTGGAACAGCTGAAAAGCTTTTTGAAAGCCTAGAATCTCGCCTAGATAACGTTGTGTATAAGATGGGTCTTGGGGCTAGCCGACGTGCCACCAGACAGATGGTTTCTCATGGGCACTTCATCGTCAACAATCACAGAGTCACTATCCCTTCTTTTGAGTTAAAAGTTGGAGATGTTATTAAAATTCGTGAAGGCAGTAAGGTGAAGAAAATTTTTGAAAATTTAGCAGGACGATTAAAAGATTACACAGCTCCGGCTTGGGTTTCATTTGATCCAGGAGCAATGGAAGGGAAAATTTTAGGAAAACCAAAAAATACTGAAAGCTTCCTAGACTTAAATGCTGTGCTCGAGTTCTATAGTCGTTAAATATATTTATTTGTGTTATTAAAATTAAAAGTTAACTTTTTATAAAATTATGCCTGAATATAAAATAATTATGCCTTCTAAGCCTCGTGTTGTCCTAGAAGAAGGTAACAAAGGGGTATTTGAAATAGACGGTTTGTCTCCTGGGTATGGCCATACTCTAGGAAACAGCTTACGAAGGATAATTCTTTCGTCTCTTCCGGGCGCAAGCATCACTGCTATAAAGATTGATGGAGTATCACACGAATTTCAGACAATGGACGGGATTAAAGAAGATGTGATAGTGATGATTTTAAATTTGAAGAAGGCTCGTTTTAAAATGCTCTCTGACGAACCTCAAACAGTTACTCTTGACGTTAAGGGTCCGAAAGAAGTTTTTGCTAGTGATATAAAAACTGGTGGCCAGGTAGAAATTTTAAATCCGGAATTACACATAGCTGAAATTACAGGCAAGGTGAATTTAAACATAGAAATGAAGATAGAAAAAGGTCTCGGTTTTATTTCTAAAGAACTTTTCCAAAAAGAGAAAGTGGACGTAGGGACTATTGCCGTGGACGCTATCTTTACTCCTGTGCGCCGGGTGTCATACGAAGTAGAAAACATGCGTGTCGGCGACAAAACCAACCACAATCGCCTAAGAATAGCCATAGAGACCGATGGTACATTGACTGCCCGCGAAGCCCTTTCTCGTTCTATTGAAATTATGATAAATCAGCTTAAAGCTATCGTTGATTTCAAAGAACCCGAAGAAGAAGTAAAAGTTTCTAAAAAGGCATCAAAGGAAGAAGAGAAAGATGAAGAAAAAGATGAAAAGAAGGGGAGTGATTTTGCCGATGTTTTGAAGACTCGCACTGACAGCCTAGATTTATCTACTCGTACCTTAAATGCCTTGACTGGAGCAAACATCAGAACCCTCGGAGGGCTTGCACGTAAAAAGAGAGAAGACTTGCTTGAGGTAGAAGGTATAGGGGAAAAAGGGATTACAGAAATTAAAAAGGTTTTGAATAAATTCGGCCTTAATTTAAAAGAATAATATGCGACACCACAATAATACAAGAAAATTCGGTAGAGATAAGACACAGAAGAGAGCACTTTTGAATTCTTTAGCGCTCAATTTGATTGTGCGTGAAAAAATAAAAACAACCGAACCAAAAGCAAAAGAGCTTCGTCCTTTTATAGAAAAATTGATAACTAATGCCAAAAAAGGTGATATGGCTACTCGCAGAGTTGTCGCCGCCAAGCTTTCTAATAAAGGCAAAGAAGTTAAAAAGCTCTTCGATGTTATTGCACCAAAATACAAAGATAAAAAAGGCGGTTACACTAGAGTTTTAAAATTAGGAGCAAGAAAATCTGACGGAGCGAAAATGGCTATTATTGAATTTGTATAAAAAAATTATGAAAAAAACAGCAAAAGAATTAAATATAAAAACAATAGATGCCGAAGGCCGAACTTTGGGTAGGGTAGCGAGCGAGGTGGCTATGTCATTAATGGGCAAGACTAAGGCAACTTTTGAACGCAATAAATATTCCGGTTTCCCTGTAAATGTTGTAAATGCTTCTAAGCTTAAAATTACAGCTAAGAAACTAGACGAAATTTATCACACTAGATATTCTGGTATTCCAGGCGGGCTTCGTATTTTAAAAGGTACAGAAACAGCAGAAAAAATGGGATTAAAAGAATTGATCAAGCTTGCGACTTTTCAAATGCTTCCAGATAATAAATTGCGAAGAGTTATGATGAAAAATTTAACAATACAAGACTAATATATGGATAAAGAAACAAAAAAAGAAAAATATATTGAAGCTGTAGGACGACGCAAGACATCAACTGCTCGAGTACGCATAACTCAGTCTTCTAAGGCTCATTTTTTAGTAAATGGAAAAGATGCAAAAGAATATTTCAAGACAGAAGATCAACGCCGTTTAATTTTAGATCCTATGATCAAAGGTTTGCCAGTAGGGTCTTCTAAGTGGGAAGTCGAAGTCCATGTATCAGGAGGAGGAATTCACAGCCAAGCCGAAGCTATTCGTCACGGACTTTCTCGTGCTCTTGTGGATTCAGATATTGCCCTACGTGGAGGTCTGAAAACACTAGGATTTCTCAAGCGTGACCCTCGCGCTAAAGAACGCAGAAAATTCGGACTCAAGAAAGCTCGCAAGGCGCCTCAGTGGAGTAAACGTTAATTTAATTTTATTAAAAATACCCCTTGGAAGAGGGGTATTTTTGTGCTAATATCTCTGTATGCAAGACGAAGAAATAGATAAAAAAGATGAAAAAATAGAAGAACCTGAGGAAGAAATAGTTGAATTTGAATTCAACGAAGATGGGGAAGAAGATCTCAAGAAAACTCTCAAGAAACTTCGAGGTGATTTGAAACAAGCTGAAGCTTCCAAGCAGGAATACTTAAACGGCTGGCAGAAAGAGCGAGCAGAATTTGCCAATTATAAAAAAGATGAAGACAACAGGCGAATTCTTTTCTCAGAAGCTATGCGTGAGCGAATAATTATGAGATTTCTCTCTGTCGCCGATAGTTTCAATATGGCTTTTGCAAATCGTGAGGCTTGGGAAAAAGTAGATGAAAATTGGCGCAAGGGTGTGGAGTATATTTATTCTCAATTGAATGCAATTTTTGAAGAATATGGAGTGAAAGAAATAGGCGAAGTAGGGGAAAGTTTTGATCCTAATATCCATCAGTCTATTGATATGGTAGAAACCGACAGCAAAGACATGGATCATAAAGTGGCTACAATAATTCAAAAAGGTTACAAGCTAGGTGAGCGAGTCATTCGTCCAGCGAGAGTGAATGTGTATGAGTACAAGGACAGCACAAAATAAAGTCTGTGAGCATTGTAACCAAAACTTCACAATCAGCGAAGGGGAATTATCATTATATGAAAAAGTGGGGATTGAACTGCCTACTATTTGTTTTTTCTGTAGAGTAAAGCAGCATCTTTCTTTCTGGATGTTTGGTAAATTTCGTAAGACCAAATCTGACCTTTCGGGAGAAAGTATGATTACTGTTTTACCAGAGAGCAGATATCCACTTTATACTTTACATGAATGGCACAGCGATAAATGGGATCCTATGGATTACGGACAGGATTACGATCCCAACCGCTCATTTTTTGAGCAATTACAGGAACTTCAGGAAAAGGTTCCACACCCACATCAAAACGGCAGTAAAAATACTGGCTGTGATTGGTGTGATGATGTATGGAATTCTAAAAATTGTTACCTTTCCCGTTCAATGGAAGAATGTGAAGATTTATATTATTCATATAGAAATGTTAAGGTTAAAAATTCTATAGATATGACAATTTGTTTCAATACTGAAAAATCTTTTGGTTGCAGTGATTGTCACAACTCATTTAAGATTTTTTATTCTAAACATTCTCGAGATTGCATAGATTCTTATTTCCTCTATGATTGTCGAAATTGTCAGAATTGTTTTATGTCTTGGAATTTACGCAATAAACAATATTGTATTGAAAATGTTCAATATTCCAAAGAAGAATACGAGAAAAAGTTAAAATCATTTAATTTAGGATCACATAAGGTTGTTTTATCATTGAAGGAGAGATTTGAAGAACTTGCAAAAAAAGAAGTGGTTCATAGGCAAAATTTTAACCTCAAAGCTTATAATTCCGATGGGGATTATTTGTTAGATGTAAAAAATTGTCATAATTGCAATACCATAAATGATTCTGAAGATTGTTACAATTGTATGCGAGGGTTAAGAGAAAAATCAAATATTGATGCAAACGGATGTTGGTATTCAGAAATGCTTGGCAATTGTAGTTGTTGTTTGTATGGATACGCTGAAAAATATAGCGTCTGGTCATCTTCTCGATATTCTGAATATGTAGATTTATGTATAGAGTGTGAAAATTGTTTCGGCTGTGTGGGATTAAAGAAAAAGAAATATTGCATATTAAATAAGCAATATGACAAAGAAGAATATGAAAAAATAAAGAATCAAATTATCACAGATATGAAAAAAAGAGGAGAATACGGTAAATTTCTACCTTATTCCATGAGCGCTGGGCCATTCAATTTCTCTACAAGTTTTTTATATTTTCCTGAAACCAAAAAAGAAGATATTTTAAAACTTGGTGGCTACTGGCAAGAGATAGATGAAAGTCATATCGAAGGCACGCCTACGTCTGAGCTCCCGGACGACATAAAAGATGTTTCGGATGATATAATTATTAAGCCGTTGATCTGCCCGGAAACTGGCTGGCGTTTCAACATAGCAGAGAACGAGCTTGCTTTTTACCGACAGAACAATATACCTCTGCCACGCAAACATTTCGATGTGCGGACGCGCGAAGCGCTAAAATATCTCACTGTCCTCCGATCCTATCCAGTAGTTTGCATTTACTGCGAGAAAAACATAGAGGCATACTATCCACCAGAATGGGGCTGCCAGAAAATCGCTTGCGAAGAGTGTTATAAACAAAATATCGCCTAATCCCTCATATCAGCCATGGCGTAAATGAGGGAATATAAAAATATGGAATATAAAAGTGAAAACAAAATATGCCAAAACTGTAAAAAAGAATTCACCATCGAGACTGAAGATTTTTCTTTTTATGAAAAAATAAAAGTTCCTCCGCCGACGTGGTGCCCAGAGTGTCGGCTGGTGCGACGCATGACTTGGCGGAATGAACATTCGTTATTTCGTTGCCCAAATGGCGAGCCCAGCAAAGATAATTCTCTTCTATCTATTTATCATCCAGATGAAAATTTAACCATCTATGACAAGGAGATGTGGTGGAGCGACAAATGGGATCCGCTTAGCTATGGGCAAGAATATGATTTTTCCCGGCCGTTTTTCGACCAGTTTCGAGAATTACTTGAAAAAGTTCCCCATATAGCATTTTTTGATTCAAAATCGATCAATTCCAGGTTTTGTAACATTACGGTGGAAATGAAAAATAGTTATCTCGTAACCGCAACCTGGAACAGTGAAGATTCTATGTATTCCAATCGGCTTTCTCACTGCAAATTTACCCATGATTCATATACATGTTTAAATACTGAATTTGTCTATGAAAACGTATACTGTAATAATTCCAATCGACTGTTTTTTTCCCGTGAAAGCGAAGCTTGCATGGACTCATATTTTTTATACGATTGCCGCAACTGTTCTAATTGTATACTAAGTACGAATCTGAGAAATAAAAGTTACTGTATAGAAAATGTTCAATACACAAAAGAAGAATATGAAAAGGAGAAAAAAGAATTGTACTTAGAAACCTGCTCGGGGATCGAAAAAGCCCAAAAGCGTTTTCAGGAATTATGGAAGAGTGCATTGCATAAGCATTTAAAACTTACGAATACCGTAAATGTTGTGGGCGACCAGGTATCTAATTCCCGCAACTGCTATGGTGTTTTTGATGCCAGGGCTGGGGCTGAAAATACAAAATATGCTAGTTGGTGTGGGTCCGGTGGGGTCAAGGACTCTTACGATGTCGGGCCAGGCTCTGGCGGGGGCTCCGAATTGACTTATGAAGGAGTAAGTGTGGGTGTTTATGATAACAATGTTTTTTTTAGCACAATAATCTGGTATTCCCATGATATTTTTTACAGCTATATGTTGAACAATTGCCAAAACTGTTTCGGCTGCGCAGAATTGAACGGTAAGCAATACTGTATTTTAAATAAACAATACACGAAAGAAGAGTATGAAAAACTAGTACCTCAAATTATTGAGCAAATGCAAAAAGTTCCCTATGTGGATAAAAGGGGGAGAGTGTATATATTCGGAGAATTTTTTCCGCCAGAGCTCTCTCCGTTTGCATATAATGAGAGCATTGCTCAGGATTATATTCCACTCGATACACAAAAAGTGGTGCAACTGGGTTTTCGCTGGCGAGAGTACACACCTGGCAGTTATAAAACCACAATAAATGGTAAAGATTTGCCTCAGACTATCATCGAAGTGGAAGATTCAATTTTAAAAGAAGTTATTGCGTGCGAAGTTACCGGTCGGCCTTTTCAAATCACAGAGCAAGAACTTTCCTTTTACCGAAGATTCAATATACCTTTGCCTTCTGTGCATCCAGATGAAAGACACAATAGACGGCTTAGGCTTCGCAATGGAATGAGGTTTTACAAAAGGAAGTGCTATACGTGCGATAAAATCATAGACACAACCTACAGACCAGTAGAAGAAGGCGGCCCCGAAAAAGTTCTTTGCACCGAAGATTACAATAAAGAAATTTACTAATTCCCTCATATCAGCCATGGCGTAAATGGGGGAAAGGGCAATTTTACTGGCCGAAAGTTTCAAATAAAACCTTTTTAGATTCCTCATCTATGTTCTCAGTGACTATAATCATGAGCTCCGTCGTGAGGTCGAGATCTTTTTTAATATTCGTAAATAAATGTTCGAAAGGGAAAGGGGAGATCCAAGCAGAATTTTTCAGGCAGACGAAACCCGCTTTTTTTAGAAGATAACGCAAACTTTCTCTTTCACTTTTTCTATTTTCTGGTAAATCAAGTAAAATAATTCTCCAGAATCCGTCCCAAGAAGTATTGACCAAACTAGTATCATTTTCTAATTCCAAACTATGCATTTTCTTTTTACCTTCCTTGGTTAGGCGGGCATATTCGTTCTGGGGTGAGGGGATTTGCTCAACGAGCCCAGCTTCTCTAAGGCCTTTTAAAGAGCGGGTAATCGCGTATTTCGAGCCTGGAGGGCATTCTTCTGTATCTATCTGTTTAGTAAGTTCAGGAAGAGAAATAGCCGTTTTTTGGCCTAATATTTTCAATATTTTTTTCGAATATTTGTTATCTTTTTCGTTTTTGCTTGACATGAATATATCTTATCATATATACTGGATTATACAAGTATTTCGCGGTCGCGAATTGCTTGTCAAATTAACTAAATTATTAATAATAACTATATAAAATATGAGTAAAATAATAGGTATAGATTTGGGGACAACGAATTCGGCAGTCGCTATCATTGAAGGTGGTGTGCCAAAAATTATTGAAAACGTAGAAGGAAATCGCACGACTCCTTCGGTTGTAGCTGTGGCTAAAAACGGTGACAGGCTTGTGGGCTTACTTGCAAAGAGACAAGCTGTAACTAATCCAGAAAATACTGTGTACGGCATCAAGCGCTTCATGGGACACAATTTCGAAGATCCAGAAGTGCAAAAAGATTTAAAAAATGCATCTTTCAAAATTCAGAAATCTGCCAATGGTGGAGTGGAAGTAAAAATCGGAGATAAGTGGATGCGCCCAGAAGAAGTTTCCGCAATGATTCTAGGAAAAATTAAAGCAGATGTGGAAGCGAAGCTTGGGGAAAAAATTACAGAAGCGGTTATAACAGTGCCAGCGTATTTCAACGATGCCCAAAGAAAAGCTACGAAGGACGCTGGGGTAGTTGCCGGTCTTGATGTGAAAAGAATTATCAATGAGCCTACTGCGGCAGCACTTGCGTATGGATTTAATAAAAAGAAAAATGAAAAAATAGTTGTCTACGACTTCGGGGGTGGAACTTTCGACGTGTCTGTACTAGAAATAGGCGATGATGTCATCGAAGTAAAGTCTACAGATGGAGACAGTCACATGGGTGGACGAGACATTGATCATAAAATAATAAATTGGATTGCAGAAGAATTTAAGAAAACTTCTGGAGTAGACGTGCGTGGCGACAAGCTCGCACTCCAGCGTTTAGACGAAGCTGCTGAAAAAGCAAAGATTGAGCTCTCTACAGCTATTGAATCAGAAATAAATATTCCCTTCATCACTTCTACGGCTGAAGGTCCGCAACACCTCTTACTCAAAATGACTCGTGCTCAACTCGAAGCTCTAGCCGACGAATATATTTCACGTTCTATAGAAATCACCAAGCGAGCTATGGCGTCTTCCGGTTTTAAGATGGAAGATATGAATGAGATAGTCATGGTTGGCGGGCAAACTAGAATGCCGAAGATTGTAGATGAGGTGAAGAAGGTATTCGGTAAAGCCCCAAATCTAACAATTAACCCTGACGAAGTCGTGGCCCTCGGTGCTGCGGTGCAGGCTGGAGTATTGCAAGGAGATGTGCGAGATGTCTTACTTCTTGACGTTATTCCATTATCTCTAGGTATTGAGACTTTAGGAGGAGTGGCTACGAAGTTAGTGGAAAGAAATACCACAATTCCTTCTAGTAAATCTCAGACTTTCTCTACCGCTGCGGACAACCAGACTTCTGTAGAAATCCACATTGTGCAGGGTGAGCGCCCAATGGCTTCCGACAATAAATCCCTCGGACGATTTATCTTAGACGGTATTCCACCAGCACCACGCGGTATGCCTCAGATTGAAGTGGCCTTCGATGTGGATGCAAATGGTATTCTAAACGTTACCGCGAAAGATAAAGCTTCTGGAAAAACTCAATCAATAAAAATTGAAGCAAGTTCCGGACTAAAAGACGAAGATATTAAAAAGATGCAAGCTGACGCAGAACTTCATGCTGAAGAAGATAAAAAGAAGAAAGAAGTTGTAGATATTAAAAATACTGCAGAAATGATCATCTATACTGCTGAGAAAGCAGTAAAGGATGCTGGAGATAAAATCCCTGCAGAGTTAAAAGATGAAGTAAATAAAAAGATTGCTGCTGTGAAGGAAGTAAAAGACGGTACAGATGCAGAAGCTATCAAGAAAGCCACCGAAGAACTTTCTTCTGAAATGTCCAAAATTGGGGAAGCTATGGCGAAAGCCGCGCCAGACGCAAGCGCAGCCGGACCTTCGACCCCTGAAGAACAGCCCGCCGAAGTCCACGATGCTGATTTCAAAGAAAAAGGTCCAGAAGGTGAAGCACCAAAAGCGTAACTGTAAATAATGATTAATAAAACGTTAGAAAATACAAAACAAGCAACTTTCAGTGTTTTAACTCCTCATCCTGATCCTGCTTATAAAAATTTTCCATTTCCCAATGGTACGGGATTCTTCTTTGACCCTAGGGGGTATTTTATTACCGCCCGACATGTTATTCAAAAGATCGATATTAATGGTAATGCCATTTTAGACACTACTAAAGGCATACCAGAATTACTTGATATTTCAAAATTAATATTATCAAAACCAGGGCCAAGTTTTACTCAAATAAAAGAGCTTATTTTGGTATCTGATTTTCCACAGTTTGATCTTGTAATTTTGAAAGCAGACTTTGAGAAACATAAAACTCAAGAATCTTTAAAGGGGAAAATAGAATTTAATAATATATATGTTGATTTTTCTATTCCCCTAGAAGGAGAGCCCGTATATGCTTTCGGATATCCGCTTGCTGAGCATACTGTTAAATTACATCCAACCCAACAAGGGATGATGATTGGCACACACACATATTTTCCACGAACAACTTCTTTAATAATTTCTTCTCATCATGATAAAATTGGCCCTATAATAAAAAATACTGGTTTTCCTGAGTATTATGTAATAGATAAGGCCCTGAATTATGGTAATAGTGGTGGGCCCATAGTTATCGAAGAAACCGGTAGGGTGATTTCTGTTTGCACAAGATTTCAACCAGTAATGATTAAACAACAACAAGGTAACGTAGCGATTCCTTCTTTGTATGGAATTACTGTCTCACTTAAAAATATAGAAAAAGAAATACTAGCTTTGTAGTAAAAGTATTCACATTAATTATCTAATGTTTGGGCTTTTTAGTTTGGCTAATGTTTGGTATCATTAAAAAATGAAATATTCTGCAGTAATTTTTGATTGGGATGGGACGTTGGGGATGACTCTTCATATCTGGATGGATGCATATAAGAGTGGGTTAAAAAATTTAGGGATAGAATTACCGGACGAAGTAATTATACGGGATTTTTTCTATGAGCATAACAAGACAGCGGCGAAGTATCCTAATATTGATATTGATCTGTATGTAGAAAACGTTCGTAAATATATGGTGAGTCATGTGCCTTTCATGAAACTTTACGAAGGAGTGCATGAGACCTTGGAAAAACTGCAAAAGAATAATATTACTTTGACGTTGGTTTCTTCTAGTCCTAGAAAATTAATTGAAGAAGTATTGGAATTGACGGAGCTCACCAAATATTTTAAAGCCATTTCTGGATTTGACGATATTATGAAACATAAACCAGATCCTGCCCCATTTCTTTATATTATAGAGGTTGCTAAACTTGATCCGAAGACGACTATTATCATAGGGGATTCACCGCACGACATTACAGCGGCTAAAGCCGCTGGGTTAGATTCTTGCCTATTTCTTCCTTCCGACAATAAAATCTTTTATGATTTTGATCAAATTTTAAAAACAAACCCAAATTATTCTGTTCAAAGCTTAGAAGCATTTGCTGAGCTAATTTTAAATAGCTGAAAATGCTGGTAAAAAAGGCTGTTTCGTTGTAAAATATCGCTATGGACTTACCAGAGATACCCGTTAATAAAGACGTTACATATCTGGGGCTTTCGACTTTTCGGGACAGAAATCAGCTTTTTGGTATCAAGCGTAAAGACAGACGTCAGCATGTTTATATTCTAGGAAAATCTGGTACAGGTAAATCTGTGTTGATGTTCAACATGATTATCCAGAACATTCAGAATGGAGAAGGGGTCTGCTTAGTTGACCCACACGGAGAAAATGTAGAAGCAGTTTTGTCTGCTATTCCGCCACACCGTATTAAAGACGTCGTTTATTTTAACCCAGCTGACGCCGACCACCACATAGGCTTCAATGTCCTAGAACTCATTGACCCGCAATACAAGCACTTGGTGGCTTCCGGGCTTATGGGAATATTTACGAAAATTTGGGCGAACGCTTGGAGTGCCCGAATGGAATACATTTTAAACAATACTATTTTAGCTTTACTTGATACTCCAGGGACGACATTGCTTGGAATTCCAAGGATGCTTGTGGACAAGGACTACCGTCAGAAGATTATTTCCAATTTAAAAGATCCTGTCATTAAGGCTTTCTGGGTTCACGAATACGAAGCTTGGCAAGATAAATTTCGAAATGAAGCTATCGCGCCGATTCAGAACAAAGTCGGCCAATTTCTGTCTACGTCTATCATTCGAAATGTCGTCGGTCAGGCAAAAAGTACAATCAACATTTTCGATATGATGAATGACGGGAAGATTTTCTTAGTGAATGTTTCCAAGGGGCGCATTGGTGAGGACAACTCCAGTCTTCTCGGTGGAATGATAATTACGAAAATCCAGCTCGCGGCCATGGAGCGTGTGCGTATCCCAGAAGAACACCGTAAAGACTTCTACCTCTATGTGGACGAATTTCAAAATTTCGTTACCGACGCTTTTGCGGGAATTTTATCCGAAGCTAGAAAATATAGATTAAACCTTACCGTCGCGCACCAATACACCGCCCAGCTCGTCTCTGACAAGAGTACAGCCGTGCGTGACGCTGTCTTCGGCAACGTCGGGACTATGATTGTCTTTCGATGTGGAGCCGATGATGCGGATTTTTTAGAAAAAGAATTTGACCCAGAATTTACTCCGGGAGATATCGTTAACTTGCCGAACTATAAGGCTTATTTGAAGCTAATGATAGACGGAGTGACCTCCAGACCTTTCTCTGCGAAAACTTTACCCCAGATGGTAAAGTCGGGGGATAAAAAAATTGAAGAAGAAGTTATAAAATCTTCTCGCGCTTTATATTGTAGACCGAAAGAAGTTGTCGAGAGTGAAATCAACAACTGGAGCGGGATGTCGCTCGGAAATGACACAGATACTTCTTCATCCAGTATGGAGAAATTTCAAATTGTCTGCTCTTTATGTAAAAAAGAAAAGACTGTCCCTTTCAAGCCAGAGCCTGGCCGTCCGGTGTATTGCAAGGAATGTATTGCTAAAGTTAAATCCGGAGAAGTGAAGGTAGAAAAAGGTCCAGAGAACCAGATGAGGTACGATGATTCTAAATTCTACAAACCTTTAGCCGACTTAGGAATAGAATTTGAACAAAAAGACAGGGGAAGAATAGAAGAAGACAATAGATATCAAGAACGGGGAGAGAAGCATTTTGATGAAGCAGGACATTTTACTAAAAAAGAATCAAAACCTAGCCTTCCTCCTGAAAAGTCTAGTGTATTAAAAACAATCAAAAAAGTTTTTACTCAATCACATCCAGTTAGCAAAGCCCCAAAACCTCCTGTTGGGAAAAAAGACAATTCTGCCTTGCGGGGTATCTTAAATAAAACTTTATCTGAAAATACAGCCCCAGTTCCTGAACCTGTGTCACTAGATTCTTTAAAAAATAAAATGCAAGATATCGTTAAAAAGCCCGTATCTTCTAAAGACAGAGCTGCTACCCCAGAAGAGATGAATAAATTGAAAGATTTAATTACCCAGAAAACCTCGACTCCTCCTTCTGTTCCTCCAGCTCCAGCTCCAGCTTCAACGCCTACACCACCGCCAGTACCGACAAAGCCACCCGAAGTTCCGGAAGACGTATTAAGAAAAATTCTAGAATAGCATGAAGAGTGAAATTAGAAATTGCCACCCCGAACGAAAGCTAAGCTTCATACGGGGCAGGAAATTGTAAAGATATGGAGTATAAATCACAAAATGTAGTATGTCAGAACTGTCGTGGTGATTTTGTTATAGATAGCGAAGATTTTAATTTCTACGAAAAAATGCAGGTCCCACCACCGACTTTCTGCCCACTTTGTCGAGCCCAGAGGCGTTTGGCTTTTAGAAATGAGCGTAGACTTTTTAAAGTCAAAGATGCTTTTTCGGGTAAAGAAATTTTCTCTACATACCCAGCTGAAAGTGATAGGAAGATTATTACTCGGGAGACTTGGCTGGGAGATACCTGGGACGCTATGGAATATGGACAAAATTATGATCCCTTGCGATCTTTCTGGGAGCAACTACATGAATTAGAAATGAAAGTGCCTATGTATAATTTCAATGTTATAGGCATGATAAATAGCCCGTATTCATTTAATGCGTCCAGGCTTAAAAATTCTTATCTTCTTTGTAATTCCAATGACTCGGAAGATTGTATGTATGGCAATGGAGTAGATTCTTGTAAAGATTGCGTAGATAACTCTCATTTAAACGAATCGGAACGCTGTTATGAATGTTTTTGGGCAAGAAAGTGCTATCAATGTTACTTTACTATTATGTCTTGGGATTCTCGCAATCTTTGGTTTTCTCGGGATTGCGGAGGTTGCAGTGATTGTTTTAGTTGTGTAAACCTGAGGGGTTCTTCTTATTGTATTTTTAATAAACAATACACAAAAGAAGAATACGAAAAAGAAATTGCAAAAATGCACCTGGATACTGCTTCAGGACTTGAAGAAGCTCGCAAAAAAGCGCGAGCTTTCTGGCAGACACAAATCAGAAGGTATCAGCAGGGAGTTAGGAATTACAACTCTTCGGGTTCTTATGTTACTGATTCAAAAAATGTAAACGACAGTTATTTAGTACGAGAGAGTGAGAACATGCGTTATTGTCAGTACCTACAGGTGCCAGCCAATAAAGATAATTACGATTCTACTAATTGGGGAGAATACATTGAGCTTTGCTATGAAACCATGGAGTGTGGACAGAATTCATACAATAATAAATTTTCACGCAACTGTTGGCCGACATGTAGACAATGTGAGTACTCTGTTCATCTTTTCAGTTCATCAAATTGTTTTGGCTGTGTGGGTCTAAAGAAAAAACAATATTGTATTTTAAATAAACAATATACTAAAGAAGAATATGAGTCTCTGGTATCAAAGATAAAACAACACATGAATGAGATGCCTTATATAGATTCACGAGGTCTAGTATATAAATATGGTGAATTTTTTCCTATGGAATGGTCACCTTTTGGTTACAACAACACTCTTGCTGTTCAGCATTTTCCATTAAGTAGGGAAGAGGCGTTAAAAAATAATTACGGCTGGATTGAAGTTCCACACGGAGAATACAAGATAACAATGTATACGAAAGATATACCTGAAAACATTAATGACATAAATGAAGATATTACAAAAGAAGTTATCGAGTGCGAGAAGTGTAAATATCCATTCCGAATACAGCTTAATGAATATATTTTTTTAAAGCGAGAACAGCTGCCGATTCCACGGATGTGCAACGAATGTCGGCACGAACGTCGTATCAGCGATCGACTGAGTATTCGTTTATACGGAAGAGAATGTATGTGTGCAGGGGTTACTGACGATACCGGGATTTACAAAAATACAGTAAAACATGTCCATGATTCGGAACACTGCAAAGAGGTTTTTAAAACTGGTTATTCTCCCGACAAACCTGATATCGTATACTGTGAGAAGTGTTATCAACAGGAAGTGTATTAATTCCCTCATATCAGCCATGGCGTAAATGGGGGAAAAGAAAAAAAGACAAAAATGGAATACAAAAACGAAAACCGAATATGTCAGAATTGTAAAAATAATTTCGTAATCGAACCAGAAGATTTTAATTTCTACGAAAAGATGCAAGTCCCTCCGCCGACTTTTTGCCCAGAATGTAGAATGCAAAGGCGGATGGCCTGGAGAAACGAAAGAAGTTTTTACCACACAAAATGTGCCTTTAGTGAAAAAGATTTAATATCTGGTTTTTCACCAGAATCGAAAATCATTGTTTATGACAGAGATATATGGTGGAGTGATAAATGGGACCCAATGTCTTATGGGGTGGAATACGATTTCACTAAGACGTTTTTTTCTCAGTTTAGTGAGTTATTGCATCGAACGCCGATGCCAGCCGTATTCAATGCTCGTACTATAAACTCTGCATATTCTCAACACACAGGAGATTTCAAGAACGGATATTTAATTTTTGCTTCATGGGGAGGAGAAAATGTTTCTTATGGTGCTCGCTCTCTGAATGTTAAAGATTCTATGGATATTTTTGCTATATCTGAATGTGAACTTTGCTATGAACTTGTATCTGCTAAAAAATGCTACAGGGTACTTTTTTCAGAGAATATAGAAGAATGTAACAACTCGGCTTTTTTATACGAATGCCGAGGTTGTTCGGATTGTTTTGGGTGCACTAATTTAAGAAGTAAAAGCTATTATATTTTTAATCAGCCATATAGCAGAGAAGCTTATTTAGAAAAAATGAAAGAATTTAATCTTAAAGATATAACACAACTGAAAAAAATACAAAAAGATTTTGAAGAACTAAAGAAAAAAACTATTCGAAAATACGCTAACATCACCAATGCCCCAATGAGTACGGGAGATAATATTACAAATTCATACAACTGCAAAGACTGTTTTGATATTTATGGAGAAGTAAAAAACGCACGTTTTGTTCAGAATACTGCAAAAGGGCTAAGAGATACTTACGATGGATATGGAGCAGGAGCAGAAGCTGAACTTTTATACGAAGTTTTTGATACTGGGGTGCAAGGAGCGAAATTATGTTTCGTCGGTGTAGTATACGGTGGGCATGATGTCTATTATTCTTACAATTGTCACGGTTCACAAGATTGTTTTGGTTGTATTGGTTTGCGTCAAAAACAATATTGTATATTAAACAAACAATACACAAAGGAAGAGTACAATGAACTTTTACTAAAAGTAATAGAACATATGAATAGTATGCCCTATGTAGACAAAAAGAAGAGAGTATATAAATACGGAGAATTTTTTCCCGTAGAATTATCTCCGTTTTACTATAATGAAACTATCGCGACTGAATTTTTACCACTGAATAAAACAGAAGTAGAGAATTTGGGGTTTAAGTGGAAGGAAAATTCAACCAGGGATTATAAAATTGAAATAGAAAATAAAGATATACCGCAAAATATAGATATGGTAGATGAAAGTATAATAGGGAGAGCAATAAGTTGTCTTCATGCTGCGAAATGTAACGAACAATGCACAGAAGCATTTAAAATTGTTCCAACAGAGCTTCAATTTTATAAAAAAATGAATCTTGCTTTACCGCGCCTGTGCCCGAATTGTCGTCATTATCATCGATTAAAACAACGTAATCCTCTGAAGCTTTGGCACAGAAAATGCATGTGTGATAAGAAACATCCTAATCACACTGGGAAATGCGATGTGGAGTTTGAAACAAGTTATGCCCCAGATAGGCCGGAGATTGTGTATTGTGAGAAGTGTTACCAGCAGGAAGTTTACTAAATTTTGTGGTAAAATAGGGTAGTAAACCAATCAATCAATGCCGAAACCAAATCGAGTTCAAATAATAAAATACGGACCTCCGCCTCCAGAATTACCTGTTTTCGGCAAGGTAAAGCCCGAGGACGCTTCTTTTATTGGGCGTACGAATTACGTAGCTTCTCTTGAAGAAAAGAAGTTTGTTTTTGGTATTAAACGAATAGACCGCAGAAGACATCTTTATATAATTGGAAAGTCTGGAGTGGGGAAGACGAAACTCCTAGAACTTTTTATCAGACAAGATGTGAGCTATGGGCACGGACTTTGCCTCATAGATCCGCACGGAGACGTTATAGAAGCCGTTTTAGAATATATTCCAAAAGAACGCATAGATGATGTGTGCATAATAGACCCGACGGATATAGATTTCCCGGCATCTTTTAACCCGCTTGCAAACGTGGACCCGATGTTTAAATTCCAGTTGACTCAGGGACTCATTGAGGTTTTCCAGAAACAATTCGGGGCCAACTGGACCCCGCGCTTGGAGCACGTCTTTCGCTTTACCTGTCTTGCACTTCTCGACTATCCACACGCTACAATGCGCGGAATGATATCAATGTTGACGGACCGCAATTACAGACAGAAGGTAGTGGAATACATTACTGACGACATGGTGAAAAGATTCTTTGCTATAGAATTCGCCGACTGGTCGGAGAAATTCGATACTGATGCTATCATTCCGCTAGTAAACAAGCTCGGGCAGTTTCTATCAGACCCGCTCCTTAGAAATATTTTCGGACAGAAACAAAACAAGATTGATATCAGTAAGCTGATGAATGAACGAAAAATAATTTTAATTAATCTTTCAAAAGGGCGCCTTGGAGAAGAAAATTCATCTTTCTTGGGTTCTATCTTTTTAACAAAAATAAAACAAGCTGGAATGGAGCGGGCAGCTATCCCAGAAAAAGATCGCGTGGATTTCTATATTTACGTAGACGAGTTTCAAAACGTCGTGACGCAAACATTTGAAAATATTTTGTCAGAAGCGCGTAAATACGGACTAAACCTGACTATGGCGCATCAGTATGTGGGGCAGATAATTACAAAAGTTCACCAAGCAGTGCTCGGTAACTGCGGAAGTATTATTACTTTCCGTATTGGTGGTGAAGATGCGGTGAAAATGAAGCCTGAATTCGCACCACTCTTCGATGTCAAAGATATGATCAACCTCGCTGTCGCGGAATTTTATATAAAAATGACTATTGATGGGGAATCTTACGATCCATTTTCTGCCGAAACATTAAGAGTTTTACCGCCGACTCATCCTTCATATAAACAAGAAATTATTGAGACATCTCGCAGAAAATATTCAATACCTAAAGGGGATGCTGCGAAGCTTATAGCCGAAGAGGAAGCAACTATCATCAGAAGTGCGGAAGAAAAAGCAATTATTGAAGGAAAAACTAAGACGAAAAATACCTCCGAGGAAGTGAGTGATGGTGGAGAAGAAAAACCTAAAGCCAAAGCTTCCCAAGAAGCTGAGCCTATGATATAGTTTTCTATCATGTCAAAGGATTATTACGAAACATTGGGGGTAAATAAGGGTGCATCCAAGGAAGAAATCAAGAAGGCCTTTTATAAACTGGCGCACAAATATCACCCCGATAAAAAAGACGGCAATGAAGCCAAGTTCAAAGAGGTAAACGAAGCTTACCAGGTTCTTTCCGATGATTCTAAGCGTTCCAAGTATGACCAGTTCGGATCTGGGTTTGAAAATATGGGAGGAGGGCATTCGCATGGCGGAGCCGGGTTTGAAGGCTTTGACTTTAGTAACTTTGCTGGAGGTTTTCAAAATGGGAATATGGAGTTCGACCTTAATGATATTTTCAGTGATTTTTTCGGTGGAGGAATGGGAGGCGGGAGAGCACAGGCGCGTCGTGGACGAGACATCTCTACTGAAATTCAAATTTCATTTTCTGATTCTATCTTTGGTCTAACAAGAAAAATTTTAATTACTAAAACTTCCGAATGCCAAACTTGTAACGGGTCTGGAGCTAAGGTCGGTTCTAAAATGGAAACTTGCAAGCACTGCAATGGGCAAGGGAAAATTCACGAGCAAAAAAGAACAATCTTCGGGAACATAGCCAATACAAAGATATGCGAAGTATGTTTAGGCGCAGGCAAAGTACCACACGAGCTATGTGAGAAATGCAAAGGCAAGGGAGTTCTACGTCGAGAAGAAGAAATTTCAATAATTATCCCTGCCGGAATTCGTGACGGAGAAATGGTGCGAATGACAGGCTATGGAGAAGCAATATCTAAGGGGACATCAGGAGATTTGTATATAAAAATAAACGTAGCCCCACATCCAGTATTTAAACGCGAAGGCAATGACCTAGTCATGAATTTGAATTTAAATCTTTCTGATGCACTTCTCGGAACAAAATATCCAATAGAAACCCTAGATGGTGAAATTGAAGTGACTATTCCGGAAGGAGTATCTATAAATGAAATCTTGCGAGTTCGAGGTAAAGGCGTACCTATAGGCAAAAACAAAAGGGGAGACTTACTAATTAAACTTAACATTAAACTTCCTAAAAAACTTTCTCGCAAGTCTCGCGAAATAATCGAAGAACTTAAAAAAGAAGGGATATAAAATGATTTCAGAACAATTTGCTTATATTGCAATATTTACAAGTTTACTTGGGGCTTCTTTGTATATCAAAGATATATTTTTTGGTAAAACTAGACCGAACTTTGTGTCTTGGTTCATGTGGATGCTTGCGCCGTTTATCGGAGCTTTTTTGCAGGTGAAAGCAGGAGCTGGGTTTGTGGCTTCGTTGCCAGTATTTATGGCAGGATTTGTTCCATTTCTTGTATTGATTGGAGCTTTAATAAAAAGAAACGCTTACTGGGAAATAACCTTTTTCGATGTAGCTTGTGGAATTTTTTCAATGCTAGCTTTATTTTTATGGATTTTAACAAAAAATACCACCCTCTCAGTAATTTTTGCAATATTGGCAGATGGACTTGCCGTAATACCTACGCTTGTGAAATCTTGGCATTTTCCTGAAACAGAGACAGGAATGACATATTTACCGGGAGTCATTAATAACATTATTGGATTACTAATAATTCAAAATTGGATTTTCTCTATCTACTCTCTTTACATATATTTTATAATTGCTAATTTAGCGATAATGATTTGTATTTATCGCAAAAAGATTATAAATATGTTACATTTTAATTATGAAAAATAAATTTATAACGGTTGCTGCCATTCAGAATTCAACGTCCGCTGACCAAAAAACCAACTTACTTAAAACTGCAAAATTGGTAGAACATGCGGCAAAAAAGGGAGCTCAAATTATTTGCTTACAAGAGTTATATAAAACTAGGTATTTTCCTCAATATAAAAATGCTAAGAAAAATGATTTTTCTGAAACCATCCCTGGAGAATCTACAAAAGTCTTCTCCGCGATTGCCAAGAAATACAAGGTTGTTATCATCGTACCTATTTTTGAAAAAGATAAAAATGGGCATTTTCATAATTCTGCAGTGGTTATCAATGTGGATGGTAAATTGATGCCGACGTATAGAAAAGTTCATATTCCTCAAGATCCTCTTTTTTATGAAAAGAATTATTTTGAAGAGGGGGATGGAGGATACAAAATATACAAAACTAAATATGGTACCTTTGCGGTTCTTATCTGTTACGACCAGTGGTTTCCGGAAGCAGCACGAGCTGTTAAACTTGCTGGAGCTGACTTAGTATTTTATCCCACAGCCATAGGAACCATAGGGGGAGTTAAACAAAAAGAGGGGGATTGGCATAATGCCTGGGAGACTATTATGCGCGGGCATGCTATTGCTAATAGCCTATACGTTGTGGCGGTGAATCGGGTAGGCATCGAAGATAAGTTGAAGTTCTGGGGGCAATCTTTTGTGTGTGATTCTTTCGGCAAGATAATTAAAAAATCTTCCAGCAATAAAGATGAGGCCATGCTTTGTAGGATTGACTTAGAAAATAATAAAAAAATCTCTAATGAATGGGGTTTTATGCGTAATCGTCGTGCCGATACATATAAGACAATTAGTGCGAAAAAATAAATGGACGAAAAATTAGTTATAGAAAATAATTTTGTTATGCCTGCAGAATGGGAGAAACATTCTGCGACTTGGCTTGCCTGGCCGAATGATGACGATTATTTTGAGGACAGGATAAAAAACATTGAAAAGATATACCTAAAGATGATCTCCGCACTACACACCGATGAGATTATTAAACTGATTGTTTTGAATCAAGAAACACAAAATAGAGTTTCAACATTACTGCAGGAAGGTGGTGTGGATTTATCGAAAATTGTTTTTTATCAAGTTGAATATGTAGATGTATGGATACGAGACTATGGACCTACGTTTATAAAAAACAATTCCGAAAAAGCGTGGGTTAAGTGGCACTACAATAATTACGGGGAAAAATTTCCAGAATTAACTAAAGATAACGAAGTTTTTTTAAATTTAAAAGAAAAACTGGGGTTAAAAATGTATGATGCAGTTATTGCCATGGAAGGAGGAGCGATAGAGGTCAACGGGCAAGGGAGTGTTCTTACGACAGAAGAATGCTTAATAGTAAATCGAAACCTCGGTAGTTCGAAAGAAGACACTGAGGCTGTTTTCAAAAAAACAATTGGAGCAAAAAATATAATTTGGTTAAATAAAGGGCTAGTGAACGATCATACTGATGGACACATTGATGAGGTGGCTCGTTTCGTGAGCCCATCAAAAATTGTTTGTGGGTATGAGGAAGACAACACCGACGACAACTATGAGAGATTGCAAGAAAATTTTAAAATTTTAGAAAATGCAGTAGATCAGGATGGAAAGAAATTTGAAGTTATAAAACTTCCGATGCCTCATATGTATTATGAAGATGGAGAGAAGAAGCATAACGGGCAGAAAGCCCCAGTGTCTTATACGAATTTTTACATAGGAAACAAAGTAATTTTAATGCCACTTTTTGATGATATTAACGACGCCAAAGCTGTTCAGATAATCAAAGATTGTTTCCCAGACAGGAATGTAGTTGGCATAGATTGCCGTGAGCTTATCTATGGTGGCGGAGCATTTCACTGTATTACTCAACAAGAACCCGCTATCTAAATTTTAGAAACTTTTTGTCCTTCAGAAGTATCTTTGACTTCATAGCCGAGAGAATTTATTTCTTTTCTTAATTCATCGGATTTGGTGAAATCTTTATTTTCGCGGGCTTGCTTGCGTTCCTCTACAAGCTTCAGCACTTCTTCCGGTACTATTTCTTCTTTCAAATTTTCAAAGCCAAGACCAAACACTTTATCAAAGTCCAGAATTGTTGCTTTTTTGTCGACAGGAGATAGAGTTTCGTCTTTTATAACATCCCACAGTAGGGCTACGGCGCGGGGAGTATCCAGGTCGTCTTCTACAAAGCTTTTAAACTTACTCTGGTAATCTAGGCTTACTTTACCGTGTTCGTTTCCTAGAGCCAAATAGAGCCCCTGGAGCCGTTTTAGGGCTGTTTCTGCGCCTTCTAAGGCTTCCCAGACGAAGTTTACCCGGGTGCGATAATTAGCCATTAATAGCCAGAATCTATAGGCGAGAGGGTTTATTCCTCTATTTATCAGGTCACGCAAAGTGTAAAAATTATCAAAAGATTTTGCCATTTTCTTCTGATCTACTAGGACCCATTCGTTGTGCATCCAATATTTCACAAAAGGTTTACCAGTTGCGCCCTCTGACTGGGCAATTTCGTTTTCATGATGGGGGAAGATGTTGTCTACTCCGCCTGTGTGTAAATCTATTTCTTCACCTAAATTTTTCATTGACATTGCAGAGCACTCAATGTGCCAGCCAGGGCGTCCTTTCCCGAGCTCGGTCTCCCAGAACACGTCTCCATCTTTTTCATCCCAAGATTTCCATAGAGCGAAGTCCTGTGCATTTTCCTTTTCATATTCGTCAGTTTTTATTCTACCTGCGGCATTTTCTTTCTGTTCGTCTAGTACTAGGTGCGAGAGTTTGCCGTAATTTGGGAATTTTTTAATATTATAATACACAGAGCCGTCTTCACTTTTATATGCTATGCCATTCTCTAAAAGTTTCTGAATAATTTTCACCATTTCGTCTACGTATTCGGTAGCTTTGGTAAATTTTTCTGGTGGTAAAATATTTAGAGTTTTAACATCTTTAAAAAATTCTTCAGAATAAAATTCTGTAAATTCTTTCAAAGTTTTGCCCTCCTTCTGTGATTCACGGATAGTCTTGTCATCAATATCCGTAAGGTTCATTATGTGTTTGACGTTGTATCCGTGATACAACAAAACTCGTTTTAACGTATCAGCAAAGACATAGGCGCGGTAATTTCCAATGTGTGGATAGTTGTAAACCGTTGGTCCACAAGAATAGAAAGTCACATTGGGTGGGTTCTTGGGGGTGAAATCTTCTTTTGTGCGCGTTAAGGTATTATAAAATTGCATTTTGTTTGAAGAATTCATTTCTGTAGATTGAAATGAGGGTGTAGAGCAAGCTGACGGTGAGTGGGCCTATGAGGATGCCCACAGGTCCAAGGAGAGAAATTCCACCGAGCACAGAAAACAAAATCATCAACGAAGGCAGGTTTATTTTTTTACCTACGATGAGTGGGCTTAAGAAATTATCTACCAATCCGACAATAGCCACAGCCCAGATGAAAAGTCCAACTGCATAAGCAGTATTGCCTGTAGCAAAAAGGAAAATTATAGCGGGGACAGACACCAAAGCGGTACCTATTGTCGGTAGTAGGGAAGACACGGCGGCCACGACACCCCATAGTGCTGGATTTGGAATATTGAAAATCCAGAGCCCTGCCCACATAAGTACACCCTGAATAAGAGCGACAAATAGGTAACCTTTAATCACCGCGTTGACGGCGAAGGCAAGTCTAGAGATTATTTTCTCGTCATCTTTATCTCCGAGGGGGCTTAGCAAGACTATTGCCTTTTTCCACTTCGCTCCATCTTTGAGAAAATAAAAAATTATCAAAAGCATTAAGAGGAACGAAAAGAAAGCTGATACCGTAGAGCTGAATATACTAGCAATGTTTTCTGAGACATAAGAAATGAAGTCCGATGTTCTTTGATTGATGTCTAATTTTGCTACATCAGGTAAATAATTATTAACTCTTGTTTCTATGCTTTCCAGAAATGGTTGGACGCTCCCTTCACTGACAACTACGCGATAAACATTTTGACTTTGATTGAAAACTATAGCTCCGATACCGAGCAGAGGCCCACAGAGAACTAAAATAAATAACAACACTGTGGCTAGTGCCGAGAACCATTCCGGGAGCTTTTTATTTGTGAACCATAAATATAAAGGATGGAGCACAATAGCGAAAGACATGCCAAGGATGAGGACTATCCAGAAAGGTCGGAAAATCATAAAGGTAAAAACAAGGGTTGCTAATAATATCCCAAAGAAGAATAACCTCTCAATAGTTTTTGTTTGCATCCCGTACGAAATAGGAAATCTTTAGATTTCCGTACTTAATTTAACTAATAAATGCTTCGACATATATACATTACTATAACTTATTTATAGGGTATAACACAACCGATTAATTTCGTACGGGATGCAAAGGCTTTGCTGGACTTGCTTTTTTGTGAAATATCCTATAATATAAGCCCCATATGACTAAAGCGAAGAAAGATGAATTTGCAGTAATAGCCACAGGCGGAAAGCAATATAAAGTCTCTGAAGGAGGCGTTGTTTCTATTGAAAAAATTAAAGGAGAGTATAAAAAGGGGGACAAGGTATCTTTCGATAAAGTGCTTCTCGTAGATGACGGCAAAGATACAACTATAGGCACTCCATACATCAAAGGCGCAAAGGTGGACGCAGAAATTGTAGAAATCGGCCGAGCCCGCAAAATCCTAGTAGTAAAATATAAACAAAAGTCTCGCTACTTACGCAGGAACGGCCACCGTCAGCCATTTTTCAAGGTGAAGATTACTTCGATAAAATAAAACTCTAAACTAAAAAATCCGCCGAGTGGCGGGTTTTTTACTGTCTAGACAATCTGATAATTGTGTGGTAAAAAGATTTTGGAGAAAGAAAGGAGAACACGATGAGTACAACAACTCTTCGTTACCGTGGACCCGAGGAGATTGAATTCGACGAGTATCGTCGCAACCCGGAGCAGTGGCGCCCAGTGATCGACACTCACTGGGACCGCAACAAGGAGTGGATTCTCGATCAAGCCACGATGTTCGGATGCGTCTGGATTGTCGTCTGCGGAAAGTCGGTTGCCGCTCATGGCACCGACATCGCGGACTTCCCGGACGAGGAGAATCTCCTCCGTATCGGCAACGCATGGGGACTCATCCCCTTCGCATACGACGTGCGCGAGTGAATGAGAGGGTATCAAAGCGTGCGGGCGGCCAATCGGTCGCCCGCTTTTTATTTCTTTGCAGATTTGTAGACCTTAAGAACGTAATTGTGGATAACTTTATTATTACTTAACAAAAAATTGCTGTTCAAATAACTCTTCTCGTTTTTACCATTCAAGTCTGTAAGTACTGCGCCAGCTTCTAGGGCTATCAGTTTACCTGCGCCGAAATCATAAATTTCTGTACCGCCGTCCGTCATCACCGACTCGATTTTCCCAGACGCGAGAAGGCAGTAATCATATGCCGGGGACCAACCAAAGAGTATTCTTTTGTGGTCACTAAGCATCAGATTTTTAAATCGGGCTATAATTTTCTCTCGGCTGGTTGTATAACCGCAGTTATATGCAATTGTCATTTTCAGCGGATCAACAATTTTATTTACTTTGATTTTCTTACTATTGAGATAGGCTCCCTGACCCCGCTCTGCATAATATGTCTGGTTTAAAATTGGGTGATAAACCACCCCAGCAACTGCGCCCTTTTTATCTAGGATTGCGATAGATACAGAAAAATTAGGAATTCCTAAAACGAAATTATTGGTTCCATCAAGCGGGTCTATGACGATAGTATAGTCCGCCCTATTGTCAGTTTTACCTTCTTCTTCGGCGTGGATGTTGTATTTCGGAAATTCTTTCTTGAGAATTTTAAGGATTGCCTTCTCGGAGCCTAAATCCGCCTCGGTTTGAAAATCCCACATAGTGGATTTCTCTATAGGGTTTAGAGTTTTGCCGAAATATTTCCGTAACACACGACCCCCGGCATGCGCCGCTTTGATTAAATTATCTTTATCTTTTTTATTCATAAATTATTGTCTGTTTTTTAAGGCATTCTTGAGAGTGTCGTTGTCGGAGTACTCGAGTTCGGTGCCGGTGGAGAGGCCCTTGCCAAGAGAGGAGATTTTTATCCCTAGGGACTTCACTAGTGATTCTAATTCTTCACGCACATAAGTATCCGTGTGGTCGCCTTGAGGGCTTATACTAAATGCTAAAATTATTTCGGTAAGTTCTTTTTCTCTGCTGATTTTTTGTTTTAATTCTTCAATTCGCACTTGGCTTTTCGTCGTTTTTTCTACTATAGGCACGAGCCCACCGAGGATAAAATATTTCCCATGGTATACTCGGCTTTTTTTGATACTTTCTAAATCCGAATCTTTTTCTACTATGAGTAGGGTAGAGGAATCCGTATTTACGTTTCCGCAGATATCACAAAGTTTTTCCGTACCTTTCTCGGCAATAAAAAATCTAAAACATTCTTTACACTGCGCAATTTCTTTTTTTAAATCTAAAATAAGCCCCGATAAATTTTCACTATAAGCAGGGCTTCTAGACATAAGAAAATACACAAAACGCTTAGCTTGCCTCTCACCAATTCCCGGAAATTCTTTAAAAACTTCTGCTAACTTATCTATAATATCCATTGTTAAAATTCATCTAATTCTCCTCCTATTTTTGAAGGAGCGAATTCACTCAAGCTACTCTTTTCAAGGTTTAGGAATGTTGTGGTCTTTTCGTCAAAGTACAAATCAATTTTCCCCGTTGGTCCATTTCTGTGTTTTTCAATTAAGATTTCGGCGATATTAGTTTTCTCAGATTCATCTTTTCCTTTATCTTCGCGGTGAATAAACATTACAACGTCAGCATCTTGTTCAATGGACCCGGAGTCTCGCAAGTCTGAAAGGCGAGGTTTCCCTCCGCGAGATTCCACCGCACGAGAAAGCTGAGAGAGGGCGAGGACAGGAACGTCGAGCTCTTTCGCCAGGCTTTTCAATGAGCGAGAAATCTCGGTGACCTGGTTAACCATAGAGTCATAATTTTTCGAAGTGGTCATCAGCTGTAGATAGTCTACGACAATAAGGTCTACTCCTTTTTCTGCTTTAATTCTGCGGGCTAGAGCTTTCATTCTGACAATAGAGTTCCCGGGCTGGTCATCAATATAAATTTTCGCCTTAGCGAGTTTGTCTAATGAGTCGCGGAGTTGAGAAAATTCTCGGTCTGAAGAAAGGCGTCCAGTGCGCAGATTCCAGGCGTTCACGCGAGACTCAGCTGAAAGCATTCTGTCTACTAGTTGCTGAGAAGACATTTCCAAAGAAAAAATTAAAACAGATTTCTCGTGAGTCGTAGAGGCCATTCGGGCAATATCAAGGGCTAGGGTAGTCTTACCCATTGATGGTCTTGCCGCAAGTATTATTAAGTCAGATTTCTGTAGACCTGAGAGCATAGTATCTAATTCTTTGAATCCTGTCGGTAGTCCGCGGAGCATTCCTTTATTCTCGTGAAGTTTTTCCATGCGCTCATAAGCCTCCGGCAAAGCGTCCTTGAGATTTACATATTTTTGATTTTTTGGACTGGAAACAACATGAAAAATTTTCTTCTCGGCCATATCTAGAATATCATCCATATGGTCATCGCCTTCTTCGAAGGCGAGCTCAGACACATAGTCTGCGGCTTCAATCAAACTTCGGAGGACATATTTCTTCTGGACAATATCAGCGTAATGTTTAACATTTGTAGAAGAGGGAACGACGTTTACAATCTCAGCCAGATATTGGTTGCCACCGATGGCGCTTAATAACTTTTGTTCACTAAGTTTAGTAGAAAGGGAGAGCATATCTATCGGTTCGTTCTTTACCGAGAGGTCTAGCATAGCTCTGAAAATAATCTTGTGTTTTTCCACATAGAAAGATTCTGGAGTTACCATGTCTTCCACTTCATGCATTGCGTCTTTGCGGAGCATAATTGACCCCAGAACTGCTTGTTCAGATGGGATGCTCTGTGGAGGGATGCGGAGATTAGCGTTTTTTGTAGTGCCCTTTTTTGTGATTACCATAGAGCCATTCTAGCACAAGAGAACTATTGTCAAAGTGTTCAAGTGCGTAAAACTGTTATTAAAATGTGGAGAATTATGATAATATATTTGTATGTCAAAAAAAGTAATTTTGTCAGGGATTCAGCCTTCTGGTAGGCCCCATATTGGGAACTATTTCGGAATGATGAAGCAACTCCTAGCCGAGCAGGAAGATTATGAAGTTTATGTGCTCATAGTGGACTATCATGCAATGAAGTCGGTACGTAGCGCAAAGGAGATGAAAGAAAACATTACTAATGTTGTGCTAGATTATTTAGCTCTTGGGCTTAATCCAGAGAAGGTTACATTTTTTAAGCAGAGTGATGTATCTGAACATACAGAGCTTTGTTGGATTTTCGATACCATTACGACAATGCCATATCTGATGCGAGCGCACGCGTTTAAAGATGCCGAAGCCAAGAATAAAGAAATTGATGTCGGGACATTTAATTATCCGATGCTTATGGCTGCTGACATTTTATTATATAGTCCAGACATTATTCCAGTCGGCGCTGATCAAAAACAACACATTGAGATAGCTCGAGATACAGCAGAGAAATTTAATCGCACATTCGGAGAGACATTTAAACTGCCGGAAGCTATGATTATGAAAGATGTTGCCGTGGTGCCGGGCACAGATGGACGCAAGATGAGCAAGAGTTACAACAACACCATCCCACTTTTTGCCGAGTATGAAGAAATTAAAAAGTGCGTGATGAGTATTGTCACGGACTCTGATGGAAGTTTTCCAAAAAACGTTTTTGCTATACATATGCTTCTTCCTTTTTATTCAAATAATGAGTTGAGTAAAATTTATGAAGAACACCCTCGAGAGTATAAATTTTTAAAAGAGTTACTCATAGAAGATTTAGAGAAATTTATTGCTCCGCTTCGTGAAAATAGAAAAGAATTTGAAAAAGATATCCCCAAAGCGCTTGCCATACTTAAAGCAGGAGGAGAAAAGGCTAAAAAGGTAGCAGAAGCGAAAATGGACGAAATTCGAGAGAAAATCGGGGTAAAGGTTTACTAAGGTTTCTATGGAAAAGAAAAATCCTAAAATACTAGAATACAAAAAAGAACTTCTGGAAGTTTTTTCAAGTATTAAGGGCGATAAAAAGCTAATGGCAGAATTTTTAATAGATATTTTGACACCCGCAGAGTTCGATGACCTGGCCCTCAGGTGGCAGTTAGTAAAAAGATTGTATAAAGGAGATACCCATAGAGCTGTAGCAGGGGAGTTGGGTTTGGGTTTAGGGAAAGTCATGAGAGGATCTAGAGAACTTCGTAATAAAAAAGGGGGGTTTAATCTAATTCTTAAAAAACTAAGTAAGTAAACACGGTACAGAGATTTAAAAGTTATCCCCAGATGCAATTTGCATTATTTTTTTGTCCTGCTACTATGTACTAGTACATGGGTACAGACTAAAAAGATAGATTAGGTACACATGTGACGACAATTATGAAAGACAATAATAAAACAAATAAATTAACTAAATCATGGTGGGGTGGAGAGCTTATAGCTTTTGCGCTGTTCCGTTGATTTCTTTTCTCCTAATTTTCAAACAAGAAATTTACCAAATGGCGCACAAGCGCCATTTGTTCTTTATGCCACCTCTAATAATAACTGAAAGGACCAGTGCCATGGATGACAAAAGATCGGAAAATGTATACACAGAACAGATGAAAGATGCACAAGAACTCATTTCCAAAGCCAGTGAAGCTCTGGGTGAGTTCAAATTTCGTACCGCATCCACTCTACTCAAACAAGCGACCGAACAGGTCGATGCACTGTGGGTAGACAAAACTTACTGGTAGTTATTTTAGAAATAGAAGGGAGGTGATCCAGATGTCTCTTTGGGATGACTGGTGGCAGTAGGAGCCTGATGGTAGCGGAAGTGGCTCCACCGCATCGCTGGTCCCGACGTAAAAATCGGGGCCATTTTTATTTCAGAGTAGTAGTATGATAGTATTGGGGCATTAATCAAGTTTTCCACAGGTCTATTGCATTTGGTTTTTGGTATGTTATAATACACATGTAATGAAAATTTCACAGCGTAACAACTTTTTCTTTTTTAACTTTAGCCCTAACCTTAGAGGTCAGATATTTGCGCTGTAAAAAAGAACTTAAACAAAAACTTACAACTCAAACACCTGCCCTCTAAGGGGTGGGTGTTTTCGTTTCTGCGTGTGGCAGGAGCGAAAGGGTAAAGGGGCTACCTATCATAAAGTCCTTAATGAGTTGTTCTTTGGGAGAAATAGCCATGTTTGATATCTCCACCCAAGTTGAGTGCCGCGAATGCGGCGCGAAGTTCGATCCGTTTTTCGGGCATAACTGCCCGAAGCAGAACAGCGTTGCCGTGGCGCCGACAGCGTCGCGACGGGAACGAATCAGCTCGGATTTCCCCGACACAGGGACGTCCAACTGGTCGAAGTAATTATTCGACCAGATCACAAGGAAGGAGGGGGCGAAGTCTTAACCGACAAGCCCCCACCCCTTTTTCTTAAAAAATATATGAAAAATAAAATTTTAAAATATAATAATTTTTTCTTCAGCGTCAGGATTTACCCCGAGAGCTGATTTTTGCGTTTAAAAATATCCTAACAAAATATTTTAAAAACAAACACCAGCTCTCGTAGAGCTGGTGTTCCCGTTTAGCGGGGACATTGATCTTTGACAAGTGAATAGTTGTTCTTTTTACGTTGGGGTCAAATCCAAAGAAAGGAGGTGAAGAAAATGAATCCTACAGAAGTTAAAATTGTCATGGAGACAATCAAAAAGTCTCTAGGCAACGGCGAGGATGGCTATAACCTGGCGGCACTTCTAAGAAGTGCAATCCAGAAGAAGGTCGCAGAGCTTGAAAAAGAACGAAAAGAGAGGGGGGAAGAGGAAATTCAAAGGAAACTCGCTCTCCCTATTCAGCGGGCGGACAAACTTCTTTCTTCTGTTCCACGCCTAGTACTGGAAGAGATAGACAGTTACACCCGAAGTCATAAATGGGGCGAGCTGTCAGTCTCAGCCCAGCAGAAGTTGCATGAACTGGGCGTTCTCGATCTGTGGGCGAAACGCCGGACTTACGGACCGGATGGTGGAGAGAAACCTTCAGTCAGCTGGTTTGAACCATTCGGGAAAGCTCTGAAAAATCTCATCTGTAACAAGGTAGATGAGTTGCGTCGAAGTGACGCAGAGGCCACAGAGGCAGCTCGACAAGCTAGGTTGCAGCCAGCCCAAGAGCTTTTGAATGAGCTTTTAGCAAAGTCCGTCAGGCTTTCGCTCGAAGATGCAAAAGCTTGTAAGGAGGCGCTGGAGAAGTGGATCGAGGACAATGCCTACCGGCCGTACAGTGGTGGCGGCGGGGGTGGGAGTGGTTGTGTGGTTTCTGATTCGCAAGAGCCGTTCTTGCGAGGGCGATGGGGCCCGCCTATGAAGTGGCCCCCAACAAATTTTTCGGAGAGACAAATGAATCCGATCAAAATCGCAGTGGTGGGATTCGGGGATTTCGGTTCCCGATTCGTTAGGTGGCTCCGGAAAGCGAGAGTCGGTGTCGAAACCATCGCGGTGGTAGACCCGATTCCTGGGAAAATCTGGGGCCCCGCGGGCGTTCTCGTGAGCCCCAGCATCCACGCAATCTCGCAGCGGGTCCTTTCACAGGTGCAGGTCTTCGTCGATTGCACTTCCAAAGGGCAAGGCAAGGAGAATCTTGGTCTGTACCAAGCGCTCGGCAGACCGGCCGTGTTTCAAAACGGCGAAGACCGAGCGCTGTGTCAGTTGTTCCGCGCGGGCTCGACATTTCTTGCGGGAGCGCCGTACCTCCGCATCCCGCAGTGCTCGGCGCTGGCGACAATGAGTGTGTTTGAAGCGCTTCATCCGCTTCTCGACATTCGTTCCGTCTACACGCTCCATGCCAAGATCAACAACAAAGACAAAATGCTCGGCCTGGGCGACAAGTCTGCGGCCGACATCACCACGCTCGCAGAGATTCCGGCGGTCGTTGACGTGTGGTACTTGCGAGAGAAGCCGAAGCAGGGCCGCACGCAGTACGTCTACCACGGCAATCTGCACTTTCAGTGTGGGGGTGCAATTCCGTCGGCGGATCGCATTCGGAAAGCGCTCATGGCGTCCCGTGTGCCACTGTGTACGCAGGAGCTCGACTCGCTGATTTCACCACGTCTCACGCAGACGCACGTGGTCGCGGAGAGCATTTCGGTTCAGGGAAACAGCGTTCGCATGAACGTGATTTCCTGGACACCGGAAGTGAACTTTCCACAAAACCTGGCCGCAATCAAATTGCTGGCCAAAGTTCTTTAACGCAAAGCTTGCCGGCGGAATTGGCAGGTAATTACAAAGAAAGGGGCAGTCTCAAATCAAATCATCGAGACGTAAGACCCCTTTTTCTTTTTCATTATTTTTATGCTAAAATGCCATCACAATGCCGAACGCAAGTCATATTAATTTAAACCCTTACCCACTAATGCTTTATGGCAGTCCGAGTGGAGTCAAGCATAGTCTAGTCGTTAAGGTTGCGAAGTTGTTGAAAAAACCTCTTTCCCCCTCTACTTATAAAGAATTTAAAGACGGTTCATTTTTGGTTCATCACAATGATTCAGTTCGAGATCGTGACGTTTATTTAATTCTACAACCTCGCTTTGGTAACAGAGAAATTCTTTCCTATGATTTAGACGAATGCGAATCTATGGTTTTGGCGCTAAAGCAAGGAGAGCCAAGTCGTATTACAGTCGTTATCCCATGTCTGCCATATTCAAGGCAAGACAGAGGGTCTAATCACCGAGAGCCTGTACTAGTGCAAAAAGTTCCTATGCGTCTTCAGATGGCTGGGGCACACCGTCTCGTAACACTCCGACTACACAATCCAGCGAGCTATAATGCCCATCCTTCTACGATACCTATTGTCGATGTGAATGTAGACGACCTTCTGGTAAAACATATTCGTTCAAAAAAGTTTGATCTAAAAAAATTTAAAATAGTCGCCCCAGACTTAGGCGCTGCTCCTTCGTGCAGAAAGCTTGCTCGCGAGCTCGGTATCCCAGAAAATATAATTATCATAAATAAGGTGCGTGATCCGAAAAAAGCAAACCACAATGAAGTCATGGAAGTGATAGGAGATGCAAAAGGTTTTAACTGCATTATTCCTGACGACATGGCCGATACGTGCGGTACGGCTATAAAATCACTTTATGCGCTAAAAGAAAATGGAGCCAAGGATGTATATTTTACAGCGACGCACGCTGTTCTGTCTGGGACAGCTGTACAGGATTTAAATAAGGCTCCGTTTGCCGGTATTTGGTTTACAGATTCTTGCATAGAAGGGGAAAAAGGGAAAATAAAAAATCTTGAAATAATCTCTACTGCGAAACTAATCGCAAAGATCATTGATAATTTACATAATGGCAAGTCAGTCACCGAACTTTGGCATAATGGAAAATAAAATTTTTGTGTTAAAATATATTTTATACCTGTCCCGTTAGAAAATCAACGGACTTGTATAAAAAAGGAAGTTTATTATTTTAATTTTTTAATGGGATGAAAAATCGTATTTATATTAAAGATTTGAAAGAAAACGTGGGGCAAGAAGTTCTTATTGCCGGCTGGGTGGATGTACGTCGTGATCAAGGCAAGATGGTATTTTTTGATATGCGGGATATGACAGGCAAGGTACAATGCGTGGTTTTGCCGAATCATATGGAGGCGATAGAGCAAGCAAAAGAGGTTAGACTAGAATGGGTTCTTAAAATGACTGGAATAGTAAACAAACGTCCAGACAAAAATGTTAAGGCGGGAGTTTTGAATGGCGATATAGAAATCGAAGTTTTAGATATTGAAGTATTGTCTGAAGCGGCGCCTTTGCCTTTTGACATGTCGCTTGATGGATACAATTTAGATTTGACCACCGAGCTTGATAATCGAGCGTTGGTTCTCCGTCAACCGAAAGTGCAAGCGGTTTTTAAAGTGCAAGAGACCGTAATCGACTCCTTCCGTGAATTTATGAAAAAAAATATGTTTTTTGAATTTCAAGCGCCGAGTATCGCCCCGGCTGTCGCCGAAGGTGGGAGTGAAGTTTTTAAAGTTGATTATTTTGACAAGAAAGCATATTTAACTCAATCACCCCAGCTTTATAAGCAAATTGTAATGTCTGCTTTTGAGCGAGTTTTTTCAGTCAACAAAGTTTTCCGAGCCGAGCCTTCTTCTACGACTAGACATTTGACTGAAATTGTTTCCCTTGATGCCGAAATGGGTTTTATTGATTCTTGGGCAGATGTTCGTGATATGGCAGAAGAAACAGTAAGATACATACTAAAACAAGTTGAACAAAAAAATTCTGAACATTTGAAAATTTTAAATGCTGAGCTTCCAAAAATGATAGAAAAAACTCCCACCATGTCTCTGCGAGAAGTTCAGCAGAAAATTTTTGAAAAATCTGGACGAGATGTACGCGGAGAAAAAGATACCAATCCTCAAGATGAACGTGAAATTTGCGAAATAATAAAAGAAGAAACCGGCTCTGATTTTGTATTTATATATGGATATCCGACCAGGAAAAAGCCTTTTTATGTTTATCCAAATCCAGAGGAGCCTGAATACAATGAAGGTATGGATTTAATCTGTAGAGGCGTAGAATGGCTTTCAGGTGGAAGAAGAATTAATGATTACAATCAACTTATGAAGCATGTGGAAATCTGGAAAATGGATCCAAGTAAAGTAAAAATGTTTTTGGAAGCTTTCAAATATGGAGTACCACCTGAAGGTGGATTTGCTTTTGGCGCTGAACGTATCACCATGCAGCTTTTGGGTCTAAAAAATGTCCGTGAAGCCTCAATGTTTCCCCGAGACATGAACAGGATAGACGATAAACTTAACAGCGACGGATATTAATTATTTTTTTATGCAATACATATTCTCCGGCATAGTTATAAAAGGAGATGGTAACGGCAAGAAAATCGGCTATCCGACGATAAACATAGATGAGAAAGATTTCTCATCACTAAAAAAGAAACCAGTTTTTGGTGTTTATAGTGGCAAGGTAACTTTGTCGAGTAAAGTTTATAATGCAGGGATAATCATAGGCCCTTTGGATAAAAAAGGGTTACTGAAGATTGAAGCACACTTGATAGGCTATAAGGGGAACGCCTATGGCAAGCAAGCAGTTTTCGAAGTTGCTCGCTTTTTACGCAAATTTAAAAAATTCAAAACTGAAAAAGAGCTTATCAAACAGATAGAGAAAGACTTAGAAAAGTGTTAAGATAATATTCTATGACATCATACACTGGACCTATTTTTATTATTATTGCAGCGCTGCTCTGGGCCTTTGATGGGCTTATTCGCCAGCATCTATACACACTCCCACCGATTACAATAATATTTTTCGAGCATTTAATTGGTTTAATTATTTTATCTCCTTTTGTCCTTAAATATGTTTTAGAAACTAAACTTTCAAAACGAGAGTGGTGGCTAATAATATTGATATCAATTTTAAGCGGACTCTTCGGAACACTGTGGTTTACGACAGCGCTCGGCAAGGTGCACTTTATTTCAATTTCTGTAGTATTTCTTTTACAAAAATTACAGCCGATTTTTGCTATTACTTCGGCTCGTATTTTCTTGAAAGAAAAGCTAGATAGAAGATACATTAAATGGGCCCTCTTAGCACTCGCTTCTGCATATTTTGTAACTTTTCCGAACGGTATTGTAAATTTACAAACAGGTGAGGGGACAGTGATCGCAGCTTTATTTGCTCTCGGGGCTGCCTTTGCTTGGGGAACGTCTACCACATTTTCTAAAATGCTTTTAGGTAAGCTAGATTTTAAAGTCAGTACTTTTTATAGGTTTTTATTTACTCTTATCATCGCGTTTCCATTTGTATATATATTCGGTAGATCCTTTGGTGGATTTGAGCAAGTGCGTATATTTGCTATCCCGAGCGTATCACAATTTGCTTGGCTGGCGCTCGTCGCTGTGTCCACGGGCATGGTGGCGCTCCTCATTTATTATCGAGGGCTTGCAAAAACTTCTGTGCATGTTTCTACAATTCTAGAGCTGACGTTCCCATTCGTAGCTATTCTGCTTGATTTTACAGTAAACAACACAGTATTGTCTCTGTCACAATGGGTAGCGTCTTTTGTGCTCGTGTTTAGTATTTACCAAATAGCTCGCTTACGTGAAAATCTAAATGTCTAATGATTTATTAAATAAAAAATGCGTACCATGCGAAGGGGGAGTGTTCCCGCTGACACGCGAAGAAATACCCCCTTACATGGCACAAATAAATGGCTGGGAACTTTCCGAAGACGCTACCGAGATTTCTAAGCAGTATAAATTCAAGGATTTTATCGGTGCGATAAATTTCGTGAATCACGTAGCCGAAATTGCGGAGGCAGAAGGTCACCATCCAGACATTCATATCAATTACAATAAAGTGAAACTCGTGCTCTCCACGCACGCCATCGGCGGTCTCTCCGAGAACGACTTTATCCTAGCTGCGAAAGTAGACGCGAGCAAATAAAAAAAGGGCGTAGTAGTTGTGTTCCAAACTTGCTACGTCCTCTTTTGCGCGGGCCAGGCGCGATGAATCAGTGAATGCCACCAGAACTTCCGCAGTAGTGCGAGTCCGATTTAAGCCGGAGTACAATGAACCCACGACGGCGAAGTTGTAAGAGAGGGTGACGGTTTCCGTTTTTGAATGCGGAAATCGACTTCTCGCGATCTCTGAGGTCTGCTCTGTACTTCTGCATGTCCGTTTTGTATTTCAGAGAGTACAGCTTGTTGATCTCGTCGATCACCTTCGAGAGTGATCTTTCCAAACCAAGAGATTTAATCTCAGAGATCCTGATTTTAATCTGGCTTCCCTCGAAACAAACCTCATCTCTGTAAAGATACGAAGTCTTGGGATTAAATGCCCTCTCGAGCCCTTGACGAATCCATTCAACAGTGAGCTTGCTAGTACCCCGAGGACGCTTGGGACGGATAGGTTTCCGGAATAGGTCGTCGATGAGATTCTCTTCGCGCTTGTAGACCGCACATGGAATGTTCACTGATGCGAGCGTCTCATCGATTGTTCCAGTCGCATCCTTGAGTTCTTTCCAATTTCGTACGATCTTGCCGCGCTTGACCGAATATTTTTCGATACTAAGCATCCCTTTTCACCTCCTTTCTATTTGATTTTAAAGAACGATAGGTTTTTCCTACTAACGCAAAACCCCCTCCACAATGGAGGGGGTTAGGTTCGAAATAAAAATAATTACGAGCTCAAACGCAACCCTTTCCGTTGTGGAGAAGAGTTGCTGCGATGTAAACGAGAAAGAATCAAGCGGTAGCCACCGAGGGAGCCGTAAAGCCATTTGGCGATGCGGGCGATGGTGGTGGAAGAAAGCCCCGTCGATTCGCTGATAGCTTCGTATTGGACGTCGCGAGAGAGAAGCCGTGCGGCTTCGAGGCGCTTGCTGAATTCGGTAATTTCCGCGGGGGTCAGGAGGTCGCGGAGAAACCGCTTAGCTTCATCGGTCGTTTTCAGCTCTAAAATACCAGCCACCAGCTGCCTGGTTTCCTTGGTATTCCAATCCGCATCCGAGCCGATCTCGGTCACCAGCCGGACTGTTTTTACCTTCGTATTTTTATTCATTCCCGTACTCATCCGTCTACTTTAGCAAACTAAAGTACTTTAGTCAAGTAAAGTAGATAAAAAAGGTGTGGATAACTTTTTTCTTATAATCTATTTGCTATAATGCCTGGATGGCTGAAGATTTGTTTAAAATAGAAGACGCTAAGCCGGAAGATGTGGTTGGAATACGCAGTATCATCCGAGATAGCTGGCTAAAGATTTACCCCAACGAAGATTATGGAATCAAAGTTGAAGATATTGCCACGATTGACTGGTTTAATGCTGAAAGCCTGGAGATTCGGAGAAAAGAAATTATGGAAAAAACTGATTCAGTTCACGTCTTTGTCGTAAAAAATGACAAAAAAGATATCATGGCTTTTTGTAAAGTTTTGAGACATGACGATTGCGGGGAAATAGATGCGATATACATCGTTCCTGAATTTCAGCGAAAGGGAATAGGCCAAAAGCTAATACAAAAAGCTTTTGAGTGGCTAGGACCTGAACTCGATATAAAATTAGTGGTAGTAAAATACAATTATCCGGCAATCGAATTCTACAAAAAATTCGGGTTCAAAGAAACTGCGAAAAAAGTTATTTATGATGGGACCCAACTCCCGAGCGGAAAAGAAATTCCTAGAATTGAAATGGTAAGACTAAAAAATTAGATTGGTCAATTAGGGGTATTTAAGAACTTTTCGATAATTTTTCGATCGCGTTTGAGCCAAACGATATTACCTTCGAGGCGTTCAAGGACCTGGGTGATGGCCCTGGAGGCCCCAGGGGCTTCGTGAATGCTGAAGAACTTACGGAAGCTATTTAGATGCTTCTGCTCGGCGCTACCGCTTATGGCCTTTACAACCCTTGCTAGATTAAGTCCACCTTCACCGTAGCGAGATACGAGGGTTTTCCAATTCTTTTGAATAAAATTCCACCAAATGTCTCGGCCCAGGGGATTGGCTCCGATAGAAGAGAGGATGCCCATTGTGTCTTGCGGGCGGACATGTTTAGACATTGCGAATTCACAAGTTCTTTTTAATAATGTAGGACTTTTAAAATCACCCAAAATTCCACCAATTCTATTTTTCTCTTCGTGCAGAGTTTCTTTTTTATATAAATTTATAAATTGATTGAATTCTTTTGTTCCACTGTGAGTCGCAACTATGCCGTATACTGCTCCACGAATGTCTGGAGAAATATTTTTTGTATTAAATTTCTTACGAGCTTCGGCAATTATTTTCTTATCACCGGCGTGTCCAGCACGAGAAATTGCAAGCGAGCGGAGCAATACATCCATATGGGCTTCTTTTGGTTTCTTTTGCCAGCTAAGTTTTAAAGCAAGAGGGGAGAAGAGGCCTAGAATTAATTTATTTAAATTATCTTCTGCTCCAGTTTTCACCAACAACTGCTCTAGTCGTGCTAGACCTGTGGCTATTTCTACCCAGACTGTGTAATTGTTTTCGTTTTTGTATGCTGATAAAAATTCTAAGGCATCGGTGGTGGGTATTGTTCCAGCTTCTGCCAGGGCAAATAAGTCACGAATGATTCCCAGCCTGTCGCTTGCGTTTAATTCTTTATTTTTAACTGGGGCGCGTAACTTTTCCAATAATTCCTTAGAGTAAGCGGTTCTATAAAATCCTGTTTCGCCGAAATTCAGTTTTATGTAAATATGAAAACCAAACTTTTTATCGGTACGGAATTTTTTAAGCTTAAAAATTCCTGAAGTCGGCTCGCCGTCGCTCGCCAAACCCCTAAAAAAGTTTGTTTTCATGTTCTGTATGGGAATATCCCAAACCGTTTTATTTTTGGCTTTTTTAGCAGATATTGGACTTGCAAAAAATCTTTCTTGCGACAATAGAAGTTCATTATTTTTTAGACTTGCTTTGACGACAGGGTAGCCGGGTTTGGATGTCCAATCGTGCATCATCTTAGCTACTGGTTTGCCTGAGACTTTTTCAAATGCTTGCCATAGATGCAGAGTCGCCGTGTTTTTATAACTGTGCTTTTTTAAATAGAATCGCAGGCCGTCTCGGAAATCTTGCTCTCCTAAATAATTTGCGAGCATACGAATTATCGAGGCACCCTTGGAATACGATACCTCATCAAAAATTTCTCCAATTTCGTCTGGGTGGTGGACTTCTACTTCTATGGGGTGCGTAGTTTTAAGTGCATCAAGTCTAAGGGCAACACCAAGGTCGTTTGTGATGAACTGCGTCCAGATGTCCCACTTAGGGAAAAGTTTATCAACGGCAAGGTATTCAATGTATGAAGCGAAGCCTTCATTCAGCCATAAATGCGTCCACCATTCCATGGTTACTAAGTTGCCGAACCATTGATGGGCTAGCTCGTGGGCAACGACAAGAGCCACCCATTGCTTATTTGATGCCGAAGAGTGGGCTTCGTCTACTAAAAGGGCGCTCTCGCGATAGGTGACTGCTCCCCAGTTCTCCATTGCCCCAGAAGAGAAGTCTGGAATCGCGATCATATCAAGAGCTGGTAAAGGATATTTAATATCAAAATACTTTTCATAAAATTCTAAAGTTTTCACAGCGCAATCAAGTGCGAACCTTGCTTGATGTTTTTTCCCTGGCACAGTAAATACTCTCACAAGGGTGCCATTTCTTGTCTTTGACTTTATATGTTCAAAATCTCCTACAATGAAGGCTAGAAGGTAAGTGGACATCTTGGGCGTAGGGGAAAATTTAATGACATTATATCCTGATTCGTGTTCAAGCGTAGAGACCGGTAGGGTGTTTGAGATTGCGGTTTTGCCCTTCGGCACAATAAGAGAAACGTGGAAGATAGCTTTATGTGTTGGCTCGTCAAAACAAGGAAAAGCTCGCCTAGCGTCTGTGGCTTCGAACTGGGTGGTTGCCATATGAAATTCTTTTTTATCAACGTTGTATTTACTTCTGTAAAAACCACGCATTTTGTCGTTCAAAATACCCTGGAACACGAGAGTAAGTTTTGTCTTGCCCTTAGGAATAATTTTTGGGAACGTAAATGTTGCTGTTTCGGACTTTTTGTCATATTTAATTTTTCCAAATAGTTTTTCTTTTCCAATTTCTATATCTACAGTTTCGATGTCTATTTCTTTACTATGCAACATTACTGTTATAGTTTTTTGCAAAATACTAAGATGTATAGTTTCTCGGCCAGAGAAAGTAAAGTTCTCTAGATCAGGTTTGAGCTCAATCTTATACTCGGTCGGTATGATATTTTTAGAAAGACGGACATTTTTCTTTTGCATAAAGAAATGTTAGCATATAAGGGTGAATGAGCAAACTTATCAAATAAAAACCGCTGGTTTTGAGGGCCCTTTTGGCTTACTTTTGGACTTAATAGAAAAGCGCAAGCTTCATATAAATGATGTATCTTTAGCGGAAGTTACCGAGGAATACCTAGAGCATATGAATAAGATGGGCGGGTTAAGCCCCGCAGAAATTTCTAGCTTTGTGCTCGTGGCTTCGACTTTACTTTTAATCAAATCAAAATCACTCTTGCCGAATCTTGACCTTACCTCCGAAGAAGAAGGAGATATCAAGAGCCTGGAAGAAAGGCTTCGTCTGTATGAACTATTTACAAGATTGGGGGGAAATATAAAAAGTAATTTCGGAAAGAAAATAATCTTTGCTCCACTAGAAAGAAAAAATGATTTCTTGGTTTTTCTTCCTGACGACAGTATAACACCAGAATCCATGATGACTTTCGCTAGGAACGCCCTAGGAGCTATGCCGAAAAAAGTTTTCTTGCCAGAAGTGGAAGTGCGCAAGGTGATAAGTATAGAAGAAATGATAGATAATTTAACCAAAAGAATTACAAAATCACTGAAAATGAATTTCAAGGATTTACATGGCCACAATGGTGGGGTTCATTCAAAAGAAGAAAAAATAGTTGTAATTGTTGGATTTCTTGCTATGCTTGAACTTGTAAGACAGGGGATAATGGATGCTACACAAAATGAGATTTTTGAGGATATTTTTATAGAGAAGACTGAAGTAATTATTGAAAATACAGATGAACAATAGTCTAGAAAACAAAATAGAAGCAATACTTTTCTTTAAGGGTGAACCGGTATCTTTTAAAAAATTAGAAGATATTTTGCAAGTTTCCAAGAACGAAATTAAAGATGCTATTTTTAATTTAAAAAATAATTTAGAAAATAGGGGAGTGGTGCTTTTAGAACAAGGTGAAGAGATAACACTTGGCACCGCACCCGAATTTTCTAAACTCATAGAACATTTACAGAAAGAAGAATTGAATAAGGAACTTTCTAAAGCATCGCTAGAAACACTTTCAATTGTTTTATATAAAAATGGAGCTAGTCGAGCAGAGATTGATTATATTCGCGGAGTAAATTCTAGCTTCACTCTACGTGCACTTTCTGTGCGCGGGCTAGTAGAAAAGACCCTAGATCCGAAGGACAACAGGCGATATATCTATAAACCAAGCTTTGATCTTATTTCATTTATGGGAGTTACATCTGTGGAAGAACTGCCAGATTATTCAGAAGTGATCAACGGTATTGAAATCGCCACTAAGACCCTAGAAGAAGAAACAAAAAAAGAGGAAGCAAATGCAAGCGCAAACTAAAACCTGCCAAAATTGCAAAAACGACTTCACCATAGAGCCGGACGATTTTGGATTTTATGAAAAAATAATAGTTCCTCCACCGACCTTTTGCCCGGAGTGTAGACTGCAAAGGAGGCTCGCTTGGAGGAATGAAAAAAGTTTGTATAGTCGAGAATGTGATTTATGTAAAAAGAAGATGATTTCTATATACAGCGTAGAGGCGAAATCTTTGGTTTATTGCAATCAATGCTGGTGGGGCGATGGATGGGAAGGAAATCAGTACGCAATGGATGTGGATTTCTCAAGACCTTTTCTGAATCAGTTTTTTGATCTTTTCCATAAAGTTCCTGCTCCCAACCTTTTTGCGTTTAGTAAAAATATGGTTAATTCCCAATATTGCAACATGGCCAACGATATGAGAAATTGTTATTTGGTCCACGATGGAACCTTTGACGAAAACGTTTCTTATGGTAGTGGAGTTTTTCATTCCAAAGATTCTCAAGACGTTACAATGGTTCGTAAATGTGAGCTGTGTTATGAAATTATAACCTGCATTAATTGCTACCATACTACTTTTTCACAGCAGTGTGAGGATTGCGTTGACGTACACTTTTCTTTTGGGCTAAGGGGTTGCAACAATTGTTTTGGTTGCGTGAACTTACACAAGCAGAGTTATTGTATTTTCAATGAACAATATACCAAAGAGGAATATGAAGAAAAATTGAAATCGTTTGGAATTGATTCTTATAAAAAGGTGAATGAATTGAAAGATAAGGTACACGAGTTCTGGAAAAAATTCCCCAAGAGATATTATTTTGGTGTTCAAAATTTAAACGTAACGGGTGACTATCTTGAGCATTCTAAAAACGCAAAGTCCTGTTTTGGTGCAGCAAATTTAGAAGATTCAAAATTTTGTTCATTTGTTTCGAACGGACCAGTAAAAACAACTTATGATTTTACCCATTACGGAGATAACATAGAACTAGTCAACGAATCTTTGCAGTCAGGAGACGGCATATATAATATAAAATGTGGTTGGGGCACATGGACTAATTCAAGGAATGTGAATTACGGCATTACTTGTCCAGGAGTTTCAGATATTTTTGGATGTGTTGGGGTTAAGAAAAAACAATATTGTATTTTAAATAAACAATATACTAAAGAAGAATACAAAGAATTGGTTTCAAAAATTATTAAACATATGAATGAGATGCCTTACATTGATAAGAAAGGCAGAATTTATAAATATGGTGAATTCTTCCCAGTAGATTTTTCACCTTTTGGATACAATGAAACGACTGCGCAAGAATATTTTCCCCTAGATCAAGCGCAAGCAATTGCAAAAGGTTACAATTGGAAAGAAAACAAGGAACGAAATTATCACATAACAAAAGATTCAGAAGAACTTCCTGATAATATCAATGAAATTGCTGACTCACTTTTAGACGACGTAATTGGCTGTGCACACAAGGGAAGATGTGAAGATGACTGTATGACTGCTTTTAAAATTTTATCCGAGGACTTGAAATTTTACCGACGAATGAATTTGCCCTTACCCAGACTTTGCCCCAACTGCAGACGCTACCAGAGAATAAAATTAAGGAATCCGCTCAAACTTTGGCACAGGCAATGCATGTGTGATAAAAAGCACCCTAACCACGAAGGAAAATGCGAAGTAGAATTCGAAACTTCCTACGCACCCGATAGACCAGAAATAATTTATTGCGAAAGTTGTTATAACAAAGAAGTCTACTAATTCCCCCATATCAGCCATGGCGTAAATGAGGGAATTACAGGCACTCGGGGTTAATACCAAGTACGTAATCGTTTACGAGATTCATTCTTTTTACGTTCTCATCACCGGCAAAACCAGCTATGTCATTATTAGTCACTAGAGCTTTATATTTTTCAGTAAACTCTTTTGCAAGAGGTAAGTAAGACCAGTGCCACTTTTCTTCATTGTAGCCAGTGGGGCGAGCTTGGCCTTTTGCAGTATACGGCTGACAGAATCCAAAGCTGGCAGCATTGACGACTAGCCACTCATAAACTTTTCTTCCTGCTTCTGTCTGGAAGTAGTAGGGGACTGTCATGTTTATATCTATATCTGTGCCCCAATGGTGCCTGGAGGTGCTAGGCACTGAGCTATATTCTAATATTTTCTTAAATCTTTCTAAGCCGTCAGGAATGGATTCATTTAATTTCTTTCCGTCAACTAAAGTAACACCTGTCCATTTATCATCCCAAATCTTTTTCTGGGAATTGAAATTTCTCACAGCAGAAACTATCTGTAGATCCACATTTTCTTTTTTAGCTGTTTCGGCCATTTGAATAAAAGCTTCTAGGGCTTCCTTTCTTAAATATGTCGTGTACCCGCTCATGTTGTATTCTTTAGGGACGTGTACGAAATCTTCTCTATCGCTCGGATTAAATTTACCCAACAAATAAAGCCTCGTTTCTGCGTCTTTTTTAAGCTGTTGCTCAATCAATATTTTTTGTTTAACAATTTCCTCCTCTTTTTGTTTTTTTAACGCTGAAATTGAGGAATTTATCATCATTCCGCCAATAACTACCAACAAAACCAAAGGAAAAATGTATTTTATAATATCTTTTTTCACTCGCAAAGAATAGCATATTTTGGTACAATTTACTAAATGAAGGCGGAAATTAAAGTTTGTCAAAACTGCAAGAGTGATTTTACGGTAGAGCCGGATGATTTTGGATTTTATGAAAAAATCAAAGTTCCTCCACCGACCTTCTGTCCGGATTGTAGGAGACAGAGACGCTGGGCTTGGCGGAACAACATGTCGCTCTATAATCGACAATGTAAGTCCTGCGGCAAAGGCGTGATTTCACTTTACCATCCTGATTCAGGCCTAACTGTTTATTGTAATAAGTGTTGGTGGAGCGACAAATGGGATTCAAAAAGTTTTGGCGTAGATTATGATTTTTCAAAACCATTTTTTACTCAATTCCGAGAACTTATAGGAAAAGTTCCACACATGTCTATTGTAAATGATAATGATATTGCAAGTTTAAATTGCGAATATACCCACGACTGGTGGTTCTCTAAGAATTGCTATATGTGTTTTTCTGGGTGGAATACAGAGAATATAATGTATAGTTTTTTTATTCTTGCTGGTAGAGATATGGTTGACTGTATGAACATAAGATCAAAAAGTGAGCAGTTATATGAATGTATTATTTGTTCGCATGGTTACCAAGTTAAAAATTCAATTTATTCTAGTTCTTGTTTGAATTCACAATTTTTATATTGGTGTAAAAATTGCAGTGATTGTTTTTTGTGTTCAGAATTAGTTGGTAAAAAATATTGTTACAAGAATGAGCAATATTCAGAAGAAGAATACGAAAAGATTTTAAAAGAATATAGATTAGATACTTGGAGCGGGGTAGAGCGGGCTCAAAAAGAATATGATGAATTTATTTTAAAATTTCCTAGAAAATATAGTAATTCTATTCGGAACTTAAATTGTACTGGAGAGCTAGTATCTGATTCAAAGAATTCAAAAAATTGTTTTGTGACAAAAAATGCGGAAAATTGTAGATATAATGAATATTCGGGAGATGGTAATAATTCAAATAAAGATTGCTACGATATTACAACCACAGGTGGAGTATCGGAATGTTATGAATGTGTTGTTGGAGATCACTCGCAGTTTAATTTGTTTGGACTTTTTTCGGTTAAAAGTCAAGATATAAAATATTGTCAGCATTGTCATAACTGTAAACATTGTTTCGGGTGCGTCGGGTTGCGCAATGCGAATTATTGTATTTTTAATAAACAATATACCAAGAAAGAATATGAGGAGTTAGTGCCTAAAATAATTAGACATATGAATGACATGCCTTATGTCGACAAAAGAGGAAATGAGTATAAATTTGGGGAGTATTTTCCTGTAGAGCTTTCGTATTTTGGATATAATGAATCCTGCGCAATGGAACAATTTCCCCTTGATAAACAGAAAGTCCTTGAGAACAAATATAATTGGCAAGACAATATTCAGCGAACAACAGGGAAGGAAACACTAGAATCAGACAAAATTCCCGAAAGTATAGATGAAGTAAACGCTTCAATACTGAAGGAAGTGCTAGCTTGTATAGAATGCCACAGAAACTACAAAATAGTTCCTAATGAATTAATATTCTACAGAAAAATGAAGATTCCTATTCCGAGAAAGTGTTTTTATTGTCGTCATGAGGCTAGAATTAAAAGAAATAATCCTTTTAAACTCTGGCATAGGCAATGTATGTGTGATAAGAAACATCCACATCACGAAAAGAAGTGCGGGATAGAATTTGAGACGAGTTACGCACCCGATAGACCGGAGATAGTGTACTGTGAAAAATGTTATCAAGCGGAAGTTTATTAGGTATTTCTTAAAAAAGGTTAAAATGATATGATATATCCATGCTTTTGAATTTGGTTAAAATTTCAATACCGACAGCTTTTGCTTTCTTTCTTGGCTTTTTACTTACTCCCATTGCCACGCATTTCTTCTACAAATACAAAATGTGGAAGAAGTATTCTAGGAACCTAGATGCTAAGGCACAGGATTTTCATAAAATACACAACGAGCAAGATGAGCTTAAAACCCCACGAGTAGGAGGAATAATTATTTGGTTTTCTGTTCTATGCACTACACTCGTTTTTTATTTATTGTTTATTTTTTTTCCTTCGACCAGCTCCGCGAAGATGAATTTCTTAAGTCGTAATCAAACCTTGATACCATTTTTTACTTTACTGCTTGGGTCACTCATTGGGCTCTGGGACGATTTGATACAAATATATGGAAAAGGAAAATTTGCTCGAGATGATAAGTCGTGGCGAATTTGGAAAATTATATTGGTATCAGTTATGTCATTTTTTATTGGCTTTTGGTTTTTCTATAAGCTGGGGATGGATTCTTTTCACATTCCATTCGGGGGAGAAATTTTTATTGGTATTTTAATTATTCCATTTTTTATGTTGGTGGCCTTGGCGACATTTTCCGGTGGAGTTATCGATGGCATTGACGGTCTTTCCGGTGGAGTTCTATCTTCAATCTTTGGCGCTTATGCAGTGATAGCTCTCGCCAATAATCAGATAGACCTGGCAGCATTTTCGGGAGTTATAATGGGGGCGATTTTGGCATTTTTGTGGTTTAATATTCCGCCGGCGAGATTTTATATGGGAGAGACAGGGATAATGGGGCTGACTATTACCCTAGCTACGCTCGCATTTCTGACTGATTCGATTTTAATTTTGCCAATAGTTGCATTACCACTTGTTATAACCTCGGCTTCTGTGATTCTTCAACTTGTTTCTAAAAAATTCCGAGGGGGGAAAAGATTGTTTAAGCTGGCACCACTTCACCACCACCTAGAAGCTATCGGGTGGTCTTCTTATAAAATTACTATGCGTTTTTGGATTTTCTCAGTCATGTTTGCGGTCGTAGGAATTATTTTAGCAATTATTAGTCGATAGATAATTTAGTGAGATAAATGAAAGAAAAAAAAGTAGATAAATTTTTCTTAATAATTATATTTATTTTACTCGCCTTTGGCGTGGCAATGTTTATTTCGGCGTCTTTAGGGGTTCTGGCGAAAAATGCAAATATTTTTTATTCCATACTTTTTAGTCAGCTGATCCTAGGGCTTGGGCTGGGATTGGTAGGTATGTACATTGCTTCAAAAATACATTATAAAGTTTGGCGTAATTTTTCTTTTCTAATTTTTTTGGCATCCATACTTCTAACTGCTGCGGTTTTTATACCTTCTTTTGGGTGGAGTCATGGAGGAGCCCAGAGGTGGATACAGATAGGAGGTTTTACTTTTCAACCTGTTGAATTTTTAAAATTTGGTTTTGTGATTTATTTTGCAGCATGGTTATCTTGGGTGAAAACCAGGGTAGGGGATTTCAGATTTGGAATCTTACCCTTCGGTATTATGTTAGCGGTTATTGCCTTTGTTTTATTAAAGCAACCAGATACAAAAAGCTTTATTTTGATTACAATTACTGGGATTTCCATGCTTTTCCTTTCTGGGGTTCCGATTAAATATATTTTCGGTGTTGGCTTTGGGGTAGTATTTTTATTGGCTGGGCTTGTGTATTATAAACCATACTTACAAGATAGGGTTAAAACTTATATTAATCCAAGTGCAGATGCTCGAGGATCTTCTTATCAAATTCAGCAATCGTTTATTGCTCTCGGCTCGGGCGGGGTATTAGGAAGGGGATTTGGTCAAAGCGTTCAGAAATTCGGCTACCTTCCTGAACCGCAAGGAGATTTTATTTTTGCTGTTATGGGAGAAGAACTTGGTTTTGTCGGCGGGCTGGTGACTATATTTTTATATCTTTTATTTTTATTGCGAGGGTTTCGTATTGCGAACAGGTCGCCAGATTTGTTCAGTGGACTTTTAGTCTACGGAATTGTTATACTCATTACTGTACAGTCGTTTATGCACATTGCTTCGGTTACTGGAGTGTTCCCGTTGACGGGGGTGCCCCTAGTTTTTATGAGTCAGGGGGGGACTTCGCTTATGGTATATCTGGTCGCAATAGGTATTGTATTTAACGTATCAAAATTTCAAAAAAATTTATGAAAATAGTTTTTACAGGAGGAGGCACCGGAGGACATTTCTATCCAATAATTGCTGTCGTCCAAAAAGTAAATCAAATCATTGATCGGGAGCACATAGTCGGTGCAAAATTATACTATATTTCTGATAGTCCTTACGACAAAGAAGTTTTAATGGAAAACGGGCTGCTATACGAAGGAATAATTACCGGCAAGATGCGGACGTACTTTTCCTTTAAAAACTTTTCCGATGTTTTTAAAATATTTTTCGGCACTATCAATGCAATTTATAAATTGTTTTCTATTTATCCAGATGTGGTTTTCGGTAAGGGCGGATATGCGTCATTTCCGACAATCTGCGCGGCGAGATTTTTACGTATTCCTGTTATTATCCATGAATCTGATTCTGCTCCAGGACGGGTAAATAGATGGGCAGGAAAATTTGCTAAAAAAATTGCCGTCTCGTTTCCTGAGGCCGTAGAATATTTCCCCAAAGATCGCACAGCTTGGACAGGGCAACCAATAAGAACTGAAATAGAAAACAGAGCTCCTAGAGAAGAAGCTCTAGAATATTTCAAACTTGAATCAAACTTGCCAGTGATTTTTATTACTGGAGGTTCACAAGGGGCAGAACTAATAAATAATGCCATCCTAGACGCCTTGCCAAAACTAGTAGAAAATTATCAGGTTATTCATCAAACTGGAGTGAAAAATTTCCCTACGACTTCAGGACAAGCCGAGGTGGTTCTCTCTGGCAATAAACATAAATCTAGATACTTACCTTTTCCTTTTTTAAACGTTCTACAGATGAAAATGGCGGCTGGGGCAGCAACTATAATAATTTCACGCGCCGGATCTACGCTGTTTGAAATTGCGGCTTGGAACGTACCCTCAATTTTAATTCCTTTTACGAATTCCAATGCTGATCATTCTAAGAAAAATGCTTTTAATTACGCTAGAGCCGGAGCATGTAGTGTCATAGAAGAAGCAAATATGACTGCCAATATTCTAAATTCTGAAATTGAGAGAATTTTAACTGATAAGCAAGGTTATGAACAAATGAAGCAGAGCGCTATAGCTTTCAATAAACCTGGTGCGGCGGAAAAAATCGCCCGTGAAATAGTAGATATTGCTCTCAGCCACGAGAAGTAACTCTTGCTTTTTTCAATAATTGTGATATAATATATTTAATCAAACTGTACATTTAGGAGGAGACGATGTTTCAGAAGTTCGTGTCTCTGGGGGAGTTCAGCAAACTCTCACATAAAGACAAAACGGTTGTGATGACCACTGGGGTGTTTGACGTGCCACACGTAGGGCATCCACGCTACTTATACACGGCAAGGATGCTGGGCGACCTGCTCGTGGTCGGAGTGCATTCCGACGAGCTGGTTCGCCAGAGGAAGGGTGAAGGACGACCGATTTACCCACTGGAAGAGCGGGTGGAGTTGTTGTCTTATTACGGTTGCGTGGACTTCATCCTGGAACTCAAAGACCAGGAAGATGTCTATGGGACGATCCGGACCGTAAGGCCAAAAATCCTAGTGGTGTCGACGACCACTGAGGACGAGGCCAACAGCCCGGCCACCATGAGCTCAATGTTCGGCGACAGCATGGCGGTTGCCGTACTCGGGCCACAGTCATTCCGACACACGACAGATCTCGTCGAAAAACAGGAGGTGATCGAAAAATGAGCCTATCGAGGGAAGACTATGCTTTCTTTGGTAGGCTTTTCTCATTTTCATATAAAAATGCTAAAATGGACATATGTCAGATAAAGTAGTAACAAGATTTGCGCCTTCGCCTACGGGTTTTATGCATGTGGGTGGAGTACGAACGGCTCTTTATGCTTGGCTTTTAGCCAAGAAAGAAAACGGACAGTTTATTTTACGTATTGAAGATACTGATAAAGAAAGAGAAGTGGAGGGGTCTATTGGCCATATTCAAGAGTCATTAAAATGGCTTGGGCTTAATTGGGATCAAGGTCCTGATATTGGCGGGCCACATGCTTCATATATTCAATCTGAAAGATTAGATTTATATAAAAAATACGGTGAGCAACTTATCGAAAAAAATTTCGCCTATGCTGATCCTTATACAGAAGAAGAAATAGAAAATTTTAGAAAAAAATCTGAAGAAGATAAAAAGCCATTTTTATATCGCGAGCACAGACCCGAGAATCCGCCAATGTGGGATGGCACAAAGCCTCTTCGTTTTAAAGTTTCTGAATTAAAACGTACAGAATGGAAAGACATTGTCTGGGGAGATTTATCCGCAGGACCAGAAGCTCTAGATGATTTTATTTTAATAAAGAGTGACGGGTATCCGACTTATAACTTTGCCCACGTGGTGGACGACATAGAGATGGGAGTGACACACGTAATGCGTGGACAAGAATTTATTTCTTCTACGCCGAAGTTTCTGGCATTATACGAAGCGCTAGGTGCTACACCGCCACTTTTTGCTACGACTCCGCCAATAATGGGCCCTGATGGCAAGAAAAAGCTTTCTAAGCGTGATGGAGCGAAGGATCTACTGGATTATGAAAAAGAAGGCTACCTACCGGAAGCAATGATAAACTACCTTGCTTTTCTCGGTTTTAATCCCGGCGGAGAAAAAGAAATTTATACGCCAGAAGAATTGATAAAAGTTTTTGATTTAACTAAAATCCAACGCTCTGGTGCGAGATGGGACGACGAGAAATTAAACTGGATGAATAAGGAACATATTAAATTACTTCCTAAAGAAGAAATTGAGAAAAACATTTTAGCTATATTGCCAGAGAGCATGCAAAATCCGAAACTTGTTCCAGTAATCTTAGAGAGGATTTCCAAATGGGGAGATGTAAAAGATATGGTAGCAAGAGGGGAGTTAGATCTATTTTTTAAAGCGCCTGAATTTGAGAAAAACAAACTTATTTTTAAGAATACTTCACCCGAAAAAATAACTGAGAATTTAAATTCCGCAATTCAAACACTTTCTTCTTTGGAAGAAAAGAATTTTACGTATGAAAATATTAAAAACTCTCTGATGTCAATAGCCGATAAATTAGAGAGTAGGGGAGAGGTGCTTCATCCGGTGCGCTATGCCCTCTCAGGAAAAGATAAATCTCCAGATCCGTTTATTATTGCCGAGATTTTAGGAAAAAATGAAACTTTATCAAGACTACAAAACGCTATTTAATATAATACTTTTATTGATTTTGGCTATAGCTCCGGTGGGTTTTTCTTATGCGCAGACTGCTGAAGAAATAAGAAATATGATTAATCAGAAAGATAATGACATAGCGGCGCTAGAAAAAGAAATTTCTTCCTACCAAAATCAACTTGAAACTCTAGGAAAACAGAAAAGCTCTCTGGCAAGCTCTATTAAACAACTTGATTTAACCAAGAAGAAATTGACGGCAGACATTGCAGTTACTCAAAATAAAATTGATAAAACAAATTTAAAAATAAAAAATCTAAGTTCGGATATAGGAACCAAAGAGAATTCTATTAATACCAACTTAGACTCAATTAAACTTGAAATAAGGAATACCAATGAATATGAACAAGAGAGCCTAGTGCAGAGTATCTTGTCCCAAGATGACTTTAGCCTTGTCTGGAACGATATAGACAACATTGCTACTATAAGAGACAGGCTTAGGTCAAATATTGTGACCTTAAAACAGATGAAAGGTGAACTAGAAGATACTAGGCAGGTTACTATTGATGCTAAAAATGAACTTACTAAATTAAAATCTCAACTTTCCGCTCAACATAAAATAGTTATCCAGAATACAAACGAGAAAAATAAATTACTTCAACAAACAAAAAACAATGAAGCCAACTATCAAACTTTATTGAAAGACAGAATTGCAAAGAAAGAAGCATTCGAAAAGGAGCTTAGTGATTATGAAGATCAACTTAAATTTATCCTAGATCCGTCCCAGCTTCCCAAGGGGCGGGTTTTAAGTTGGCCACTCGATAAGATACTGGTGACTTCGCCTTATGCTCCTAGATGGGGGGGCTTTCACAGAGGGACTGACTTTAGGGCTTCTATAGGTACTCCAGTGAAAGCTATGGCCGATGGGGTAGTAAAAGGGGCTGGAGATACGGATTTATGCTGCCCAGGAGCCTCCTATGGTAAATGGATCTTCATTGAATACAACAATGGGCTTTCTAGTACCTTCGGGCACCTTTCTCTTATTTCTGTTTCTTCTGGACAAAGGGTCAAAAGAGGACAAGTGGTTGGATATAGCGGGAATACAGGATCTTCTACAGGACCACATCTGCATGTTTCTTTATATGTCTCAAGTGGAGTTAAGGTAGATTCATTTCCTAGTAAATCCTATAAAGGCAAGACACTAATTCAGCCAATTTCAGCGATAGAAGCCTACATTGATCCTATGAAGTATCTTCCTCCACTATAAGCAAAATCATTTGCCACTTTTAAATATTTAGTGGTAAAATATAGGCATGAAACATAAATTAAAAAATAATCAGCAAGGGGGGTTCCTTCAATTAATTCTCTTTATTGTTATTGCATTACTTATAATGAAATATTTTAATATTACTATCTCTGACATCATTAACTGGTTTCAATCTTTATTTGGAAGTGTTTTACGATAAATTAATAATTTAATTTAAAAAATGAAAAATTATAATAAAAATGCAGGGCTAAGTATACTAGGAATCCTGTTTTTAGGAGTTATTATTATTCTTGTATTAAGTTACTTCAACATTAGCATAAAATCGGTGGTAGACAGCCCTACAGCCCAAGAAAACATCGATTATGTCGGGGGAGGCACCAAGAGCCTTTGGACGACCTATTTGGCGGAACCCGCAGATTATCTTTGGAATGATATCTGGTTGCCAATTTTTTGGAGACCATTTGTTTCTAACATGGAGCGCATTCGTGATGGATTGCCTACAGATGTAGATCGAGCGGCTAATAACCTCCAAATTCAGCAATAATTGAGGGGAGGGCTTTTCTATATTAGCACTTCAATACTTGTTACCCAACATATATTGTGCGACACGTACCTATATTATAAACACGGCTCCCCTAATACATTTGGCTCTTTATCTTTTTCAATTCTGCGATAATGTTTTCATCAGTAATTTTTGTAAATCTTTTTATAGTTTTATTTTCTTTTATTACATTCCCCATCCACATTTCGAGTGGTCTTAGGTCATAAAATTTTCCAGCCTTGAAAGCCTTACTTTCATAAATTGGCATGTATACTGCCATGTTCGCATCTTCAGGCCTACAATCATCTTCACTATGTATCCCCACCCCTATTAGCTCATAAGCGTAGTTGTTTATAGAAATGGTTGGATCATGCTTATAATGATAGTAGAAACCTTTCTCTGGAATTTTTTCTGGAACTTTCATATTGTTTTAATTACACGAGGTTGATAAGGTATAACCAGCTTGTTCTGCCTGTTCAGCTGTTGCAAAATATACTCTATTTTCTTGTTTGATAGTTTTTCCTGCTGAGCAACCCAAAGAATAATACTTACTCCCCCTACTGGAGGCAAAGAAACTTTTGTCAATTCCGGAAGTTTGGTTTTCAGTACTCGGAACACTAGAAATAATATTTGCTGACTGATTTGATATAGCCTTACCATACTGGTCTGTATATTCTATTTTGAGGCCTGAAGTATCATTTTGTTTAGATAATCTACCGAGTTCAAAGGACCCTAACCCTACTAAAATGACTATAAGCACAATTAGGATGTCCTTCCCTTTCTCGCTTGTGATAAATTGCTTGATTTTTTCCATATAATTGGCTATACTCCTTTTGCTAGTAATTTTAACATTAAATAAGACAAAGACAATATGGCACATAGAAAAGCCGGCGGAACCGCCAAAAACTTAAGAGACTCAAACCCAAAATACCTCGGTATTAAGCTTGCAGACGGGCAAATGGCTCAAGCGGGCTCTATAATCGTACGTCAGCGCGGGACAGCCATTATGGCCGGTACAAACGTATCTGTAGGTAAAGATCATACCCTATTTGCCCTTAAACCTGGAGTTGTAAAATTCGGCTCTAAGCGTAAAACCTCCTTCCATGGGAAATCCGCAGTCAAGAAAACAGTAAACGTAATTTAAACTAAAAATCCCCACTAAGGGGATTTTTAGTTTGGGTATCTTTACTGGCTGGAGCTTGAAAATAATTCTTTTGCGCGGGGTAATTCCCCTGGCGCACCTGGTTTTTTGTGGAGTCGCAAGGAAGATTTACCCACTTGCACCTCAACTTCTGGGCATTTTTCTGAGAGCGCCTTGGCCCAAGCTTTAACCTTGGGTTCTGTAATCGGAGGTATCTCATTTAAACCTTCAAACTGCACAAAGATAAGACCGTTTTCATTTAACAGCTTATACCAACTTCGGATTGTGTGATCTAGGATAGCTGAATCCATTCTCATGTCGTAAAGAGGCGCTACGATTCTAGAAATTATCAAATCAACTTTTTGTGTGTTGAGGGTGTGTTTAAGTCGGATAAAAGTTTTAACATCAAAAATATCGCCTGCAACTATAGTATGGTGATACATTTCGTCGATGACCTTCTCTTTTGTTTTGCGCACATCTTTAAGACAAATTCCAGCAGTACGGTTAAAAAATCCTTCAGAGAAAGATCTAAACAATGCCGAGCCTGGGCCACCGAGCTCTATGGCGATGTTGTGCCCAGAATTCTGGAGAACCTGCTCGATGTATTGTCTAAACATTTCCGCTATTTGCTGAAGACCTGGTTCTCTAGAATCATAAAGTTTCTGGTACGGCGGTAAGACTTCTTTAAAAGTTGAAGCGAATCTCTCTATCGGGGAATCGTAAGCTGACCAACTACCCTCTTCCTTTTTTTGTTTTTCTGCAGTATCCCGGTTGATCCTTACAGCTCTTCTTAGCTTGCTGAAATTATTAGTTTCTAAGGCCATAATTATTCTTAAAACTTCAAAATTATTAGTTTAAACGAAGATTTTTTGTGTTTGATTTCAATTGGAATTTCAAACTCCCCTATTTCTTTCAGCGGTTTTTCTAGTATTATGAATTCAGCGCTAATGTCGGCGTGATTTTGTTTTTTCATTTCTTCTACGATTTCTTTCGTATGGATGCCTTTAAAAAGGTGTCCTTTTTCATCTGCCTTAGCCTTTATGGTGAGGACTTTGCCTTTGATTTCTTCTAAATTTTTCATTAAAAGATCTTCTTGCACTTCCCTCTCTATTTCAATATTTTTCTTTCTTTTTTCTAAATCAGCGACAGCTTTCGGCGTGGCAATTTCTGCAAGTTTTCTCGGAATTAAAAAATTCATAACGTAACCGTCATTTACTTCTTTTATGTCATGCCTCTTCCCTACTCTAGGCACATCTTGTAAAAAAATTACACGCATATTTTTATTTCAATAATAATTCTACTGCCTTACTAAGTTGTGGATCTATTTTTGCTTCTACATCTTTGGCCGTAACCTTTACCTCATAGTCTGGGGTCAAGCCCTTTTCGGAAATAGAAGTTCCATCTGGAGTTAACCATTTGGCTACAGTAATTTTTAAAAGAGTATCAGGGGTTAGCTTAACAACTTCTTGCACGGAGCCTTTACCGAAGCTCTGGGTCCCTACGAGTTTAGCTTTGCCATTGTTCTGTAGCGCTCCCGCTAGAATTTCCGAAGCTGATGCCGAGCCACCATCTATCAAAATAACAAATTTTAATTTATCATTGAATATATCGTAGCCTTTGCTCCTATAAATATCCTGCTCTTTCTTGTCACCATAATCTTCAGTGACAACCACTTTCCCGTTTGGTAGGAACCAGCTGGCCATGCTTACAGCCGCATCCAAGTATCCTCCCGGGTTGCCTCGTAAATCAAGTAAAAGTTTATCGGTCTTGGCTTCGACAAATTCTTTCATCGCAGCTCGGAAAAGGTTGGCTGATGTTGCCGAAAAACTATAAAGTTTAATTACAAAAATTCCATCCTTGCGTAATTCTGTATCTAAAGTTGGAATACTGACTGTGTCGCGGACTATAACCACGTCTTTCGGTTGTTTTTCTCCTTCACGAAAAATCGTAAGAGTAACTGTCGATCCCTTTGGTCCTCGAATTAACTTTATAGCCCCGTCAATTCCTAAATCTGATGTAGAGGTATTGTTGATTTTTAAAATTTTATCACCAGACTTAATTCCAGCTCGGTAGGCCGGAGTATCTTTAAGTGGAGCTATGACCGTGAGGACATTATCTTTTATGCCTACTTCCATTCCTATTCCTTCAAAATTGCCGGAGATCTCTTCTTCGAAGGATTTAGCTTCTGTGGGTTTGAAAAACACAGTGTAGGGGTCATTTAAAGCGCCCACAAGCCCTGAAATTGCGCCGTAAACCCTATCTTGGTCGGTTATCTTATCAGCACTTAAGGACTTCTCATTGAGCGTATTCCAAGCTTTCCAAAATGGCGCGAAATCAGCCGTTGTAGTTACCGCAGTTTCCTTACCTGAAATGCCTGCAACTTTTTCTATCTCTGATCTATTTTGAATACCCACATAAACACCTGCAATAAAAAACAATCCTATCAATATGACAGTAATTAAATATTGTTTTGTTTTAGAAAAATTCTCCATGTTGCATCTATTCTTCTGTAGCTTCAATAACTACCTCTTCTTCAATTACGGCGTCATTAAAATTGTTTTCTTTAAAATTGTCGAAGGGTCTATCCTGCAATTCTTTTATTTTGTGTTCTTTGTAGATTGTGTAGCTGAAATAAGCTAAGGCTAATCCGGAAAGAGTAGTCAGTATGTCTTTCCATGAATATGGGAAACCCGTGTAGGGTATAATAGCTACCCAAATACCCAAAATTAAAAGTGTTCGTGCTTTTTTCATACCTATAGTATATTTCACGTTGGCTTTTAATGCAAATAGGTTTATTTAAAATATTCTGGGGTATTTATCGACATCCAATCAATAAGTTGGCGCATTACCGAAGATGCTCCCACGCTATTCGTATTAGGTCCAGCTTCCATCATTATGGCAAAAGCGTACCTTGGATTTTCGTATGGGAAAAAGCCAATTACCCAGGAATTTACCTTGTTCTTGTTGACTCCAAGCTGCGCAGTACCTGTCTTCGCAGCAATTTTTACATAAGGTACATTGAGAGATGTCGCGGTGCCGAATGTAACGGTGCCTCGCATCCCTTCATGGATAAAATTGTAATATTCTTGACTTAAATCAAGAGTAGTAAATTTATTTTCTTTTTCTTTATCACCTAGCACTAAGTGTGGGGTTAAAAGTTTTCCTCTATTCGCTATGGCGCCAGTAGCTCGAACCATCTCTATTGGAGTAACCTGGAAGCCATATTGCCCTATGGCTGTATGATAAGTATCTCCAATGCGCCAGGGGTCTCCTTTAAAATTTTTTAGTTTCCATTCTGGGCTTGGAATAGTCCCCTGTTTCTCATCAGGTAAATCTATTCCTGTTTTTTCTCCAAAACCGAAAAGTCTCGCATATTTTTCTATGTTGGCAATACCTAAACCTTTTTGACCTTCAAATCCTCCGCCAACTTCGTAAAAATATATGTCTGACGACACAGCTATAGCTTCCATCATATTAGTCCAGCCGTTAACTCTCCAGTCCTTAAAGACAGTTTTCTGGTCTGGGAAATACGGGTTTGGAATAGATATGGAGCCCGTGGATAAAATTTTCTTATAAGGATCAATAACTCCTTCCGCTAAAGCCCCGATTGCAAAGAACGGTTTCACTATTGACCCAGGAGTATAAAGTCCAGAAATATCCCTGTCTAAGAAAACTTTCCTCTTGTCATTAAAATAATTTTTTATCGTTGGAGCATCTTTTCCTATTGATAATATTTCTGAGCTATATTCTGGAAAGCTTGTGGAAGTAATAATTTCTCCATTTGTGGCATCCATTATTATTCCCGATCCTCCCGTAAAGGCTTTATCAGTAGAAAGATTGCCAATCAATTTAAATAATTCTTTTTGTATTCTGGAGTCTATGGTTGTAATTAGGTCTGTGCCTTGTTTTGGAGCGTTGACAATGTTTTCTGAGTATACCTTACCTAGGGCATCTGTTTCTATTATTTTTGCTCCGTTTTCTCCTTTAAGAGTATTATTATATTGTTTTTCTAAGCCGTCTTTTCCTATAAATTCTCCCTGCCAAAAGTTGCCAGTCTTATCTTTTGTTGGGTAACTTACATATCCCATTACATGAGAAAACCCTGGGGACAAATATGCCCGAGTGGGTACGGTGTCTAACTCCTCTTTCTTGTTCCAGACCATTGCTGTCTTATTGCGATCATAAATTATTCCCCTATCGGTAAAGATTATTGCTTTTTCTAGAACATTGTTTTGACTTCGATTAAAATATGCCTCACCTTTTTCTATCTGTAGATATATAAGTCGAGTCCCGAAAATTCCAGTAAAAAATAAAAATAAAATTCCAAGAAGTAGAATCGTCTTTTTTGGAATAGGTCTTTCTATGCGTCCTTCAAATTGCTGACTGTCAAAATTCTGGAGATTCCTTGAATCTAGAAAAATTTCATCGGGTTCGACGAACGTGTTCTTTGTTCTTAGGCTATTTTTCTTAATTATTCTGGTTATCATTTTCGTAAGAATTCTAAATTTGAGCTTCTTTTAAAAGCTTCGACTAAAAGGATTACTATTATAGAAATAAAAAAAGAAACAAAAATCATTCCTGAAAACTTCGCCTCTTTTACTCCATAAAGTACATCAGACAACAAAAGCAGTGTCACAGCCTCCCAATAGTGTGAGAAATATACCATTCCCACTATGGCTAGCAAAACAGATAGCCAAAAAGGCCAAAAAATGACAGAAATAAAAAGTAAAATTGAGAAAAGAATTCTGGGTACCATATACCCATATTACAAGGATGCGAGTTTTGGTGCAAGGCCTACGTAGTTTTCTGGAGTAATTCCCAGAAGCTCTTTTTTTATTTTATCGCTGACATTCAGGGAGCGTATGAATTGATGGATGTCTTCTAGTGTAACTTTTTTCCCACGAGTAAGATCCTTCAATTTTTCATACGGTGTTTCTACTCCTTCTCTGCGCAATATAGTCTGAATAGCTTCAGTAATGACCTCAGGGTGTTCCAATAAAGTCTTCACAACTTTCTCTTTATTAACTTCTATTCTAGATAATCCACTTAGTAAATATTCATATGCAATAAGTGAGTGTGCGAAGGCTACGCCGAAATTTCTTTCTACTGTAGAGTCAGATAGGTCACGCTGTAGACGCGAAATCGGAAGTTTTCTAGCGAAAAATTCAAAGAGAGAATTAGCTAACCCAAAATTTCCTTCACTGTTTTCAAAGAAAATCGGATTTATTTTATGTGGCATTGTAGATGATCCTACTTCCCCTGCTTTTGGTTTCTGGACTACCCATTCGTCAGAAATATATCTCCAGATATCTTGGTTGAAATCAAGTAAAATTGTGTTTATTCTCCTGAGCGTATCGAAAATTGCTACATAACTATCATGGCATTCAATCTGGGTGGTAATAAGATTTGGCGCTAGCTTCTGTGTTCTTTTTTTATTAAAGCTCTCAATATATTTTTTACTGAATTCTATCCAATTTACATGTGGGTATGCTGACATGTGAGCATTAAAATTTCCCGTTGCCCCGTTTAACTTAGCTGCAATTTTTATGCTTTCTAATCCTTCCAATCTTTTCTCTATCCTTGTGGCGAAAACTTTCATTTCTTTGCCGAAAGTTGTAGGAGAAGCAGGCTGTCCATGGGTGCGAGCTAGCATGGGTAGATTTTTGTATTTTTTTGCAAGTAGATTTAATTCTGAGATTATCTTTTCAATTTTAGGAATTAAAACATTTTCTAGAGAACCTGAAAGCATTAAGGCGTAAGCTATGTTGTTCGTATCTTCGGAAGTTAAAGCAAAATGTACCCACTCCACACTATCCTTGAGGGAAGTTTTTTCCAATTTTTCTTTAATAAAGTATTCTACAGCTTTAACGTCGTGATTTGTGGTATTTTCTATTTCTTTTATATTTTTATATGAAACTTCATTAAATTTTTCAGAAAGGTTTCTGATAATTTTTATTTCAGCTGGAGTAAATTTTCTTAGAGCTGTTTTCCTGGAAAGCGAAAGAGCAATTAAGTATTCACCCTCCATCAATACTCGATATTTCATTAAAGCCTCTTCGGAGAAATAAGCCGCAAGCGCGTGAGTTTTTTCAAAATATCTTCCATCTATTGGACTGATAACATTATTATACATACATATATTATACCATAATTATTAATATTTTACAAGTACTCCAGAAAACCCATTATTTTTTCAAATTTTTAGTAATTCTTTCTAAGACGGGCATACTAAAATCATGGTTGAAAGGTTGACCAGTAATCATTTCGTAAATTTCTATATAACGACGGGAAAGCTCAGCTACTAGCTCAACTGGGGCAGGAGGCAAAACTTCATCTTTGTACGGATCGCAATGCTCCTTAAACCAAAGCCTAAGAAATTCTTTGTCGAAATATTCTGGTTCTTCTCCTTGTTGAAATCGGGCCTCATAACTTTCTGCTTTCCAGTATCGAGAAGAGTCGGGGGTATGAATCTCGTCTATTAACATTAACTTCCCGTTTTCATCTATTCCCATCTCATATTTTGTATCCACCAGTATTAATCCCCTACTAAGAGCAACTTCTTGACCCCTCTTGAAAAGTTTTAAGGCTGTTTCAGACATTTCCGCCCATAATTCTTTTGAAACTATATTTTCTTCTATAATTTCTGCCGAGGTAATTGGGCGGTCGTGTTCATCGGACTTTGTAGTCGGAGTCAAAACCGGAGTGTCTAATTTTTGGTTTTTCTTCATTCCTTCTGGCAATGTGAAGTCTCCGAAATTTCTCTGTCCGTTATTATAAATAGTCCAGAGAGAAGTATTTGTTGAGCCAGTAATGTAGCCACGAACCACCATTTCTATCGGAATTACCTTGCATTTTTTTGCTACTAAGACATTCGGGTCAGGTGTACTTAGAACATGATTTTGAACAATGTCTTTTGTTTTTTCAAACCAGAATAAACTTATTTGATTTAAGACTTCCCCTTTGAAAGGTATGGAGGCTATATTTCTATCGAATGAAGAATGTCTGTCGGTGGAGATAAGGGTAATGTGATCTTGGGCGACATAAATATCTCTTACTTTACCTATCTTCCTTTCACCGAGTTCGGGAAAATTAGTTTCTTTTAATACATCATCTATATGTTCCTTAATTTTACCTATGTCCATATTAAAAAATTTATTTATAAATAATAATTTTACCAAGTGTAAGTTTTGAATTTACTAAAACTCTTGGCTCATCTTCTTTTGTAATTTTACCGGCAATTTTTGCTTTTATGGAAAAATCCTTAGCTCTTTTGATGCAATAATCCGCATCTTTTTCATCCACTACTATCAACATACCTTGTCCCCCATTCCATACTTCATAAAATTCTTCATCGGAGATGTTGTGCCACAAGGCGCACTTCTTCATAATTTCTGGAGGTTCCCACAGATCAAAAAGTTCTGCGGACAGTTTTTTCGAGAAAAGAATATCTTTTGCAAGTTTCTCTTTAAGTGCTCCTCCTGAAAGGTGAACAATAGATTTTATTTCTATTTCAGATTTAAAATTGGGATCATACCATCCATGTAAAGTATTAATAAATACATCATACAGTACAGATGGGCATGCTGCTTGTTTGATACTTGTTTGTGCTTCTGGGTTTTCCCACCATTTTGTCCCGAATTTATCTTGAAATGCTTTTCTCACTGAAGTTCCGCCATTACACCTGAAACCTTCTTCTTTTAGGGCTATTATCACTTGTCCTGGTTTTAATTTATCCCCAGTTATCATTTTCAGAGGATGGTAAGCTCCGATCATTACTCCAGACCAATTAAATTTTGTTTGCGATCCAATTATCTCTGAACCTAGAGCATCTTTTACTTGGGCAGTCTCCCCCTTGAGTGCTACTATATTGCTAATTTTTGTGACTTCACCTAAACCTCGCAAAAGATTTTTATAAGTTTCACTAACTTCATTTCCGGCTTGCCCTATGCCGTTGGTATCCAAGATATTAAGAAAAACTAAAGGTATGCCTCCATAACGGGTTACATCGCTTGCGGTCATGGCGATAATATCATAAGCTGCCGTTCTGTGCATTTTAGCTGCGTCTACCAGAATACCCTTAGTTCCCATACCATCAGCTGTTGCCTCAATAAAATATCCTTCTGGTAAATTTTTAAAAACAAAAGGCCTAGGACCCCTAAAATTACCTTCAGATAAATCTTTTACTTCTACGTATGGAGAATTGTTATAACTTTCTTTACAAATAGACCCAGCAAAACTACTAAACGCTGCTTCTTCATCAATGTCTACACCATCCTGCGAAGAAATTTTTGTTTTGGTAGTGTTTTCATCCATGTTTTATTTCTCTAAATATTTCTTATATCCAATTTCTGAAAGCTTATCACCTTTAGTGGTCTGCTCGTCGCTCATTTTTATTTTATAATCCTTTAATTTTTCTTCTAGATCTTTGTCTTCAGTAGCAAGGATCTGTATTGCTAGAAGCCCCGCATTTTTCCCTGCATTGATACCTACCGTGGCAACAGGAATTCCTGGAGGCATTTGAACTGTTGAGAGAAGTGAATCTAATCCGTCTAAGCTTTTGGCTTTTACAGGCAAGCCGATAACTGGGAGCGTCGTATGCGCGGCGATAACTCCAGCTAAGTGTGCTGCGCCTCCTGCGCCAGCAATTAAAACTTTGATCCCACGTTCTCTGGCACCAGAGGAATATTTTTGCGCTCTTTCTGGGGCGCGATGGGCAGAACCGACTGTCATGTCGTAAGTTACCCCAAATTCTTCAATAATTTTTGCCGCTTCAGCGAAGACTTCTAAATCCGAATCCGAACCCATTATTATGCCAACTTTTGGATTTTTCATCCCAGTATCAAAAATTTAAAATTTATAATATGACCTTTAACTTACCTCCGTAGATTTTGATACGGGACAGGTATAAATTTACTTTAACATTTTTAACGCATTTTCGCCAATATCTTTTCTGTATTGCATTCCTTCAAATGAAATTTTTTCTATTGCTGCATACGCTTTGTTTAAAGCTTCTTCTAAAGTATTTCCCGAGGCGCTAATGCCGAGTACTCGGCCTCCATTTGTGACCAAGTTATCATTTTCAATTTTTGTTCCAGCATGAAAAATAACAATATCAGAAAAGAGTTCGGCATCTTTTATTCCAGAAATGATTTTACCTTTTTCGTAGTTGCCAGGGTAGCCACCGGATGCCAGGATTACTGTGCAAGCGAAAAGTTTTGTCCACTTAACTTCTATTTTATCCAAGGTTCCGTCAATACACGCGTCAAAAATGTCTAAAATATCTGAATCGAGCAATCTCATATAAGTCTGGGTTTCAGGATCACCAAAACGTGCATTGTATTCTAAAATTTTTGGACCATCTTTTGTTAACATTAGCCCTGGGTATAAAACTCCCGCGAAGGGGGTGCTCATTCCTGCCATTGAGGAAATCGTTTTCAAGACAATATTTTCTTCTATTTCCTTCACTAATTCTTGTGATACGAACGGGAGTGGAGCAATTGTTCCCATGCCTCCAGTATTTAACCCCGTATCTCCCTCTCCGATTTTTTTATGATCTTGGGAAGGTGGGAACATTAGATAATTTTTACCATCAGAAAATGCATGAATAGAAATTTCTGGGCCGGCTAAAAATTTCTCTATAACAATTTCTCTCCCCGCATCACCGAAGACTTTTTTGATAAAAATTTCTTCAAGTGTTTTATCTACGTCTTCCCGAGTCTCACAGATGATTACACCCTTACCTAAAGCAAGCCCGCTTGCTTTTATTACCAAGGGCAACATTTCACTAGCGGCATATCTCTTCGCATTTTCATAGTCATTAAATATTTCAAATTTAGCCGTAGGCAAGCCATTTTTAGCCATAAATTCTTTAGAAAAAGCCTTGGACCACTCGAGCCGAGCAGCAGCCTTGGTGGGGCCCCAGATGCGTAGACCAGCGTCCTTAAAAGTGTCTACTATTCCTAAGGCGAGTGGGTCATCGGGTAAGGCTAAAGTTAAATCAATCTTTTCTTTTTTAGCAAAATCTAAAAGCCCCTTAATGTCTGTGGCTTTCAAGTCTACGTTGGTGCCAAGTTTTGAAGTACCAGCATTACCAGGAGCAAAAAATATATCTCCGGCTCGGAGTGATTGCTTCACTTTCCAGCCAATGGAGTGTTCCCTACCACCACTACCTATTATTAAAATTTTTATTTTTCCCATATCTTCTATATTATAACTTTTTGAGTTTCTTGTAACTTTTTTTCGTAACATTCATCAATTTTTTCGATAAAATCTGCGGATGAAAAGGTGTCGATATTGTTGTAGAAAAACTCACTCAACATTATTCTAACTTGTCTTAAATTATTATACACGGTTTCAAAAGAGGGTTCAGCTTTTTTTAAATTATCAAAATCTCCTATTACAAAATCCAAAGTTCTTGGCTCCTGTTTACTTAATAAAAAGAAATATATATCTGCTACAGCAAATTTAAAACCTTTTGCAGCCGCATCTAATGCTTCTTGAAAACACGCATTTAAAAAAAATTCTAAAGCAACAGTTTTTTTCATGAACTCTTCGCCATAACGATACATATTAAATCTACCGTTGCTTCCTATGCAAATTTGATCATTGAGAAAACCATCAGTCATTAAAATACTTTTCCCGTCTGTCCCTATCCTGAAAGTTGGAAAAACTTTTAATCCACTATTTTTTGCCAGTACGTACATTTCAAATGCATGCCGTACTAATTCCTGTGATTTTTTTTCTGAAAAATAACTCTTATTATACTTTTTTATAACAAATTGTTTGGGCTTACCTCTAACGTTGACGATGGAAGTAAATATATTTCCCATTCCTCCTGTGTCATCTAGGAGTTTCTCTTCAGAAATTTGTACAGCAGTTTCTTTTCCTGTATGTTTTTGAAAAATTTCTTCTTGCATTTTTATTTAAATGTTATAACAAATTTGAGAACAAGGTGATGAAGTAGTCATCACTATTATTATTCTATGATGCTGTTAATTTTTCTAAAACTTCTACATACAAAGCGTTTTCTTTTTTCTTCAACCTAGAGTATAAAGATTCAACATTGTCGTAATCCTCAATTTTTTCAAAACATCTTCCCAAGACAGGGCCGAAATCAAAATTTAAAGTAAGGAAATGAATAGAACTTCCGGCAAAAGTTGCTTTTTTGTCTAAAAAGTTACCTATAGCTTTGGTGGTTAACATTCCTTTATTCCAAAGGGCCAGAGTGTTATCGGGACTTTTTACACTCCCGTTTTCAGTATCAGGAATTAAACCAGGATGTAGATTTAAGATTTTATTAGGAAATGTTTGTATAACCTCGTCTAAAATAATTTGTTTCCAACCAGCCAAACAAACATAATCCAAATTTAATTTCAATAAAAGTGGTAGCAATTCTTCCTTTGTCGAACAGATTTCAATAGGTAAATTATGTTTTCGCGCACGCTCTAATCCTTGCGCCTCAGTTTTGTCTGAAATCACTATGGCGATCTCTGCTTGGATTTTTCCATTTTCAATGCCGTCAATTATAGCCTGAAGATTCGTGCCGGTACCTGTGTCGGAAATAAGAACTGCCAGCCTTAATAATTTTTTCGTATTATTTATTTGGGACATCGTAATTTATTTCTTTTCGACGTTCTTTTAAATCAATAGGATACTCTCCCGTAAAAAAAGAGGTGGATAGTTCATTTTTGGGTAATCCGATAGATTTAATTAAACCGTCGAGAGATAAATAATGCAGCGATGTAGCTCCGAGGAATTTCCTGATTTCTTCAACTGTTTTATTTGATGCAATTAATCCTTTTTGATTTGGGGTATCAATGCCGTAAAAATCTGGGAATCGGATAGGTGGAGATGATACTAAGAAGTGTACTTCTTTCGCTCCAGCCTCAAATAAAGTTTTAACTATTCCTCTACTAGTCGTCCCCCTAACTATAGAATCATCAATAACAGCTATACTTTTATCTTTCAACGCTTCATTTAAAGGTATGAGCTTAAGAGCCACAGAATGTTCTCGCGATTTTTGGTCCGGCTCGATAAATGTTCTGTGCACATATCTATTTTTTACTAAAGCCATTTCAATGGGGATTCCTGAAATTTCACTATATCCTAGAGCCACTGGAGTTGCTGTGTCAGGTACTGGAACTATCGCATCAACCTTCAATTTATATTCTCGAGCGAGTTCTCGACCGAAGTTTTTCCTGACGTTGTAAATTAATTTTCCTTCTAGGATGCTATCTGGGCGAGAAAAATACACATATTCAAATATGTCATGTTTAGGGTTCGGTTCTGCTAATTTGATGCTCTTCAAACCTTTACTATTTATTACAATCATTTCTCCTGGAATGACCTCTCTTATAAAATTAGCCCCAATGGTTGCAAGCGCGCATGTTTCGGATGCCACCACATAACCCTTCTTAATTTTTCCCAGCACTAGTGGACGCATTCCATATTCGTCTCTCACAGCGACTAAATTATCTTTATCCATCATCACTAGAGAGAAAGCTCCTGTTATTAAAGGGAAAACTTTTGTCAGGGCGTCGGGTACGGTGTTCCCATTTTTTATGTAAAAATCAATAGCGTCAGTAACAAGCTCTGAGTCCATCCTATTTTTCTGGAGAGTCTTATGTGAAGATAAGAATTTTTCAAGTGCCTTGACGCTGGGAAGATTTCCATTATGTGCTAAAGCAAAAGAATGTTCTTTATTGATAACAGGTTGAGCGTGATCTAGGGCTCCACCACCGGAAGTAGAATATCTATTGTGTCCTATCCCAATATATCCTTTTAAATTTTCTATATCTTGCTCTTTATAAACCTGAGCAACGAGACCAGCGCCTTTATGGTTATGTAATTTCTTCCCATCACTTGTGGTTATTCCAGAAGCTTCTTGTCCCCTATGCTGCAGTGCAAAAAGAGAAAAAAACGCCAATCTTGAAACTGGTAATCCTTTACCGTATATTCCTACGATTCCACATTTTTCTTTTAGTTCCATTTATTTATTAAAGTATTTAATTGCGTTTCTAAATATCTGTAAGCCTTGCCCTTCTCTGGCTCCTTTTTTATTAATGTACCAAAGCGGACTTTGATGTGAAAACATTCCTCGTTCTGGGTGCGGCATTAGGCCTAGAACTCTGCCATTATACGACAAAACTCCAGCAATGTCATAGTCTGAACCGTTTGGATTTTTTTCTAGATTTTGGAATTTACATATGTTTCCCTTTTCGTAAACAAAAGCAATTTGTTTACTTTTTTGCATTTTTGCGTACTCATGAGCTGAAATAACATAATGTCCTTCTCCGTGGGCTATCGGAAGAGATAATTTCTTAATCCCCATAAGCCAAGGACTTTCTCCGGTTACTTTTAGATCCACCCACCTATCTATGTATTTCCCGTTTTTATTAAAAGTAAGTCCACCTGGCAAAATTCCGAGGTTGGTCGCAATCTGAAATCCGTTACAAATACCTATTACTAAAGTATCGCGAGATAAAAATTCTTGGAGTTCTTTCGCTAAATGATTTTTAAATTTATTTGCATAAGCTTTCCCACTTCCCGTGTCGTCTCCATAAGAAAATCCTCCAGGGAAAGCAAGAACCTGATAATCTTTTAAGATTTTCGGTTTAGAGATTAAATCATTCAAATGCACAATATCAGCCTGTCCTCCAGCCCACTCAAAAGCAAACTTCGTTTCCTCTTCACAATTGAGCCCATACCCCGACATTATTATAATTTTTGGCTTTTGTTTCATTTGTTTTTATTAGAGAAATTATGGTATATGGTGTGCAATTTTTTTGCGTTTAATTCAGCTAATTTCATTTTATCTGTGATTACGAAATTCTTGTCTTTGGAGACTTTTCCGATCTTAGCATGTGGAATATTTTTGATAATTTTTTCAAACGCAGAAACGTTTTTGTGTGACACAGACACAAGGATTCTTCCTTGGCTTTCAGAAAAAAGTTTCACTTCTGGTGAACTTGCTGTTCCTGGAAGATTTTTTATTGAAACATTACAGCCAATCATACCGCCTAGGCTTGCCTTTGCTAAGGCTATAGCAAGCCCCCCAGAATTTATAGAAATCGCAGAGGCTACCAATTCTTTTTCGATTGTTTGCTCTAATGCTTTATAAATTTTTATATGCTTCCTTACATCAACTTTAGGAACAGCGTTACCTACATAACCCAGCATCTTAAAATATTCTCCACCACCGAGCTCATCGTAAGTTTCTCCAAGAATATAAATTACATCGCCACTGCTTTTAAATTCTGGCGATACGGTTTTGTTAAAGTTTGGCATTACACTCAAGGCCGAAATTAGGAGAGTTGGAGGGACAGAAATAGCCACAGGATTCCCTTTTTCGTCGTACCCTTTGAAATCGTTAAACATGCTATCTTTTCCGGAAATAAAAGGTGTGCCGAAGCCTACAGCAGTGTCGTAGCAAGCTTTTACAGCCTCTGTGAGCTGATATAAACGCTTAGGGTCATTTGAGCTACACCAGCAGAAATTGTCTAAAATAGCGATATTTGAGAGCTTCCCACCAGCTGATATGGTGTTCCGGATGGCAGTATCTATAGCACAAGAGGCCATATCATAGGTGCTAATGTCGCCATATGAAGGATAAGTACTGGAAGTTACTACAATCCCCTTTTTTGAATTTAGGACAGGGTTGAAAACTTGAGCGTCAGTATTTATGCGTCCCTGACCAGAGAGTGGTTTTAAAACAGAGGACGCTTGAACTTCGTGATCGTATTGCCCTGAGACGAACGAAAATCCACTAATGTTTTTTTGTCCAAGTAACCTTTCAAGTTCAGCTGTGTAAGATTTTTTGTTATTAAGTACAGGCTCCGAATGTTTTTCTATGAAGGGTGAAGTTAGTAATTGGTGTTTCGGTAATCCGTCGTGTAGGAAATCCATGTCAATATCCATGATTTTTTTACCTTTGTATTCCACAATACATTTTTCAGAATCTGTAAATGTACCTACGATTGTAGCTTCTACTCCGCGGCTATCCATTAAATTTTTAAATATTTTCCATTTTGATTTTGGTATCGAGAGAGTCATACGCTCTTGAGATTCTGAAATCCAAATTTCCCACGGACGTAAGCCAGGATACTTGAGGGGCACCTTTTCTAGGTCAACTTTCGCTCCACCACACTCCTTTGCCATTTCTGCAATTGAGCAAGAGATTCCTCCAGCGCCATTATCGGTGATGCTATTATATAAACCCAAGTCTCGCACCTCTTTCACTATCGCATCACTTAATTTCTTTTGAGTTATTGGGTCACCAATTTGCACCGCAGCAGCAGGAGAATTTGAATCCGTAGCCACAGAAGAAAATGTCGCTCCATGAATACCATCTAGCCCAACTCTTCCTCCAGCGACTACAATATAATCCCCCACCTTAGCTTTCTTGAGGTGAGAAAGCTTCCCATTAATTTTTCTTGGAATTAACCCTATAGTACCAGCGAAGACCAAAGGTTTCCCGCGATAACGATCATCGAATTTTAAAAATCCATTTAAAGTAGGAATACCTGAACAATTCCCCCCAGAATTTATTCCTTTAACTACGCCATCCATTATACGTTTAGGAGGTAGCATCAGTTGGGTTAAACTTTTATCCCTATAAAATTTCCGCTTATCTTCAGGATTTCCAAAACAGAAACCGTATACATTTGCTACCGGCTTAGCTCCCATGCCGAAACCAATAGTATCTCGGTTTACGCCCACAATACCAGTAATAGCTCCCCCGAAAGGATCTAAGGCCGATGGGCTGTTGTGGGTTTCTACTTTATGGGTTATTAAATAATCATTATCGAAAATTATTCCGCCAGAATTATCACTAAATACCGAGACACAGAAATCCTTCTTCCCTTTTTGTTTGCGAATTAAGTTCGTAGCACCTTTGATGTACGTTTTATATAAACCATCTTTAATGTCATCAATAGGATTTGCAAAAATAGTGTGCTTGCAGTGTTCTGACCACGTCTGCGCCAATGCCTCGAGCTCGATATCTATAGGATTCCTCTTTAAACCAAGGAAGTGTTCTTTGATTACCTGCATTGAAGGTAAATCGAGGGCAAGTGGGCCACGTCGGGAACCATTTCTATCTAAAATTCCAAGCTTACCGGTGTTTTCTAGTTCTTCATCTGTAAAATTTTTGAGTGGGACTTCAATTACTGGAAGAGTTTTTTCTAAAATTACTTGAGGGGCTTTCAGGGGCAGACCCTTTGTTTTTTGTATCTCTGAAAAACTAGCAATATACGAGCGTTCAATTAATGGATTATGTAGAGAAAGCGCAATTTTCTTTACTTCTTCTGGTTTACTAGATTTCGAAATAATAAATATCTTTGAAGCATAGACGGCAAACTGCCCATCATTTTTCATGTGAAATAAATCGCAGATAGTTTCTTCAGTAGTGTGTCCGACATTATCGGTGACTCCAGGCTTGTATCCAATTTCAATAACGTATGAAAATTTAATAATTTTAGGGAATTTGTTTATAGAAAAGTCTTCAAGGACGGGGTTCGTCAGAGCTTTCGCTATTTTTTGAATTTTTTCATTAGAGAATTTGTGCGTTATGAGATAGGAGTCAACGAAGTTGGCTTTTCCCTTAGATATCACATATATCCTTGAAATCATACAAATATAGTATAATATATAAGCACTAAAGACAAATTTATGAAAAACATCGTAACCGTAGGAGGAGGTACAGGTAGCTATACAATTTTGTCCGGATTAAAAAATCTTCCGGACGTTTCTTTGACTGCGCTTGTGTCTATGGCTGACGATGGAGGGTCTGGCGGAGCACTTCGAAATGAACTTGGAGTTCTTCCCCCAGGAGATGTAAGACTATGCCTCGTAGCTTTATCTGAACACAGCAATATAATGCGTGAACTTATGAATTATAGGTTTAAAGAAGGAACATTAAGGGGGCATAGTTTTGGAAATTTATTTTTAGCCGCATTTGAAAAAATTACAGGAGATTTTGCAAAAGGTGTGGAAGCAGCTTCGGAAATTCTAAAAATCAAAGGTAATGTAATACCTGTGACAAAGGACAAAGCAGAATTAGTTGTTGTGCTTTTGGATGGTAAAAAATTTGAAGGAGAAAACAACATACAAGATGCCGACTTGCAGTCTGTAGGGCTTAAGGAAGTTTTTTACAAAAACGACGTTTTCTTAAATGAACATGCCAAGCTCGCAATACTAAAGGCAGATTATATTATTTTAGGTCCTGGGAATTATTTTTGCTCTATTGTGCCCAACCTAATAGTTAAAGGTTTTAAAGAGGCAGTCTCAGAAAGTAAAGCTAAGATTATTTTACCTTTAAATTTAACAAACAAATCAGGCCACACTAAGAACTGGAAAGTAAGTAGCTATATAACTGATATAGAGAAATACCTAGAAAAACCAGTAGATTTCATCTTAGTGAATAAAGATGAACTATCTCACGAACAAATTGAACGCTATAAACAAGAAGAAGGAGAAGGAGTTATCATCGAAGACGACTTTAATGATACTCGGGTTATTCGGGCTTCCCTGCTCTCCAGTGTTATATTTGAAAAAGCTAAAGAAGATGTACTCCCAAGTACTAAAGGTTTCATTCGTCACGATTCGGAAAAATTAGCAGAATGTATAAATAAAATAATAAATAAATAATATGGCAAAGTATAAATACATTTTTGACTTCGACGATACATTATTTAAAAACACAGAACTGCTCAAACCACGCATTTTTAGCATGATTTCGAAGGCTACTGGTACATCAGAAAAAGACATTGAAACTCGATACTATACTCCAGCTATCCGGGATCATTTTTCATTGATTGAATTTATTCAAGAATTTTTTACCCAGAAAGGTATCCCCCAAGACGGAGTCGACTCACTTTTTAAAGAAATAATGAGCGAAAGTCACAAATTTTTAAATGTTGAATTATTAGAAGAAATAAAAAAAATCCCCCCTGAAGACTGTTATATCGTTACCACTGGACGACAAGATTGGAACTGGAGCAAACTAGCATATAGTGGTATTTTAGAATATTTTATTCCACAAAATATTGTTGTTGTTCCGGGGAAAAAGAGTAGATCCATTAGAAATATTTGTCACGAGAATAAAGATTTCACTGTTATTTTCATTGATGATAAATCAAGGTTCATTGAAGAGTTAAAACAAGAAAAAGTACCTAACCTTCAATGTCTTTTATATAAAGGAGAAAATTTGACAGAATTGGTAAAAAAAATTGAAGGATATAGGTCTAGTGAACTACGTGGACTAAAATAACTACCAATATCTCTCTACTACATGATGCTCTTCGGGTCCAGTGCCGACGTAGATGATTTTAGCATTTAGGATTTTTTCTAGAAATTTAACATACTCAAGTGCTTCTTTGGGCAACTTGCTACCATGGTCTGATAGTTTTCCTTTCCAGCCAGGAAAAGTTCTATAGATACATTTTATTTTTTCTCTAGAGAGATCAAAAGGGACTTCCTCGGTTTTTTTACCGTTAATTATATAACTAGTACAAACTTTAATTTTCTTTAGACCAGAAAGTACGTCCAATTTTGTCAACACGAGGTCAGTAGCGTAGTTCATTTCTATCGCATATTTTAATAAAGGAATATCAATCCATCCAGTTCTCCTTAATCTGCCAGTGGTGGCCCCTATCTCATTTCCAGCGCGCCTTATAGCTACGCCCTGCTCAAATTCATTTTCACTATTTAAGTTAGGCATAGGGAATTTTGCTTTTTCTTCAGAATATTTTTTATCTCTACACCATACGGCCGACCTCTCTCCTCCAAGTTCCGTTGGGAAAGGCCCTTCTCCTACTTTTGTAACATAAGCTTTCATTATACCTATAGCTCCTCCGACATATGACGGAGGAATTCCTAGCCCTGTGCCTACTCCACTAGCTATTGTGTGTGATGAAGTAACATACGGATAATGACCAAATCGGACATCTAAAAGCGCTCCTTGTGCTCCTTCAGCTATGACTACATTTCCACGAGCTAAGGCGTCCCCTACTATCTTCGCAGAGTCTACTAGTTGTATTGATCGTAGAAATTTAATTCCTTTGAAAAATTGCTCTTCATTTTTCTTTAGTTCATTATCCGGAACCTCATAATCAAAAACTTTTTTTAATGTATCTCTGTGTTCCGCCGTTAAAGCCTTGTATTTCTTTTCAAAATCTTTATAGAAGATATCTCCAACGCGCAATGCTCGCCTTAAGGTCAGGTCAGTATAAGATGGGGAAATTCCCTTCCCTGTTGAACCAATTTTCTTTTTACCTTTTGTCTTTTCTGATACGGAATCTAAAATTAAATGAGTCGGTATTGTCAGAACCGCATGCGGAGAAACAGACATTCTCTTCAGGAATGAGATTTCTCTAGGAATCATCTTTACCTCTTCAGCAAGCGCCCCAGGATTTATGACCATCCCCGCGCCTAGATGAATTTGTGCTTTACCAAAAACTCCGGACGGAATTAAATGAAAGACATAGCAAATCCCCTTATGCCAGATTGTATGCCCAGCATTATTTCCTCCTTGGAATCTTACTATTAAATCTTTGTTTGATAAACCTGAAGCTATCTTAGCGACACCTTTCCCTTTCCCTTCATCTCCCCACTGTAAGCCGATCAGAGGAGTAATTTTAGATCTCTTTTTTTTTATCATTGTTTTTTGTAATTGGGCGCTGGGCTAACCATAAAGATATCGTGGACATGACTTTCATTTAAGCCAGCAGAAGTAATAGTATAGAAAGAAGCATCGCGAAGTTCAGTAATATTTCGAGCTCCCAAATAACCCATTCCTGCACGCAACCCTCCCATGTATTGATGGATTATTTCTGAAAGTGCTCCTTTATAAGAAACATGACCAGAAACTCCTTCGGGGACTAATTTTGTTGAATCATTCTGATCTTCCTGAAAGTATCTATCTTTAGATCCTCTTTGCATTGCGCCGAGAGATCCCATGCCTCGATATTTTTTAAATTTTTGATCGTTCATGGTTATAGTATCTCCGGGGGCTTCATCGGTGCCAGCGAACATACTACCAGCCATTACCACGTCCGCACCAAAAGCGAGCGCCTTAACAACATCTCCGCTGTGTTTTATCCCACCATCGGCAATAACAGGAATATTTAGTTTTTTACAAGCTTCATAAACAGACGAAACGGCAGAAAGTTGTGGAACTCCAACCCCAGATACTATGCGTGTAGTACAAATTGAACCTGGGCCAATACCAACTTTTATTGCGTTTGCTCCTGCCTTTATTAAATCTAGAGCAGCTTTCCCTGTGGCTACATTGCCAGCAATAATATCTAATTTAGGGTATGCTTTTCGTATTTTTTTAACTGCCTCGAGTACACCTTTAGAGTGGCCGTGAGCAGTGTCTACACATACTGCGTCTACATTACTTTTTACTAATGCATCTACTTGAGCTAGAACATCAGATCCAGCCCCCACAGCAGCCCCGACGCAAAGTCGGCCGAGCTTGTCTTTTGTTGCTAATGGGTATTCTTTTGATTTCGCAATATCTCGATAAGTAATCAATCCGACTAATCTATTATTTTTATCAACCAAAGGAAGTTTCTCTATGCCATATTTGCTAAATAAATTATTTGCTTCCTCTATGGTAGTGTTCGGTCCACCAGTTATGAGTTTAGTGGTCATTATTTTTTCTATTGGAGTTGCAGCATCTTTCTGAAAACGCATATCTCTATTGGTGACTATACCTACCAATAAACCATTTTTATCAACTACCGGGAACCCCCCAAAGTGATACTTTTTTTGTATTTCAAATACGTCACCAGCCGTAGCTTCGACTGGAATCGTAACTGGATCGGTAATTCGTCCCGACTCGTAACGTTTTACTCGTTCTACTTCATGGGCTTGATCGATGATAGAAAGATTTTTGTGAATAATGCCCATCCCCCCTAGCTCTGCCATAGCTATAGCCATTTTTGATTCTGTCACGGTATCCATAGCGGCTGACATGAATGGGATATTGAGGCTAATATTTTTCGTAAGTTGAGTTTTAGTTATTACGTTTTTTGGTAAAACTTCACTATAATTTGGCACCAGTAAAATATCATCAAAAGTAAGTCCTTGTCCAAGATTTTTTGGGGAAGAGTTTTTTGGCATATATTCTTTATAACATATAATTATTTTTTTACCAAAAATTTATCCAAACACCAGGAATCTATTCCATAAAGGAATATTGATATTGTGGCCATTGAAAGTCCAAAGTCACGAACTCCAATACCGTTATACCCAACTGTAAATGTTATATGCAACATATGAAGAGCTAGAAGAAACGCCGTAGCTTTTGTAAAATAACCCATAAGTAAACATAACCCAAACACGATTTCAAACGCTCCATTAAAATGCACGAAACCAACAGCACTAATTCCAGAGATAGAGGTAATCCATGAAGGAATAAGATTAACCCACGCACTTGTGTTAATTATTTGCTGAGTCCCAAACCACAAAAACACAACCGCTAAACCTAAGCGAACGACTATTGGAGCAAAACGCTTCATCTTTACTTCTAATGTTTCGCTAACAAGATTTATTTCATTCATATGGTTTAAGTTATTTTGTATAGCTTCCTATTTTAAAACTATTTAATACATTTTCAGGATTTTGTTGTCCTCCGTGTTGGCCCAGGAAAGCAATGGTTGCATCCTTCCCACATGTACTGATAATTGCTTCTGACCCACCAGGATGTTGAGTTATCCAAGCCGTCAAATCATATACGTTATTTTTTACAACTGTCCAACAATTAGATGCACTTGAATGTGCTTTTACTTGAGCTAAAGTGTAACTCGTAGTTTCTATTTTGGTAACTATCGATATATTTTTATCTACGGGTTTATATGAACTAGCAGATCTATTAGAAATATTATTGGCTAATAAGGTAATAATAATTACTACTAAAAACGAAATTATTAAAAACGAAATTATTGATTTAATTTTTTTGCTTTCCATATATTTATTATATCACAACATCACACCTTCTTTAAGAAGTAAGTTCATCTTTTGTTTTATCCCGCCCTTTCCTGAATATCCCCCAAGGGTTCCATTACTGCGAATTACCCTATGGCACGGAATATTTGGAGCCATGGGGTTTACCCCCACAGCATTCGCTACAGCACGAATAGCTCTTGGTCTGCCGATCTTTTTAGCTAATTCTTTATAAGTTATGGTCTTCCCTTTCGGAATACCCAACAAAGCTCTCCAAACTTTTTTTTGAAATTTAGTACCTTTCAGTTTTTCAATTTCAATTTTCTGCATATAAAAATAATATATCATAAAATATGAAATATAAAAATACCCCATAATTAGAGGGGTATTTTTATATTGATTTACAGCAACTAAGGTTTAGTCATGAAAGATAAGCTACTCCCATAGTCTGTTCCATATTGATTCTTTGCGACAACTCGAAAAAAGTATTTTGTATTTTTACTTAATCCGGCAATATTTGCTTCTACACTCACCGCACTAGTTCCTGCGGCAAGCGTTTTAACAGTTGTTCCTCCCCCTATGATTATTCCAAATAATGAATCTTCGCTATACTCAAACCAGTATGTTGTGTCGACACCATTAGGATTAACACGACCGTTAAGTGTTGCCTTAGAGTTAGCGATATCAGAAGCTTGAATAGTTGTGGCAGTTGGAGAGCTAGGATCAGCGGGACCTTTGGTAATGAAATTCAAAGTGGCACCATTTACTGTTCCGAATTTATTTTGAGCATTTACTCGGAAGTAATATTTCGTTAGGGGTTCTAGATTCGAAAGATTGATCGATACTACTAATTTTGAGTTAAGATCTGAATCATTTGTTATAGATTTAATAGAATCTACGTTACCGAAGTTGGTGTCAGTACCATACTCAAACCAATAATTTGTTGCCCATCCATTAGGACTAACTTCACCGTTTAATGTTGCAGTCGTTCGTAATATAGCCGTAGCTGCTCTTGTGCGAGGAGTTGGGATAGCTGCCTTTGGTTCAGGGTCACTATTAGTTTTTAGACTAAAGATTTCACCATTCATAGTTCCAAAACTGTTATTCGCACTTAAGCGAAAATAATAGACAGTGTCTGATTTCAACCCAGTTATATAAGCAGGGGTAGAAATTGAAGCAAAACTTGAGCCAATTGCTTGCGCTTTAGTCTTGGTCCCAAGTGTGTTAGATGTGCCGTATTCAAACCAATAAGTCGTCGGCATACCATTTGGAATAACTAATCCATTGACTAGAGCTGTAGAAATTGAAGCGGAAAAATTTGGGCTGGTTTCTACTTTTGGTACTCCTTGTATTGGAGTTTGATTTTGCGATGGAGTGACTACTGAAGAAGGATTTTCTGTTATTACCGGTTCAGCGGTTGAAGGCGTTGTATTATCTTTCAATAAAAAATAACCACCAACAATAAGAACTATTACAACTAATATTCCAATAATAATGTTTTTATTCATAAGATTTAGAAAATAAATTTTTTGATTAATAAAAAACGTAATAATATAGACAGCTCGACCTTCGCCAACCATAATGACGAAAAGATAGAGCAATTATTACATATAGACTCTATTTTATAATCTCTATCAGGGCTGGTTCTATGTTTGTAGAGACAAGATTAAACCGTAAGTGACCTATATTTTGACCTTGGGCTGTTTTAACGCTAACTCTCCATTTTCCTGGAGCTAAGTCTATGCGCATAGAATAAGTACGGAATCCACCGTCTCGTCCTCCAACGACCAGTAGATTCACCTTGCTTTCAGTTACCCACTCTTTCAAAGTTTCATTATAGTGTTGCCATTCATGCACTATCGTCAAATTAAGGCCTTTGGGTGAAAATATAGCACTGTACGCAAACACTGCAGCACCAGGTAAAACATTAAAATCAGGGTAAAGCTGAAAATATCTTTTCCAGCCATTTTTTTCATACTGCACTAGATAATTCCCATCTTTATTTTTCTGAATTAAATGAAAAGCTCCAGCATCCTTTAAAGACAGCGGAATTGGAGGGATTAAATTTATAAAATATAGAAAATTTACCGTTACGAAAATACCTAAAATTAATAAAATTAATTTTTTGCTTTCAGTAAATTTCTCTTTTGCGAAATGGAACAGAACTAAAATAAATATAGTAATAAAAATCAAACTTACTAAACCTGAAAGGAGGAACACACCAGTCCCGATTTTATGCAAGATAACTGGTACCAGGAAGATTGTAAAGGAATAAACTGAAAGGAAAAATAAACTTATTTGAAAACTTAACCTCGCGTGGTGTTTTTTTAAGGATTCATTTGCCCAGAATGCCACCGCAAGTATTAACACGAACGGCCAAACCACGAAAATATCAGCACTTCTAAAATATAGAACCAAATTAGCTGAGAGAACCCCACCGAAACAAAATTGTAAGATAACTAAATACCAAAAATGAGTCCGCTCTGAGTTTTGTTCTTTCCCACTAGTAGCCTCTTCTCTGTGAAGAAGTAAAATAAAAATTCCTATTAGTATAATATATCCGAGTATCCACAAATTTTCCCAAAGTTTATCCGCCCGCTTGATAGTTAAAGCGTCAATAATAAATCCAAGAATTAGAAACAACGAAGAAACCTGATGCTCATAACGACCATAGAAATTTCGAATTGGTTCAATAAAAAACATTTTTGTATTATAACACTTTATAGTTTAATCTTCTGTGGCATTTCTCTCTTCATGTTTTATATTTTCTTCATTTTTCTGTTTGTTTTCTTTTCTATTTCGTACTCTTTCAATAACAGATTCTAAGGCTTGTTTGTTTTCTTCCCTCTCTTTTTCGCGTATTTTCTTAATTTTCTCGGAATGTTGCTCTAGACTTACTTCTAATTCTCCTTCAAGACGATTAATGTTATTATTATCTTTCGCTCTTTCTCTGATCTGACGTATATTTTCGTCAAAATCATTAAAGTTTTTATTTAAATCTTTTTCAATTCTTTCTGTTTTTTCTTTAGTCAATTTTCCTTTTGCTGATAATCGTTCAAATTCATCTACTCTGTTTTCTATTTTCTTAAAGCTGTACTCTGCTCTGCTTTCTGGGGTGAAGTAGATAAAATTTGGAATTTTTTCGACAAAATTTGTTTTAACTCCATACAACACATCTCCAGGTAGTGCATCCAAGGAAGCGAAGGCTGTCGCACTAGTAATTGATAGTAAAAAAATTGCAGAAAATCCAACTTTCAAGAAACTGCTACGAATCGAAAAAGAAAAAAACGGGCTAGGTATTGAATAAGATAACTTAGTATCTGAATCCTTTTTCAAGATAGTATTGGAAATACGCTTAAAAAGCTCTTTTTTCTCAAGATCTGATAATTTTATATCTTTTAATTTTTTTAATTCGTGCATTTTCATTTTATATTATATATGAAGTAACGATTTAAGTAAGCTGACTCCCCGATTTATTCTGACAGATATCACGTTTGAGGATACTCCCAGTATCTCGGCGATTTCTTTGGGTGACAATTCTTCGACATACCGTAAGTAAACAGCTTCTCTATATATTGGCTCTAAGCCCGCCATCTTTTCAATTATCATTTTAGCTTCGAGCTTGACGTCTACTCCTATAATATTGCCTTCAAACATATCCATGAAGACTTCAGTTTTTTCAGAATTTTCTCCAGCAAATGTCTGTACGGGTATACTTTTCTTCTTTTTATACCAATCGATCACTAAATTCCTTGCTATTCGATAAAGTAAGGCTCTTGGTTCAAGCACGGCCTCCTTTTGTAAGGTCTGCCAAAATCTGAGATAAGTATCTTCAACTATATCTAAGGCTTGATCTTTATCCGACACTCTATATAAGACGAAACGAAAAAGGGCATCGGTATTTTCTCTATAGGCTTTTTCAAATAATTTTGACAAATGTGGATTCATAAGAGCTGACGACGTAGGATCGTATAACTTACTATATTAACATTAAATTACAGAAAATTATAGATTCAGTAAGTTTATCAGCCATAAGTCGTCTTTATCTGTAGGGAGATTAATTTTTGATCTTCCTACATTATTAACATTATAAATTAACGTAGAAAAATATTATGAACAAAATAAAAAACATCACGAAAGGTTTCCTTGTATTAGCCCTCTTGGCAGGTGCCTTTATGGCAACTCCAGTGAGAGCTGAAGATAACAATAGTGGGAATGAATTCTCTAATGCCCGCGCATCTTTAAAAGCTGATGCGATGATTAGATTAGATAATTCAGTAGGAGTAGTTATGGGTTCCAACAACGCGATTAGAGTTATGGGTGCGAAAGTCACTGCTGTATCTGGTAATGACATAAGCGTAACTGTTCCATTCGGAAATAGTTCTCTCAACTTCGTCGTGAAAACTAATACCCAAACTAAAGTAAACGGTAAATTACTATCTGATCCATCTGTGCTCGCTTTGCTTAAAGTTGGGAATAAAATCAGCTTCGCTGGTATAATTTCATCTTCTTCTAGCTCTTCTATCACCGTAGATGGAAGTCATGTAGTCAGTCAGGATCTTTATAGTAATGGTAGACCAGAAAATAAAACTTCTTTCCAGGGTGAAGTAAAAGCAATCAACGTTGCTGATAATTCATTTACGCTTAAACTAAAAAGTGGCGTATCTGTAAAGGTAGCTCTCTCAAGTGCTGCTGTTATCACTCTAGATGGAACAGTTAAAACTTTAGCTTCATTAAACGTAGGAGATGAAGTGAAGTTAATTGGTGAATTGAATTCTGATGGAACAGTTATCACTGCGTCAAAAGTTATCATAGATAGTAATGACGATAATAATGATAACGACAACAACGGAAAAAATGATGAAGGAAAAGAAAATAAGAGCTGGTTCGGAAAGTTCCGAAACTGGTTTTGGAACTAATCATCTCTGATATATCCTAAATATATCTTAACAAAAAGAGCCCATCTGGGCTCCTTTTGTGTTTATTGTGCTAATGCGGTATTTACAATATCCTCTAATTCTTGTTCGTTAGTGAATAAATATGATTTAATCCCTAAACTCTGAGCTACATCTATGTGTTTTTGTTGATCATCAAAATATATGCAATCTCCTGGTTTAAGATTATTTTCAGCTAATACTAATTCCCAAGCTCTTTTGTCAGGTTTTTTAAATCCAGTTTGCCAAGAAAAATAGACTTTATCTACTGCTTCGTGGACCCAAGAATAATGTCCGTAGTATTCTGATCGTTCCTTAAAATTATTAGAAAGAATAAAAACCTTAATCCCCTTTTCTCTAAGAGATTTTGCAAATTCTATCATTTGCTCTGAAGATTTTTCTGCCTGAAACCAATAATCCCAGAATTCTTTTTCAGAAAAATTAATTTTCCATTTTTCTAAATATGGTTTCCAATATTGAAAAGCAGGCCCAGCATCTGGCTGTCTTACTTTAGTCATTATCTCTAATAAGATAGGTTTAAATTCAGATTTTGGAATATTGAAATCCTTTTCAAACCTGTCACTTAGTTTGGGACTTTGTAAAAATATTCCATTTAGATCAAAAATTACTGCTTTTATCATTATCTTAATATATTTTTTTGCAATTCTTTCAGGAACATAAAATTTTAATATAAAAACTTGGTATCTGATACTATATTGAAGTAGTTTTACCTTAAAATTCCAATACCTACCAACAGCTGATCAATTAATTTAAATATATCGGTCAATTTATAAGCTTCGTACTGGGCTTCAAACATTTTTTTACCTTATGTGTTTGTTTCATTATTTCACTTAATACCTGAGGTTGCACTAAGCGATTCGCTAGTGTAGCGATACCATCTTTCGTATCAATTTCCCTATCTTCAAAATCGTCTATTAATTGAATAAGGAAACCGAGTTCCTCGTAGCAATTTTGTTTTTTTATATCCATATGGGGGCTTACCTCAAGGGCAAGCATTAAGGCAGCCTTGCCTCCTTTTCTTTTGGTTATGTCACGGATCGTGTTTAAAGAAATACCCTTCTCTCTTTGTTGTATAGAGTCTATTTGAGCTTTAGTTAAATCTACAAGTACAGCCAAGGATTCTGTGGTTAGGTTTTCTTGTGCCAATACCAAGGCGCGATTTAAATAAGAATCTAAATGTGGAGATTTTGTTTCCCTTTCAGTAATTACTCGCAATATCTCTCTTCCTCTAAGTTTAGCGGTTTGTGTGTTTTTTTGATCGAAAGCAGAATCAAAAGTTCTCTCTGCTCCTCCAATAATTGCTGCAGCATTTTTTTGATTTTTATTTAATTTAACACCTTCTAATTCGGAAATAATTTTTGCTACTCGCACTGATTTTTCAGCGCTAATTACTTCAGCGCCAAGTTCAGGTGCTATAACTTTTGATGGTTCGATTTCTCTCATGATTTTGTCATATTAAACTTACTGGCTGGGAGACTTGGAATCGAACCAAGATTCACGGCTTCAAAGGCCGCTGTCCTACCGTTAGACGATCTCCCAATAACACACATCTAGATTAACATAATTCTCTCCATAAATCATTATTGATATTTTTTGTATTTACGCAAGAATTTTTTCAACTTTTTTGTTAGAATTCCTATTCTATACTTGTTGATCTCAAACATTTCCTTTTCTTGATTTGTACTTTCATTGGTGTAAGTAGCCCAAGATCGTTCATAACGTTTTAGCATGTCCTCTATATTCTTCAAAGTAACATCGGCGTTCACTAAGGCTGTTTTTAAGTCAAAAATTTCTAAACCTTTAATTTGTTTTTCCCAATTTGATATATTTTTTTCAAAACTTTGTAAAAAGACCCTCGAAGGTATATCTCGATTTTCTAATTCTAGTGGGCTTAAAGCTGAATCGTCTCCAGCCATCCAGTCTACAGCCGCATTCATTTCGTCAGGTGAAGCATTTTCCTGCCCAGTAAGATGTAATGATAGTTTCTCCTTTGGATCTTCCTTTTTGGGCTGTTTTTCTTTCATTTTATTTTTTTTTCTTCTAAAATCTTTATTAACGCAAGTTCGAGTGGGAGTTCAGCTATAAAAGCATTATCTATGTTTTGATAAGCTTCTAGGAGAACAGAGAGCGCCCCAGAACGAAGCATACCTTCCTTGTCTTCTTTCACCAGGTCTTTTAGAAATTCTAAATCTCCTTCCGACAACTCCCCCATCATTGTATCTTTTAATTTCGGTGCATAGCGTAAAATTATCGCCATTCGGAATTTCTGGATTACGAGTTTGAAATATAATTTAATGTCTAAATTGTCTCCAGAAACATTTTTAAGAACCGCAATCCCTTTTTCTAAATCCTTGTGAGCTATGGCCGAAATAAACTCATTAACCAGGGTCGTCTTCGGTGCCCCAGTAATCTTCTCCACGTCTTCTCTTTTGATTTTCTTTCCTTTGGCGAAGTTTAAAACTTTTTGTAACTCTCCCAAAGCATCACGAAACGAGCCGTCAGCCAAGATAGATAGGAGTTCTGCAGATCCAGCGTCTAGCTCGAATCCCTCCTGCTCTGCGACATCTAAAATAATTTTTCTTAAAATCACTTCAGTTGGCTTTTTGAAAGTGAAAACCTGACAGCGAGAAATTATTGTTTCGGGTACCTTGTGAAATTCAGTAGTCGCTAAAATAAATATCACGTGCTTCGGAGGTTCTTCTAGCGTTTTAAGTAATGCGCCCCAAGCATCCTTGGAAAGCATGTGTACCTCATCAATAATGTAGACCTTGTACTTTGAATCAAATGGTAATACCCGGACTCCATCTCGAAGCTCTTTAATATCCTCTATGCCTCTATTGGAAGCAGCGTCTATTTCATAGAGATCATTAACTGATACACCAATTTTATCAGCAAAAATTCTAGCCACTGAGGTCTTCCCCGTACCCCGAGAACCAACGAATAGATACGCATGAGAGACTTTATTCGTCTCTACTGAGCTTTCTAGGACCTTGACGATATGATCCTGACCTAAAACTTCCTTGAAGTTTTTCGGCCTGTATTTACGGTATAAAGCTAAATCATGCATAAAATCATTCTAGCAAATTATTATGTAAAAATCACTTTATTTTCGCAAGATCGTAATCATATATACCCATAATCTTTCCCTAAAAGCATAAGGCATTAGATAACCCGCTGGTATGTTATAAAGAAATTTTTTAGGTAAAATTATTTTTAACAACTTAGCCAACAAAGGGCGGTGAAAATACCTATCAGCTAAACGTTCCATTCTTTTACTAGAGGGTATTAGGTATAAAGAAACATCTTCTTCTTTAATAATTGTAAAATTATTTTTTTGAATTATGTTTTTAAAACCTTTATATGTTTCAAGTTTATTCAATGCTAATCCTCTCTCAATTAATTTCATAGCCAATAACTCATTAGATGAATATTTTTCTTCTTCATTTCGATAACCATCAAAAATAACAAAAAAACCACCCGGCTTAAGAACACGATGAACTTCAGATACCACCTGATTTTTATCTTCACTATGACACAAAGCTTCGATAACGAAAACTATATCGAAGGAAGAAGATTTAAAAGATTTAAGGTTGTGGTAATCCTCATTTTTTAAGTGAAAATTCCGCACTTTCGCTGTTTTTTCATAAGCATGAGTTAATTGAGCATTAGAGATATCTATTCCATAAAATTCTGTATGAGGAAATTTGTTTGATAAATAAAAAGAATTAGAACCTCTTCCTGTGGCTAACTCAAGCACTTTTGTTGAATGATTTTCTTTTATTATGTTTTGAATAATTCTAGCTTGTTCTAATAAGTCTGATTCTTTATAGATACCGTCTCGACTTATACCAAAATGTATATAATCTTTATTATAGAAAAATGTGTAAGGAGTCTGATTAATTTTATAATATTTCTGAATATATGACTCATCGCTTTTTAATTTAATTATGGCTTCCACATCAAACACATTTTTTATTGTATTAAGTTTTGTTTCTAGTTCGTTCATATAGCATTTAAAAAATCATTAGTAATATTTTCCACCTGTGAAGCATCTTCGGCTTCCATTAACTTCATGCGGAGTTCTTTGGCGCCATCGAAACCGTTCACGTATGCTTTGTAGTGCTTTTTCATGATTGCAAAATTTTTATACTCACCTAATAGTTCTTCGAAAAGTTTCGTATGCTCAACCATTACTTGTAACTTTTCTTTAAGTGATGGAATCCTGCCACTAAAAAGCCACGGGTTCCCAAAAATTGCTCTACCGAGCATCACTCCATCACAACCAGTTTCTTCTACTTTTCTTTTTGCATCTTCTAGGTCAACTACATCACCATTTCCGAAAATTAAAGTGTTCGGACTCACCTCATCTCTAATTTCAACAATACGTTTCATCAGATCCCAGTGTGCAGGCACGTCCGACATTTCTTTACGAGTTCGCAAATGCACAGTCAATACTGCTAAGTCTAGAGAGAGGAGCTCACGAATCCAAGTCTCGATTTCGTTCTTATTGTATCCAATTCGTGTTTTTACAGATACAGGTAATCCTCCTCCGCCTTCTTTCGCAGCTTTTATTATTTCTTTTGCTAAATGTGGATCTTTAATACATGCAGCACCAGCACTTTGTTTTTCTACAGATTTATCAGGACATCCCATATTTATGTCTATGCCATCAAAACCGAGCTCCTTACAAAGCTTGGATGCCTCTTTTATATTTTCTGGTTTACCCCCGAATATCTGCGCGATTATCGGATGTTCGTTTCCCGCATACTTCAAATCAATTAGAAGTTTTTCCCGGGCTTGGGGGTGCGAGAGCCCATCCGCAGATACGAATTCAGTCCAGAACACGTCTGGTTTACCGTATTTATTAATAATCTGCCTGAAGGCACAGTCAGTCACGTCCGCCATCGGAGCCAAAACAAAAACTGGTTTCTGTAATTTTCCCCAAAAGCCCAAATAACTCATTGGAATTTGTTGTAAACCTTATTCCCAAACCTTAGATCAATGTATAAAAGTGAAGACAAATTATTTTTTAATTTAGACTTTAGAGGTTCTGTGCTAATCGCTGCTTGTAAATTTTCTGCTACTTTCTCTAAGTCATCGTCTAGTTTAAAAATTATTTTTCCACCTACTCCTGGTTCCTTAGAAAGAGCAAAATTTCCATTACCCGAATTGTCAGACCAGAAAGCGGTCGGGCTAGGCATCATTTTTTCAATTGCTATTTTAAATTTCACTACCTCCGCGAACTTATTTTTAAGGAAATAAAATCCCAAAGGAGTTTCAGCACTTAAATTTTCAATAGAACCATAGAATTTAAAATAAACTCCTCCGGAAAAATATGGCGCTTCATCAAAGATATATCCATCGGCATCCATAAAATAACATTTTTGATTATCGACACTACTTAAAACTGGCACAATTTCCCCGCACCAAGTATATTTAGCTTCCCGCTCAGTTATCGTAACTTCTAAAATTTTATTATCTTTTATTGTTAGGGTGATATCTTTAATTCTTTTAAATCTATCATGCAGTGCATTTTTTATTGATTCTTTGGAATAGTATAGAATATTTGTTTTTGGGAATAGCCAGAGATGCTTACCTGCGAGTTTGTCTTTGATGGAACTTTTTAATATTTCACTATCTAGAACTTTATTACCGACAATTTGAATTTCTCCAATATTAATATTTTTAAGACTAGAGACGTATGCCAACCCCCCGAAAATTACCACTAATCCTATCAGTAAAATTAAAAATTTATTCAAAACAGCTAAACGGCGTCTTTTTTTCAACTCTGAAAGACGTGGTGAGCTTAAAACATTTCGTCTCTTTGTCCTCATTTAATGAATTGCTTACCTCCCATATATGGTACTAAAACATCTGGAATTTTAATTGAACCGTCTTCTTGTTGATAGTTTTCTACTATTTGGCAAATTATTCTAGGCATAGCGAGAGCGGTGTTGTTGAGTGAATGTACAAAACGAAGCTTACCATCATCGTCTTTATATCGAATACTTAATCTCCTAGTCTGAAAATCATGAAAATAAGATGAGGAGTGTGTTTCTCTATATTTGCCATCACTCGGCATCCAGGCTTCTATGTCATATTTTTTTACTTGTCCGAGGCCTAAGTCTCCTCCACAATTCACAACTACATGATATGGTAGCTTTAACTCTTGCAGTAGAGCTTCGGAATTTAAAGTAAGCTCTTCATGTAGACGCACAGACTCTTCGTGAGATGCTTCACATAAAACGACTTGTTCATATTTTACAAATTCATGAATTCTAAATATTCCTTTAGTATCCTTACCGTGACTCCCCGCTTCTCGTCGAAAACATGGAGAAGAAGAGAAAAATTTAATCGGTAAATCTTTCTTATCAATTATTTCATTCATATAGTAACCCATCGTAGAAACTTCAGCCGTCCCAGCAAGGTAGTCAGAATCTTGAGTTTTATATAAATCCTCTTCACTTTGAGGTAAATACCCAGTACCGACGAAAGGCTCTCGACGAAGAAGCGAAGGTACAACCATAGGTGTAAATCCTTCGCGATTCATAAAACGATCTTCTACGAAATGCATCAATGCCCATTCTAGTCGCGCGCCATCGTTCTTCATAAAATATCCTCGAAATCCTGCAACTTTACTCCCTCGCTCGTAGTCTGCCATGTCGTGCATGAGCATCAGCTCCACGTGACTTTTGGGAGTAAAAGAAAAATTTGGTTTTTCTCCCCAGGCTCGTACCTCCACATTTTCCTCATCTGAAGCGCCTTCTGGTACTGACATATCTGGAATATTTGGTACCTGAACCATTAATTTCTGCCAATCTTCCATCAAAACTTTCAATTTTTCTTCTTTGGTTTTTGTTTCTTCTTTAACTGCGCGCATTTCCTCGATGAGTTGAATTTTAAGTGCTGGGTCTTGATCGCGAGCAATGTCGTTAGAAACTCTATTGACTTCGCTTCGAAGTTCTTCTACTTCTTTTAAGACTGCCAGCCTCTCATCATCTAATTTTATCAAGGCTTCAATGTCTATGTCTATACGCTTTTTCTTGGCGCCTGCCTGTACTATGTCTTTATTTTCACGAATGAATTTGATATCTAACATATTTGTATTGTATAACAAAATGTTATAATCACAAAGTGGAAATCAGAAAGTTACCAAAACAAAAATTTCCTAAAGCGTTATTGGAAATTCCTCAGCCCCCGAAGGATCTATGGGTAATGGGCGAAATGCCTCCCGAAGATTTAATTTATCTGTGTGTGGTTGGATCTAGGAAATTTACTTCGTATGGACGTGAAGCTTGTGAGAAAATTATTTCGGGACTAAAGGGTTATCCGATAGTTATCGTGTCTGGTCTAGCTATGGGTATCGACGCTATCGCACATAAAAAAGCTCTATCTGTGGGTCTGCGAGCTCTTGTATTCCCCGGTTCTGGACTTTCCCCCGAAGCAATGTATCCGAAGACTAATGTAAAATTAGCAAATGAAATTCTAGCCGAAGGTGGGTGTTTAATTTCAGAATTTGAACCCGACTTCAAGGCAACGTTGTGGGGTTTCGGAAGGCGCAATAGATTAATGGCAGGAATTTCTAAAGCTGTCCTAATTATAGAGGCCGAAGAAAAGTCAGGCACACTCATAACCGCTCGCTTGACTACGGAATATAATAGAGATCTCCTTGTTGTCCCTGGTTCCATATTTTCACCAAATTCTAAAGGTGTAAATAAATTATTACGAATGGGAGCAACGCCCATAACCTCAAGCGAAGATGTTTTAGAAGCACTTGGCTTCGAACTTCCGAAAGATGAAGAAAAACAAGCAAAATTATTTTTAGATTTATTACCTGAAGAAAAAATGGTAGTTAATTTACTTCGTGAGCCACTTCCTCGAGATGATTTAATTCGTGCGATGAAAATGCCCACCCCCACAGCGAACGCCCTACTTTCCGTAATGGAAATTAAGGGATTGATAAAAGAAGAACTCGGAGAAATACAATTATCATAATTTGCTAAAAAAATAGATTTCGTGTAATACTTGGTCAATAGATACATAAGTATGAAATTATTAATTGTAGAATCACCAAGTAAAGCCAAGACTATCGAGAAGTATCTCAAGGGGGCTTTTACCGTGCGAGCATCCGTCGGACACATTCGCGATTTACCAAAATCAAATAAACAAGCGATAGATATTGAAGGTGGATTTATCCCACATTATGAAATTTCCAAAGGCAAAGAAAAAGTCGTGCATGAACTTCAAGGACTAGCAGAAAAAGCGACAGAGATTCTCTTAGCCACAGACCCTGATCGTGAAGGAGAAGCAATTGCTTGGCACATAGAGACACTTTTAAAATTAGATAAAAAACTCAAAGCGCCGATGGAACGAGTAACCTTTCATGAAATTACTAAAGAAGCAGTGGAAGAAGCACTGAAATATCCGAGGAAAATTGACACAGCCTTGCGTAAAGCTCAAGAAGCTCGCAGAGTACTAGACAGGCTCGTGGGTTATGATTTATCGGGTCTAATATGGAAAAAGGTTCGCTATGGACTCTCTGCAGGACGCGTACAATCCCCTGCACTTCGCATTATAATGGAGCGTGAAAGAGAAATCCGAGCTTTCGTACCAGAAAAATATTGGAGGTTGTTAGGACTTTTTGAAACCAAAAAGGGAGATAAGCTTACATTAGAATGTAGCGAAGAACCCCGTGATGAAAAATTAGTTGAAAAAATATTAACTGAAGGAAAGAAAGGCACATGGCTCGTAAAAGGAGTCAAAGAAAGCGAACAAAAACGTTCTCCAAGAGCGCCATTTACGACGTCTACACTTCAGCAGACAGCTAGTTCACGCCTTGGATACTCCCCTTCTCGCACGATGCAAATTGCGCAGAAATTATACGAAGCAGGGCACATTACATACATGCGTACAGACAGTACGAATATTTCTGCAGTGGCGCAAGGGCAAATTATTTCTTTTGTTAAAAAAGAATACGGCGCAGAATACGCTGAAGCTAGAATTTATAAAACTAAATCCAAAAACGCCCAGGAAGCTCACGAAGCCATCCGCCCGACACATGTAGATAAACTTCAAGCAGGCACAGACGAGCAAAGTAAACTTTATAGACTTATTTGGGAACGCGCTGTGTCATCTCAAATGATTGATGCAAAACTTTCTAAAACTAAAATAACAGCTGTAATTGAAGGACATGAGGATTTGCCAGAATTCGGAGCTGTAGGTTCTAGGCTTCTTTTCCCTGGTTGGCTTGCTGTGGATACTGGTGCACGAGGAGATGATGTAGAGCTTCCACTCTGTACTCCGGGAGAAAAATTAAAGTTATTGAATCTCATTAGTGAAGAAAAATTTACTGAACCACCAGGAAGATATTCAGAAGCTGGACTTGTGAAAGAGCTTGAGAGTAGGGGCATAGGACGCCCATCTACGTATGCATCCATAATGCGCACAATTGAAGATCGTGGTTATGTAAAAAAGGAAGGTAAAACGTTGTTCCCTACTGATACTGGAGAAGTCGTCTCTGACTTTTTAGAAAAACATTTTGCAAATTATATTTCTGATACTTTCACCGCGGAGATGGAAGATGAGCTTGATGAGATATCGAGGGGCGAACGTGAATATGAAAAAACCTTAAAAGATTTCTATGGTCCGTTTCTAAAAGAGGTAAAATTAAAAGAAAAATTAGAAAAAGCTACAAATTTGGGCGAAGCTCCAGAGAATATTAAATGCCCGAAATGCGGAAGTGCAATGATTATAAAACTCTCTCGTGGAGGCAAGTTTTATTCTTGTTCAAAATATCCCGACTGTGATGGAGCACTCATGCTCGACGGCACAGAATTAAAAGGCCCCGCAGAAACTGGAGAGATGTGCCCACTATGTGGTGAGAAAAAAGGCAAATCCGGAGGTGGAAAATTAGTGATCAAAGAGAGACGCGATGGCACAGGAACATTCATTTCTTGTTCTCGATATCCAAAATGTAAATTTATTAAAAAAGATGAAGCTGAAGAAGCGCGTAAACGTACAGGAGTGATGTGTCCCACTTGCAAAACTGGAGATATATCTGAACGTCGTGGAAGATTTGGAATTTTTTATTCTTGTTCCAACTATCCTGACTGTAAATTCGCAATTAAAGCAAAGCCTACGGGAAATATTTGTAAAGAATGTGGAAGTTTAATGATGGAAGGAACTAAAACTATCCCAGAACGTTGTTCTAATAAAGCGTGCAAAATGCACAACCCTCATAAGATTCCTAAAATTGAATCTTAGCTTGTATTTTCTTAACCCCACAGAAATGTTATAATGGCGTTTATGTTAAATGTTCAGGAAATTCTCGACCTTATTGAAGGTGGATTAAATAAAAAAGAAGAAGAACTTATAAGGAAGGCATATGCCTATGCTGCTAAAGCGCACGAAGGACAGAAAAGAATGAGTGGTGAGCCTTACTTTATTCATGCTCATGAAGTTGCGAAGATTTTAGTCAAGCTAGAGATGGATACTCAGACTATTGCTGCCGGACTTCTGCATGATGTCCTTGAAGATACAAAGATTACTGAAGAAGAAATAAAAAAGGAGTTTGGTGATGACATTTTATTTTTAATTAAAGGAGTTACGAAATTAGGAACTCTGAAATATCGTGGCCACGAAAGACACGTAGAATCATTGCGTAAATTTTTTATTGCTATGGCTAATGATCTCCGGGTGGTGATAATTAAATTCGCCGACAGATTACACAATCTACGCACCCTAGAACACGTCAGAGAAGATAAAAGGTACAGGATTGCCTTAGAGTCTATCGAAGTCTACGCTCCCCTTGCCAATAGACTCGGTATGGGAAAACTCAAAGGCGAAATAGAAGATGCTTCTTTCCCTTACGCTTATCCGAAAGAATATGCACAGATAGAAGAAATTATTAAAGACAAAAAAGATTTGTTTGAGAAAAACTTATCATTGGTTCAAAAAGAATTAGAGAAAGAGTTGAAGAAAAATAAAATAAAGACCGTAGAAATTAGTTACCGCATGAAACATAAATACAGCCTCTGGAAAAAACTCCAGAAGCGAGAAATGGATATAGAGAAAGTTTATGACATCATCGCCTTACGTGTCGTCGTAGATACCGTTGAAGAATGTTATAGAATCTTGGGTTTGGTACATTCTATCTGGAATCCCTTACCTGGAAGAATAAAAGATTACATAGCTGTGCCTAAGCCAAACGGCTACAGATCCCTCCATACTACTGTTTTTACTGGGCTTGGTGGAGTAGCAGAAATACAAATTCGAACGAAGGATATGCACGCTGAAGCAGCTTACGGTGTGGCTGCGCACTTTGCCTATAAAGAAAGAGGATTGAAAAAATTAGAGCATGAAAAAGATAAATATAAATGGATTGAAGAATTAAAAGAATTGAATTATTCGCCAGAAGATCCGAAGAAATTCATTGACCACTTAAAAATGGATTTCTTTAATGACCGTATTTTTATCTTTACTCCTCAAGGAGATGTCATAGACATGCCTGAGGATTCTTGTCCGATAGATTTCGCCTACTCCATTCACTCTGATATCGGAGAGCATATCTTCGGCGCTAGAATAAATGGGAAAATGTCTCAACTATTCACTAAGCTTAAAAATGGAGACATCGTGGAGATAATAACGAAAAAAGATTCCAAACCATCGAGCAAATGGCTGGAATACGTGAAGACCTCAATCGCAAAAAAGCATATTAGATCCTACCTAGAGAAAAATAGTTTACTATCTAGATTGAAATCTTTTGGTAAAAGCTAAACGCTAAAATTAGAAATATTATATAGGTCTGAATCGTCAGATTTTATTTCATCTTTGTTTCTGTCATCAACAGCTTCTAGCGGATGTTCATTTGGCACATCTGTCTGAGCAATGTGGTTTTCTAGCATTTCCCCAGGTTTTTTCTCTATTTCGCTTTTTTGAATCAAATCCAGAATTGTTCTTAAGTCTTCTGTAGAAAAGAAGTCAATTTTAATCTGCCCACCTAATTCTTTTCTATCTATATGTACTCTTGTCCCGAGTTTTTCCTGGAATTCTTCTTCCAGCTCAGTTATCTCTGGATCAGGCATAAATTCTTTTTTACGTACACGATCATAAGCAATTTTCCTTGCAAGTCTCTCAGCTTCGCGCACAGTAATCTTCTTATAGACAATCTCCTTGAACAAAACAAGTTGTTCTTCGGGGTGGTCGACGAGCATCAAAATTGGCCTTGTGTGCCCTTCAGAAATTTTCCCCTCTGATAAACCGTTGAGGATTTCTTCCGGTAAAGTAAGTATTCGCAATGAGTTAGAAACGTATTCCCTACTGCGACCCATTTTTTTAGCGACTTCATTGTGAGTAAATTTAAATTCAGTAACTAATCTAAAAAAGGCTCTAGCCCGGTCAACGACATTTAAGTCTTCTCGTTGCAAGTTCTCTATTATTGCAAGCTCAAGCTTCATTATGGCCGTATCTCCAGTACGAATGATTACCGGGACTTGAGATACTCCAGCAAGCTTAGCTGCGCGTAATCTGCGCTCACCAGCTATGAGTTCATATTCAGTCATCAAACCTCCTTCGTCTTTTTCTAGTTCTACCCTAGACACAGTAAGTGGCTGAAGAACGCCGTATTGTTTTATGGAGTCTGCTAAATCTTGAAGCTTTGCCTCGTCAAAATCTCGCCTTGGCTGATAAGGGTTAGGTTTTATTTTATTAGTGTCAATCCAGAAAATGGAATTGGAATAAATGTTGGACATGGATTTATTTTAACATAAAGAATTTCTTTTCGATAATTGATTTTGGTGCATACTTTGTGTAGAATGTGTGAATTGGCTAGAATGCCCAGGTGGCGGAATTGGTAGACGCGATAGACTCAAAATCTATTGATGGCAACATCATGAGAGTTCGATTCTCTCCCTGGGCACAAAAGTAAAAAATTTATTAGCAGAGAAACTCCAAAAAATTACTATAAAAACAGTGATTATTTTTGCGTATAAATACCACAATCCCCCCGTAATTAGTGCATAAAGCACAAGATTACTTATCCCTAACCCAATTAAACTAACCAATGAATAAGTTAGGAATTGTTTAATCGGTGAAGAGTTCGTGTTTTTAAAAGTCCAATTTTTATGAATTAAAAAGCTGATCGACATCGTTATCCCGAAAGATAATGAGTTTGATAATATTATAGGAAACTCGAGTTTTTCTACAAAAAAATACAATAGACTAACGTCTATGATTGTCCCCAGGATTCCAACCATACAAAATCTTATGATTTGGTTTCGCATTTCATTAATTATTCTTATGAACAAAATCTAAAATCTTCGCAAGTTCTTCTTCTTTCATTCTTTTCTTGAAATATTCTTTAGTGATAGTTTTTGGATAGTGCTCGGCTGAAGTATGTGCAATTACTAGGTTGTCTACCTCGTTAGCAAAACGACTTATCACTCTATTTGCACGAATAGATCCATCACTCTTATTTATAACAAGAACATAAGGGCGTTTTAAGAATTTGCAGTCAATTTCACGATTGTGCAAGAGGAGCTTAGCTGTTTCAAAAAATGTCCTCGCATCCATTTCGTCGAGTAAACTTTTAATTTTTTCATCGAAACGAGCACTACTTCCAAAAAGTAAATATTGCTGAATAAAAGGACTGTGCCAAACTTTATAAAAAGCATTCATGGCGCTCAAGATTTTAATTATAAAAATATAAAAAAGTCGTTTAAAGAATGGAATGTTTAAATTTTCAGTACCGAGATACGGCTCAATAGCGAAAACTCCCCGACAATTTTTATGATCCTTGATTAGATTGACGACAGCAAAACCGAAAGACACACCTCCCACCCAATAACTTTCTAAATTCAATTTTTTGATTTCTCTCTCTACGTAGCGAGCATAGTTTATAAAATTTATAGTTTTTAGTGGCTTTATCCCTTTTAAAAACCCTGGCAAATCCACCGGGTAAACATTAAAAAAGTCTGAAAGAAATTCATAGAATCCTTTTAAAATAATACTATTGGTTGGAAATGAATGTATGATTACGAGATTCGGTTTTTCGGCCATTAAAATATTTATTAAAATTTATATTTTTACCCTTTAAATATAACATTTTGTATCCTTATCTCCAAATATGCATTGAAAACAAAAGCTAGTTTGACTTATCCACAACCCCCTTCCTAATGAGTTGCATTATATCATATATGATATATAATCCTGGATATGAGAAATTCACAACCAAAACAAATAGGAGCTTTTATTAAAAATATTCGAGAACAAAAGGGACTCACTCAAGATGACTTCGCTAAAGCGCTCTCTACATCTCAGAGTGCTGTCGCACGAATGGAGAAAGGAGAACAGAATTTTTCCACAGAACTCCTTACAAAAATTAGTAATGTTTTAGAGCATAGAATAGTTTCTATTAGCGATTCTATTGATTTTGAAATCCGTGGCGGTAAAAAATTAAGTGGCAGTATTAAAACCAACTTTTCTAAAAATGGCTCTGTCGGGCTCCTGTGTGCTTCCCTTCTAAACAAAGGGGTAACCACACTCCACGGCATAGCTCGCATAGAAGAAGTCTATCGTGTCATAGAAGTCTTAGAGAGCATTGGAGTACAGATAAAGTGGTTAGATCAGAATACCATCACCATTACCCCACCTAAACAATACAATCTTAAAAACATAAATACTGAATCCGCAATAAAAACTCGTTCGGTGGTTATGCTCATGGGTCCAATGATTCATTTCTTGAAATCTTTCTCGCTTCCTCATGCTCAAGGATGTAGCTTAGGTAAACGCACTATCGCCGCTCATATATATGCCTTTGAGCAGTTTGGAGTAAAAATAAAAACCACGACTCTAGACTATGAGATAACTATCCCAAAATTAAAACCTGCAGAAATAGTGATGTATGAATCCGGAGATACGGCTTGTGAAAATGTCCTAACTGCGGCAGCTTTGATAGAAGGCACGACAACCATTTCTTTCGCGAGTGCAAATTATATGGTGCAGGAAATATGTTTCTTTTTGGAAACATTGGGCGTACAAATAGAAGGCATAGGCACATCTACTCTCACAATCCACGGCATAAAAGAAATTAATAAAAATGTTGAATACTGGAATAGTGAAGACCCGATAGAGTCTATGATGTTTATTTCGGCTTGTATTGTCACCGATTCGAAGCTTACCATCACTAGATGTCCGATAGACTTCCTGTCTCTTGAACTTGAAAAGTTAAAAAGGATGAACCTAAAATTCAAAATCTTAAAAAAATATTATTCTTACAACAATAGAACCAAACTCGCTGATATTGAAATTTTTCCAAGTAAATTAAAGGCACTTGACGATAAAATCCACTCCAACCCATACCCAGGGATAAACATAGACAACCTCCCCTTCTTCGTACCAATAGCCATTAGAGCAAAAGGTACTACCATGATTCACGATTGGGTATATGAAAACCGAGCTATATATTTCACAGAATTAAACAGACTCGGAGCAAATATTTCTCTAGCGGATCCACACCGAGTGTATATAAACGGAGGAACGAAGCTAAGGGGAGCGCAAGTCGTCTGCCCGCCAGCCCTCCGCCCATCTATGGTTATCTTCATCTCTATGCTTGCCGCCGAAGGTACTTCCATCTTGAGAAATGTATATATGATCAACCGAGGTTATGAAGAAATTGCCAAACGTTTAAACTCTATTGGTGCCGATATTAAAATTCTAAATTAAAAAATGCAAAAACAGAAAGTTATTGTAATTCTAGGTCAGACAGCTACCGGAAAAAGCGATTTCGCGGTTAAAGTAGCAAAAAAATATAATGGTGAAATTATTTCTGCTGATTCTAGGCAAGTCTATAAAGGATTAGATATAGGGACTGGAAAAATCTCAAAAAAAGAAATGCGAGGCATTCCACACTATTTAATTGATGTGGTAAGTCTTAAAAAGAAATTCGCAGTCACTGAATATCAGAAAAAAGCAATCTCTGCTATAGCGGAGATACTTTCCCGTGGCAAAACCCCTGTCATTTGCGGGGGTACAGGATTTTATATTGATGCTATTACAAAGGGCGTGGTATTCCCTACTGTGCCACCAAATTTAAAATTAAGAAAAATTTTAGAGAAAAAATCCACAGAAGAACTTTTTAAAATATTAAAGAAGCTGGACACCAGGCGCGCTAAGAACATTGATTCTAAAAACAAAGTCAGACTAGTCAGAGCCATAGAGATAGCCACGGCTATCGGTAAGGTCCCAGAAATAAAAGAAACAAAGTCTCCATTTAAATTTATAAAAATTGGTTTATATCTACCTGAAGATAAATTAAAAAAGAAAATTGAGAAAAGAGTAAAGAAAATGTTTCAAATGGGTCTTCTGAAAGAAATTAAAAGGTTGAAAAAGGCTGGAGTATCTGACAAAAGATTAAAAGAATTTGGCTTTGAATATTTTAACCCAACTCCTGAAAAAGTAATCAAAGAAACTATAAAATACGCCAAGCGCCAGATGACGTGGTTTAAAAGAGATAAAGAAATAAAGTGGTTTGAACCAATTGAATCTAAGGCTATCCTTGCTTTTTTGAATGAAAGTAGTGATAAACTCCAGGTAAAATTGAAATAATTACGATAATCACGATAACTAAAAGTAAATAATCTTTAATTTGTGGGAAAGATTTGCCTAGATAATAACCACCAAGGGTAAATGATGTAGACCAGACAAAAGCTCCTATAAAACTATACCGAAGAAAATCAGAATATTTCATACGTACCATACCAGCCACAATTGGCAAAAATGTTCGCACGACTGGAATAAAACGAGAAAGAATCATAGCGAATAAGCCGTGTTTTTCTAAGAATGCATGCGCATCGTCCATGTATTTTTTCTTTAGAATCTTACGGCAAAATTCGTAACGATAAAGAAAGTCTAATTTAGTCCCGATGTAATACCCGACGACGCCTCCAGTGAATGCAGCGATAAAAATAAGAAGCGTAAGTAGAAAAACATTATAATTCAATATAGGAGCGAGCAACCCTGCGGTAAATATCAAGCTGTCTCCAGGAAGAGGAAAGAAAATTCCTGATTCTAAAAACACAATCACTAAAATCCCGACATACCCATAGGTCGTAATAATTTCCGTAATGTTAAAAATCTCAATCATTTGTAGCTATTGTAGCATGTTTATGTACCTGATGTTACTTGCCAAGTAAACCACAATTTAGATATAATGATAATATGAAAACAATTTTTCATTTTATCATATCAACGCTAGCCATATTAGTATCTTCTTATATTTTACCTGGAGTACATGTGTCTGGGATAGTTCCAGCTCTAGTGTTGTCGGTTGTGCTTGGAGCAATTAATATAATTCTTCGCCCTATCCTTCTAATTCTTACTTTACCTATTACCATCGTCACTCTCGGCCTTTTTGTTTTACTAATCAACGGATTCCTAGTAGTTTTGGCGACATACATCGTTCCAGGATTTTCTGTAGATAGTTATTGGTGGGCATTTATATTTGCTATAGTTCTAGCTATCATAAGCTCAGTATTGCAAATATTTGAAAAAGAGTAATAAATAATTTCTTATTTTAGACTAAAGAACGGATTAAAGTCCGTATCTTTGTCGTAATAATCCTCCCCTTCTTTTTTCTTCAGAAAATTCACCACTTTATAAGTTACTGGGGTAAACAGAATTTCTATAGCTGTTTTGAAAATATAATTTGAAATTATTAATGTCAGAAGTAAAGCGTTTGGTAAAATTCCTGAAAACGCAATCAAGATAAACAAGGCACTATCTACCAGCTCACCGACTAGCGTGGAGCCTATTGTTCGCATCCAGAGCCATTTGCCTTCTGTTTTTATTTTCATTTTCGCCAAGATAAAGGAATTAGAGAATGATCCTGCGAAATACGCGATTAGGCTAGCTAGAACTAGGCGCGGAGTCAGCCCAAGTATCGCATCATACGCAGCTTGATTGCCCCAGTCAGAGGCCGGAGGAAGTTTCCCTATGACTATGAAGACAATCGACATCAGAAGGGCCATAAAGAACCCAAGCCAGATGACACTGCGAGTTTTCCTGTATCCATAAACTTCAGTAAGAATGTCTCCAAAAATATAAGACAGAGGAAAAAGTAATGTCCCCCCATCAAACACAAACCATTTTAAATCTACAATTTTGGTAGATGCAACATTTGAAATAAGTAAAACTGAAACGAAGAACACACTTATCGCACCCAAATATTTATAATTCTTTTCCATGTTATTTATCTATTGCAGTTATTAAATAATCTAAAAATGTATCGGCAACAGCTACATCTTCGTCTTGTGCATTTTCTCCTAAATCAAATTTTTCTTTTTTTAACTTATCAACAAATTTACTGAATTCTGAATATTTAGCGGCAAAGCTGGGGTCGGTCATTTTCCTTGTTTGAAGTAAAATAAAAGCCCTCGTGACAATTCGTGTATAAAAATCCTTTTTGTATTTGGAATTAACCGCATTGGGATCTTTTTGAAATTCATCCTTAAGAAATTCGAAATTTACTTTAAATTCTTTTCGTATATCACGTGGGTTTGTATAGTCTGGTTTTGGTTGAAATGGTTTCATATTTTATTATTAGCAACCCACCACTTTTTTATAAAAGGCAAAGATAGGGTTGAAAGTAAATAACCCCCAGCTGGGACAAAGGCTTTAAGCCAAGGAAAGGTATCATTGATTAAAACCAACCAAACACTAGCAATGATATAAGTACTGATAGTGATGAACAATCGTCTCGCCCAACTGACTTCCCATGCTTTATCATATTCAACTCGTGAATTTCTTTCCTTGATTGCCTCTAACTCTTTTTCCAATTTTTGAATTCTTTCTTCCATCATATGCGGGTGATGAGGGAATCGAACCCCCGACATCGGTTTTGGAGACCGAAGTTATGCCACTTAACTAATCACCCTTTATTTATAAACCAAAAAACGACCTTAGGTCGTCTTTAGTATAGCAGAAATAAGCAAAAAATCTATAGAAATCTACTTTTTAACCTCTTTATGCTTAGTCTTCTTTTTGCACCATTTGCAGAATTTTAGGAGCTCAATTTTCTTGGTCACCAGCTTTTTATTCTTACTTGACCAGTAATTTATGCGCTTGCAAGTCCCACACCCGAGTTTTATAAGTCTATCTTGTGACATGTGATTATATTAATATAAAATAGCCCAAAAAGCAACTTTATTTTACCGAGGTTTTTAATTTCTTCTCTTTGTTGAATCTTTCTATGGCTAGGTCTATAAGGCGGTCTAAGAGTTTTGCTTGAGGGATCCCGCTTGCTTCCCAGAGCTTCGGATACATACTGATATTTGTAAATCCTGGAATAGTATTAATTTCATTTACCAGCACTTCCCCATTCTTTTTTAAGAAACAATCTACCCTACCTAGGCCCTCACAATTCAAAGCTTGAAATGTTCTAATAGCAAGCTCCTGAACTTTCTTTGCTGTTTTTTTATCAATCTTCGCTGGAATTTCAGCGACAGAGCCAGCATCAATGTATTTCGCATCATAAGAATAAAATTCTTGATTAGCGATGATTTCCCCAGGCACTGAAGCCACAGGGTGGTCATTCCCCAATACAGCGCATTCAATTTCCCTGCCGTTTATGAATTCTTCAATTAAAATTTTAGTATCAAATTTAAATGCTTCGCCTATAGCCTTCTTAAATTCTTTTTCATTGCGAGCTTTACTTACTCCTACTGATGAGCCCATATTTGCCGGCTTAATAAAAAGTGGTAGACCTAACTCTTTTTTTATTTTATTAAAATTTACTTTCTCTCCAGTTTTCAAAGCTAGAAATTTCCCAATCGGAATTCCTGCATCACGCAAGAGTCTTTTCATTACATCCTTGTCCATCCCCACGGCCGAGCCGAGCACCGAAGCACCGACAAAAGGCACACCCGCAAGTTTTAAAAGTCCTTGCATGCTTCCATCTTCACCAAACGGCCCATGCATCACAGGAAAGATTACATCAATTTTTTCTCGTGTTCTGACTTCATCATTTAATGGGGAAATTTCTTTATTAGTTGTGTTTAATTTAATCAGCTTCGGATTTGTGCTATTTAGTAAATAGTTGGAGGTGTTGCTAAGAAGCCATCTACCATCTTTGGTTATGCCGATAGGAATTACTTCATATTTATTTTTATCCAAAGCGTCTATAACATTTCGTGCAGATTGAAGGGAGACCTCGTGTTCAGCCGACTTCCCACCAAAAAGCACCCCTATTTTTAACCTTTTTGCCATAGGCTCAATTATACATTACTTATTTAAAATAGCATCCTTGAGCCTTTTAGGAGGCCTAGTAAGGCAAATAGCCCCCTTTTTTGTAATTAAATACATATCTTCTATGCGCACACCCCCTAAGCCTTTCAGGTAAACCCCGGGTTCCACGGTCATCACACATCCGACAGGAATAATATCTTCACTTTTTGGTTTAAAATTTGGCCATTCGTGAATCACCGTGCCGACACCATGCCCGAGTCCATGCTTGAAATTGTTTTTATACTTTTTTGCCAGAAATTTCCTCGCAGTACTATCTATAATCCAAGCTCGACGTTCGCCATTCATTAATTTTTTAACAGCAAGTTCCTGAGCTTTAAGCACATCGAGATAAACTTTTTTCTGCTTCTGACTTGGTTCACCGAAAAAATAAGTGCGAGTCATGTCTGAGCAATAATGATTCCACGTAGTCCCGATATCAAACATTACATTATCACCCTTTTTTAATTTAGTTTTACCTGGTTCGTGGTGAATGTCGGCGCTACCTTTACCGAAAGCCACAATAGGTGGGAAGGATAAAATCGACGCACCATATTTTATATACGCCTTTTTTATTTTATTTGCCACCATAATTTCAGTAATTCCTGTTTTGAGTTCTGCTACGACATCTTGTAATACACGCTCACTTATTCTCTGCGCACGAATTATGTTAGTGAGTTCCTGGCGTGTCTTCGGCGCCCGTATTTCGTGTAAAAGTTTGGTTTTCATTTTAATATACTTCTTGCTTATAACACGCTTCGCAATAAATAATCGGGGAAAACTGCTCACTATAAACTGTATCAATTTCTATATTACACTTATTGCAATTTCTTTTCTGGATCACAAAACCTGGACGTTGTGCAAAACGATTAATATGTCTTACGTCAAAACTTACGCGTGGTAAAGGAAGATCCATTCTTCGATAAAACGAAAGTTCTCCTTGGGTTATGCGGTAAGCGCCCACTGAATATTGAGTATCTTTTTCAGCACAACCAATAACTTCATTAAGAATAGAATCCTTCACTTCAGCTATAGTTTCTGGCAAAAGAGAGCTCTCTATGGTAATTTCATAATTTCTCTTTTCTCTGTCTCGCCATTTATAACCCTTAGATATTACTTCATCCTTGGTTAGTGGAAAAAAATCTGATGCAATGGTTTCATTATAAGGATGCTCAAAAATGGAAACGGGAAAATGCTCTCCAAATCTATACTCAATACCATTTTTATCCACGTAGGGCATTGTTTTCATCTGTTCGATAATTTTAGGTAGCAAAACTTCGTATTCATCCTTTGTGTATTTTTTATTTAGAACTGAATACTGTCCATTCTTCAACCCAATACAACCGAAACAATAGCTGGAGCTGGGGCAAGAATCACAGTAAAGAAGGTCGTGCGCTCCCATCCAACATTGAGCGCTAAAAGATATTCTGGAAGACCCAATCCCACAATTCTCGGATTCGTAAATCAATTCTGAGCCGTTCCCCCATTCAAAATAATCCATGCAGTCTTGGGCATCAAAGATAGAACAAAGATATTTTCCATCTTTTACGTTTATACAGTCAAAAGAATTATGCACGTTTTTGCAGTTAGAAAAACAATTACCCGAAACTTCATTGGATTTTATTGATGTTATGGATTTTTGGGGAAATTTTTTTCTGAATTCTTCGAAATCTTTCTTAAATTTTTCAATTCCGGAAAAGCTGTTTAACTTCAATTGTGCCAATTTATTTAGGTACTCTTCCTTGGTGTATTGCTCATTTAAAATACAATATTCTTTATTTACCAGGTTTACGCACCCGGTGCAATTCGAACAATTTCTACAGGCGTATAAGAAAAAACTATCCCGGCAATTATTACTATCTCGAGCAAATCTAGTATTGTAACAATGCTCGCAATTTACACACTCGTAGCAGAGCTCACAGCTGCTTGACCAAGCACAGTCTGAGGAATTGGTTATATTTTCCACAATATATGAATAAAAAGAATCAGAACATTTAGTTGCCCGACAGAGCATATAGCAATTTCTCATATCATGAACTCTGTGAGTATATGGACTATTCACGGACATACCTTGCTTAGTTAATGCTAGGCGAGGCACTTTATTGTGTAGTTCTTTAAATTGTTCAAAAAAGGAGCGGGAAAAATCATAATCCATTCCGTATTTATATGGATCCCATTTGTCTGAATACCAAATATTGGTTTCGTAAACTGGAAATTCAGTTTGTTCTGGATAGCTACTAAAAATCTCTTCTCCGTTGAAACTGCACTTACGCTTATAGAAAAATCTATCATTCATCGTGGCTAGCCTTCTCACAAAACGACACTGCGGACAAAATGTCGGTGGAGGAACTTTTATTTTTTCATAAAAACCAAAATCGTCCGGCTCTATTGTGAAATCCTTTTTACAGTTTTGACAATTTTTTGTTTGGGCTTCCATAACTAACAAAAATTTTATAACAATTTTGCCACATCATGATAGGTGATAACAAGCATCAAGGAAATCAAAATTATAAATCCGATCATATTGGCTGCGTTGGCAAATTTAGGATTTATTCTTGAACCTTTAATTTTTTCAATTAAAAGAAAGAAGAGCCGTCCACCGTCAAGCGCTGGAAAAGGAAACAAATTTATAATTCCTAGGTTCACTGAAATTAATGCTGCAAATGAAAGAAGATATACAAAACCAAATTCGTATGCATCCCCCACGATACCCACCATGCCCACAGGACCGGTAACTGTAGTCAGATCACCTTTCCCCACCACAGCGTCTCCAATAAGCTTAAAAAGGCCCAAGGTGGTGTCTTTTGTAACAGATGCTGTAAGGCTCAATCCAGCCCAAAAAGCCTTAAAAATAGGCAATTTTGCCGTTCCAATCATATCCATAGATATCCCAATGGTAGGACCTTTTTCTGTTGATTTTATGGGAACTATGGACACAGTATTTTCTTCCCCACTACGAATATAACTTATAGACATAGGAACTTTTTCTGTAGCTTTAGCTCCTTTGCTAACGATAAATTCTTTAAAGCTTTCGGTGTTAGGATTCTCGAGTGTGTTCACTGAATTAGAAGAGGCTGGTAAAGATACTGAAGTTATTTTATCTCCAACTTTTAACCCAGCATCGTGTGCTGGTGAGTCTGGTAAAACAGAAGTAACTACAAGATTAATATTTGAAATTTCATAACCAGCAGTTTCACCACCGACAGACGCAGGCAATCCTGAAATAAAACCAAAAGAAAATAATACCCAAGCCAATACAAAGTTCATAAAAACCCCAGCGAAGAGCACCAGGGCTTGCTTCCATTTTGATTTATTGATAAAGCTTCTCTCGGCATCTGGGCCATTCATACTTTCTTCATCTGGACTCTCTCCGAAAATTTTAACAAATCCCCCAAGCGGCAAGAGGTTAAAAGTATATTCCGTCTCCCCTTTTTTGATACCAAATAATTTAGGCGGGAAACCAAAACCGAATTCATCTACTCTGATTCCGAATTTTTTCGCAACAAAAAAATGGCCAGCTTCATGAACCAGCACTAATACTAGAAGTATAACAATGAAAATAACTATACTCATATTATCCCATTACCTCACGCTCTTTCTTTTCAAAAATAGACTCAAGGTTGTTGTTCGTTTCGTTAATAATTTTCTGTAATTCTTCTTTGGCGCGAAATCTCTCATCTTCTGTCATTTTGCCTTCTTTTTCTTTGGCTTCTATGTCTTCTAATACAAATTCTCGTTCACGGCGAACAGTTATCCTACTTTCTTCTAATTTTTCTTTTAAGACTTTGACTAGAGTCTGCCGAGTCTCAGTGGTTAGTTGCGGGAAAATAACTCTTATCCCCTGGTCGTCAGTAGCTACTGATAGCCCCAAGTTCGCCCCGACTATTGCTTTCTCTATGCCTTTAATCTGACTCTTGTCCCAAGGAGCAATGCGTAAAGTTTTCGGATCTTCTATGGAAATAGAAGCCACGTTTTTAAGATCAACATAAGCCCCATATGATTCTACAGAAACACCGTCTAATACCATAGGCGAAGCTCGTCCGATGTTTAGCTGAGTGTATTCTTTACTCAAAAACTCTTCGATTTTCTTTAACTCTATTTTAAAAGTGGAAAAATTGTATTGCATCCCGTTAGAAATTTACTTATTTTGATAATGATGACCTGTCCCGTCTAGAAAGTTTAGTAAAAGGATTTCTAACGGGATTGCATGATTTTATATTATAGCACAGGTGTGATTAAAGCTACAGATTCTAATAAACTTTTAGTGGAACTTCCAGGCATTCGAAGAAATTGACGAACCTTAAAGAAATGACTAAAAACCTTTAAACTAGAAACATTCCCTGATAACTCCACATGCAGAGCAGACTCTAGGGCATTCAGAAATTTCAAGGCTTGTGAGCGAGAAGAATCTAAAACAACCATCTGATTCCCCTCTACATCTTCTTCTTCAGGCTCAGTCAATAATTCTTTTATAAAATCTAGCCTGTTCCCTAAGGACATATGAATAAATTTATTTGCAACTTTGATATCTTCTACTAAGTCGGATTGCGTGGGTATAAAATAAAATCTTGAAACTAAAGTCTTGACTAGTGGCTTGGCGTCTGGGACAACCAAGAAAAAATGAGTGTTTTCTATTGGTTCTTCGAACATCTTAAGTAAAACTCCTTCTGCATCTAGAGAGAGTGTGTTGGCACAAATTATAAATATCTTCTTCCCAAGAGAAAAGCTTTTATTGGAAGACATCGCTCGGAGTTCAAGAGCTTCGTCAATTTTAAAGTTATCAATAGATATATTAATGAAGTCCGGATTACCCACAGTGCTGACATCTATGATATTTAAAAATTTAAAAATCTCCGGAATTATTTCACTCCTTGCACCTTCTATGAGGTACGCGTGATGTAAATTGTCTTTATCAAGATGCTTTAAAATAGACATTATTTCTTACTTAAAACTGCCTTCTTGTAAACATCCAAATGTTCTAGAGCTATGCCGGTACCCTTTGCGACACAAAATATGGGGTCTTCCGCCAGAGTAGCTTTCACCCCTGTCTTGCGATAAACCAAATCAGTAAAATTGCGAAGTTGCGAAGATCCACCAGTCATAATAATGCCGTGGTCAATAATGTCTGAAGCAAGTTCAGGTGGAGTTTCTTGTAAAACTTCTTTTATAGCTTTTATGATTTGTCGAAGTTCAGCATCTATGGCTTTCACTATTTCATTAGTGCCGACTTGCGCGCTTCTAGGTAAACCTTGGATGAAATCTCGGCCCTTGATTGTGACTCTGAGCTCTTCTTCTAGTGGCACAGCAGCCCCGATTTTTATTTTTACCTCTTCGGCGGTTTTGTCCCCTATTGCTAGGTTAAAAGTTTTTTTAATATAATCGGCAATAGCTTGGTCAATTTTATTCCCAGCAAATTTTACAGAAGTAGAAGCCACTATGCCTCCGAGAGAAATCACAGCCACGTCTGTCGTCCCTCCGCCGATATCTACAACCATGTATCCGCTTGATTCATAAATTGGAATCCCGGCACCGATCGCTGCCAAAATTGGTTCTTTAACAACATAGGCATTTTTTGCCCCAGCTCGTATAGCCGCTTCTATCACAGCCCGCCTTTCAGTAGAAGTAACCCCGGCCGGCACAGACACCATCACATCAGGCTTTAAAAAACTGTATTTACCCATAGCTTTAGAAATAAAATACTTGAGCATTGCTTCGGTCACCCTGTAGTCTGCAATAACTCCATCTTTCATGGGGCAGTAAGTAATTATATTGTCTGGAGTTTTACCTATCATGTCTTTCGCCTCAAAGCCAATAGCTAAAATTTTATTATCTTGCTCAGACACAGCTACAACAGAAGGCTCGTTTAAGACTATGCCTCTACCTGGAACAAAGACTAGAGTATTCGCCGTCCCTAAATCTATACCCAATTTTCGTGAAAAAAATCCCATAAAAGCAATATAGCATATTTGTGTTAGAATAAAAATGTGAAAATTGTATCTGTTATACCACTTAAAAAGGGTCCTTTGAAGGGCGATTTAACCTATTTCACCAGCTTAAACGTGGGCATTGGAGACATTGTCTATGTGCCTTTACGAAGCAAGAAGACTCTAGGCCTAATAACCTCGGTGGAAAATCTACAGGAGTCTAAGGGTGACATAAAAGGTATGAATTTCAATTTACGAAAAATTACCGAAAATAAAGGTACTTCTATTTTTCTGAAAGAATTCTGGGAAACTATCTTTGACACTAGTAAATATTTTGCCCAAAATAAAAGCTCTTTAATCATTTCTTTGATTCCAAATATTTTTATTGAACACTATGATAAAATTTCCAAATTTGAAAAAAATGAAGAAGGTGTGGAAAAAATTTCATTAGAAAATAAGCAAAACCTGAAAGCCGAAAAATTATTACTACAATACCCCGAAGAAGATCGTATCTCTATCTACAAGACTCTAGTTCGTGAATCTTTCGCCAGAGGTAAATCTGTTTTTGTAGTTCTCCCCACGGAGTTTGATATAAATAAATTTACTGACCAACTAAAAAAAGGCATCGAGCAATTCACCTTTATCTTGCATAGTAGCATCAGTGCGAAGAAAAACTTAATAACCTATGAAAAAATAATAAATTCTTCTCACCCTATACTTATCTTGGCTACTCCGCCGTTCTTATCAATACCTAGAAAAGATATCGGCACGATAATCCTCGAACACGAAAACTCCAGCGCCTATAAGACAATCTCGAGGCCACATTTCGACCTACGAACTTTCGTAGAAATTTATGCTTCGAAAATAAATGCAAAATTTGTGCTCGCGGATGAGATACTACGTTTCGACACCATCGGCAGAGTAGACACGGATAACCTCCACCCCCTGCATCCTTTATCTTATAGAATTGATTCCTCTACGGAAATATCAGTCCTAGGAAAAGACACCGAGGAAGAGAAAAAGACTTTTAAAATTTTAAATGAAGAAAGTGTAGAGGAGACAAAATCTGCCTTAGATAAAAAACAAAACATCTTTATTTTCTCTCTCAGAAAAGGCCTAGCTACAATGACCGTGTGTAAAGATTGCAATGAGACCATAACTTGTGAAAAATGCGGAGCTCCGCTTGTGCTTTATCTCTCCCACCAGGGTAAAAATAGAATGTTTGTCTGCAATAGATGCGAGAGAGATTTTGGGGCTGATATTGCGTGTCCATCTTGCGGAGGATGGAATTTGATGCCTCTTGGTATAGGTACAGATACAGTATATGAAGAAGTTAAAAAACTTTTCCTTAAGACAAAAATATTTAAATTAGATAAAGAATCAGCAAAGACAGCCAAGGGAGCCAAGGACATTATTAAAGAATTTGAAGAAAGTTCTGGATCTGTCTTGATAGGCACAGAGATGGCTTTCTTCTATTTAAAAGATAAAGTCCCACTTTCTATTATTGCTTCTTTTGATTCTCTGTGGAGCATCCCAAATTTTAAAATGAGTGAGAAAATAATCCAAATTGTCCTCGGGATGCTTGCCAGTACCAGTAAAAAATTAATTATCCAAACAAAAAATGAAAATGATGGAGCAGTTTTAGGAATTAAATCTGGCAACCTGCTATCTTTCGTGCGAGAGGAATTAGAAGACAGGAAAAAGTTGGGCTACCCACCGTTTAAACGTTTTATAAAAATTACTCACCTGGGTGACAAGGAACAGTCCGAAAGAGCGAAGAAAATATTAGGAGAAATGTTTGCAGAATATTCACCAGAAATTTTTAGTGGGTTCATCGCCAAACTCAAAGGAAAATATGTGACCAACGCCTTAATAAAACTAGATACCAATAAATGGTCCCTCCCGGAGCTCTCTATCGGTGGCAATATAAATGAAGCCCTTCTTTCAAAACTTCTCTCTTTGCCTCCTATTTTTGAAATTTCCGTTGATCCGGAAGACCTATTGTAAAAATTAAAAAGTATGGTATTCTCTTCGGTGAAGGAGAAAAGATATGGCTCCCAACGACAAGTACGAAGGCTGGGAAGAATCCGACGCAAAGGGCGGTTGCCAGCTCGGCAATCCTCCCAACGACGGCCAGACCGCCCCGACCGTCGAAACCAATGATGACGACCTCGAGAGGCTCGATAACGGCCAGGTCAGGAGAAAACACCATGAGAGGTAATCGCCCGTCCGGGCGGAAGGAGATCCGTCCTTCGCGTCCGGACGGGTTTTCTTTTTGTATTAAGCAACAATTACCGTAAACTCTCCTCTTTGTTTATCTTTATTCTTTGTAAAATATTCTAAAACTTTTTCAGGAGTATCTGTGATAAATTGTTCGTAAATTTTCGTAAGCTCTCGCGCTACGCAGACTTTCTTTTTAGGACAAAATTTTACCAAAGATTCTAAGGTTTTTAAAATTCTATGAGGAGATTCATAAAACACCATAGTCCTCTTAGACTCTGCAATTTCTTTAAATAGGGTTTCTCGCCCTTTTTTGTGTGGTAAAAATCCAAGAAATGTAAACTCATGCGTCGGCAGGCCAGACCCTGAAAGCGCAGTGATGAGTGCTGTCGCTCCAGGCACCGGAATCACATCTACGCTATCGCGTAGATTAGAATCTTCTTTTATTTTTGATACAAGTAGCGCTCCTGGGTCTGAAATTCCCGGAGTTCCCGCATCAGACACAAGCGCTAAATCTTTCCCCTCTTTTAATAATTCAAAAATTTTATCCGTTTTCGCAAGTTTGCTCTGAGCGTGATAGCTCATCGTCGGCTTATGAATATCAAATTTATCTAAAATTTTCTTAGTCTCTCTGGTGTCTTCGCATAATATCAAATCCACACTTTTTAGCGTCTCAATAGCCCTAAGAGTAATGTCCCCCATGTTCCCTATCGGCGTCGCTACAATATAAAATTTAGACATTATTTTCTATACTTTCTAGTTCTCCATTTATCGGCAATCTTTACGCGAGTGAGCGAGCGTTCGAGCTCAGCTTCAAAGTGTTCAAAGTCTACATGCTCTTTATTCTCCATTAATTTCTGTAGTTCTACTGCGCGAGCTTTAGCTTTTTCAATTTTATCATCTGACAATTCAGCGACATGCTCCGCAAAATCTGCCAGCACTGCAACTTCAGTGATTCCCTTCTCTCCAGTTTTAACTTCTAAAAATCCTCCGACTACAGCCATGGGCACTTGTTCGCCGCCCGCAAAAGCTACGACATCTCCAGAGGCAAGCGAAGTAATAAGTGGAATATGGTCTGGCAACACGGTAATTTCTCCGAGTGTTGTCGGAATACTTACTTGATCCACCATCTCTTCCAGAATCAATCTTTCTGGTGTAACTATTTTTAATCTTAATTGCTTTTGCATTCTTAATTCGTAATTGATAATTCGTAATTTACAAAGCTCCCTTCATATAAAAATCTCCCTCTGGCTTGTCGTCATGTTTACCTTCTAAGATTTCTTTAAATGAACGAATGGTTTCTTTTAGGGGAACGTATTCTCCTTTTGTTCCGGTAAATACTTCCGCCACGAAAAACGGCTGAGAAAGGAATTTTTGAATTTTACGAGCTCGAGCCACAAGTTCTTTATCGGCTTCTGAAAGTTCTTCCATTCCTAAAATAGCGATGATGTCTTGCAAATCTTTATATCTCTGTAGAACACGTTGAACTTCACGTGCAACTTCATAATGTTCTTTTCCTACGATATTCGGATCAAGAATTGTAGACGAAGAGTCAAGTGGGTCAACTGCTGGATAAATACCAATTTCTGAAAGCGAGCGATTAAGCACCACTGTGGAGTCTAGGTGGGAAAATGTCGTAGCAGGAGCCGGGTCTGTAAGGTCGTCAGCTGGCACATACACTGCTTGCACGGAAGTTACCGAACCTTTATCAGTAGAAGTAATACGTTCTTGCAATATTCCCATTTCTGTAGAAAGAGTCGGTTGATATCCCACAGCTGAAGGAATACGTCCTAGAAGCGCGGATACTTCGGAGCCAGCTTGAGTAAAACGGAAAATGTTGTCGATAAAAAGAAGCACATCTTTGCCTTCGGCATCACGGAAGTGTTCTGCCATTGTAAGTCCAGAGAGTGCCACACGTAGTCGAGCCCCTGGTGGTTCATTCATTTGTCCGAAGACCATGGCTACTTTCGGAAGCACGCCGGATTCTTTCATTTCGTGATAGAGGTCATTTCCCTCACGTGTTCTTTCTCCAACTCCAGCGAAAACAGAATATCCTCCGTGGTTTGATGCAATATTGTGAATGAGTTCTGTAATAACGACAGTCTTACCGACGCCCGCACCTCCGAAAAGCCCAACTTTTCCTCCTTTCAAAACTGGACAAATAAGGTCAATGACTTTAATTCCAGTTTCAAGAATTTCAACTTTTGTTGCCTGCACGACATATGACGGCGCTTGGCGGTGAATAGGAAGTTTTTTATCTATAGCTACAGGTTTACCGTCATCTATGGCTTCTCCTAAAACGTTAAACATGCGCCCTAGAGTAGCTGCACCAACAGGTACAGAAATAGGAGCGCCGGTGTTTATGACAGACATCCCTCGAGAAAGACCGTCTGTAGTATCCATAGCCACAGAACGAACTATCCCACCTCCTAAGTGCTGTTCAACCTCAAGAATTATTTTCTTATTTTCTCTGGTAACTTCTAGCGCTGTGTAGATGTCGGGAAGATTTCCTGCTTCATTTCCGAAATCTACGTCTACGACCGGTCCGATAATTCTTTTGATTGTTCCTGTTGTTTTCATAATGTTATTATTAATGATTAATAAATTTTTAATTAATTGATACCATCCCCGCACTAATTTCTGATATTTCTCTGGTGATATTCGCTTGTCGCGCTTTGTTAAATACTAAAGTCAAATCGTCAATCATCTCCCCGGAAGCTTCGGAAGCGTTTTTCATAGCCACCATTCGAGATGACTGCTCTGATGCATTAGACTCTAGTATCATCTGGTAAATTTGCATTCTGGTAATCTTTTCAGCGAGCGATGTTATTAGAGAATCAAAATCTCCTTCAAATAAATATTCTGTTAGGTTTTTCCCGACGTTTGCAGTCGGGACCCCGACCCCTTTAGGCGTCGAGGCTATAGCTTCTCTGATTTCTGTTTTTGAAATAGGTAGGAGCTGTTTGATTATCGGCTTTTGAGACAATGCCGAAGTAAAGTGAGTGTAAGCTATGTACACTTTCTTATATTTCCCGGCCCTGTATTCATTCATAATTATCTTTGATAGAGGAGTTATGTCCCGAAGTCCAATATTTACATCCGGTATTTCAGTGAAAACACTAGTGATGTTCTGGTTTATTCTGCGCATCGCCACGTCCCCTTTCTTACCAATGGTTACCATATCCACTTCCCCTGCTTCTAAGTCTTTTAGTTTATGTAAGGTCAATTTAACGATCTGAGAATTATATCCGCCACAGAGTCCACGATTAGAAGTTATTAAAACGACGAGGGTCTTACCTTCTGTTTGTTCATTCCAAAATGGGTCACTACTTTTTTCAATATTTGCAGCAATAGAAGATAAAATTTGAGAGGAGTAAGAAGCATACAGACGTGAAGCCAAGGTCGAAGACACGGCGCGCTTCATCTTGGAAGCCGCCACGAGCTCCATAGCTTTCGTGATTTTTTTTGTGTTCTTAACACTCTTTATTCTTCTTTTAATTTCTTTTGTTCCTGGCATATTTTTACTTAAATGTGTTCTTGAATTCTTTTATTACTTTATTCAATTCTTCTTCACCTTTGTCGTCCCACATTTTCTTCTCAGTAATTTGCTTATAAAACATCTTCGCATTGTGGTCACTGTATTCTGTAAGCCCTTGTTCAAACTCTTTGATTTTTTCTATAGCTACGTCATCCATATAGCCTTTCACTAGAGCATAGAGAGTCACGACTTGATGCTCTGTCTTTACTGGCGCGTACTGAAGCTGTTTTAAGACTTCCACTGCCCTTTTACCACGCTCAAGCTGTTTCTTTGTGGCGTCATCAAGATCTGATCCGAACTGAGAGAAAGCTTCGAGCTCACGAAATTGAGCCAAGTCAAGTTTGAGTGTACCGGCAACTTTTTTCATTGCTTTTATCTGAGCACTTGAACCCACGCGAGACACAGAAGAGCCCACGTTTACCGCAGGACGAATACCTTTATAAAACAAATCTGTCTCCAAGAAAATCTGTCCATCGGTAATAGAAATAACGTTTGTCGGAATATATGCAGAAATATCTCCAGCTTGAGTTTCAATAATTGGAAAAGCTGTGATAGATCCTCCTCCATATTTTTCATTCCTTCGGCAAGCTCGTTCTAGTAAACGAGAGTGCAAATAGAAAACGTCTCCAGGGTAAGCTTCACGGCCTGGTGGTCGGCGAAGCAAGAGAGAAATTTCACGATAAGCGACAGCGTGTTTAGAAAGATCATCATAAATAATCAATACATCCTTTCCTTGATCCATAAAGTATTCTGCAATAGACACTCCGGTATACGGTGCAATGTAGGCTAGAGAAGCTGCCTCGGATGCTCCAGCAGAAACTATGACCGTATAAGCCATAGCTCCGCCTTCTTCTAAGCGAGCTTCAATTTTTCTTAATTTAGAATCTTTTTGCCCGATAGAAACATAAACACAAATCATGTTCTGGCCTTTTTGATTTAAAATAGCATCAATAGCCAGAGCTGTTTTTCCTGTCTGCCTGTCACCAATAATAAGCTCACGCTGACCACGTCCTACAGGTATGATGGCGTCAATGACTTTAATCCCAGTTGCAACTGGCTCAGAAACAGAAAGGCGAGTAACGACACCAGGGGCCACTTTCTCAATAGGATAAGTTTTTGTAGCTTTAAGCGCTCCCTTGCCATCCACAGGCACTCCGATTGCGTTCACTACCCTTCCTAGAATACTATCAGCCACAGGAATTTCTAAAATCTTCCCTGTAGCCTTCACTTCGTCTCCTTCTTTAATTTTAGAAAAATCTCCGAAAATAATAACCCCAACCACATCTTCTTCTAGGTTTAAGGCGACTCCAGTTTCTCCATTTGGAAAAGTAACCATTTCGGAAGATTTGATGTCGGAAAGTCCAGAGATTTTCGCAATACCATCAAAGACTTCCAACACTTTACCAACTTTTTCAACCTTTATTTGAGCGGAAAAATTTTCAATCTCCTTTTTTAAATTTTCTACGATGTGATTAGTGCTCATAATTTCTTGTTAAATATTCTTGTAATTTCTTGATTCTATTCTTAATTGTTAAATCTATGACTTCGTCGCCTATCTCTATTTTAAATCCTCCTACTAATTTGTCATTTAAACTTTCTTCCAAAATAATATTTTTACCCCCGTAGCGCTTAGACAAAGAATTGATGATCTCTCGTTTTGTATTTTCATTTAGAACTTCTTTGCTAAATACTTTTGCTACCAATTTCCCTTCTTCTTCGTTGATTATTTTATTTAAACGAGAAAGTATGTCCGGGGCTTTAGATAACAATCTTCTTCTTGCTAAAAATTCAACAACTTTTCTAGGTAATAAGGCGTGCTCGGTATGAGACTTATCTTTAGATGCGAGATAAATGGCGTGAGCTATGTTGTTGTTGGATATTGCAGACATTTTATAAGTTGTTGAGGTCTTGCTTACTGCTAATCAATTTCTCGGTAGCAAGCATTGTAAGGGTAACAATCTCCTTTTTTGCCTCTTCTACCATTTTTAATTTTTCTGCTTCTAGGGTTTTCTTACCATTAGCAATGATTACCGCTACTTCGTCTTTAGCTTCTTCCAACATCGTTGCCTTTTTATTGTCGGCTTCTTTTTTCCCTTCTTGGAAGATTTTATTTGCTTCATTGCGAGCCTTTACTAGAGCTGAATTGTATTCTTCTTCTGTTTTACTGAGAAGTGCTTCGTTGGTTTTAGCGTCTACTATTCCTTTGTTTATTTTTTCACTCCTCTCTGCCATTAACTTAGAAAGAGGTTTGAGGGCAAAAATATATAAAACGACGAAAACAACTCCGAAATTTATCATTTGCGCAATGATTATTTTCCAATCTATGTGAAATGTTGAAATTATTGAATCCATAATGTTTTAATTTTAGGCCCTAGGCTCTAGGCTTTAGCCTTTTTCTGCTAATGCCTAATGCCTAGCGCCTAAGCGCTAGATTGAAAAGGCGATAACAAGGGCGTAAATTGCGATAGCTTCTGCGAAGGCACAGGCAAGAAGCATGGGAACCAATATTTTACTTGCTGCTTCTGGATTTCTTCCAATTGACTCCATTGCTTTTGAACCAATCCAACCGATAGATATAGCTGGGGCAATAGCTCCGATAGCCATAACTGCTGCTTTTGCAAACGGGATTACTAACTCTTTTTCCATATATTTTTTCGCTTATGCGATAATTAATAATAACTAATAATAATTTTGACCCCCACCTGAATGACTAGCTCGGGCAGGTTTAATAATAAATTTATACCATCTCTTTTATCATTTCTTTGACTAATTCTTTCTCCCCATGCTCGACGTCCGCATGGTGCGTTGTGTTGTGGGCAGGTTCGTGCTCATCGTGCTCATCGTGATCCGTGGATGCAATAGTGAAGTAAACAACAAGTAAAATTGAAAAAATGAGCGCTTGAATGACTCCTACGAGCAATTCAAGGAAAAGAAAAGGAATCGGTACGACATATGCTACCAATGCCGCCATTGAGGCTAAAAGCACTTCTCCTGCGAAAACGTTACCAAAGAGACGAAAAGACAATGATGCAATCTTTGCAAATTCACCGACAATTTCAATCAAACCAACAAAGAACGTAATCGGAGCAACTAAAATAATAGTCGGCTCGTGACGAATTTTCTTAAATATTCCTCCGAGCACTTTTAGATTAACATATTTGTTGAAAGTTTTCCATATTCCTATTGAAAAGACTCCAAAGAGGTTGGCTCCAACTACTGCCATGGTTGCAAGAGCCACCGTAGTGTTGATGTCTGCTGTTCCTCCACGCAAAAGTGGTATGAAGGCGAGCCCGTGTTCGCCTTGTTCTATGAGTCCAAAACCTCCGAATGGCATTATACCAATCCAGTTGTTCACAAGGATAAGGAAGAAAACTGAAATTGCAAAAGGGAAAATTTTAATCGAAAGCGCGCGATCGTTAGTGACTTGGTCACACATGCCGAGAGCGCCTTCTACTATTATTTCAAAAATGTTTTGTATCTTTCCAGGGACTTCTTTTAGCTTAGAGCGTAGAACAAGGGCCAAGATGATAATTATCGCGACCGCTATCCAGCTAGTTAAAAGCGCATTAGTAATGGAAAAATTCCCGTAATGATAAATGGGCTCCGCAAATAAGGTGACTTCATGAGAGACTTCCCCATTGCTAGGATTTGTTTCTCCTTCTAGTGTGGCTTCAGTTATTGGTTCTACTTCTACTTGGGTGCTCATAAATTATTTTTTGATTTTTCTATTTCTTTTTTAATTTTATCTGTGTATCTTTTTACTGTACGGAAAATCCCATAAGCTGAAACTAGAAAACTTACTGAAGCGAACACTAGCAACCATAGAGGTTTCGTACCATAGTGAGCATCTAGCGCTTTCCCTGCAATCAATGCCAGTATGATAGGCCCAGCAATCCAAGTAGAAACCTCGCTAAACAATTCCACTCCTTGTTTCCACCAAGGACCCTTCGTATTATTGGATTTTATTTTATCTTCTTCCACAAAAACAAAGCCAGTAAGGCTTTAACCTAGTATAAGATAAAGATGCTTTCTATGCAAATACTACTTCTTGCCCTCTAACACTCGTATTTCTTCCTCAAGTCTTTTTACTGCTTCCTTGAGTTGTCGTATATTATCTGCACGTTCATTTTCACTATATGGTTCAATTCCATGCTTCTTATAAAAAATATCTCTTCCTATATCAAACGACAGGGTTCCATCAGTATTTTCAACTGATGCTTCTCCTGTTTCTCTCGCAAGTCTATATTTTATATTTTCCAAATCTGCTCTCAATTGTAGAACTTCTTCGGTCGGCAATATTGGTCCTCCATCTGTATTTTTTTCTAGAGACATAATATAAAATTCCAGTTAATCTAATAAATTTGTGAGCGTGGAAGGAATCGGACCTTCGACCTCTGTCTTATCAGGACAGCGTTCTACCACTGAACTACACGCTCTCGCAGAAAAACTATACCAAAGAAAGACATTTTGAGCAAACAAAAAACCACATTTCTGTGGTTTTTTGTTTTTGAGACATATTAATTATATTAGTATTCTCTGCGTCCTCCACCATTTCCATATCCGCCGTTTCCTCCACTTCGTGGGGGTCGAGCTTCCATGGGGCGAGCTTCATTGACTGTAAGTTTGCGTCCTTCGAATTCTTGGTCATTGAACATAGAGATAGCTTTCGCTGCTTCATCCTGAGATGACATTTCTACGAATCCAAAACCTTTTGAACGACCAGACATCTTGTCCATGATAATCACAGCGGATACTACTGATCCAGCTTGTGCGAAGAGGTCTTTCAACGCATCTTCTTGAGTGCTGTAAGGGAGTCCCCCTACATATAGCTTTGTAGCCATACTA
>JBAYHW010000003.1:0-93370 GCA_041665925.1 Minisyncoccota bacterium
GAAACGAGAAAGCAATCTCTTGCTCCGAACTGCTTTGGGTACTATTAAAGAAGAAATACTAAATGGCTTTCATGAAGACCAATCTGGAGAAATCAGGATGTTGAGAGAAATGGGATTTGATCTGTATTCGACAAGTACTATTTCGCGAAGAATCAATGTGTCTTATTTAAAATATTACCAAAATCTCTATGCGGATCTTAAACAGACTGCAGAAAATAATAACAACTCAACTATTAAAAAAGTAATCGAGCGAGCAGAGAAAGTTTTTTTCCAAAAAGTACAAAATGGTCTCGTTAGTTACGGAAACGCCTTACAGATTGTTCGCAGTTCTAAAAAAGCTAAAAAAAATGAGGATATTTTATATTTTTTAGGCATGCTGTTGCCGTTGCATCAATATTATCGCCTAGGGGGGATAGTAAGGCGGCTCACAAAAATGGAAATTATGGAGTAAGCTTTGCTGATAAAGACCACAACTTGTTCATTGTGAAAAATGTCCCAGTGGCAAAAATGGATCCGAGGGTGTCTGCGAACATGTCTTTCTGGGCATCCCAGACGTCACCCTGACTACCGAGGTAATTCATAGCATCAGTAATGTTCGTTGCCTTCGCGGCGTAAATCCATTCTATGAGTTCGTAACTCATGGCAATAGTGGCTATAACAAAGACAGGATAAGTAAAAAGTAAAAATTTATTTGAAACCATTTTCTTCATGTAAAGCCATTCTGCTACACCGAAGGCATAAAATCCCACAGAAAAGTGCGCAATGCGATCATAATGATTTCTGGAATATCCAAACAGGTCAGAGAACCAATCGAAAGGCACGAGGGCGAAAGTATAGTGTCCACCGATGGTATGCAGATATATAAGTACAAACATAAGTGCATATGCTGTCTTTGAAAATCTTATTTTTAGTCTGTAAAGAATGATGATGACCGCCACGATAATCCAGACAGTTAGATTTTCCGCAAACCAAGTCTTCCTGTCTATGGGGTTAAAGGCGAGTACAGTAAAAAGCACAGCATAAACACCAAGCAACCAAAACAGAAATCGAGATGATTTATTTTCCATAAATTTATATTTTATTTTCTGATTTATGTTTAAAGGCTACAACGAAGAGTCCGAAAATCACACCCACCGCCACACCTATGCCTACCCATGGTAGCCAGGGCATTCTTTCAGTGACTCTGTTGTCTAAACCATCACAAACATCTCCGATTTTATCAGCATCAGTATCTAGCTGTGATAAGTTGGGCATATCAGGACAATTGTCTTTTACATTCACCACTCCATCCCTATCATAATCTTCACAAGCATCCCCTAGAAAATCTTTATCAGAATCTTTTTGATCAGTATTTGCCACGCTGACACAATTATCTACTAAGTCAGGAATAGAATCCTCATCATTGTCTGCGGGCTTGTATTCTGGGTTTAAAATATCATTACTGGCTCCGAGGCGAACTACACCTTTATCTGAATAAAGATCCCCTGATTCTTTGACTGGATAAGACGCGTATCTATCCGCGAAAAAATACACCTTATAACTTTTCCCTGGCTGTGCTAGAAAACGAAGCCCTGTAAGTTTTTTTACTTGTGATAAATCATTTATCTTTAGTTCTGTTATACGAAGCGGTTGCGCATAATTAAAAGAAATTTTCCATACGTCAGACTTAGTCTTAGGAAATACAACGTAGCCACTTTGTGGTCTTGCTTCCCTTTGTACGATATAATCCCTATCATCTACTACCGCACTTATAGATATTGTCTGTGGAAGTGCTACATAATTATCAAGAGTAAAGTATAAAGACGAAGCTTCGACAGGTTTATCAAAATTAAAAATGATAACCGCTTTATTTATTTCTCCTTGCACGGGAAACTCTAGATAGGTACTGTAATCACCGTCATTGATATTATTAGAATTCCCTACACCTCCCACAGCTTCAATTTTCGTGGGAGTTAATACTTCTTTGATAGAAAAATAATTTGGCTCAAATTGAGCATCAGTAATATTGTAAACTGCAAAAACTGGTGGCTGAAAAGAATCTTCATCGAACGGTATCTCAACCACTGTCGGTATTGATACAGCAGGTATTATGTTTCTGTAATACTGAAAAGCTGAGAAATCAGGAACACTTGCAGCAAACGCAACCATTGGAAACATCGTCAAGATAAAAATGAAAAATTTATTAACCATTTTTTTTATTTTTTGTTATAAAAGCAGTACTCATTAATAAGACTCCAATTGCAAGAAATGTCACCACTCGTCCGAATAATTCCATATCCCAGACATCTATAAAGATTAACCTGAAAACTACAAACCCAAGAAGTGTAGCCCCGTATGTTCTGCGGGCCATATCTTTTCCATATAAACCAGCAAAATATGCAATTAAACCAAAAATAGTAAAAATCACAAGCGTGGTCATGGTTGCTATATCAGGATCAGTGCGCATAAAAATATGTACAAACTGCCAGATAATATAACCAATATAAAGAGTACCGAAAACTACCAGCACAGAACCATAATTTTTCTGCATTTCCTGTTGAGTTTGTTTAGCAATATAAGTAATACAACGTCCAGCAGTGATAAGTGCTATCGCTATCAAAACAAGCACTGCAAAATCTTTTGTAAATAATTCGCCGGAATTAGCATAGGCATATTTGCTCATACTGTCTAAAGCTAGCACCATAGGTACTAAAAAGAGCCAAGAAGTTTTAGAAGTGACATTCAAATCTTTAGTAAGCAATAAAACACTAAGTACAAGTAGTAAAACTTCCACTGTAAAGGCAATGGTTAAAGCAGCCCCGTCTAGCTCGAGCGATGTAGCCGCTGCAATAAAAGCTACTGCCACAGAACCATAAGCATAAAATGGTGCAAGTTTATCACTAAATTTGAAAGCAGCGAAAGAGCACGCTGCAAAGATCACGGCCCATCCAGCAAAAATCATCGCACTCCACTCTGCCGGAGCCACATTGTAAATCCAGAAGAAAAGAAATAGACCATTAAGAACTGCCAGGGTAATCTCATTTCTAGTATCTTGTATTCCCTTCTTTACCACTGCTATCGTTCCAGATAAAAGATAAAGTAAAGAAAATACATAAGCAAAATTTAAAATAGTAAGGGCATCCTTTGTGTAATTAATCCCATAGTTAAAATAATATCCAAAACCCAAAATATATGGTGCACTATACATACCGACAAATACCAAACTAGTACCTATGAGCTGTCTCCATCCAGTGACACTAGCTAGAAACAAAGTCGCCAAAGAAACTACAAGTAAGTAAGAAAAAAGAAATATTGAATCTGTGTGTCCAGCCGTAAGAAGCGGAGTAACGAAAGCAAGTACTTGAGCAGTAAATGCTAGTGTTCGTACATTGAACTTATAACTCGCAAAAGAAACGAAGGCAGCTAAAATAAAATCAAATAAAATAACTGAAGTAGGAGTAAAGAATCCGTAGATAGATCTCCCTGCGAAAATCGTAAGCATAGCCATACCTGCACCAAGCGCTGTAAAAATAGCTCCTTGGGATGGATATTTCATCATCCTCCAGAAACCAAAAGCCATGATGATGACTCCAGCGACAACCCCGATAGATATCCTGCCAACAGGACCAATCCAATTATTAGCAAATGCATAAGATACGAACCAGCCAAAACCGACGATAAATAAAAATACACCGAGTTTCATCAACCAATCTTCTTTTATCCAAATAGCAAATTTGTTTGGTTCAGCTGGAGTAAATGCACTCGAATTCATAGTTTGAGATATTTGTTCTAGTTTCTCTTGATTATCAGGCCCATAGGCAGATGCGTCTTTTAATATCGCTCCTGTTTGAGCTACATTCACAGGATCTGTTTTTATTTCTCCTCCCCCACTTCTTATTTTTTCTTCTAAAATCTTTAAACGCCGAGACAGAGAGTTGTTAGAAAAAACTAAATAAACAAAAACTACAATCGTTATTATGAATGTCATATATCAACAATATTATCACCGCCACTGCTCCGCCACAAACGTTACTGTGTATAACTATTTCATCATCGGTAATGCATCTGCTTCGGACATGAATTTAAACATGTTGCCTCCACAAACTGAACATTTCCCCTTGGCAGAATATCTACCTTTATCATTCTTAGTAACTACTGGATCCACCATGTCTCGCATGGTTGGCTTATTGTTTGTTCTACACTTCATGCACAAAGCTTTTAGTTCTGCCATAAATTTATTCTTGTCCCGTAGTGAGCTCTGCTCTACTACTGGGATTGCTTACTCCGGCTTTCCGCCAGGTTAATATTAATACTAATAATTATACCATAAACTCTCTATTCACGCTCTTTTGTAATCTTCACTTCATGCCCTTCTGGTTCCAGATTTTTATGTTTTATGGATGTGGCAAATGTTTTCATAAATAACTCGCCTCTTCCCATGGTTTTACGTAAATTTTCTTTCTTGGTAGGATCATCGACATTTTCAATTGTAAATCCACCCCCTTGGTCCTGAATAGTTATAGTAATTTTATTAGGGTCTGCGTCTATTTTTATAAAAACTTTCTTATCTGTTTTTTGTTTTGCTTGTTCTTCTAGTGCAGCTTCGTAAATATGTGGTGTTCCCCCATCGATACCTAAGTTGCCATGAGCAATAGCATTGATAAGCAATTCATGAAAAACATACTTAACAAAATCTCGTATCTCGCTTAATTTCCAACCTAGCCGAGTGAGTTTTCTTTCGAGCGCAGTATCTATCGTATTTACTAATTCTATTCTAGTAGGAATTTCCCAGATGTTATCTTCTAAACTTAAGTCTAAATTATTTTCTTTTATTATTCGCTCCATTGATGACATGCCAAAAATATAGCATATTTTGGGGAAAATGCACCTAAGCTCTTTATTCTATCTTCAGGCTCACCACCTCCTGTTTATCGTTCGTGGTATAAGAGAAATTGCTTTTTTCTTGAATATGCCCATCTTCGTAGTTCACCACTCCGGTGTTTTTATTTAAATCTATCGTCGTAGAAATGACATACCAAGTTCCTCCGAGCACTGCCTTCTTTGGCGAAAGCTCAGTAATGTTGTCTTTGAGATATCCTTCTACGCTCGCCCTCTCCACTAGGTCTCCGCATGCCACATCCGTAAGCTCGAGGTTATAAGAAATATTTTTTGAATCTTTGTAAACATAAACTCCGTCCCCTCTATCTAGCATCTCTCCTGTTCCTATGCTTGCAGTCCCTTCGCCAAAAATAATTTTTAATTCTTCTTTCGCCTGCATGCCCTCAGCAAAAGTATACCACCACAAATCTGCAGTTCGAGACATCGTTGTTTTATTTACAGCCCCCACTGTCCCATTTATTTCACCAGTTTTACTATCTTTTTCGGCGGGGACAAAATTGAGCTCCCCTGTCGCCTTCTCTCCATTTAGAATTAAACGTAAAGTATATTTATCATAATACCCATCCTTGGTAGGTGTGCCGAACTTCGCGAAACAGAGTTCCTTCGGTGTCGTATCTTCTGTCACCACAGGAGCAACTACCGTAGGAGCCACAACTTCCTGCTTATTAAAAAAATAAAAAATTCCTAAGATAACTCCAGCAACCAGAATAAACACTAATATTTTCTTCATGAGCTTATTATAACATTTTCAGTCATTTTTTATACAGATCTATTATGCGGCACCTTAGTGCCAGCTTTACGCGCTTCCGACAAGCTTATAGCTATGGCCTGTTTGCGACTTTTAACTTTTTTCCCACTCTGCCCGCTTTTTAGCTTACCGTGTTTCCATTCATGCATGACTTTCTTAATTTTCTTTTGCGCTTTTAATCCGTATTTGGGCATATAATTTTTAAATTGAGTTATAAAAACGTTAATCCCGATATACTCACCAGAAAATTTACTTAATAATGCTGGCTTTCTATCGGGATCAACACTTATTATGTCGCAACAAAATGAATTATATTACAGAAAATATTTGTTTATGTTTACGTAGCTATTATTGGCAAATATACATGCCGTCCTGTGCGTAGAAACAATTCTGCCCTACACATCCGTATGGGCCGCAATTCGCATTAGAGTTTGTATAGTTATAGTACGATGCGGGGGTATATGTATCTGCCGGATAATATGTGGAGGTATAGTGCGTCGCCGGACTGGAATAATAAGATATGCCGGTAGATTTTGCTATTGGATACGTTATGTATGATCCCGTGGATGGATATGTGTAATTAGGGTATGAACGAGAGTACGCCTGGTACGCTGGGTACGGATTAACCCCGGGGTAAACGGTGGGATATGTATTCGGAGTATATGTGGAATACACCGGAGCCGCAGGGTTAACGAGGTTCGCATTTTGACGAATAGCGAAACCTTGCGAAGAATTAAAAAGCCAATATCCGAAGAAGATAAAGAAAGCTATTATTATAATTGTTACAATTCCTCTTTCCATAGTTGTTATAATAAGTGCCGTATAAATTAATAATTTATTACAAACCTCGGGCTCCCCAGAGCTACATCTTGTTTATTGTAGCATTTTACTAATTAAAATTATCAATGGATCCACCGTCGGTAACAGCAGTAAAACCCGCTCTCTCCATTAGAGTTTTCGCCATCATAGACCTATTGCCCGACTCACAATACAATGTCACCTCTTGGTCTTTCGCCAAATCAGGGAAAACTCCCTGCATCATATCCATGATATCGTGCAACATAGCACCTTCTACGTGCCCTCTGTCATATTCCCCTTTTGTCCTTACATCTATAAGTGTCATTTTTTAAATATACCATTTAAACCTTCTATGTGTCTAAAAGATCCCAGAGATAAAGCGTGAGATTTGTGTACTCACCTTTATGGGACTCGGCAAGTCTGTACATTTGCGCCTCCGTCGGCAACTTTTTTAATTTAAAAGCTTTTTGAAATCCTTTCTTTGTGCCGAGGTCACCCACTGGCAAAACATTTTTCCTATTAAGCGCAAAGATTAGAAACATATCTGCCGTCCAGGGCCCCACACCTTTAACTTGTATTAGATGCTCCTTGATCTCTTGATCTGTCATTTTATGAAAATTATTATGATTAATAGTTTTATCTATAAATTTATCTGCTAAATCTTTCAAGTATCCTGACTTCTGCGGAGAAATGCCTGCAGACTTAAGCTCGGCCGTAGTAAGTTTTAAAAAGTTTTCTGGAGTCACATTTTTCTTGCCGAAAAGTTTCAGAAATTTGTTATAGATAGAGTCCCCCGCTTTAGTAGAAATCTGCTGATAAATTATTGAACTCGCTAAAGATAAAAACGGATTACTAGTTTTTTCAATCTTTCGTAATTTCTTTTTGTTTATTTTTATTTTCATCTTTTTAAAACCAAATCTCTATTGAAACATTGATATCTGAGCCGTCATAGAGGTTTTCTTCATAACGAATCTGTTTCTTAAGTGGCAAGATATATGTATTGGAATGCCTGTCCGGAAAAACCGAAGTCACCCATTCGCTTTTCTTTATCTTTGCCCTCGCATACACTGCACCCCAGCCTCGACGTAGCCTACCCTTCTGCATTTCTTTTATTTTTATTGAAATATTTTCTGGTACTCGCGCAAACCGCCAAGCACCCTTATCTTCGCCGTCTCTGGCTCCTTCCCGCCAGACAATAACCTTACTCTTGAATTTAAATTGTTTTTTTATTTTCCCCTTCCCTGTTCTTTTTTTCTGCATAAGGTAAATATTATACCATTGTTTTCTAGACATATTTACCCAAAAAGAAAGGCACACCGAGGGTGTGCCCTAAAACGATTGCAAATTGGCGGAAAGACTCTCCAGGTGGCATCTGAGAATCCAGACACCCTCCAGAGCTAAGAGCCAGCATCCCGACCCGTCACTCACGGTCGGCCATAGAGCCCTCGGGCTCCCCTGGGCAAATCGCTCCTTCTTCATGCATTCCATGCTAGCAATGCATGCTTCCCAAAGAGCCCCTCCGAATATATTTCTATAGATTTCAGTTCAATTTGTCAACAAGTTTTAACTTATCGAATCGAGATAGAGATTTAATCCTGGCTTCTTCGTGAGAAGCTGTAGACCTGTTTTTAAATTTCTTAAAATACACCATTTTCACCGGCCTGCGTCCGTGAGTATACTTCGCTCCCAAATTTGAGCTATTGTGCTCCTCCACTCGTCGTTTCAAATCCGTGGTAATCCCAGTATAGAAAGTCCCATCGGCGCATTTTAAAATATAAAGATGATACATAATTTATACTATTCTCCTATTCGTACGAATTAGACAATAGAGATGACGGCGCGGGCTAGGGGTGGGAGTTTCGGCGCGAGCGAATAATAGCACGCTAGGCTACGCTGCTCTTTCTCGACAAGGTCTGCCCCGGACAAGACAGCGAGATGCTTAGAAGTCGCCTTGAAAGAAAGTTTGAGGTGCTGGGCTATGTCGCCGACGTTCGCCTCTTTCTTCAGCTTCAAAAATTTCACGACTTGCAATCGTCTTTTATTCGCGAGCGCCTTTAAAATTTTTTCATATTCTCTCATATTACTATTCTACCATTCGTACGAATTAGACAATAGAGGGGTTGGGGGAAATTGAAAAGCGAAGGCGGTTTAGATTTTGTCTTTTGGCGGGCCCCACATCCATTTAGGTTTCTCCCCTTTTTTGTATCCGAAATAAAATATAAGAGCAACCATGAGCAAGACACCGAGGAGGGCTGCGCCTGGCGAGTCATCCGCGTCCCCAATACGAATACCAAGCAAAGCAATAGCAATGCCCACTAGAACCACAGCCCATCCCTGCCAGCGTACAGGCACCCAGCCCCAGCCATACATCTTCCGCTTAAACCACAAACGCTCCGGATTGTCTTTTAGATACGCAATATATTCTTTGGTCATGTAAGTATTATACTCCTTTTAACTTCCTCTTGCTCTTCTGCCTCATCAAAAATCAAACCTGTCCCGTACTAAATAATTTTTGCATTCGATTAATTATTTCAGTACTGGGATCATTCTCCCCGCCTGCTCCCGAACTATCGTGAGAGCGGGCAGGCTTTACCACCCCCGCCATTTAAGCTAATTTATAATCATCTCCTTACACGTGTAAGGAGATTAATTTATTTAAAATAAGAAAAAATTGCTGCCAATACGGAAGAAACCCCAAAAATCCAAAATCCCCATTTTTCTGCTATCCTCCAGGGCTCTTTCTCCATATATTCAATCCCCTCCGGGGTTAAAATTAAAATTGTTCCCCCAGAATCTCCCCAGCGAAAGTACAGAGATCTTCCATAGTTTACCATTTGATATATGTCGGGTCCCGTTAGTTTGCCACTTGATCTATTAGCAACCTCTCCATATTGCATATTTGTAGAGTTTGATTTTTTATACTCCTCATACATTATTTTTGTAGCAATTTTTTCTTTTTTTGTCATATTTATTTTACCTCTCCGATTATCTTTTTTATACGGCAATAAGTCAATCCATCCATTAACATAATATCAAAAATGTGCCCGACCCTCATAGGATCTTTATGCCAAGCAAAATCCATATTACCGAAGTATTTACTTTTCTTTGATAACACCTCAAACCTATATTTGTATTCTTTGTGGGATTTCACCCATTCTGAGCTTACAATTTTTATTCTCAGTCTCTGCCCTTCGCCTTCAACACTACCGCGGATTGTCATCTTGTTTGTGATTTTTCTACGAACATTTACATTTGATAAAACTCCTTTCAAAACGCCTTTCCTCGATTGTTTAGCCAATTTATCAACTGCTTCGTTGTGTTGATCTCCAGAATGACCTTTTACTTTCACAAAATCAACATAGACGCGAAATGTTTGACCCATTCTTCTCATTAAACGAAGGAGCTCCTTCCATTGTTCAGTATTAGCAACTGGTTCACCATTACTTTTTAGCCATTTCATTCTTGGCCAAGTAAACATTGCTGTCTTGTAGTTATTAACCACATATTGTGAATCGGTATAGACAACTATGTTTTCTGCTCCCTTAATATCATTTATTTTTAACACTTCTTTCAGAGCTAAAATTGGAGCTTGCAATTCCATCATGTTATTTGTGGCGCCTTTATATCCATAGGGCGTAAAATCTTTTATTTCACCACCTGGAAATATAAAACGCATACCAACACCACCCTTTCGTGGATTGGGAGCAGAAGATCCATCTGTATATATTAAAAGGGGGTCGCTCATATTTCCACCTATTTTAACAAGTGCGGTTCTTGTTGAGCCAAATTTTTTAAATATGCTACCATTTCTTTTTTAATTCTTTGGATAAAAAATCCACTAGGGGTCTAGCCCAGTCTTTGAAACTAATAACGTGAGTAAATATTAATGTGCCAATCGTTATAAAGGAAATTGTATTAAAACTATATTTTTCGGACATTAAAGCAAGTAAACCAAAAGAGATAGAATTGTAGAAACAAAATGCGAAAATTTCCCCTGCATAAACCACTCTCTCTTTTAAATATTTTGCCTGAGCTTCCTTCGCGGCATAATCAAAATATATTTTTGCATCACCCCGTTGAATTGCATCAACCGCTGCATTTATTACTTCATCCATCTTTTCTTTAAAAATATCACCTTGCCTTTTTATCTCTTTCGCTTCAAAGTCTACTATTTCTCTTGTGTAAGAAATAGTTCCAATTACAGTAAAGAGGGAGAAAGTTAAAGACAAAATAAGAAATTGAAGATCTAATTGATCCTTGAAGAAAAACCCAATTCCCACAATAGCAACTACGAGGGTTGAGATTGTTTTAAATAAATCTAATTGAGTAAGCAGTAGCTGAAAATTAGAATTTAGTTCGTAATCTGAATATTTATCTTTTAAACGGAACGAGTCCTCTATGGCTTTTACAATTATTTTTTTATGTTCTTCGTGCATATATAACTTGCAATGTATAATAGTAAAAACTACTGTACATCATTATTGTTTAAAACTTTTATTACAACTCCCTGCATTTGAATTTCTTCGTTCGATTTAAATTTCAATGGTTGGTGCTTGGAATTATCTGAGCGAGGATAGAGAACGATGAGACCATTTTCCCTACGATACTCTTTAATAGTAGCATCATCCCCAATTAGTGCCACAACCTTTTTCCCTTCTTCTGGTCTATAGTTTTTAACGCACAAAACAAGATCACCGTCATTTATTCCTGCTTTATTCATAGAATCTCCGGAAACACGCAAAACAAAATATTTTGAACCAGAAGACATATAATCCTTTCGAACAGAAATCATTTCTTGAACTGTTGGATCAGCATACATCAACTCGCCACAACCCACCGATTCAAACACGGGAACTTTTACCATTTCAAAAGTATATGGAGAGGCAATCTCTTCCTTTATCCTCTCTGGGGAACTTGTAGGTATAGTCTTGTTATTTATAATTTTTTTGAAATATTCTCGAAGATTGTCGTCAACAATATAAATGTAAGTACCTTTTATTCCCCGAGTCAAAAGTGTCCGGTATATATTTATGATATATCTCTCTAATTCTTTAGGGTCTGCTACACCAGCGTGACCATTGCGATCACAATATTTACTCTTATCTACTACAATCTTATTTTCATCTTTATCATAGGTAAGCTCTGGTCCAACAATGACGCCAACATAATTCATGCCGTAACCCTGGACTGTATGTATACAACCTACTTCATTAACTGCATTAGGAGAGTTGACCCAATCTTTCGTTTTACTATTCCATCGAAACTTATGCCCCTTTATTTCAATATCAAAATCTTGCTCCGGTACGCCGTTAGCTGGATTCGTAACCCAGGGCCAAGCAAACCCTGCGACCATACGTGAAAGTCCTAATTTTTTATCTTTTTCCTTTATTGCTTTGTGCATTTCCGACACGTCATCAAAAATGCTTAGTTCATAATTTTTTAAATCTGGAAACTTTGCTTTTCTTTGATTGAGGGTATCATCGATAAATAGAATATAGTCTTCCCCTGCTTGAATCCGCATTTGCTTTGTGAGTTGATAAAAGCTGGCACCTTTTTGTCGCAGGTCTACGTCATCAATATCAGCAGGAAGTACACTCTGCCCTTGATCATAAAAAAACACTTGTCTTTTCGTATTCTTAAGAATCCAATCGAGTTGAGTTGCCTCTCTCGACAATCCCAGTTGTTTATTAATCTCATCGAATGCTTTGAATGCTGCCCCCAGATTTTTGCGCTTTTTTAGCCTATGTGCTTCATCCACAATAACCAAGTCATATGACTCGTTTGTAATATCATAAGGCCCAATGACCATATTTGATTTAAGCCCAGGCGTAGCTTTAAACACTTTCTGCAGGGTGCCTCGCAAGCTAGTCATGGGCGCAATCAATGCGATTTTGAGATGCTTCGTGCTCTCGTGGTCTTTTAAGTATTTTATTAAATATGTCGCCAAGATTGTTTTGCCTGTCCCAGCTACACCTTCTACTACATAAGTAGTGGCTTTCTCATTTTCAATATCTTTTACTAATTTTTTAACAAAAATATATTGTTCCTCGGTTAACGCTTTATACGGCGAATACTTGAAAAGATCGCTATTTTCGATCTCATAAATTTCTTTTCGGATAAGTCCTTTCTTTATTAACTCTTTCCAGATTATTTCACATTTTGCTCGATATTCTGATCTTTGATAATAATTATGATTTCTTATTCCGTCATTTTTATTCTGTAACATAAGCGACCCCTCAGCAGCTAAATGTTCTATAAGAAAAGCTTCAATATCTAGCGCTGCTGATTTGTTATATGTTTCATCGGTAATTATATGAGCTTTCTTTAGCCTTCTGCGTTCATCATTTTCATAGTGCTGTCTACTGCGATTGAAAAAGTTTGTTGTCTCACCCACATATGCCTCATTTGTCGTTTCGAGCAAATAAACCACGGGCCAATCACATCCGTAGTGATATTTGTGTACTTCTTCAAAACCTTGCGGATTAAATTCAAAAGTTTCTATTTGCGCCATATACTAAAGTTCTGTGTATTTGTTGTGTCGGCCTTTGGCTTTTTTTATGGGGTATTTTTTATTATTTTCCTTCATTTTTTTTCTCAAAGCTTTTTCTATGTCTATATTTAAATCATCACTCAACAAAAGAACCCAATAAAAAACATCTGCCAGTTCATCCCCGATTTCATTTTTATTGGTTTTGATATATTTTTCAATTTCTTCTTTCGATTTCCATTGAAAGTGCTCCAGTACTTCCCCTGCCTCAAGAGACAAAGAGATTGCCACATCTTTTGGGTTGTGGAATTGTTTCCAATCTCTAGCTTCCCTGAAATCATTTATTAATTTTGTAAGAGATTTAATGGGATCCATTTTATTTCTTCCAATCCTTAATTTGAATCCCGCCGGGGATCTTTTTGACGACCACTTTTTGCTTCTCCTTCCAGTTGAGCTTTCGGACAAGATCCATGGGTAAAGTGACAGCGAGCGATGCTCCGCCGACCTTGGTTAACTTCCTTATATTGCTACTAGCTGATTTAGTTATTCCCATAAATACTTATTCGTTTACGCATTCGATTACGTACATCATACTCCAGCTAGGGGGTAAATTCAATCCCGTTAGAAGTCGCGAGGGATCTTATGACCCTCTACTTCTAACGGGACTAGTCTGAAAAAGAAATCGCCCCGACCGAAGCCGGGGCGACGAGCGTTCTGGCCGTGAGTACTAACTCGGCCAGAACGTGATGAGGAACGGGAGCGCGACGGCCAGGGCTGTGGCGCCCCATCCGACCTGAAGCACCCGCCGCCGCAAGAAGACGAAGGGCTGTTGAGGCTCCTTGTCCTCGGCGATACGCAGCCGAAGCAACCCAGCACCGGCGAACGCCACTAGCGCCAGCGCTACCAGCACGAGGATCAAAACGTCAATTGGATTCATCTTATTTCTCCTCCTTACGAACTCGGGATTTACATTACCACGATTTAAAAAAATTTCAAGGGCTGAGTCTATTCCCCTTTTTGGATAGAAATTTATTTTAAACAAGAACAATCCTTGCTGGTCAATGATGCAAAAGACACTCGCAAGGTTTGTTTTTTATTTTATAATCCGCGCCCAGATTCTTTCGTGCAGATAATAGAGAAAAGTTAAGATAAGCGCCAGGATTAAAGTAATCACAGTTGATTCTCTGAGTTCACCGGTGTAGAGATACACAACAATCCCTGTCGCGATGGTCGCCAAAATTCTCCAAGTTATGGCCTTTAAAATAGATTGTGTTTTAGTTTCCATATTTATTTTTACAACTTCTCTACTTTAAAAGTGACTTTGTAGTTTGTATACGGCACAGGTTTACTTGCGAGAGGAAATGGTGAACTTGAGACTAAGGAAACTTTCCAAGTATCGAAGCCTCGAGGAGCATCGTTGTCCGCCATGTTTAAGGTCTCCTGATCAGTATTAGATTTCAAAGTAACATTAACGACGATGTTACCCGCCTGAATACAAGTAGCATCAGCAGGACAGCGACTGTCGGACAATATTTTATTCAAAGTGATCCGTACTCCATTTATATATTTAGTCTCACCCACCCCGACGATACCGGTAGTAGCAACTTCAGGTGTAGTTTCTTCTATCATATCTACCTCGAGAGTGCTGCCAGTGGTAAAGGCCCCCTTCACTTTCACCGTCTTATTTACTAACGTTCCGAGGACGTTGCTTATTCTAGAAAATTTCAAGGGCATAGAGTATGAAACTTCTTGACCAGAATTTTCTGGCGCAGCAACTATCAAGAAAAAGTCTGCGCCCTGCTGTGACAACTTACCTGTAAATGATTCTTGGTTTTGACAGGCTTGAAACTCACACTTAGGACCACTTCTGCCCACCCCGGAACCGTCCGGGCAAATGAGCGCATCCATGGTGCAAGCATATGGTTCGTCATCAGTTATGTCTGCAGTTTGTTTATCTTTAAAAAAGAAAAACAAGCCTGCTAGAACTGCTAAAATCACTAAAATTAGTATGTAGAATTTTTTCATATCTTTATATTATATTTTTTTAATCTATCGCGTCTACTGCGTCATAAGCCATGTCTTCGGCTTGGTTGGCATAACTTTTCGCTCGGCTGTAGTTCCCGTCACCGTAGGCATCTTCAGCATCTTCGAGTCTGTCTTCGGCTTCATTTAAAAGATCCTCTGCGTCTCTGACGTCACGGCCTCTGTCGTCGGCATAGTCTATGTCATCTTGTGCTTCGTCTATGGCTTCTCGTGCATCATCTATGGCATCGTTAGCTTGAGTCCTCGAAGAAGAACTGCTACTCGTGGTCCCTCCAGCATCATCGAAAGCATCCTCGGCGTTATTGAAGGCATCGTTCGCCTTGGTATAAGCCTTGGTATAATTACCGTCAACAAAATACGCTATCATTGCATCTACCATGTCTATCCGCGCATCGTCTAAACTATTTTCTGCGGAAGTTGTGTTGCGCCTAGAATCATCTATCTCATCTTGCGCATCTCGAATCATTTTGAGCGCCTCGGTTATCCTCTGCATTGCGCGAGTAGTATCTCCTCCGTAATAATTGTTGTAATTCCCTCCACCTATGACGCCTCCAGTAATGGTAAGATACTTAGCTCGGGATGCCGCATCGAAATACCCAGAAGCGGTAAGTCCGTTACTTGCTTGCCAGGTCATAAGAGCTTGTCTCGTCATCATACCGAAAACTCCGTCTGGGTAACCAATAGAATAATAACTAGAACCATAATACCCCACTGAAGAAGAAGTATTTAAATATTGCTGTAGACAGCGGACGTCTTCCCCTGAAGAACCTACCCATAAGTCGCGAGTAAAATTGCATCCGGTAGCCTCTGCATTAAAAGCAAACAAGGCTATGCCTGAAAGAATAAAAACTTTTAGAATAGTTGTTTTCATGTGTTTTAAATAAGATTAATAATGCTAAAACGGCCTTTTTCGCATTCTACTCCAACCCAAACATAAATTCAACACACTTGTATGTATTGAGAATTAATACGCATATTGCCATTAATCTTTACCAAGAGCCACTGGATCCCCCGCCACCTGACATTCCCCCACCGAATCCTCCAAAGCCACCTCCGCCACCATGACCACCACGCCCACCGTGCCCGCCACCAAACCACCATGGATAACGTCCTAAAGTTTTCCTTTGAGCGTAAGCTTTAGAAACCATAAAATCAAAGAAGAGGCCGAGACCGATAAACATAAATACGACTGGGATAGCTGCAAGAATTGAAGAAATAAAGAAATGCCAAATGATAAGAGCCACTCCTCCACCCAAAACTCCTCCGCCCCACCAAGACTTCGAACGTCCTAAAACGGCAGTAAGAATTTGGAATAAAATAAAAAGGAAGAAGATGATGAACTCCCACGGAAAGTTCGAAGAATTTTCTGAAGTAGAATAGTCTTCGGGGATTATATTGGTCCCGCTAAGCAAAGCGATCATTTTATCTACTGCGCCATCTATCCCTGCATTATAATCTCCTGCCCTGAAAGCTGGAGTAATAACCTCCGACTGGATATATGAAGTTCCTAAGTCTGTAAGATCTCCTTCTAATCCATAGCCAGTGTGAATTCTGGTTTTTTTGTCCGATAAAGAAATGAGAAGTAGGACTCCATTGTTTTTATCTTTTTTACCTATACCCCATTTAGTAAATATTTCTTGAGCTAAATTTTCTATGACATCACCATCTAAGGATTTAATGGTTACCACCGCTATTTCATTGGTAGTATTTTTTTCAAATGCTTGAAGTTTTGTCTCTAGTGCTGTCTTTTGCTCCGCGGAAAGCATTCCCGCATAATCTTGCACAAAACCCGTAGGTTTCTCTGGAACAGAGAAAGCCATTACTGAAAAAGGTAAGACAAGTAAAAAAAGTAATAAAAATCTAAGTATTAAGCGAGACATAAATTTAAGCTAAAGAAAATATTTCTCAAGCTAATCTACAAAATCAACTTTAGGTGCTGCTTGATTCTCGGCAGGAACATTGAAGTATGCCCTCTCGGTGACTCCGAAAACTTTCGCTACTATAGACGTAGGAAAGGTTTTAATATTGGTATCAAAAACACGAACTAGCTCGTTATATTTCTGACGTTCTACGCTAATACGATTTTCTGTACCTTCAAGAGATATGATTAAATCTCGGTAAGCTTGAGAAGACTGAAGAGTCGGATAATTTTCTGCAATTATGAGCAGACGACCGAGAGCAGACTCTACTTGAGTTGCGGCTTGCGCTTTTTCGTTTGTAGTACCAGCTCCGGAATAACGCGTGCGGGCTTCAGCAATTGCTATAAAAACATCTTGCTCTTGCTTAGCTACACCTTTGACGGTATTGACGATGTTGGGGATAAGGTCAAAGCGCCTTTGGTACTGGTTTTCTACTTGGGCCCATTGTGCGGTAATCTGCTCCCCGCCTTTTACAAAACTATTGTATTTAGAAACTCCCCAAAGTGACAAAACAACAACAACTCCCAAAATTACAACCCATTTCATATTTTTCCCTAAGAAATTTTTTTCTTCCATATTTTTAATTAAATTTATTGAATAATATTGAGATTATAACACATTTTTATTTTCAATCTATAGCTAGAAGCTTGCTCGGGTGCCTGTGGCCCCGCCTACGCCAAGGCTTCGGACGGGCAAGCATTTACTACTCAATAATTATTAACTTACTAGGGTGTTTATGACCGTTTACAATTCGGATTTTGGAAATTGGCACACGAAAATACTCGGCTATTATCTCTAGCACGCGAACATTTGCCATATTGCGCTCGGCTTTTTCTTTTACAGAAATTTCAAAATGATCGGGAGTCTTCTTTTTAAAATTTTCTTTCTTGGCACTGGCTGTGACTTTAACATGGATGTATTGCACAAAATAATTCTACCATTTTCTTGATAAACTGAGTAGAAATAAATAATGCGCAAAAGATCGCAAATAACTTAAATGTTATTTATTGTTTTTAATTCGCTGGTGCTTCGTTGTTTCCTGCAGGTAACTTAAGATTTACATCTATGCTCCCGTTTTGAGGAGTATCATTGCGCATTGCTGGCAAACCAAACCTGAAAAACAAAAAGATAACTAGGATTGCTAGTATCACCCCTACAATTATACCCACCCCTGAACTATCTCCACTAGTACCACCTGGATTATTTATTACAGTTGACATAAATTTTTATAATTAGTTGTTAATATAGACCTAACTATTATGCCGTATGTGAAGAGATTTGATTTCAATTATTTTTATATCTCAACTTACGGATAATTCCTGCCATCCCCGGTAATAGGGATAACGTCTCCTAAATATTTCGGCTTACTGTGAAATATTAAATTCAGCACAGCTTTCTCGTTGGCAAATACTTCTCGAACATAATTTTTAAAACGAATGTGTCCTTCGTCAGCTGACAGGCCAGAAGCCTCCAGTCCGAGCGCCCGAGCAATGAATACAGAACGTGGTAAATGAAAAGACTGAGTAGATATAATCACAGACTCAACTTGAAAAATATCTCGGGCACGGTACATAGTGCTATAAGTATCAAAACCCGCATGGTCAAGAAATATGTCGGCGTCGGGAATGCCTTTTTCTAAAAGATAATTGCGAACAGGATCCACTTCGTTGTGAGCCACGGTGCTGTTGTCTCCGGAGACTAATATTTTTTTAACTTTTTTTGCCCGATATAGTTCTATGGCGGTATTGACTCTATCTTTAAAAATAGACGAGATGGCCCCATTCTCTAATATTGCAGCTCCGGGAATAAGCGCCACCTGTGCCTCTCCTACGTCATCTATGTTTTTATAAATATGTGACTTTGACCCGAAGTAAATAACCAAATTAGAAACAACAATAAAGAGGAGAAGAATTTCTGCTCCGTAGATAAGAAAAGTTATAAAACGTTTGAAATTCATTGTTTACTGTAATGGATTTCTACCTTGAATGATGCGCACCAAAAACAAAACAACAGCTATCACCAAAAGCAGGTGAATAAAACTTCCCAAAACATGAAAGCCGAGGAACCCCAGAGCCCAAAGAATCACTAATAGAATTGCAATATTTGTAAGCATATAATTTATGGTTAAGATAATAATCTAATTTTCTTGATTTTCTAATTTAACAGCCGCTTCAGGGGTAGAAACTGTCTTCCCCATCAAAAACATTTTGATAATCCCAAAAGCGATCAGCCAGTACACAAGCATAGCTAATAGCGTCGTCCATTCAAAAATAGACCCTTCGACCCGAGACATTTTAAAGACACTCAAAAAAGGAGCTGCGAAAATATAACTAAGCTTATAAATAAAACTACTGAACCCAGCATAAGGATTTGCTGCTAATAATTTCAAAACAAAACGAAATGCCAATAATACTTCTAAAACACCTAAAACATACCAAACTATTTGTGTCCCGCGATAAAGTGGCTTCGTGGTCGGAGAATGAAATGAATCCATATATTTTTCTATTAATTATTATTGTTAATTACGACTAATAAAGACCTACATATAATGCCGTAGAGATATAGAATTTATTTCAATTATTTATTAGCGGAACACTTGACCTGAAGCTCAGCGAGGTCAGCCGCGGTCGCCACTTGATTGTCGCCTTGATTGAGCTCGTACATTATCGCTTTCGGATCCTTCACATGCTCCAGGGCGAGAGCGTGCCCTAATTCATGAGCTAAAACACGCACAAGCTTTTCCCTACTACTAAATTCATAAATATCTATTTCCCTCTTTATCTCCTCCTCGATATATACTCCTTCTTCGAAAGACTCTCCGCGAGAAATATTTATGTCATTGTATTTTTCTACCGTGAGATTTAAAATTTTAGCCAATCTGTTAATCGCCACGACTATAGAGTTCACCTCAGAAGCTAATTCATTTACCTGCCTCTGTTTCTCTTCTAGTGTCCTACCGAGTGTCTGGAGAGCCTGGTGCTCTTTTTCTAATTTATTAAATTCATCTTCGGGGGCTCCGCCTTTTTTATTCCAAAAATTCACTTCTCGTTCGTAAGCACTCGTGCGAGCGTTGAAGGCGCTAATCTCTGCCTCGAGAGAACTTTTTTCTTTTTCATATTGAATCTTTAATGGTTCAAATTTTGCCCGCAGACTGTCGTACGATGCCTTGTTGTCTTTCACTACAATGCCTAAGTCGTCGAGCTTGCTCGTAGCCTGCTGACGATAATCATATATAAGATTTATGGTTAAAACATTTGGTAATGTATTGGTAGGCTGATATTCGAAAAGATTCTTGCCATAAGGAGTCTCCCAGACTTGCTCTGCTTCTGACAATGCTTCCAGAAAATATTTCTCTGAAATACCGAAATTAATATTAAACTTGCCAATGTTATACGGTATGGGCTCGGTGCATGGTGCTGGCTGTAAAAATGGAATGTAATCCCGAAATGCATACACCACTGCTCCGAGAAAAATGAAAGTGGTGAAAAATTTTAAGATACTTGATATTAGCTTCATTTTATTTTACTTGCTAGGTCTTGCCTAGCAAGTTTCTATATCATTATAAGATAACCATTCGAAAATTTCTCTTTTAAAAACTTCGGGTGATGAAAAATATCTTGGATAGTCCTTATAATTTATAATACCATTTTGCTTTCGCACCTTGCCTATGTAATCCGGATAACTCGAAAAATAATATTTTTGCAAAAAATCTATGGCTTTTGTTTTATTTTTTATACCATTTTCCTTCCAGTCCCCTTGAATCAATTTGACCGGGTTCAAATGTATATAGGAAAAAATGTATTTCAAATATCTATCATCTCCTAAATGCTCTGATTTAAATTTCCCCTCAAAAAGTCCGCCTGTTCTTTTATATTTATTATTAAAATACATTACATATGCTGTACTTACTTTCTGCATAAATTTACTGATACCATTTTCCTCTTTTTCAGTTACTAGGATATGAAAATGGTTAGGCATCAGTACAAAAGACCCGATACTTATCAAGGGCTTGCCTCTTTCAAAAAGATACGGGTCCTTTTCTTTCGTATTTTCCACTAAGAAATTCCGAAAATTATTAGTCCCATTACAGGTATACAAAAGAGTGATAAAACGGTAATAATCTTCTTTTTCGAGAAAAATTTTTTGTTTACTATTCCCGCGATTATACAAATGATAGTATTCTCCTACAGCAAATGATGTAGTGCGTACTGACATGCTTTAATTATACTCTATCCCGAATTTGCGAGGCAAGACCTAGAAAATCAGAAATCTTATCAACTTAGTCAATCAAATTTTTAACCTTTAAATCATCAAAAACAAACTGACTTACAAGAGAGGTCAGTTCCTTCTTCGAGTAGTGAAACCAGTCAATTGCACCTATTTCATTACTTGGCTTAAGTGTTCCTTGGTATTTTGCCTGATAGCATTTTAATTTAACTATCGTCCCTTCAGGCTTGCCATGCGCTTGAGCCTCGAAGGTCCCATAATACAATATAGTAACTGGATCTAAATCGACATTCAATTCCTCTTTGATTTCTCGTACAAGGGCTTGTTCATCACTTTCACCTTCTTCGCGTTTTCCGCCAGCAAAATACCAAGTATCCTTATTATGACTACGAGTTACCAAAACTTTTCGGTCTTGTATTTCAATAAGGGCTGATTTGTAGATGTATGTTTTTCCCATTTTTTTCTTACTTGCTAGGTCTTGCCTAGCAAGTTTCCTAGCAAGTTTTATTTCTCGCTTAGAGTGTACCTGTCTAGAATAGCTTCGAAGATAAGTGGGGCAACTATGGTGGCGTCAGACTCTATCACGAACATGGGGGTGTCTTTGGTTAATTTGTCCCAAGTGATTTTTTCATTCGGAGTAGCTCCAGAGTATGAGCCATATGAAGTAGTACTGTCTGAAATCTGACAGAAATAACCCCAAGGTCGGACGGGCTTCTTTAAATCATATTTAATAGATGGCACGACGCAAATAGGAAAATCTCCAGAAATTCCTCCCCCTATCTGGAAAAATCCTAGCCCGGGACCTCCTGCGGAAAGTTCAAGATATTTATCGTAAAGATCCATCATGTATTCCACCCCAGTCTTCATGACACTAGACTTGACCTCCCCAGCTTTACAATAACCTGCGAAAATATTCCCCAAAGTAGAATCCTCCCACCCAGGCACGACTATCGGCAAATTTTTCTTAGCAGCTTCGAGGAGCCAGCAATGCTCTGGATTACCTTCGTATTTATCTTTCAATTCATCAGACAAGAGAATTTGATAAAAATATTCGTGCGGAAAATATCTCTCACCCTTGGCCTCGGCTTCTTTCCAGCGTTTCAAAATAATCGGCTCTACGACACGAAAAGCTTCTTCTTCGGGAATGGATGTATCTGTAACCCTTCGCTCCCCTCTTTCTAAAATTTTCTGATCGTCTTCTTTCGTAAAATACCTATAATCAGGATAATCCTTATAGCTATCGTGTGCCACTAAGCGAAAAACTGATTCCTCTAGGTTAGCTCCCGTACAGGAGATGGCATGAATTTTATTTTCTTTAATCATAGCCGCTAGGGTAATGCCCATCTGTGCGGACGACATGGCTCCCCCCATAGCAAGCATCATTTTCCCCCCACCGTCCAAGTGCGCCTTGAAAGCGAGAGTGGCATCTTTCATAGCCCTCGAGTTAAAATTATGGAATAATTTCTGAAACAAGCCCAATATTGAAATTTCTTTTGACATATATATAGTATAGCAACATTTGCCTTATTTTTCAAAATATGCAATAATAGTGCAATGATTTTAGTAGCGAAAATTCTGCCTTACGCGCAGATTATCCTTTCGGGAGTATTAGTAACCGCTATCTTGCTTCAGCAAACAGCAGCAGGGTTGGGTGGAGCTTTAGGTGGTAGCGATACTGGCTCTTTTCATCATACTCGCCGAGGATTTGAAAAGTTTCTTTTTTACTTATCACTTGTCTGTGGAATTCTTTTTGCTTTATTTGCATTATTGTCTATAATTATAAAAGCTGCTGCGTAGGGAAAGTGAGAACGCTTTAGATTTCTTATATGGAAAAATTTTATAGTCGGATACGCAATTTTAAATTGCCTAAAAAAGACGAACTTAATTCAGTTTTTCATTCCTTTTCAAAAAATGAATGGATTGTTTTTATTCTGCTTGTAGTTATATTTTTCATCAGCACGATAACTATAGTAGAAAGTATAAATAAGTCCTTGATGGTGAAAGTTCCATTCCGTGGTGGATCTATCTCTGAAGGAATAATTGGAGCACCTCGTTTTATCAATCCAGTTTTAGCCAATTCTCCTGCTGATTTGGACATGGCGGCACTCGTATACTCAGGACTAATGAGAAAAAATGGAGATGGGACTCTTTCCCCAGACTTGGCAGAAAAATACGAGATGTCCAAAGATGGGTTGACTTACACATTCACGCTGAAAACAGGAATCGTGTTTCATGATGGATTACCAATTACAGCGGATGACGTCATCTTTACTATTAACAAAGCAAAGGATTCAATTTTAAAAAGTCCAAGAAAAATAGACTGGGACGGAGTCACGGTTAAAAAAATAGACGACAGAACAATAGAATTTAACTTAAAACAACATATTCCAGCATTTCTAGAAAATGCAACTTTAGGAATAATGCCAGCGGCAATTTGGAGCGATTCGGCAATAGAATTAAATCCGGCTAACACATTCCCAATAGGATCTGGACCCTACATGATAAAAGATGTTGCGAAAGAATCTTCTGGAGTCATAAATTCTTACGCCATGGAGGCCTTCGATAAATTTATTTTAGGTGAACCATACATTAATACAATGAACGTGCATTTTTATACTAACGAAAATGAACTCGTCAACGCCCTTGAAAATAAAGAAGTGGATCAAATAAGTTCTATCACCCCGCTCAATGCCGATATATTGAAAGAAAGAAATTTCCAAATTGAATCTTCGGTGTTGCCTAGAGTGTTCGGATTATTTTTTAATCAAAATCACAACCAACTTTTTACCAATAAAGTAATAACCAAAGCCATAGATCAGGCGATAGATAAAGATAAAATAGTAAGAGAAATGCTCTTCGGTTATGGTATCGCTATAGATGACCCAATTCCACCTAATCTGACCGCCTATCAAACACTTAGCCCTAAAAACACTCTCTCCCGCGAAGAGATATTAAAAAATGTAGAAAATAGCTTAGCAAAAGATGGTTGGTCGAAAGGCACAGATGGATTTTTGCAAAAAACTACAACTGATAAAAAGAAGAAGAAAACAACAGTTCCTCTAGAATTTTCTATCTCTACTGGTAATGCTCCGGAGCTTGCTAAAACAGCCGAACTAATAAAACAAGACTTAACGGCTATAGGAATGAAGGTAGATGTCAAAACCTTTGAAGTCGGTAATTTGAACGAAGGCGTCATTCGTCCTCGAGATTATGATGCTCTGTTGTTCGGACAAATTATAAATCACGAATCAGACCTGTTTGCGTTCTGGCATTCATCTCAACGCAAGGACCCTGGACTCAATGTGGCGATGTATACCAATGCCAAGGTAGATAAAATTCTAAAAGAAGCTTTCTCTATGATTGATGAACAGGCTCGAATAAAACAATATGCGATATTTGAAAGTGAAATTAAAAAAGATATGCCAGCTGTATTTTTATACAGTCCAAATTTCATATACGCTCTCTCTGGCAAACTCCAGGGATTGTCTATCGATCATATAACATCCCCTGCGGATCGTTTTTCAAATGTATATTCTTGGTATACTCAAACAGAAAATGTTTGGAAAATATTCTCTAAATAACCCCGACGTAAAGTCGGGGTCCCGACCTAAAAGCGTCGGGATTATTAATAAAAAACATAAAGTAAAAAAATCATAATGAAAAAAACAAGACTATCTTTCAGCTCGATTAGTATCGAAGAAAAAAAAGAAGAAACCAAAGCACCGGCTCGCCCGACGACCCACAGCTCTGCCAGCACGTCTCCCCATGCGCGAACCAATGAACACAAGACCCACGACAGAAAAAGAAATGCAAAGACTTCTACCTACCAATATTCTAAAAATGGCCAAGGCAGAGGTGGTAGCCGACCCTACAACGGGAATAGCCAAAATAAGAAAAAAATAGAAAGTAAAATTCCTCCCACAGAAAAAGGAGTAATTCGTATTATTCCCTTCGGTGGAGTAGAAGAAGTCGGTAGAAATATGTTAATAGTTGAATCTGAAGATGATATCATCGTCCTCGACATTGGTTTCCACTTCATTGACGAAGAAGAAGCTCTGGGCGCCGACTATACTCTTCCCAACTTTAAATATATTGAAGAAAGAAAACATAAAATTCGCGCAGTAGCTATAACTCACGGCCACTTGGACCACATAGGTGGTATTCCGTTTATAATGGAACGAATCGGCAATCCCCCAATTTATACCCAGTACCTCACGAGCTTGATGATAAAGAAACGTCAAGAAGAATTTGTCGGGAAACAACCTCTCGACATACGTGTAGTAGACCAAGACAGCAAAGTAAAATTTAACCAGCTCTCTTTGGGCTTCTTCCCTGTTTACCACTCCATCCCTGACTCCATGGGTGTAATAATCGGTACTGAATACGGAAATGTCATAGTTTCGGGAGACTTGAAACTTGATCATGAAAAAGGTAAAGCCACCCCTGCTGAAGAAAAAAAGTGGGGAGCTTTGGGAAAAGAAAAAAATCTGCTCATGATTGCCGACTCTACTAACGCGGAAGTCCCAGGATTTTCTATTTCTGAAAAAGAGGTTCAAAAAAATATTGAAGAAATAATCAAAACTATTAATGGCCGACTCATTATAGGTACTTTCGCTTCACAGTTCGACCGAATGATAAAAATAGTAGAAATTTGTGAACGCTATCATAAAAAAATCGTAGTAGAAGGACGAAGCATGAAATCAAACATAGAGATAGCCAAGCTCGCTGGTTTAGTAAAGCCGAAGGCTGATACCTTTATCAACGCGCAAGATATGGAAAATTATCCACCAGACAAAATTGTGATAATAGCTACCGGCGCTCAGGGTGAAGAGTTCGCAGCGTTGATGCGAATGGCAACCAATAATCATAAGTATATTCGCCTAAACTCTAAAGACACTATTATCTTTTCATCTTCTGTTATACCTGGAAATGAGGTAAACATCCAAAAACTAAAAGACAATCTATACCGCCACGACTTGAAGTTAATCCACTATGGAATATCAGAAGTACATTCCGGTGGTCACGCTAGGCAGGAAGATTTAGTATGGATAAACAAAACAGTTCATCCGAAATTCTTTATGCCAGGGTATGGCAACCATTCCATGCTTCGTATCCATGCACAGCTTATTCATGAGCGAAATCATATGCCAAAAGAAAACATTGTTGTTCCAGACAACGGTATGATCGTGGAAATTGTAGACAAGGGTACAAAGATAACAACCCGCAAAGAAAAAGCACCAGCTAGTATGATGGTCGTGGATGGGCTATCTATCGGCGACGTGCAAGACGTTGTGGTCCGAGACCGGGTTATGCTGGCACAAGATGGAATGTTCGTGATTATCGCCCTTGTTGATCAAAAGACTGGAAAATTAAAAAAGTCCCCAGACCTTATCTCTCGTGGATTCGTTTACCTTAAAGAAAATCAAGAACTTTTGCGCCAAGTGAGAATTATGATTAAAAAATCAGTCGAAGATTCTACCGCAAAGATGCCCCTAGTAGACTTTGACGTTATTAAGGGAAATCTAGGTGAAGGAATTTCAAAATTCCTATATCAAAAGACCGCTAAAAAACCTTTAGTCATTCCTGTGATATTGAGCGTATAGAAAAATGAAGCACAACAGACACATAATATATCTTGCTGGTTTCTTGTTTTCTATCCCTATTGCTTTAACTTCGTACATAAACTCAAGCTTCCTGGAGGGATATTTGAACAAATACTACGTTAGTGTTTTGTACGTTGTTGCTTCCCTCATCAGCATCGTCGGCATGCTCCAAATGCCGAAGATTCTAGAACGCTTGGGCAACCGCCGAGCGACCTTTTGGTTTAGTTTTGTATTCTTTTTATCCTTACTCACTCTAGCTCTAGTAAATAATGCAACCCTTGTTGTCTTGGCTTTCGTCCTGTATTGGATATCGGCAAGTTTTATCTTTGCGACACTTGATATTTTCGTAGAGGATTTCTCTAAAAGCTCCACGATCGGTAAACTGCGAGGATTGTACCTTTCTATAATCAACATAGCTTGGGTGCTGTCGCAAATGATCTCCGGAAGTATCATAGCCAGAAGCTCGTTCTCTGGAATTTATTTACTCTCGGCTTTATTCACTATCTTGTTTGGAATTATATTTGTATTTTTCTTGCACAATTTCGTAGATCCAAAATATAAGAAAGTCTCTATCGTAAAGACAATAAAACACTTCATCCAAAATAAAAATATTTCAAAAATATATTTTATAGATTTAACTATAAAATTCTTCTATGCCTGGATGGTAATCTACACCCCAATATATCTAAACGAGTATCTCGGCTTTTCTTGGGACAAGATTGGAATTATGTTTACCATTATGTTGATACCTTTTGTGGTCTTATCTTTTCCACTAGGTCAGCTATCTGATAAAATCGGAGAGAAGAAGATAATGATTATTGGATTTTTAATAATGAGCTTGTCTACCCTATCTATCCCATTCATAACTGAACAAAAAGTCTGGCTCTGGGCCCTCGTGCTTCTGTGCACTCGAATAGGCGCCGCCTCTGCCGAAGCCGTAACCGAAAGTTATTTCTTTAAAGTCGTCAGTGAAGAAAATGCCGACATGATCAGCTTCTTCCGTAATGCTTCTCCTGTAGCATATATTGTCGGCCCACTTCTAGCTATCCCGGTTTTATTTTTTATTCCTTCGTTCAAATATATATTTTTTGTTCTGGGTGCAATCTTACTGATCGCCTTCTTTATATCTCTACGACTTAAGGATGTGAAGTAAGTGGTTTTTATAAATTTTTTCCTTATAGGGCTTAAGACGGATAACTTTTACCCTTAGACCTCCCTTTTTTAAATCTTTTTTCAGATTCAAAACATACGCTTTTTGGTCATACCCGAGAGCTATAATATCTGGTCTGATTTTCAAAATATGAGGAATGTGATTTTTAACCCCAGACAGCACAACTCCGTCGACTAACTTAGACTTTTTAACTAAACCTAATCGGGCTTTTTCGTTATGGTGGGGATATTTACCTTTTATTTTATAAACATTTTTATCTCTAGCAATAGACACAACTAAAAAGCTATTTTTCACTAAATTTCTAGCCTGCTTGAATAAATTAAGATGTCCTGGATGCAGACCATCAAAGGTTCCAAAAAGCATTATTTTTTTATCCCCAGTTTTTTTTGACATAGCACAAGACCAGTATATACTATACAAAGTTCTTTTTAAAATTTAAAGAAATGATTTGGGGAAACTGGTTCAATTCCAGTACAGTGCCGCTACGGTAAGCCTCGTCAAACGAGGACAAGTCCGACTACCATTCATTTCGCGTATCCCGAGCAGGAGTAAAGCCTTCTTTTTTGAAGGACAACGAATTCTGCTACGGCAGGATTTTTTTATTTCTACAAGCAAGGAGCATAAACAAATTTATTTGTTTAATGTCCGAGTCACCGTAGAACTATAGTATTACTATATTTTATATGTCAAAAAAAGCAAAAATAGCAATATCAACAACTCTAGGATTACTATCTGTATTTTTGTATTTATACGTTATCTCGCCAGTAAAAATAGCCCCAGCCACATCCACCACCCAACTTGTGCCCACGAAGGAAACGAACAAGAACTTGCCAAGTCCTACAGAGTTATCTTTTATTACCAGAGAACAAGATACTGTTTACGGTTTCATGGAAAAACTCAAGAAAGAAGGAAAAATAAACTTTGTAGATAAAACTTATTCCGGCATGGGGAAACTTATATTGTCTATCAATGGACAGAAAAGTAACGGCAATAAAACCTGGATATATTATGTAAACGGCAAGGAGGCCAATGTGGGAATTTCTAATTACCAGATTAAACCAGGAGATATAGTTTCCTGGAAATATGAATCAGTGCATTATTAATCCCGACGTAAAGTCGGGACCCCGACATAAATTTATTTGGCGTCGGGGTTAATATTTAAAAAAGATGGAAAAATTTTTGCAATTTATATTTATTTTAATGTTAGTAATCGGTGCCGGGAATATGGCGTCTGCAGAAGATACTCCGCTCACCATACACCTTACTCTCAGAGCTGGAGAAGTTTTCTTCTCAGAAGATGTCCCGCTGTATCCTGACAGCACTGTTTTATCTATTTTAAAAGAAGCCGATACTGCAAGTGACATCTTTACGGTTTCTAATATTCAAGAATTTTCTTTTGGTTCATATTTAAAATGTATCAACATAAAAGATATAGGGAATAAGTGTGATGACTGGCAATACACCGTAAACGGAAGTTACCCAAGCACCAGCATTGATCAAACTACCCTATCAGGCTCCGGAAGTGTGTACTTTTATTTTAGTGCGAAAAACAGAATTTCTTTAAGTAGTGACGTTATTCAAACATCTGACACCGTCGTGGTAACTGTAGAAAAATATGATTATGAAGATGGATTATGGTCGGCAGAAGATACTGCCACAATAGGAGTAACTCAGCCAGACCCTTTGGGGTCTTTTAATCCCCCAACAGAAATAATGACCGGCACAGTGGATGGAAGCGGTCAAGTCAGCTTTTCTTCTATCCCTGTTGGAATTTATGACGTCGGCATAAGAGACGAATACGGGTATTATTTCCCAACAAAGCCGTTGACGGTTAATCCTGTAGTGCAACACACGGGAGGATCATCCTCTTCTCTCTCGATACCTCTACAACAACCCGCAGGCAAAGTCCTAGGTGCGGAAACAAAAATCGGTTTTGACATGACAAAAGCCGTAGAATTCTTAATATCTCAGCAGACTGAAAATGGAGCTTTCGGCGAAGATATGTATACGGATTGGACAACGGTAGCTCTAGCTTCTACTGAAGTACAAATACAAAAAATACAGCCAATCTTAAAACTGGTAAAGTATTTATCACTTAACAAACCAGCTGGGGCCATGCTGACAGATTATGAACGCCACGCTATGGCCATTATGTCGCTCGGATTAAATCCACATAATGCAAATGGAGAAAATTACGTTGAGAAAATTGTGAGTAGTTTCGATGGTAAGCAGTTCGGAGACATTAATGAAGACAATGATGACATCTTCGCTTTAGTGGTCTTAAATAATGCTGGTTATGGAGAGAAAGAAAAAATTATTGAAGAAAGTTTGAAATTTGTACTAGAAAGACAGAAGGAAAATGGATCTTGGGATGAGAGTATAGATATGACCGGTGCCGGAATACAAGCTTTGTCTAATTTTAAAGAAAACGAAAAGGTAAAAAGCGTGCTAATAAAAGCGAAGACATTTCTCGAAAAAACACAAGGAGAAAACGGTAGCTGGAATGATGATGCGTCGTCGACAGCTTGGGCCATAGGAGGAATAACGGCACTAGGAGAAAAAATAGAAGATTGGAAAAAGAAAGACAGATCTCCTCTCGATTATCTCGCCACAATTCAAGATGCGGATGGAGGGGTGAAAGACGAAAATATTAAAAACAAAATCTGGAAAACAGCTTATGTTGTCTCTGCGCTGTCGGGTAAAACTTGGAACCAGGCCATGGAAAAATTCGAAAAAATAGAAACGCAAAAAAATATTGAAAAACCAAAAAAAATACTTAAACAAAAAGTAGCCGAGACGGCTCCTGCCACCCCAGCCACTTTAACTCCCCCTTTACCATCAGAATCACCAATAGAAAATTCCGAGGAAGGTTGGTTCGGTAAGTTCTTCCAGTATATTTTTAATTTTTAAAACAAAGATAAAACCCAAGGAGTCGGAATCGCCAGAAACATAAGCAACGCACCAATGAGACCTAGATTTTTGTAGAAATTAACTCTCTCCCCCATTCTCGCCATCTGATCAGTAACTTCCCAATATCGGTGCATTTTTACTAATGTTCCAAGTAAAAACAGCACAAGTAAAAGCACAGCATATTCTACATAGACTCCTAGAAGAATCCCCAGACCACCTAAAAGCATCATAGCTCCTGTCAGCAAAACTGCTTCTTTCGCTTTTGGTACCCCCTTTGACTGCGCATAACCCGTAAGCATTCCAACATTTTTGAAGTGATTATAAGCATTTTGTAAAAAATAACCCCCGAATATAATCCTCCCCAACATAAATAAATAAATCATATAGTTCTTATAAGTTATTGATAATGGAACATTATACTACTAAAATTTATCTTTGTCTCCAGATAATCTCGACAAGAGGGGCTGGATGGGGCCCCAAGACCACTTAGTCTTTTCTCCCTTCCATAGGCATACCCCAACAAAAATTAAAGTTAAAAAAATAAATCTAGGAATAAAACTTGCAAGAGTAGCACTAAATGAATTGTGTGAATCATTGATAAACTTTAGGTCTCCCGCAAGAGAAAGTATATAAATAATCGTTACAGCCCAACCTTCCCAGGAAATCGGCATCCAGCCCCAACCATACATCCTTCTCTTAAACCAAAGTTTTTTTACTTTTTTATTTCCTTGTATATTTTCTTCCATATCTGGATAAAATTGACGTAATAGCTCTAAATTAGTTACAACTTTATATAGAATATTAATTTTTGTCTACCTTTCTCTGCAAGTTTTTTGAAACAAAAACCATTATTTTTTTCTATAACCCTCTTTGACGCGTAGTTTTTAGCATCACAACCAACGATGATTTTTTTAATCCCCATTGATTTTGCTTTTCGGACTCCCCATCTTAGTATTTGCGTGGCGTAACCTTTATTCCTCTCCGTTGGCACAATCGCATAGCCTATGTGGCTAGCATACTTGCTTCTCCATAACCGATGCCTTATCTTTAAAAGCCCAATAAACCTACTCCCCTTAATGGCCCAATAAACTGTCTGCGGAACGTGGTCTTTGTCTAAACCAATACCAAGTCGATCGTTTCTTTTTTTAATTAAATATGCAGGGAAATCTTTCTTATTTTTAAAAAACTTAAGTTCACTAGTCCATGGTAAAGCATAAGGCTTTTTAGGTTCCCGTCTTACTTCTTGCATCCCATTATAAAAACTATTTAAGTATTTTTTGTTTGGTAAAACAAGTTTTAACTTGGTTTTCATCTTTTATATTCTATAATTTTTCCAGCCCTGATTTCAACATTATCCGCCTTGCGAAGCTTTTTAACATAGGACCTGGGAACGATATCAAAATGTTTTATTTTATCTAACTCTGCATCTATCCCCCACAGGTCCCCTTCCAAAAGTTCCCAACCCCCGCCCGAACGACTGGCATCGTCCAGTCGGGCAGGTTTTCCGAAAGCATTTAAATTTAGCAACGCGGAATACTGCCGCAAGGTTTTCTGTCCGTTATTTAAAAAATATTCGTGAAAATAAGACAACGCCAGCTCGCGTATGTTTTTATATACTGGTTCGCGATACCGTAAAACAGCATGATTGGTTTTAGATAATGCTCCCCAAAATTTCCCTATTTTAAAAGGCACAATTACGTGGTCATAATCCTCCTTTTCCGCTTTCAAGTGGACTAAATAGGGCCTAAAACCGTGCTGGGACAAGACGTAAGCCCCAAGGAGGGCACCCTCAAAGCAATGCGCCTCTTTATGCCTTAAAACAAAAAGTGGGCTTCTGAGCGTCTCCCCGTGTGCTTCAAAATTAAACCGTAAATTATTCAGAAAATCCTGCACCTTCTCTGGTGTATTTAATTTTTTAATTAATATTTTTTCTTTTTTAGTAAAACTGTTCATTGTTTATTCAAACTCTGTAGTCGCTGGAGGTTTAGTCGTCCAGTCGAAGAATACGCGAACAATTTTCGGATGTTTGATGAGGGTACTGATTATTTCTTCACAAACTTTTGGCTCTAAGTAAAAACCTTTAATAGTCATAAAATCTACCGTCTCAACAGTACGAACAACGAGAGAATATCCGTACACCCTGCCATCCCCTTTTACCCCGACAGTATTTACTCCAAGAAGCGCGATGATGGTCTGCGAGATTTTATCATAGACATTATGCTTTTTAAGAATTTGAGTAACTTCATAATCTGCATCCCGCACTATTTCTAAAAATTCCGAAGTAACCGGTGTCCCCACTATTCGTAAATATAATCCAGGGCCCGGAAAAGGTTGCCTGCCCGAAACTAATTCCTCTAGCCCAAACTCTCGTGCCAATTCTCGCACTTCAAATTTAAAATAATCAGAAAGCGGCATGATTTCTTTTAATCCTAGATCTAGGTCCACGTTGTGGTGGGTTTTGATCAAAGCCGAATTCCCAGCACTACCAGACTCTATTAAATCCGTCGCCAAGGTGCCCTGAAGCATATGCGTCGCCCCGTAATTCTGTGCAACTTCTTTAAATACTTCTCCGTAGACTTTTCTAAAGGCCGAGCGTTTTTCTTCAGCATCTATGGTCTTGCCTATTTCTTCTATAAATTTATTTTTATATTTATCAATTATTTCTAAATTTATTCCCGCTTTCTTGGCAATGTCTTTCACATGTTCAATCTCATTTTTACGCATTCCACCCGTATCTATCATAAAAGCTTTCAATTGACTGCCTAGCGTTGGCGCCAATATGGCGGCAAGAGTAGTAGAATCCACGCCTCCGGAAACTCCAATAATAGCTGTGCCACTCCCTAGGGCTTCTTTTGTCCTTGCACGAATTTCTTCTATGACACTACCTTTATCATAATCTTTCTCACAGCCACAAATATTCACAATAAAATTATTTAAAATAATATTTTCATCTTCGGTCTGCTCTACTTCTGGATGAAATTGCACGGCCCAAATTTTCTTATCTGCGCACTCCATAGCTTCTACGACACCCCCACTTTTTGAAGTAGCAATGATATTAAAATCACTTGGTACAGTCTTTACAGAATCTCCATGTGAAGACCAAGCATTTATTCTTGCTGGTAAATTTTCAAAAAGTTTACTTTTTTCTAGGGTTACCTCTACTGGTCCATAAGACTTCCCTTCTTTAATCGCTTGAATTGAATTCTTGTCATTTATATATGCGAGCCATTGCATCCCGAGGCAAATACCTAAAACCGGAATATCCATTTTTATAACCCCTTCCGGAATATCTGGCATGTCAACATCATACACACTGGCATTGCCTCCAGATAGAATTACTCCTTTAGGTTTATTTTCTTTGATCCAACCGAGCGATGCTTCCGAAGATAAAATAATGGAGTGAAATCCTAAATAACGCAGGCTACGTCTGATAATCTCCGTATACTGACTCCCGAGGTCTATGATTAAAATTTGAGGATTTTTATTTTTCATTTATGAAAGATATGATAACATTTTTAAGGAAAAACAAAAATCTCGAGCGCGTGCTCGAGATTTTTACCTCTATTTTTTCTTTGCCTTTTTTGGCTTTTTTACGTCTTTACGATATGCATTGTTTCCTTTTCCCATGATTTTGTGATTATGCTAATAATGAAATTAAACTTCTTTTTTATAAAAATGCGCTACGGCAAGTAAAGTAAGTAGCGCAAAGAACGCAGTCAGGGCCATCATGGGAATAGAAATATAGCCACCAAATTCCGATACTAAACGCTGATAGCAAGAGACGCCGGAAGCATCACACGGCAAATTAGAACTTTCTCCAAAATAATAAAAGAAATTCTGATACAGAGAAATTAGAAACCCAAAACACAAAAGGGGCAAGACATAACGAATAACTTTCCTGTCTTTATCCCATAAAGCAACACCGAACATCAAAAAGGTCGGGAACATAAACACTCTCTGCCACCAACAAAGAGCGCATGCTAAAAATCCAATAATTTCAGAATACACTAAAGGAAAAACCGAAGAAAACAGAGAAATCAAAAAAGCTAGAATTAAAAAATGCTTATTTATAAAATCCAAATAAACATTTCCTCCCTTCCCGTTTGACCTAAAGAAAAGTAAAAATATAGCAACAACAGAAAGAACTTGAAGAAGAATAACTCCTAGCCCGAGAAACACATTGAGATAATGTATAGCTTCAGTGCTCATTTTATTCTGGTAAAACGCAAGCAGTTTTCTCGGCTAGTTTTTGAAGTGGAATTTCTCCGTTCATTCGAGACCCATCAGCAAATTCCCAAGTAGGATAGCCTTCGATTTTTTTATCTGTACAAACTGGTAGCTGTCCTTGCCCATTAGCCGTAGAACATTCTACATAAGGAATCAATTTCTGAGAAGAGCCGAAAAGCTTTTTCTGTGACTGACAGTGAGGGCACCAGTAAGCTCCATAAAACACAGCACCTTTGTCTTTCAAGCAAGTAGCAAATTCGTCATATTTCCCAGGGCCAGGAGGAGTAGCGTCCGACTGAAGTACAACTGTAGCAATCGTACCCAAAATTAAAAGACCAACAACCGATATGAAAATTTTTACGTTTTTATCCATCCCGTAATTCTAACAAGTTAAAATATTTTAGGCAAGAAAATTATGACCCCAACGATGACAGATACAAACACAGACAGGAGCACTGCTGCGGCGGCAACGTCTTTCGTATCACGAGCATAGGGATGATATTCTGGAGATGTTAAATCTATGTCTATTTCTATCGCAGTATTGAAGGCTTCAGCAATTATCACAAAACCAATAGCAAAAACCAAAGCAATCCATTCAATGCCTGAGATTTTAAAATAAAATCCTAAAACTATTACAACAAAAGCCACTCCAGTATGAGTAAGTAAATTACTAGTCGTCATCCAGAAAACTTTCAACCCCCGAAAAGCGTTTAAAAATTTCTCTTGTGTCTTTACCTCCCGCCAGGCTTTTTTTTCTGTTGTAAAATCCAATACTTTATCTTCGTGCATAAGGATTGCGATCTATTATGTTTTCTTCAACCTCCTGTTCTCTTTTTTTAATCATATCAATCTCAGCTTGCTCTTCAGGAGTTAAAGTTCTTTTAGGAACTCCCACTGAGGGAACAACCTCAGCAGGTTTTTCAACTGATTTTTCTGGCTTAAACTCTGGAATCTCTCTGGGGACTCTATTAAATCGAAACTCCCCTTGTTTTTCTTGTTTAGACATATCTATATTATACCACTTCTACTGATATTGTATATATATCGGTCTAGGGTTTAATTGTAAAAGAGTTCCTGGGGTCATTAGGGTTGTGCCTGGATCTAATATGTCATTTTTATAAAATAATTTAAAGCCGGTAAATTGTACGGGTTCTGGATAAATAAAGTTTTTATAAGTACCAATTTTTTTCGCCTGCCCGCCCCAGCCATCCATATGCATGATGATTTGCACTTCGGGTAATATCTTTATACTTTGGTAATTCGTAACCATTTTCTGTGTATAGCGATGGATGATTAAAATTTTCGGAGTTAAGTTGTTTTCTTTTACCAATTTCGCTAAATAATTTGAAGCAAAATTTATATCGGCTGCATCTAGTGTCCCCACGACCTTCCCTGGACGAATCCCGCTTTTCATAGAAAATTCAGGATCAATCCCCAGATGGACGTTCGGCATTTTTAAATATTTTTCTAGCAATGGAATTTCTGTTTCTACTGTAGAAAATCCAACTTGAAGATCTAAAAACACAATCGCATTGATCTTCTCTGCTATCGCTAAAACTTTGTCTATTTCAGACGAAGGCATACGCGCGCGATATTTGCCATCTGCGCCTGCGCTCCCCTGCGCCACAACAGCGATGTAGTGAAGTGCGGGAATCACTGGCGTAGCTGGATCTGCTACTTCCCATTTTTTAATTTCATTTTTTAGCCGAGTCAGCATCTCGGCTTCTGGGTATTCTCCAAGTACACCCATTTTCGTAGAATATAAATTCCCATAATATGCAATGATGCGATTAAATGGGAGTAAGGCTCCATCGTTCGGATAAAGAGTTTTAACTGGCCAAGGGCTGGGCAGAGTTGGTTTCGGCGGGATGGTGACCGTGGTTATTGCTCCAGTTTTAGGATCTTTAACTGTTTTCGTCGTTGGTGGTAGAGGTGGAGGATTGTTGGCTAGCTCATTTAACTTTTTATCATATAACTCCACGTCTAAGGGAGGAGCTGGTATAGCCTTTTTTTCTTCAGAGAGAATATTGGCCACAATATAATCACTTTTACTGTAATTTACTCCGTTACTAAAAACTCTCGGGAAAAAATAAAACACAGCGAAAAATAACGCACCAGCCACTAAACACCAAAATAAGGTATTCTTTATACTACCTTGTATTGTCCTAGCAATTCTATTTTTCATTACTTTGCAGTATATCAAAATAGTACAAATATAACACTAGGCGAAAGGCATAGTTGTGTTGTCTGGACAAAAACTTTATAATACTCTATATGAAAAACTTTTTATATTTAGTGGTAGCTGTATGCGTTTTATCATTAGGTTTTAATACGCAACAAGCAACTGCTCAGTATGGTTTTGGAGACGACGTGGATTCTGTTGACTTTGGAAGTGACGGTAGTATTAAACTCACCGACCCTGTGGATTCTATTGATGTCGGCGGAACTACTACTAACTCTTCAGGTGATGTTGAGTTGAAAAATGTAAAATTAAAAGATTCAGTAGATTCAATCAAGGTTGAGTCAATAAATACTACAAGCACTGGCAACGTAAAAGTACAAAACGCCGAATTGAACGGAGATATAAAAGTCCAAAATGTGGAAACAAACGAAGAAGATTCTACTTTTGAAATTACAATAGATACAGACAGTGCTTCCGTGTATACAGATTCGAACTCTTCAGTAACAAGCGCCAGCGAAGTAAAAACTGCTGATGACCTGACAATGTACGTTGCTGGAACAGTTAAAGATGACGAAGCTTTACAAAAAGTTAATTTCAAAAATGATAATCTAGAGGTAGAATATGGTCTTCCTGGAAGACTCTTCGCTCTTATTCCGATAAACATTCCATACAAAGTCAGTGTTGACTCGTCTACAAATGCAGTTAGCGTAAAACTTCCATGGTGGCAAATATTTGCTACAAAAAAAGTAAAGGCTGCTAAAGTCAGCTCGGAGCTAAAAACAGAACTCAAGGCAAACGCTCCTACAATAACAGGGCAACCAGTTTCCCTATCCGGTCAAGCAAAGATAAAAGCCAAGGCAGGCACATTCTCTATAGTTATTGAAACTCTCTCCACGGAAGTCAAATAAAATCAATATCCCGCCAAGCTAGCCATTAAGCTGGTTTTGGTGGTTTAGTGGGGCAATGCATTGTTTAGAGTTTTGTAAATACAAGTTTATGAAATAACTTTTGTAATTTCTTCCACATCATAATTCTCAGCCGCATTGATGTGAACTATTCTTATACCTACTTTATTCAACATATCCCCTAGGAAATGATCTTTCCCGGGTTCATGCGCTCCTCCGTGCCCGTGCCCATGTCCACCATCATGCGGCTTTTCATCCAATTCAATTACGAGATGCGGAGTAAAAAATGCTTTATTGAACAGGGCAAAATCTACGGATTTGATATGAGTCTGGTCTATGGGCGCGTACTCCCAATTTCTATCCTTTTCTACTTGCACTAGCTTTGAGAGCTGAAGCTTGGGAACTATGTAATACCTCTCGGCCACAGCTTCTTCTAAAACTTTAAAAAAAGCATGCTCATCTTTACTCATAAGGTGATCTTTCTTGGTGTAAGATAAATATTCGAGATGATCTTGAGCGATGTGTTTCCTAAGTAGTGGCGCATAGTAAATAGACGCCAGGGCCACAAGAATAAAAAAAGCAATAAGTAATGTTATCATCACTTATTTTATACCATGTACATCACTTAATTCCTATTTGACATACATTTTTATATTTCTTGTAAAAGAATGATTTTCAACATAGAATCTGCTATATTTTTATTATGAGTGAATTTTCCCCAGAAAATAAAATTTCCCCACCAGGCACGTTAATAAACAACGCGCAGGCGCTAGAAGCTCTTCGAGAATATCTTTCATTTTTCTCTAAACATTTATATCCTCCATATATTTATGAACTGCCGTCCCATACACTAACAACAGAAGACGCAAATTATTATCACTATATGTGCAGGGGTAACGCCGTCCAAGTAATTTCTGGATTTATGAATATAGTTGTGGATGATGCAGATATCTTGAGATTAACAAACGAGCAAAAAATCAAAATCAAAGAAATGGAAAATTCACTTCTTGAGATGAAGAGTGGCTCATTGCGAACGCCAGAAGATATGGTTTATCTAAAAAATTCCATCCAAACTGTGGTTGATATCCTAACAGAACAGGAAAGAAAATTGTTGGAAAACTAACATGATATTTCTTGTAAAATAAACACTTTTGGAGTATTCTAACTTTGTATTGCGGGTTCGTCTAATGGTGGGAATAAAAATGAATCTGCTTTCATTTTTATCTGATTCTCTGAAGAAATCATTGTTATTTTGTATCCAAAGCTGGGAGATCGTCTAACGGTAGGACATATCCCTCTGGAGGATATTATCTTGGTTCGAATCCAAGTCTCCCAGCTTTGTATATAAAATCAGCAATAAGGGAAGGAATCTGGAGGATTAATCTCCTGACCCACAGCAGTCATATGCTAAGTCAGGTGTCTGACACGCATAGGATAAACTAATCAGTCATAGCATACCCGCTGAGAGCGGTATTCAGAACAAAAAAGCACCTCTTGGGTGCTTTTTTGTTTGAGTAAGTTTAAGACTTCTTTTTTCTAATTTTGGATATAATAGAGTGCTCGTCAAGAAGTCTAAGAAGTAAACTAGCTAGACTAAGATACTAGATAGTTTTCAGTGGATCATTTTGGATGAAATTAATGTGTGCCTTTCTATCCCTTACACCGACGACTCCCTTATATAAATACATTAATCCACGCTGCTCAGCTTTATCCAAGCCACCAACGAGAGAATTAAATTTAATCTTAGGAACCTGATCACCATCACAACCAAAAATCTTGTTCATTAAATCATCACCGTCTAAATCCCTACCATTTTTATCTTTTCGACGTCCTGTTTTAGTTTTTACTTGATCAACAACCTCAATAAATGCATTCAATATCGCACCCTTAAAATCATTACTTGATAAGCGTGAAGCAGTGCGAGCTACGCCCTTACCCTTACCTTCGTCACCCCATTGAAGGCCGATGATCGGAATAATTTTAGAAATTTTTTTTGCTTTCATATTACGCACTAACTATATCACTCTACCCATTGTGGAAAAGGTGGATAAGGTGGATAACTTTCCTTTCCTTCTTGAGTTTAAAGTTGTATATTTATAAATGTAAATTAATTAATATTTTAACTTAAGTTAAAAATGAAAAAACTTTTAAATAAGAAACTATTTATTTCAAGTTTCTTGATCCTCTTCCTAGTAATGCAGTTCTACGCTTTGACAGAGTACGCTTTTGCTGTCACTGATAACGTCGTCGTTACACTTGACGTGGATTCCGGAATTACAATTTCGGATGGTGCAGCGGTTACCATGGCTCCGAACATTAGCATCACTACAGATAGCTCCATAGGTAGCTCTGCATGGACTGTCATTACAAATGGGGCAAGCGGATATTCACTTGCAGTCAAGGCTTCCGCATCTCCAGCGCTCGTCTCCGGCAGCAATTCTTTTGCTGATTACACTGAGGCTGTGGCTGGTACTCCGGAAGCTTGGTCTGTTGCTTCCGGTGATAAAGAGTTTGGCTATTCTGCATACGGTACCGACACTTCAACGGCAGAATATGGAGCAGCCGCTACGTGCGGAGCTGCTGGCGTACCAGATGTCGGTCAGAATTATGAAGGGTTTGCAACTTCAGACAACATAATCGCCACAAGAGCTACTGTTACTCCTGTCGCTGGTATAGCCACGACTATCTGCTTTGCTGCTGAACAAAATGGAGTTTTTGCTCCAGTGGGAACCTACACGGCAACAATAACGGGCACGGCTGTCACTTTATAATGAATTAGTCATCCTTTGATCTTCCTTATGAAAAAAACCTTATACAGCTCCATCTTTGGAATATTAGCTATAAGCTTTTTTTTCTTACCTGACCACTCATACGCTTATACAAAGATTAAGGTTGACGTTACTCCCCAAAATGACTTTGTGGTAGAACCAGGTAAAACTGAAGTTTTTCTAAATCCTGGAGAAAGTATGGTAAAAAATATTTCAGTTACGAACCGAGTCAATAAGACTGTGAAGTTTAAACTGAGCACAGAAGATTTCGTCGGTACAGATGATGCAAATCAACCAGTCATACTTTTAGGAGACACGCACAGCCCGTATTCACTCAAGGATTTTATTACACCTGAAATTACAGAATTCAGTTTGGAGTTCGGGGAAAAAATCACTATCCCCGTCTCTGTTTCCGTACCTCTGAACGCTGAACCACGCGGATTTTACGGAGCCTTGATTGTCTCCAATGATCCAGACAAATTAACAAATGAAGTCATTTCTGAAGCCCAGGGTAAAACTCGCATTGTTTCTCGAATCGGTTCTTTGTTTCTTCTAAAAATAAACGGTGAAGGTATTGAAAGTGGAGATATTGAAAACTTTAAAGTCATAGGTCCATCAAAATTATTTTATAGTGAAAGACCAGATGGATTCGAGATTGCCTACAAAAACACCGGGAACGTTCACTTAGTTCCCTACGGTACGATTACTATCAAAAATATATTCGGGAAAGCAGTCGCTGTATTGCCTGTCGATGCTTATTTTGCACTCCCTGACTCTGTTCGTTATCGAGAGGTAATGTGGGAAGATGGCTTTAACCTTGGACGTTATACCGCTCACCTTTCTCTTTATAAAGGATACAATGAAGAATACGTTGACGCTAAAGTTTCTTTTTGGATAATTCCGTGGAAAATATTAATACCAGTATTTGTCGGAATATTACTTCTCGTCACACTGGTTTATTATATTTTGACACGTTTTGAATTAAAGAGAAAATAATATAATGAAAAAGTACGCTTCCTTTTTCCAAATAAAGCGAAGTGTTGCTCTGATTCTTACCTTCTCCACATTGTCGATTCTTCCTTCTCTTATTTTTGCTCAGACAATGCAAAGCACCACTTATAAAATAATCACTGACAGTGTCAATGTCGGAGGAGATGACAATTCCGCGAGTACAAATTATATAATTGGTGATACTTTGGGCGAGCTAAGCTCTGGAGATTCTAATAGTGCGAATTATTATATGCATGCAGGTTTTTGGCAGATGCAATCAAGCTATATTTCTATTACTAGCCCATCTGATTTGGCACTTACGTCGATCGGAGGCATCAATGGTGAAAATACTGAAGGTACCATGTCCTGGACCGTATTGACTGACAATGTGGCAGGCTATTCTATGAGCATTAAAACACTTACCTCTCCTGCCCTGGCGTCAGCCGAAGATTCTTTTGATGATTATGCCCCAGCGGGCGCGGATCCAGATTATAATTTTTCAATTGCTACTTCTGTGTCTGAATTCGGATTTACTCCTGAAGGTGCAGATACAAACTCACGTTTCAAAGATAATGGATCGAGCTGCAATACGGGCTCGGGTGAGACCTCGGCTAAGTGTTGGGACGGACTTTCATTAGTAGATAAAATAATTGCGGGCAAAAGCTCGAGCAATCATCCTTCGGGCAGTACGACGACAGTGAGATTCCGTGCTGAATCTGGTAGTGCCCATATTCAAACTTCTGGTGCTTATTCGGCTTCAATAGTAGTAACTGCGGTCACTTTGTAAAAATGCAAACAAAAATTATTTTTTTCAGTGCCCTGCTAATCGCGATTATATTTATGGGAAGCGGGAGCTTTGCTAGTGCCGACGCAAACTCAATCCAAATAAACCTTGGAGTCGATGGTTGCAATCTAAACGGTATTTGCGAGGCGGGACTGGGCGAAACAATCGCCAATTGTGCAGTAGACTGTACACCTCCTTCCCCTGCTGGAAATGCCACGAACACGACAGGCTTTAAATTGCCTGATGTATACAATGTGACTGTTTCTCCTGAACTTTATAGTGCAATTATTACTTGGAATACAGGCAGGAGCACGATTAGTACTGTGAGATGGGGCACAACGCCCGAGACAAAGGATGGGACAACCCGTAACATTTTTTTTGCTCGTAATCATAAAATTCAAATCATCAATCTCGCTCCCGGCACCATGTATTATTTTACTCTTGAGAATTATGATATCTATGGAAACAATTATAGTACTCCCCCTACTTATTTCTTTACAAAATTTTTAATAGACACAGCATACCCATTGAATCCTAGAAATGTCAGAACTTCTACCGAAGAAAAAGGTATTAGGATTTTGTGGTTAAATCCTGCGGATGAAAATTTTTCTTATGTGAGAATAATGCGACATCAAAATAAATTTACCGGAGATCCATTTGTGGGCAAATTGATTTATGAAGGAAATAGTGAAAATTTTTTAGACACAAACGTGTTAGCCGGGAAAAAATATTTTTACTCACTTTTTTCTCGTAATTTAGATGGTAGGTATTCTAGCGGGGTCGGAACACAAGGTATCGCTTTTTCTAAAATAATAATTCCAAAAATTTCAGAACCAGAACCCGAGAATATTACTGAAAGACAAGTTGGAGATTTCTTTGTACACCAATACAATCAACCGGTCGTGCTTCTTGCAAAAGAATCTATTATTGAAATTAAAAACAACACAAATACTATAGTAGATACAAGTGACAAGACTGAAGCGGATGATTATTTGGTTGTCTCATATGAAGATGGTGAAAAGTTTGGACAATATTTGTTTTCTTATAACCAAGATAGTGCAAGATACCAAAGTGTGGTCTCTCCATTACCTCGAACTGGAAAATATACTTTTGAAGTACTTAGGTTTGTCAATAATGAGAAAAAAATAATTGCCCAGGGCTGGGTTCTAGTAGAAGAAGCCCAGGAAAATATTAGGATAATTCCCGTGAAAGAACCTCCGGCGTACCCTTATCTTATTTTCCTATGGATTTTGCTTCTAATCCTCTTAATTTTAGCGATTTTTATATTACTTCGTAGGCGAAAAAACGAAGAATCACAAGGGTTATAGCCATTTATACCAAAACTGTGGATAACTAGTGGATACTAGGTGTATTAACTAGTATAATATAGGAGATATAAAGAATATCGCTTATCCGAGATTTTATTTTCAACTATCTCGTTTATCCAATAAATCCTTTTATATCTTGATATAAATGGAAAAACTTAAAAAAGTTCTATCATTAAGTGAGGCATCAAAAATTTCAGGTTATCACCCTGATTATTTGAGTGCTCTCATCCGTAAAGGAGAGCTCAGGGGCGAAAAAACGGGAGGAACTTGGTTTACCACAGAAGATGATGTCAGGGATTATATATTCAAACAAAAAGTGAGGCACAACCGTCCAGCCTTTTTTGATTTCTTGTCGCAAAAGCGAACTCAAAATATTGTAATTTATTCTGGAATTATATTCTGTCTCATTTCCCTGCTCGGTTTTTATTTCTATGGAATAAATCATAAGAATTTTACTCCTGAAGCCAAGAAAACTTTATCTCCTGACACAGAAGCAATAAAAGAAATAAAAACAGAAATTAACCAATGAGAAAAATATTTTTACAAAAAAAATATTCACTTGTAAAAAAAATCGCTCTCACTATTTTCTCCTTAACTTATATTTTCGTTGCGATATTTTTTCACAACTCAAATGCTTACGCAGTTTTTAATAAGCAAATAAATTATCAAGGAAAACTTACAAATTCGAGCAGTGTTGCGGTTCCTGACGGATCATACAATATGGAGCTTGCACTCTACACCGTGGATTCTGGTGGCACTGCGATTTGGACAGAGACCAGGATCGAAGCGAATCGCGTCGCAGTAGCTAACGGATTATTTAGTATATTGCTTGGCGAAGTTTCTTCACTAGCTTCCATAGATTTTAATCAGACGCTTTATCTTGGCGTAAACATTGGCGGAACTACAAACACTCCGACTCCTACCTGGGACGGCGAAATGGCTCCGAGAAAAAAACTTGGATCTGTTCCTGCAGCTTTTGAGGCAGTGAATGCGCTTACTGCCACTGCCGGGTTTACCGTGTCTGGAGGAAACCTCGTCTCCCCTATTCTCGTCGGCGGTTCTGGTACAACTCAAGACCTGACCCTTCAAACCACGACAGGTGTGGGTGCCTCCGGTGCTGATATGCATTTTCTCGTCGGCAACAACGGTGGCACGGAAGCCATGACGATACTAAATGATGGGAATATGGGCATAGGAATATTAAGCCCAAGCGCTGTTCTCCACCTTAAGGCCGGCACAGCATCTGCCGGTACTGGACCACTTAAATTTACCGCGGGGGCTAATTTGACCTCTCCTGAATCGGGCACATTAGAATTTGATGGCAGTAATTATTTTGGTTCAGTTGAAAGTGTTGGAACAAACTACACTTCCCAGTACCCATCTGCACATTCTAGCACTTACGTCAAATCTACATCGAGCTATAGCGCTAACTTCGAACCCTGGTTTGCTACCGATCCAGCTAAATCACTGACGGGCGACTGGACAAATACGCAATGGGTGTCAGGTAGTGGTTCCCCTGCTTCGCAAAGATTGCATATTGATCTCGGTTCAGCTACAGTTATCAAAAGAATATATTACGAAAATTCTCATACCTCCGGCGGGTTTACCACTACAGGAGCCAAAAATTTTACCTTGTGGGGCTCTAATGATTCATCGGCTTTTTCGGACACAACCTATGGTTCAGATACAAACTGGACACAACTCTCTACTTCCGCTTCCCAATTTGATCAACACGCCGCATCTAATACCGCTGACCCCAAATATATAACTGTTACGAACTCTACCGCATATAGATACTATGCAATAAAAATTGCAGACAACTGGGGCTACGCCGACTATATGGGCATTCGGCGCATTGAATTACAAACAGCTGACTCCGTTACTGCGGACAGGCTAGGGTTGGTTATGGATAATGGCACCAGGTTGACTTCGGGTAGAATGCCTTACATAACTACCGATGGCAGACTAAAAGATACAACAAACTTTGTTTTTGATGGTACCAACCTGGGCATTGGTGATTCTTCACCGGATTATATGCTTGATGTTGCTGGCACTGCAGGATTTGATGGATTACTAACGGCCACAGCTGGACTAAACATTAGCAACGGAGCGACTTCGGCTGGGGTGCTCACTCTTTTGGAAGATACAGACGATGGTAGCAACTTTGCATCTTTCCAAGTTCCTGCACTAGCGGCCAATACTGTGTATGTGTTGCCTGCCAATGACGGTGATGCATCCCAAGTGCTTACCACTAACGGTTCTGGGACATTAAGCTGGGCGGCTGCATCTGCGGGCACGCCTACAGCGATTACAGTCGCCAACGAAGCGGCGGACACGACTTCATTTATAAGTTTCTTTACCGCGGCGACGGGTGATCTCGGGCCAAAAACAAATGCAGCGCTTACCTTTGATGCTTCGACGGCGAAGCTTAGCGCAACTCAACTGGGTTCCACTGCAACGACAGGCACTGCTCCCCTCACCGTAGCTTCTACCACGGTCGTAACAAATTTAAATGCGGATTATTTGGACGGACTGGACGGTTCCGCTTTCACTTCGCTTATTAATGATGTTATTGGTAAGACCTCTTCCCTGCTCGGCTTTGCCCAATTTGGTGGCGATGGTTCTGACGGCGCTGGCCCAGCTTCAGGAGCGTTAACCTCCGATCCGAAACAATACACCAGCTGGACAATCACTGGAGCTGTTACTGTAAGTACTTCAGCGCCAGCGGGGTTGTTTGTGGGCGTGCAAGGCACCCTTACGTTAGATACGGGCGGAAGTATTTCAGCAAACGGCAAAGGGCATGACCCCGGGAGTCCCCTTAACACAACCACTGGTATTGGAGAAAATTGTTTAGGTAATGTTAGTCAAACCATGGAAGGAGGGTGTATTACAGGGGCTGGTGGAGGTGGTGGTGCCGATTCAGCTAATGCTGACGGGGCAGCTGGTGGAGGTGCGGGAGGTACGGGAGGTACGGGAGCAACACACGCTGGTGTCTCTGGTGGTGCTGCGGGGACAACAAGTGTAGCCAAAAAAACAGCAGCTAGGTTGGTGAAAGAATATTTGTTTTACAATCCTTGGGCCAGTGGTAGGGGTTTAGTTGCGGGAGCAGGAGGAGGGACGGGCCGTACCTATGGCACTGGTGGTATGGGGGGAGGAATAATATATATTGAAGCAGACACTGTAACCATAACTCCAACTACAGCTGTTGTTACAGCGAATGGAGAGAATGCTGCCAATGATTCAAGTGGTAACGGTGGCGGCGGCGGCGGTGGCGGTGGTCTTGTGTGGATACGCGCTCGAACTCTAAGTGGGGTCAACACTACCACAGTTACTGCGAACGGCGGTACAGGAGGCACGTCAACTACAGGGTCGGCTGGAGGTAATGGCGCTGCTGGCGCGGTGATTATCGAAGATATTGATTAATTAAATTATTAAATAAAGAATGAAAAAAAATAAACTTACAATCTTGATAATTCTCGTCTTAATATTTGCAGTGAGTTGCGGGTTTGCTAGTGCAGAAGAAATTCTGCCTGTTCCTCCAACGGAACAAACTTCGACGACTCCTGCTGACCCGGCACCAGAAGACACAAGTACTCCGCCTGCGGAAACTCCTCCCGTGACACCGGATCCCCAAACTCCACCCGCTGGAACGCCAGACCCAGGCACCGAAACCGGAACTCCCGCCGAAGACCCTGTCGTGCCACCAGCCGAAGCTCCTGCAGACCCTGCGCCAGAGATCCCCGTGGAGCCCATCCTGCCACCAGAGGCGCCAGTCGTTGTTGAAGAAACAGGCGACACCAATCCGCCGAATCGCATCAATGATTTGTCGCTCGAACGAGCGGGGCCGAAATCCGCGGATATTTCTTGGACTGTGCCAGACATTGATGTAAAAAGTTATGATGTTCGTATATCACTGAAAGATCTCACGGAATCCAATTGGAGTAAGGCAGTCCAAATCACCGGCGGAGAAAATTCCAAAGAAGAAGGCGACGTCGAGATGGCAAGCTTGAGTGACTTGCCTCAAAACACGACGCTTTATGTCGCCGTGCGGACTTATGACAAGTCCGGCAACCCCTCCCCTATTTCCAATGTTCTTGAAATTGAAACCGAAGGCAAAGTAGAAAAAAGCAGGATTGCCGAGCTACGAGCAGGCGGAGCGGATGATGAAAACTTAAGTCCAGAAAATAGCGGGGTTGTCCGGCTGGTCTTGCAAGAAGAGGGTACTAAGTCCCCTATCTCCGACGAGTTAATCTTTGTGAATTTCATAAATAAAAGAACGGGTGTAAGCACCGGAGGCGCTGTCACCGACGGCATGCTCGCTATGGAAATTCCGGCAGGAGAATATACAGTCAAGCTCATACTGCCGCCGACACTAAACGTCGCGGACGAATTGCCGACATTCGATATGGAAGAAGGTGGAGATGTGGATCTCGGTATTGTCAGGTTGACGCCCTCAGGTATGGCTGAAAACACAGATGGCTCTCTTTCTTTTGTAATCAAACTTTTGTTTGAAATAATTAAACTCTTACAAGAAATATTAACTAAACTTGGATAACAAATGTTGGGACGATTGTTAAAAAAAATATTTCGGACGGAAGAACGTTTCAATCGTTTTATTATATTTATTTTGGCACTTTTGGCTGTGTTCGCACTTATGTGGCTCGCGAGCCGAGTATTTAAAAATGTGCCTTTTATAAGCACGCCGGAAGAAAATTCTGACAAGTGGCTAGACGATACTTTCAATTGGCAAAATTTAGATAAGACTATATACGCGGTTCCCGAAAATATCTATCCTCGCGGGTTCAATCTTTTGTTCGTCGCCGATGATTTTCTGTCCTTCGATGAGTTCAAGGTTTCTGTGAAAAAAATTGTTGCGGAGATGAAGAAAGTTGAACCCTGGAAAAGTCATTCCGAAATCAATATTTTCATGATTTATCAAAATGATCCGATTTTGTGCGAAGTAAAAGAAGAAAAAATGTATGCACCGATGCTAAAGTGTGGCAAAGATTTGATTAAACTAGTGCAGACATTACCCTTAATCAAGGTAAAAGTAATCGTCGTTTCGAGAGAACAATTTGTTTCTTGGTCTAACACCTCGAGACTAGAGAATACTTTTGTATTTTATAGTCTGCCCGCAAATAAAGAAGAAGACGCTTTTAACTACAAAATATTTTTACACGAGCTAGCTATGGGCTTCGGATTGCGTGAAGAAATGCGAAGCATTATGGCGGAGTCTGGGTCAGCTCCAGCACGCCCTGAAGGGCCAAACTGCGCGCCTACGGTAGATATTGCCAAAGATTGGTGGGGTGATTTTGTGCGCCGGGCTGACAGTACTCTCGTCTTTAGCCGGGCAAAAAATGATGTTGGATTTTATTTTGGTTGCGCCGGTAACCAAGATTACATCCGTCCAACTCAAAAATCCCTGATGAATATCCAAGATTTTCCAGATGCAGAGACCTATGGACCGGTTTCAGAAGATTATTTGAAAAAAGTTTTACAATATTGCTTCTCAGGCAAAATATATGACAAAAAAACTGATTCAATATTCTTTGAACAATATAAAGAGTTCAAGGCTTGTTTAGGAGAAGAACAAACCTCTCTTTCTGACTCTATTTAAGCTTGCTTTTGAGTTCGGGGGCTTGCTCTACGGCCATGACCTCAAACCTTATTTGCCCAATTTCTTGTCCGCTTTCCGTTTTAACTTGAACTCTCCATTTCCCGGCTCGAATATTGTGACGTACGGAATATGTACGGAATCCTCCGTCCCGCCCGCCCCGGACAGCCAAGCCCACTGATTGATTTTTTGCCGAGAAAGAAAACTTCTTTGTAAGATTAGATACGGTAATGGAATTAGTATTCATAAACTATATTTTAGCACTTTTGATTCATTTTTCATTTATAGCCATTTTAGTTAGTTATACTAAGCAGACTTTCTTTTCTCTAAACATGAGTTTACTTTTCATACACGATAGCAGTTCTCGCTTTTCCTTTATAGAGCTTGGAATGAGTATGACTGAGACGCCTCAATTTGCTATACTGAAAGTCGTCAAGAAACGCTTGTGGGATCTCACAGGCTAAGGTTCTAGACTGAGTCAGTCAGCCAATTTTCGAATCATAAATATTTTTATGCCTTCAAAAGCACAGTTTGTAAAAACAAGAGATAAGTTAGAAATATATACCGAATCATTCGGCAATCCACAAAACTCGGCGATTCTATTGATAATGGGTGCAATGAATCAGGGTATTTTTTGGTATGACTCCTTTTGCGAAGAATTGGTAAATACTGGATTTTTTGTAATCAGATATGACCATAGAGATACAGGTTTTTCTTCTGTAATAGATTTTAAAAACAACCAGTACAATCTAGATGATTTAACGAATGATGCTATTGATATTTTAAATGCATATAAAATTTCAAAAGCTAATATTGTGGGTGTATCGATGGGTGGTTACATTGGGCAATTATTAGCTATTAATTATCCGGATAGGGTTGAATCACTAACTTTGATTTCGACAACAGCTGATCATAGACCATACATGGATGTAACTATGGATAATTTTTCCAATAAATACGAACTTTCATACCCATCAGAAAAATTTATTAAATACATAGAAAGTAGTAAAAATAATCCACCTAAAACAGAAGAGGAATTTAAAAATGCTCAAGTGGAAGGTTGGAAAATATTTTTTGGAAAAGAATTACTTGAAGAAGATTTAAAAGAATTGATTAAGTTGATAGATTTATCAAACAAAAGAAATAAAAATAAGGTTTCACCATTTAATCACGGTCTCGCTGTCGCAAATTCCAAAGACAGATTGGAGATTGTTAAAAATATAAAAGCCCCTACTCTTATCATTCATGGAGAAAATGATGTTTGTTTCCTGGTAGACCATAGCAAATATTTAAACAGTCAGATATCTAATTCAAGATTGGAGATTATAAAAGACATGGGACACATGTTTTCTCTGGGTGAATCAATAAAAATTGTTAAATATATTGAAGATTTTATTTTAATACCAAATTGTCCACAATGAATTTAAGAAAATTCCGTGTAATATTAATATTATAAAAACGACTAAATAACTATGAAAAGCAATTTTAAAATAATCGTCTTAGTATTTATAATTATCGTAATAGCTATTTTTGTATATTTAATAAACAGCAGAGATGTGGTGGAAGAACTTCCTCTAGCGGGCACAGAGACTTCAATAAAAGGATGCTATGTTGCCCATCTTGAGAAAGATATTTATACCCTGGTTATACAGTCAGAGAAAGATGGAGCCGTCACTGGCGCCCTGGCCTACAATAATTACCAAAAGGATAGCTCTTCTGGAAGCTTTACAGGAACTTTCAAAGATAATATCCTCCTTGGGATTTACTCTTTCGACTCAGAAGGAATGCATTCTAATAGTCAGGTAATATTTAAAAAAGTTGGAGACAGCTTCATGCAAGGTTTCGGCACAGTAAAAGTAGTTGGTGATACATCATCTATCGACCCTATTTCTTCTGTAGAATACAACCCAAAATCAACATTTATAAAATCAGAGAATTGCCTAGAGAAAATTACCGACTCAAATAATATTCTGACTTTCGACTACAATCCATTCTTTAAATATGTAGAAGGAAATAACTCCCCTTCTTTTGACTGGAGGTTAGACTCCAGGGAGCCAGGTGCAATTTTAGCAAGTGTTATCATCCCACGAACATATCTCCCTGGTACCAATTTCTCTGATGCGAAGCTTACCGTGGGTAGAGCAACGACCCCGAGTGCCATAAAGGGTTGCTCTACAGATGTGGTAAATGGTGAAGCGAAGATTGGTGAAGTCCAAATCAGTGACTATCCTTTTACTAAATTTTCTTCGAATGGGGCAGCGGCGGGTAACTTCTATGAGACCACTAGCTACCGAGGCATAGTGGACGGAGATTGTTATGCTGTGGAATATACCATCCATTCAACCAACATCAACAATTATTCTCCAGATCAAAATATAAAGGAATTCAACAAAACATTCATACAAGATGAACTTGAGAAAATAATTCAGAGTTTGAAATTCCTAATAAATAGTGACTAGAAATATTTTTATCTCCACTCTTTAGCTACTTTCCACTTTATGCCAAGAGCAGCACCTAGAGATATAGCTACGGAGACACATCCTGCAAGCCAGCCGATGAAAGGTATCAAGCAAAGTAAGAAATAAACTACAGTGCCGAGTAGTATGGTTTTCCAATTGACTACATACCCTGACCCCTTAGATATCCATTTGTAAACTAGAGCTCCGAGGAAAATAGGGGTGATTATGGAAGCAAAAACTAATAACATTGCGAAAGAAAGAAATCCAATTATCCCGAGAGGAATTCCTACGACAGTAATGAGAAGAAAAACAGAAAATACTGGAAGGACTATGAGAGTAACGACACCTCGCCCGAGCTCTTTGAGAGGATTTTCTGTAGCTTTTTCTACAAGCTCTCTGCTGTATCTCTTGAAACCAAGCCCAATGAGAAGAGCGGTGAAAAACAACATCAAGAATTTAGCCACGAATACGAAAGTAAAGAACCCAATTACTCCTGCAGTTATGCCTCTATTGGTCTTGTCGCGTCCAGACAATTGAGTGAAAACTGTATCTCCACGAACCCTGCCTCCCTCTTCAATAATGACCGGCTTTGCTCCTTTATATTTAAGATTACCTATGATATCTGCATTTGGCCCTAGGGTTAACTTTTCAGCTCTGATGTTCGCATCTCCTCCGATGGGTGCATTGATATAAACTTCTCCCCCAGCAATTTTTGCATTTCCTTTAACTTCAGAATCTACCCTCACTGCCCCGCCGGCTATGGCTGCATCGCCACCTATTAATTTACCAGATAGAATTATTTGCCCTCCACCAATAAGAGCATCTCCCATAACATTGCCGCTTACAATGATATTACCACCACCTATGCGTGCATCTCCTCTAACTTGGTTTGAAACTGTAATATTCCCACCTACGACAAACAAATCCCCAGTAACTGGCCCAGACACTAATGCAGTACCACCAGCAACTAGAAGATCTTCCCCTGCTGCTCCAGCACTAACGACACTCCCACCTGCCATGTATAAATTCTCTTCTGCTTTTTCTCCAGAAGAAAAAGATGGCTGCTGTCCTGCCTTAAATTCTGCAGCAAAGACCAAAACCGGAAACACCAATAAAATAAGCACAAAAATTTTGTTTAAGTTTTTCATATGCATACATTATACAACGCATTTTTGTACATGCAAGAATATGTTATAGTTAATAAATATGAAAAAACCTTTATTATTTGCATCGGGAGCAGCGCTATATATTATTGTTATCGTTAACGTCACACAAGCTTTATCATTTCTCTTAAAGAACCAAAATGAAACGATTATCATCCCTATGACTATGCTGAGTCTGTTTGTGTTGTCAGCTGCTGTGATGGGATTTTTATTTTTATCTGAACCTCTTTCGCTACTTATGGAAAACAAGAAACAAGAAGCCATCATCTTCTTTGCTAAGATTGTCGGATTTTTCGCTTGCTTCGTCGTTATCTTTGCCGTCTTACTTTTTCTTAATAAAATATGAACGAAGAAAACGAAATCCAGATTAAATGTCGGGCTGTTATCCTACATGAAGGAAAATTGTTAACAGTTAAGCATCCGCATGACAAGAGCTTCGCAGCACTTCCGGGTGGACATTTAGAATATGGAGAAGATGTAAAAGAATGCTTGATAAGAGAAATAATAGAAGAGCTTGGGGTTAAGCCAGACGTAGGTAGACTGTTTTATATCAATACTTATCTACAGAGCGACAACAAACAATACATTGAATTTTTCTTTGAGGTAAAGAACGGCATGGATTATTTAAACATTGAAAAACTTCCCCGCTCACACGCACACGAAATTGCTGAAATAGTATGGGTAAGCCCAGATGATGATATCCGAATCCTGCCAAAAAGTTTAGGTGATGACTTCAAGGCTGGAAAAATAATCTCCAACGAGGTTAGATATATAAAAGGTTAATTAATTTTGATATTAAATACTTAACAAAAACAACCAACAGCTGGTTGTTTTTTTTGATGTTTTGCATTAAACCACACATTAAGTTGTCATTAAAATACACCCATAACGTCAGGTATCTATACGAGAAGGTGGTCGGTTATTTCTCGATTAAAAATAACATTAAAAAATTAACAAAAAAATTATGAAAAAAATCTTAAACTTAATTAAAAAATCAACTGCTGTATTTATGCTTTTAGCATTTTCAGTATCAACATTCGGAAATGGAGCAATGAATATTGCACATGCAGTAGCAACCCCAAACTGGGATGTTACTGGTAGTTATGTAATAAATATGGAATATCAAGGTACACAATACCCTCATGATCTTTCATTAGTTCAAGACAATGTCGGCAACTTAACCGGAAACGGTGGTAGCCCTGCTGGAGGTAATGTCTATACTTACGACTTAACCTCTGGATTAGTAGATGGAGATACAATTGACTTCTTGGCCAGCTACACAGCTACCCCAGATGCAGTCACTCCACAAACAATTATGCATGTCATGGGTACAATTGCCGAAGATGGCACAATTTCCGGGACATGGACAGACAATTATCAGGGTGGTGAACGATCTGGTGCTGTATCGACCGTTAGTGGTAATGCAGTCTCAGTCGGATCTATGGATGCTGAAGACTTTGGAGTCATGGATTCAAGCGGAGTAAAAGGTTACACTGCTGGATTTGGATTAAATGATGCAACATTTGCAGGAGCTACTTCTGTAGTTATTAAATTATACTCAGATGCTACTCTATTGCAGACAAACACTCTTAGTGGTCCAAACGCAGCTTTAATAATTGGAGACCAAATCTCATCACCATTTGATGTTTTTGGAACTTTTGATTATGCAGCTGACGGATACTGGGTAAATGTTCGAGGTGCTGAATACGGCCAAACCTTAATCCCAACAAAAGTTACAGCAACTGCTACTCTAGAAAATGGCAAGGTTGTTACAGCAGAAAATACGAACTTAACTGGAGATCCAGAAACAATCTTCCCAGCAAGTGGAAACGTTACTACGAATGCAGCAACTGCTATAACATCTTCAGACGCAACCTTAAATGGTATGAATAATGAAAACGCAGCTATTGGTCATTCATTTTGGGCTTCATTAAGTCCATTTAGTACCGAAAGTCCTACACTTCCTAGTGGAGTTTACTCAACACCTGACCTTGGAGCTATTAACGCTGATACATCTTTCTCAGCATCTCTTTCTTCAGTCTCAGGTCTTCCTGCAATCACAGAAAACACTACTTACTACTTTGCTGCCTGGACTAATGTCGATGGCACTTGGTATCCTGGTGCAGTCTTAAGCTTCAATACAGGAGATAACACTATTGGTGGTGAAGTAATTCCTGGTAATGGAGAACTCGAAGTTACATCAGTTGAAACTATTGATTCTTCAGCTACAGCAAATGGAACATTCGAAGACGGATGGGAATATGTGTTCAACATTACTGTGCCTACAGATGAAACTCACTTAGCAATGAAATTTGCTGATTGGGCAAAAACTGGAGGTGGTGGTACTATCGCAGCAGCAAACAATATCAGAATTTCTTCTCCACAGGCAGACAATGCTGGAGCAACAGTTCTAATTACTGCAGCAAATACGTACTCTTCTCCTACACTAAACATGATTACTGACCTTAATCCTTCTATGGATGGAATTCAAGTGAAGGTTACAGTTGAAACATCTATCCCTGTAGGTTCTGCAACTGGAGCTTATACTACAAGTTACGGCGTATTAACAAATTAAATAAGTAATTATGAAACACAACATATTATTAAAATCATTCCTTGTGCTCACGTTGATCTTTACTCTATCTTCACACGCGTATGCATCAGAAGTAACGGGTACTTTATCTTCGTCAAACACAGGAAATGAAAATAGTACGAGTGGCTCTATGTCTGGAACAGTTTCATCTCCTCCATCAGAAAGTGGTGGAGGTGATGGTTCTTCCAGCAGTAGTGGAAGCAGAAGAAGCACGGGTACTGTACTTGGTGCATCAACAGAACCCACAAATGCCACTACAACAAATTACTTTTCTAACGATGGCACAGCGTTCGTACCTTCATCTCGTAGTCTGGCAATTAGCCCCGGAACAGATGAGGCAACAGACGACTCAGCCATGATCACCAATAATGAAGACGTATTAGGTGCTGAAACTGCAGAAGCTGCTTCGCCGACACAAGTTGCGGCAGCTGGAGTAGGCTTGGGCAACTTGAGCGGTATGGCTTGGTTTTGGATTATTCTTCTAATTTTACTTCTTCTCGCAGTTATAATTTATGTTTATACTCGTCAAGGAAAAAGTAGAACACGAATTCCATAACTTAAATTAGCCGTCAAACAAAAAACCCGCAAAAGCGGGTTTTTTGTTTGACTACTTTTTTATTTTTTATACAAACCTTTAAGTAATTCTGTCCCTCTATGTATCTGCACAGCAATGGTATTTTTCAACTGACCAGTAATCTCTGACATCTCATCTAGGGTTAATTCATCTAAATATCGCATTCGCATAACTTTCTGATATTTGGGCGGAAGACAATCAATCAAAAGAATGGCTTCTCTTCCGTCAAGTTTAGATATTGTCCTCTTAGAGTCATCAATACTCGGCTCAAAACCCTTGGTTAGAAGAGTGTCTAAACTAACTGTCTTGTGTTTCCTGTACTCATCCACTATTAAATTGTTAAGTATATGATACAAGAATGCTTTCATGGTTTCTATTTTCCCTCCCTTTACTAAATAATTCCAAGTTTTTAAGAAAGTATTCTGCACTAGGTCTTCGGCGAGAGTACCATCACTTACTTTATAATATGCTCGCCTTTTGAGATCATTTGCATAACTCCCATGGGCTTCTGTTAATAACATCTTAAGTTGTATTTCTTGTTGTATTGTCATTTTATTGTATGGTTACTAATAATTTTAATTAGATATTTAATCTAATTTTAATATTATAGGAAGATGCCCACAATAAGTCAACAAGAAATAACCCTTATTTGGGGATAAAATGTGTATAACTTTAATATAATTTTAATATTGGTATTTACTGAGTTAAATAACCTTTATTGGCAAGGTTACACTGAAAATACTACCCTTAGATTTTGTGCTTTTAAGTTCAACACTTCCCTTGTGTGTCTCCGCTACCCATTTGACAATAGCAAGTCCTAACCCAGTTCTATTACCGTCAGAATTATGAGATTTATCACCCCGATAAAATCTTTCAAAGACATGCTTAATGTCCTCTTTTGATACTCCGACACCATTATCTTCCACGCTTATTTTGACAAAACCTTTTGAGACTTTAGCCGACACAGTGGTACGCCCGTTTTGATGACCATAAGTAATAGAATTTTTAATAAGATTCATAAACATTTTTTCAAGATAATCTTCATTTCCAGGAATTTTTATTGAAGGAATGTTCTTAATAAAAATAGAAATGTTTTTAGGACTAGCAAGAGTAGCACATCTGTTTACTACGCTCTTAATGAGGGATTTGAGATCAATCTTATGGTAAATAATAGCATCTGTCTGCCCACGTCCTCCTTGCGAAGTTAGAAGAGCCAGGTCTGATACTATGTCTGAAAGCCGATTTACTTCTTCATCAACAGACACCAGTATTTCTTTATTAAATTTAGTATCAGAGTTTTTAATCCTTCTCACCAAGTCAATGTTCCCTTTTATTATCGCAAGCGGAGTTCGTATTTCGTGAGTCGCGTTGGCTATAAAATCATTTTTTAATTTTTCTTGAGAAAGTAGAACCTCTACTGTTTTTTGTTTTTCTGCTAAAACAAGGGCTTTTTGTTCATTTTCATTCATCCAATTTATTGTAATAGCTTGAGCTATCGTATTCCCTGCTGTATTAGAAAAAACTATTTCTCCTGCCGAAAAATCATGTTTTTGTTTATAACATAAAATTATTTCTCCATAAACACGATCTCCGTAATGTATGGGAATAATAATGTAACTTTTTAATAATCTCCAAAAAATTGACTCGTAATTTTCTTTTTTTACATTACTATCAAACCATAATTTCCCACCTACTGTCTTCTTCTTTGTTTTTTTTCTATCAGGAAGAGTAGGAACACCAGGGGTATTTAAACTCTTGTATACAAGCCTGTATTGATCAGCATCATTGAATTTTCCCCAAGCAAAACCAAAATCTGCCTCAAAAATATCAATGCATTGATCAGTAAATTTTTTAACAATAGAAATATTACTCTCTTCGGCCATTGCGTAAAGAGTGGTTTTATTAAAATCCTCTAATTTTTTTGAAGCTACTGTTTTAGTCATTTTATATACTTTAGCACAAGGGGAATTTCTTCACGAAAAACAAATGGCATAAATACCTCAATGTTATCATGTTTAAGTAATAACTCTTTAGATATTTTTTGAAAACCTCCTCCAGGAATTCCTGATTCTTTTATTATTTTTTGAAAATTAACAGGTGATTTGTAAATATATACTGAACGTATAAAATTATTAATCTTTAGTCCTAAATTTTTTTCTTTATCCTCTAACCCTCTAAGCTTACCCAGGAGAATTAAGTCTGATGTTGCTATAGAAATACCGGTTTCTTCTTCCATTTCTCGAACTGCAGCTTCTAAATAATCCTCTCCCTGGTTAACGTGCCCACCAGCAGTAGCGTCAAGTAACCCAGCAGACCTGGCGTGTAACCCTCTTTTCTGGAAAATAATATTGAAATCCTTATCAAACATCCACACGTGAACTTCGCGGTGAAGCAAGCCCAGTCGATGAACTTCGGTTCGCGTTTGAGCACCGACAACCTCATCATCTTCGGTTACTACCTCGAGTAGTCTTTTGTTTTCGTAATCTAAATTTGTCATACCTTGTTTCAGTTTTCGCTCTTTTGAGCTCATCAGCGGGGACACACATCCCTGTAACTGCGATCCTCAACGAACCGCAGTCTGGTTCGTTGGGATCATTGCCGGACGAAGCCCGGCGATTACTTCGAGTTGACGGACACATTCCTCAATTGTGCCGTCGTTGTAGATGACGTGATCGTAGAGGACACCGAAGTCGTCACCGAAGTGGTCGACGTTCTTGGCCCACTTGGAGCCAAAATCGATGTTCTCTTTGCGGCACCTCTTGTAGAGCCGTTTGCGCATCTTTTCGGTGTCAGTCATAGTGATAAAGACTGTCACCATGCTGAGACTGTTGGGAAGTCTACGCACTGCCGTGCGGAAGACGTCCCAATGCTTCTTAATCTCAGGAGAAGCGTATCCGGACGTGAACAAAACAACATCCACGTAAGGAGACGCTTCCAGCGCTGGCCAGAGCCTCGGGTTCGGAATACCGGTCAGGTAGGGTTTCTTGCGCACTGAAACCCTGTGACTGGTCGAGAACCAGATGTCGTTACCAGGGTCAAACGCGTCAGGAGGGCGTTGTCCTTCCTCATAAACTACATCGAGTTCTCTTTTCCCGCTCGTAAGACGCCACTCGTATTCCTCCAAGCTCACAAACTCATACTCGGTATTGCGCCGTTCGCGCTTACGAGGAGGCCGAGTGGTTACTCTGGGTATCCACAAAACCCGGTTACGCTCCGAGAGAAGCTGGAGCACGGTGCTCTTACCCACTCCCGAAAACCCGTTTACTGACAAAATTATACTCATATCCCCTCCTTTAGGGATTTTGTTAAATCCCATAGTGAAGGGACAGTTGTTAATGTTCACTTCTTTCACTCTCTTAATACCACAAAAACACCTTTTTTGCAAGGTTAAAATGTAATTAAATATTTATTCTTTCAAAACAAATCCGACTCCGCGAACTGTATGTATTAGAGATTTATTTTTAGCGCCATCAACTTTTGTACGCAAATATCGTATATGCACGTTAAGCTCGTTGTTTGTTTCTTTAAATGCAGGACCCCAGGCATGATCTATGAGTTTACGCCTACTGATAGCCTCTCCTTGATTAGAAATAAGTGTGTCTAGAAGTTTATATTCTTTGGGAGTAAGTGGAAGTATTTTCCCCGCACGGGTCACTTCGTGTTTCTTTTTATCCATTATCAAATCCCCTACTTTAACTATATTGGCATCAGTTATCTTTGGTCGACGCAAAACTGCTCGTACTCGTGCGAAAAGTTCCGTTAATCCGAATGGCTTTACTAAATAATCATCCGCACCCACATCAAGTCCGTTGACCTTATCTTCTGTGCTGCCTCGTGCAGTAAGCATAATTATAGGAGTATGGATGTGGTGTTCACGAAGCTCTTTACATACAGCAAAACCATCTTTTTTGGGCAACATTATATCAAGCAAAATCAAGGCATAATTATTCTTAAGTGCTTTCTTTAAACCCTCTTCTCCGTCATAAGCCACATCCGTAGAAAAACGTTCGCTTTTAAGCGCCTTTTTTAATATGTCTACCAACTTCTTTTCATCTTCCACAATTAAAATTGACATATCTTATATATACCATTAAATATAACGTTTTGCAACGAACATTAAATATATATTAACATATTACACAAGTTTATCCACAATTTTCAACCATTAGAATAAAAAACTGTAATAACTACTTTTCAAAAACGGCTTTACAATAGATGAAAAAAACAAAAATGAAGACTGAAAAAGGCATAAGGCTGAACGGGCAGCTTTATATTAATAAACTTGGGGAAGAGGGTTGGACATACATTAAAACCGTAGTAGATATTGTACGAGAACCAATTTTAATTCTAGATCAGGATCTACGCGTAGTAGCTGCCAATGAACCTTTTTATACAACATTTAAGGTAGAGACAAAAGATACAGAAAATAAAATTTTGTATGAATTAGGTAATGGACAATGGAACATCCCTGAATTACGAAAGTTATTAGAAGATATTTTACCAAAAAATACTTATTTTAAGGGATTTGAGGTTACGCAAGATTTCCCAGGAATTGGACGCAAGATAATGATCTTAAATGGCAGGCAAATTTATTTAAAAGAGGTTTCTGCGGCACAACTATACCCACCCATCATTCTCCTTGCGATAGAAGATATTACAGACATGATGGATGTAGCAGATATGCTTGCCCGGCACACAAACGAATTTGAGGAAAAAATGGCAGAAAAAACAGGGCAACTAGAAATTCGCATTAAAGAACTAGAAAAGGAGATAGCGATGCTAATTAGTAGAATAAAAATTTAATTTTTGTTTCCCTTATTTAATACACGCTTTAATGAACGCAGTAAATAGCGGATGTGGCGCAAGCGGACGGCTAAGAAATTCTGGATGAAACTGTGTGCCTAGATAAAACGGATGCACGTTTTTGGGAAGTTCAGCTATTTCCATCAAAATTCCATCGGGAGATCTGCCGGAAAATACCAATCCTGCATTTTCGAGCTGTTCAATGTATTTCGGATTGACTTCATAGCGATGACGGTGACGCTCGGAGATTTCAGCCTGTCCATAGCTCACGCGAGCAATACTACCCTCTTTGAGTAGTGCCTTATAAGCCCCCAAGCGCATACTAGCTCCGTAATTTTTATTTTTAATCTTATCTACTTGGTCGGCCATAGTAGCGATAACTGGGTGAATAGTATTGGCATCCATTTCTGTGGAGTTGGCTTCCCGAAGTCCTAAGACATTACGGGCATAAGAAATAGTCAGGATCTGCATTCCAAGACATAAACCGAAATATGGAATTTTCTTCTTGCGTGCATAATCCGCGGCCAGAATCATACCCTCTGTGCCTCTCTTACCGAATCCTCCAGGAACGATGATACCATCTAGGCCGTCGAGCTCTTTTAACTTATCTTTGTCGTTTTCAAATTTTTCAGTATCAATCCAGACAATGTTGGGTTTATAATTTTGAGCCCAGGTGGCATGATTGATAGATTCAATGACTGAAATATAAGTATCTTTACAGGACTTGAAATTAAAATATTTTCCAACAATCCCGATACGCACTTCCTTTTTAATTTTTTTAATCTTATTCGCAAGGGTTGTCCATTCGGCTAGATCTTTATGTCGTGCTGGTAAGCCCATGGTCTTGAGTAACGTGGCACCAAAGTTTTCTTTTTCAAAATTTACTGGTACGTCATATATAGAGTAGACGTCTGGAGCAGAGATTATTCTTTCAATAGGCAAACTGCAGACGTTGCTAATGGTACGTTTAATGTCAGGAGTCGCTGGCTGATCAGCGCGACAAATCACAAAGTCTGGATTTAGTCCGACAGAGAAGAGGTCGGTGATAGCGTGCTGAGTCGGTTTAGACTTTTGCTCTCCAAGTAGTGACGGCGTCGGCAGATAACTTATGAGAACAATTAAAACATCCGCTGGATTTTTAGACTTCATCATTCTCGCTGCTTCCAAAAATGGCAGAAGCTGGTATTCCCCTACTGTACCGCCGTATTCTATTATTACCACTTCGGAATTATTTTTATCTTTGCAGGCTTTAATGCGTCTGATTATTTCCTTAGGAATATCTGGGTAAACTTCCACATCTTCGCCTTCGTATTCTAAATTGCGTTCACGCTTAATAACTTCGGCATATATTTGCCCTGTGGTTAAGTAATTTTCGCGAGTACTAGTTTGGTTGGTAAATCTTTCGTAATTCCCGAGGTCTTGGTCAGCCTCAATACCATCTTCACCGACGAAAACTTCTCCGTGTTCGGCAGGGCGAATAGTACCAGCATCTATATTCACATACATATCTGCCTTTACGTTCGTGACTCTATAACCACGAGACTGAAGTATCTTTCCGATAGAAGAGGCTGCAATTCCTTTGCCTACTGAAGACATAACCCCTCCCACTACAAAAATATACTTTGTCTCTTTTTTGCTCATTTATTTTATCTATTTAAATATTTTCTAGCTGCTAAGAAGCTGGAAATAATCCCTAAGATTATACCTGATAATAGAAGTATTGCAAAAATTGTAAGGAGGTTTGAAACATAATAACCATACATGTCAATTCCTAGAAAATCAGTCATATTCTTGCCTAGCCATGCTGTTGCCGGCCAAAACAAGGCAAGGGTAATCAATGTAGCTACTGTGCCATAAATTGCCCCTTCTATCATAAATGGCCCACGCACATGCATCTTAGAAGCTCCAACGAGCCGCATTACCCCTATCTCTTCTTTTGATATAAAAATAGTCAGACGAATAGTGTTGAAAGTGATGATAATAGATATAATAACCATAAGTAAAGTAATCAGGAAACCTAATTTCTGCGCTCCGGAAATAATGGTATTTAATCTATCTATAACTAATTTATTTTTATAATAATTAACATGATCAACGATAGAAGCAGAGCCAAGCACGAGGGCATTGTCGGACTTCATAAAGTTCGCGATACTTTCATACTGCCCAACTTCTTTAGCTTTCACATTCAAATACCCCCCGAGTGGATTTTCTTTTATCTCATCTAAGGCTTGAATCGTCGGATAGTCATTGGAGTGTCGTTCACGAAAAAGCTTTAAAGCTTCTTCGGCGCTGGTATAAGACACCGCAGAAATCTCTGGTAACTTTTCTAACGAGGACTTCAGGGCTATAATCTTATCTTCGCTCGCCCCGACGGTGAAGTAAATTTTCACATCCACTTTATCTTTAATTTGAGTGAGAGAAAAATGCAAGACAGCTTGAAGCAGAATAATCATTGTAATCACCGAAAGTGTAATAGTCACCACTAGTACCGCCGCCCAAGAAACGAGTCCATTTCTTTTAAAATTTATAAATCCTGATTTTATTATTCTTTTTAGGGTAACGATGGTCATTATTTTAGTATAACATACCTACTTATGATGCTTAGTGTCTCGTATTACCTTTCCATTTTCCATAGTAATCACTCTTTTATTAATGGACTCTATCACTCCACGATTGTGCGTCGTTAGAATTACTGTAGTACCAAGATCATTTATTTTCTTTAAAATTTGGACTATTTCGTGAGTGTTCACTGGGTCTAAGTTCCCTGTCGGCTCATCGGCAATTATAAGCTCGGGTTGATTGATGATAGCTCTCGCTATAGCCAAGCGCTGTTGCTCCCCGCCAGACATCTGTCCTGGAAAGTGTGTTGACCTGTGGCTTAAATCAACAAGTTCTAAGACATGAGGAACGTCGCTTCGGATTTCTTCTTCTGTTTTACCCACAGCTTCCATAGCGAAAGCTATATTTTCATAAGCAGTTTTATTAGAAAGTAATTTGAAATCTTGGAAAACAACTCCAATGCGCCTACGTAATTTAGTTAGATCTTTGTTTTTTAATTTACTAACATTAATAGACTCGAAGAATACCGTTCCGTCCGAAGGATTTTCTTCTGCCATAATCATCCTGGTTAGAGTCGTTTTCCCTGCACCTGAATGCCCTACTATGGAAACAAACTCCCCCCCCTCAATAGTAAAGGTAACATCTTCGAGAGCTGTCGCATCTCTATAAATTTTTGAAACATTATTAAAATAGATCACTTTCTTATACTATCATAAATCCCTCTCTGCTTCAATGAAAAGGTTCAATTCACCCCCTAAAACTGCATCGACATTCGATGTTTCTACTCCTGTCCTGTGGTCTTTAACCATTTTATATGGATGTAGCACATAAGACCGTATCTGACTCCCCCATTCTATTTCTGTATTCTTAGTAACTTGCATACTTTCTTCAACACTCTTCTTTTCTTCTTCGGCTTTTTTGAAAATCTTAGCGCGAAGAATGGATAGGGCCAATTCTCGATTTTGTTCCTGGGATCTTTCAGTAGAAACATGCACCGCAATACTTGTAGGAACATGAACAATACGAACAGAAGTCTCTCTTTTGTTCACATTCTGGCCACCAGGTCCACTTGAACGAGCAAACTCTATTTTTAAATCGTCTGGTTTTAAAACAACATCTTTTTCTTCCATTTTGGAAAACTTGGGTAGAACTTCTACTAATGAAAAGGAGGTATGGCGAAGCTTTTTCGCATTAAATGGTGAGATTCGAACCAGGCGATGTACTCCAGATTCATTTTTTAATTTTCCATACGCATTTTTCCCAGAAACTTCTACGGTGATAAACCGGTACCCCCCATGGTCATTCTTGTGTTCGTTAACAAGAGACATGACCCATTTTTCATTTTTCGCATATTTGGCATACATTTGAAAAAGTATGGCAGAGAAGTCCTCCGCATCGTCTCCTCCCGCTCCCGAAATTATAGATACAATTGCATTACCTCTGTCGTATTTACCCAAGCCTTCTTTTTTAGACTTTAATTCTGCAAGTTCCTTAAGAATGCTTTGGGCCTTTATTTTGTCACTCCAAAAATCTGGGCTTTGTACCACGGTTTCTAGTTTGGCTATTTCGATTTCTACTTCATTGGTGTCATTTTTCATAAAAAATACTTTCCCTGTGCACACAACTTACTTTATCAAAAATCACAGTTATTTGCTATACTTATAGATATGGAACTACACCGACAGATAAATAAAAATTATATACACCACCAGAAATCTTCTATTGCTAATGTTTTGAAAGAAGTAGTTTTTGGAATAGAAGACGGGATGGTTTCGACTCTTGGCTCAATCACGGGTATCGCCATTGGAAGCAACAATCACTCAATTGTTATTTTGGCAGGCATAGTAATTATCTCTGTAGAATCTATCTCTATGGGAATAGGATCTTATCTTTCGAATATTTCTCATGAGGAAATGAATAAAAGAAAAATTGAAGAGGAAAAAGAAGAATTGCGAGATTTCCCTGAAGAAGAAAAGGAGGAGTTATATCAAATGTATTTAGTAAACGGTTGGCCTAAGGACCTAGCTAGGGAAATGTCAGAAGCAGCTTCGAAAAATGAAACTCTAATCCTACAGGAAATGACCATGCATGAACTAAATATTCCTGGTGATCAGGAATCTATCTCAATAAAAGGAGGTGTTTTTATGTTTTTCTCATATATCCTTGGTGGGGTTATCCCACTGTTGCCATATTTCATTCTAAGCACTAAAGACGCCATAGCAACATCTATTGTAATTACCTTAATTGGGCTATTTGCCCTTGGGATGGGCACGGCAAAATTCACGAAGCAACCCCTATTAAAAGCGAGTTTCCGAGTACTTATTCTGGGTGGAATAGCGCTGGCTGTTGGACTTGTCGCAGGTATACTACTAGGACAATAAATTTGAGCCGCTGGGATGACTTGCACATCCGACCCACGAATTACGAATTCGTTGCTCTACTACCTGAGCTACAGCGGCATATTTTTTGCTAACAAACGTCCTTCTTTAACTCTTTTACTTAGAGATCTATTTTGTCGACCATTCCCCCTATTAGATCCAGAATATGTTGGGGTCAGTGAATCACAGTTAGGGCAAATTAATCTTAAATTATTTTCCACATTGTTTCTCCAATTACCATCAACATGATCGGCAACAAGTGGAACCAATCCAGTTTTTTTATTAACTTCTGACCATCCACATAAGCAACATTTATTACCGTACTTTTCACGTAAATAAATTTTTACAGAAGTAGAAACAATACCTAAGCTTTGTAGTCCGTTTACTTTGCCTTCCTTCCATTTTTTTAAATAACGATCACGCTGGTAAGCAATTTGACATTTATTACTACAATATTTATACCTAGCTCGCGCTGTTTCTTTTTTACACTTTAAACACTTTTCTCGAATCATCTTAGGTAATGACATAATCATATTGTATTAACTAATACTACCACTGTCAAATTTAAAAGTGGTTGCAAATTCCAATATTCGTTCTCTTTGATTGCTGAGCCGTTGATCGGGATTGAACCGATGACCTCGTCATTCGTTTACACCCCTATTTCACCACATCGGCTTATAAGAGGACTAGACTGTATCTTACGCATACCTTTCGGTGTAGCGTCCCTTGTCAGTCGTTCGGGCGAAATTTCTTTCGCCACGGTCTTGTCCTTTACAGGATATTAACCGTAATTCGGGATTCACAAACAAGTTTCCCTGCAAGTGGGCTATTAACGATAACCAATGACGTGCTCTACCAACTGAGCTACAACGGCAAAACGACTTTTCGACCTACCAAAACAGCTACAACGGCAACACTCAATCATACTAGTGCATTTTTACTTATTTTGCAAAAACCTTTACCTGATATATAAATAATTTACTTATTAAGTTCTTTCTCTGCTTGGTTGGCTAAGTCAATGATGACACCTATTTCTTCCATCGTCAGTTTTTAGGCTTTGTATCTAAAATAACCAACCTATTAACTGCTTCAATTCTTTTTTCTTCATCTACCCCCGTTGGCGCATTTTGCATCAATTAATAATACAATTTTTAATTGCGTCTGTAAATAAAAACACACAGAGGTTATCCCCATTTAACTTGAAAAGAGTTTTTAATTCAAGCGAGGAACTGCGGTTCATTATTTAAAAATATTATAATGAGAAGTAACAAAAATAAAAGCAATCGCTAAGACAAAAAATACCAGCACCCCAAAAGCAATTGCCTTGTTTGATCCAATTTTAGGCGCAAAATAAATAATAGTAATCATATACGGTATCCATGATACAATAGTTCCCCACAAAACAAACTTAGCATGTTGACTTACGGCAAATCCTCCTCCTAGGTGTCCTATAAAAATATAGGAAATGAGAGTAAAAACTGGAATAAGAGCCATAAAACCAGACAACGGACGAAAACCTCTCTCTTCAAGAAAGACTATCAAGGTAGTAAATAGCCCGCCACTTATGAAATAAATAATTAAATTTTTCATTTATAAATATTACCACAGTTCCCCGTCCACTACACCCGTGAACTTTATATGCTTATTTTATTGAGTTAAAACCTTTGCGCGAACTAGTGAACGGTGTTAGAACTGCTATTTTGCTGAATCATTTGAGTATTTTTTCTAAGAGAAAGGTATGAGATTTCTATAATTACAAAAGCTAACAAAACAATGGCGGTCATGGTCATAATCCCACCCGTCCATGCTAGTTCAGTTTTAGTTGAAGAAGATAATAAATAGACTATGTATAAAAATAAGATTACGGGTGGTAACGGCAAAGCAAAAGCGGCCCAGTGTTTGTCTTTTCTAAAAGCCAGAGCAATTATTATTGAGAGTACACCAACGATAAGCCAAAACACTGCTTCAGTAAAACCCTGTGATAATGAAATCCCGTAGTAATACTGATTACCAGTATCTTGAGTTGCGAGCCTTATTAAGTGCAATAAATTATTTACACCGCCATAAAAACCAATGAGCAAACCTAGGAGCACATTAATAATTATAAAAAATGTTTTCATATACCCAAATCATACCATAGTTCAAGTCCAATACACCCGTGAACTTTCTGTCCTTATTTTATTGAGTCAAAACCTTGGCGCGACTTAGTGGATGGTGTTAGAACTACTTTTCATCTTGTTTAAATTTTATTTCATTTCCTAATAAAGCGACCAGGTTAGGAGAGCGGCAATATCATATGCTGCCAAATGAATCATGAAGTTATATACATAGCCATTTCTTACCTTCAATAACATATAAGGAAATATAAACGAAGCTAATATCGCAAAGAAAGTGAAACCAAGGCCAATAATTGTATCCGCTTTGAATATTAGAAAAATGTGAATAGCTCCGAAAAATACAACAAAAAGTGTGATTATCTTCTTTAAGCTCATGCCAGATTGATACAATTTAGTCACCAAAATAGTGATTAGTAGTTGTTGCACGAATATTTCAAGTGGTTTTGCATAAATAAAGAAATTATTCATTAGTAAAAAGGAAATCCCACGACTCTCAAATGGCCATGCGGGTTGATCCACAAAATTGAGAATAAAATAAGAAGTAATCCCATGAAAAATAAGGGGGAGAACAACAAGAATAATAAACTCATGCCTGTGTGTTCTCTGTATAACTTCAGTAAATACTTTTTTGAAAAAGACCATAAGTGCTAGTGCCATGAGGGACAAAAATGACCCAATTAAGATGTATCTACTGTGAGTAAATATCAGGCTGGGAAATAAAGTAGTAACACTGAAAGCCAACACAAAAAAGAGTATCGGGGATGTGGTGTTGTTTTTAATTAAAGAAACCATTTTTTATACAATAAAATAAATCGGGGTTATTTATACCAAAATCATACCACAGTTCCCCGTCCACTACACCCGTGAAGTTTTTGTGCTTATTTTATTGAGTTAAAACCTTTGCGCGGGCTAGTGTATGACATTAGAACTGCTTTTGAAGAAAAAAACGATACCACAATCTATATCCCCCAACTAGTATAAAATATCGTCAGTATCGTAAATAGCTTACAAATTAAAAATACTTTGGAAAAACAGTTTTAAACTTTTCAGCTACCGCTAGAAGCCACGAAAAGTAGATTTCCCATTTTCCCTCATCTTCAAAGTTACCAGGATAAGAAAGTCTTATACGACTAGCTTTCTTCTCTGGAAGCTCCATCCATTCCAGACTTTCCGATAAATCAGATTGAATTTTATCCTTGTTTTCAAAGAAATGCTGAAAAAGCTCTTTGTTGTCGGGGATGTATATATCGCAAGTAAAAACTTCATCTCTAGTGTTCACTGTCAGTGCAATATGGCAATCACTATTACCGATACTTATATTAGTCCAATGTTGAGGATAACTTTTTTGAAACCGAAGAGTTGTTTTAGCCTGCTTGGCATAACTTTTGAAGGAATCCCAGAATTGTAGTTGTTTTATTTTAGTATCCGTAAGTTCAGCGCTTTCGGCAGAACTTTTCACTGCCTTGGCCCAATCGTTAGGTTTTGAAATGATTTCAAATTTTGGAGCTAATGGAGAGTCAGCAATTTGCCAAAGTTCAATCTTTAATAAATAAAACCCGATTTCTTCATTTGTATTTTCGTTTAACCAATCAATAGCTTGTCTATGCTCCTCTCTCACATCCTTTACTACCCATACAATAATTCTAGCATCGTAGCCAGAGGCATAGGTGATAATTTTACCTAAATGATCGTGATTAGTAACTTCCAATTGATTTTCAATAATGATCTTATGCCCTGTAGTTTCTTCTTCTGCTAAAATATCAACATTAAAACTTCCAACTTTTGCCTCAGTCTGTATTAGTTTAATATCAAACCCAATTTCATCACTCAAAAGCTTGAGATTTTCCTCTTGCGCTAGCCATTGTGTAAAATCATTAGCTTCGTGTCTCCATCCCTCTCTTAATTCAATTTTCTTTAGTTTGCCTAGATTCATATTTTTATTATACAACATAAATATAAACTTTTATATAGATTTAACGCTTATTTACTACTAAATTAATAACATCACTAACAGCTATTTTTTGTTCAGAAAAATCTTTCAATACTTGATCTAGTTGGGTATTTGTTTGAAAATAATCAAAACTCAAAACAGGTACAACTTTCCACTCATTTTTTTCAGCAACTCTTTGGAGCACCTGTTTATTAAATTCTTCAACTAGGTAATTTCTAAGATCGTTTAAATGCTTTCTATATCTTATTACTGTATAAACATCATAATATTGAGTTATATTTAATCCTGGACTGACAACATTTTTGAACGTTGTCATTAGTTTACTTTTTAAAAGGAGATTTTCTCTATTCTTGTTTTTGTATGTTTTGTATCTAGCTTTTTCCAACGCGATGGTATGGTTATCTGGTTCTAAAGAAGTCCTTTGTTGATTAATACCAAATTGCCAAAAATTTCTCAAAACTGGAACAAGTTTATATGTTCTTTGAACTGGAGATTTCCCATGAAAGGGATATTTGAAATAGATTACTTCTTCATCCTTAAATTTAAATTTTCTTTTATAGGTTTCATCTTCGCCGTATAATTTTTTGAATTGATGATCTGTGAAGTAAGAAATTAAACTATATTTTTGACGAAAGCCGCTACCGAAAAAAGACTTCCTTGTACTTGAAACATCTAGGGCATGAAAAGATGTAGGTAAAATATATTTCTTTTTACTAATCTCAACCTCTTGCCATTCTATTGCGCAAAAAGATTTTCCATATATGAGTAAGTTACGCAAGGACATAGAAAACATATCTGATAAATTATCCCTGCCTTCATATAGGCCTTCGGAGAATCTAGAATGTTTATCCAAAAAATATGACTCTAGAACTTCTTTTGTTTTGTCGTTTGGGTGACTAATGTGAAAATAGTCGTGTTCATGAGTGACATAACCAAGATGTCTGGGAGAAGGCACTTCTCGTGATGGAAAAATTGCATATTGAAAAGCATCTACCATGTTTCGCAATCCCTCTAGTCCATCATCCACAGCCTTAGTTAAAGCTGAATAACCTTTTATGTAATGTTTAAAATTATCAGTAAACCAAAGCCCTTTTTCTTCACTTCTTTTTTTTCTGGGTTTCATTTTCATACTACTTTTTCAAAAGCAATGCCGAGATTAGTTTTTTCATAATCTCTCTTTTTTCGACCCATTCAGCAAAAGTTTCTATTATCTTATCTTGATGAAACCCGATGTCGTGGCTTAATTCACGAATAAATTTACTTGGATGATCTGCGACTTCTTGTAGTCCTCCGTAAAAGCGCACATGATCGTAAGTTTTCGGAAGGTTGTCTATTTTTTGATGCATCTGGCCGAACCAATGATGATATCTATTTGTTTCTGTTTGTATTAATTTAATTTGTAAATTTAGGCCTCCAGCTTCTTTTGGCTTAGATAAAAGAGGTATGGTATTTGAAAGGAAGTTTTCTGGATAAGTTTTTTCAATTAAATCTACATATCGTATTAGAAAAGAATTATTTTCTTTGAACTGCGCTTGTAAGTAGATAAATCCACCAAGAATAATTATACTTCTGTATCTTTGATATGTGAGTTCTAGGTTAGTTAAATCTCTTTGAATTGTTGATATTAATATTTTGATTAACTCGTAAGAAAGGTTGTGGCAATCTTCCAGAAGTGCTGGAAAAATCATTCTTTCAAGCTGAAGCTGAAAATCCATTTCAACAACTATTTCCTTGGGAATAAACAAAAAGTATACACCCAATTCTTGAACTAATTTATACTGGCTTTCAGCAAGTTCACTTTTGTTTAAGTATAGTAATCTACTAAACCACTCCAGTCCTGCTCTTATGACAGTAGCAAACGCTTTATATTCTTTAGCCTTTAGTAAATCATTAAGAATAATTTTTTGTTGTTCCCAAAATACCTTCGTGTATTTTTCAAATTGATCACTCTCTTTTTTCTTAAGAGCCGGAACTATCTCATCAAGTAAGAGATTCTTCGGAGTTAAAATTTTCCCTTCTACATAATGTTCAACTTCGAGTCTGTCATAATAATCATTAATTTTTTCATAAAATTCCTTTGGGAAATTTGAATTCAGGGTATATTCTTTATTTTTTATTAGTCTACTATTTGCATCAACAAGTGAATCGATTTCTTTCTCGAAAGATTTGTAGTCATATCCATTTAAAATAACTTGAGTTGTAGCAAAAAATACATTTATATAAGAACTCACTACTTCTTTATTTTGAAGATCAAGTTTTGTATATAAATCAAAAAACAACTTTAGAGCTCTATCAAATATTACAATTTCTTGGTTTTCATACGCACCAAACACTGTCTTTTTGTAATGCCCATTTTTATCTTTTTCATAATCCCCAGCAAGAAGAGTTTGATATGTATTGATAATTTGCAAGGTAAACTTATTTTTCTCCTTGGTGTTTTCAATCTGCTCATTAAAATATTTTAGCCAATCAAAAATCTGGTCTTCCACCCAAGTGTAATTAGGCATTGGAGTATTTAACGGGCCGGAACCTTTTAATTCAAAATTGAGTTTTAGAATCAACCTTGTCGAATCGTCAGCTTTCATTTCTTTGTATTCTTGGGGAAACCACCACGATCTATCAGTATCTAAGTATTTTTTTCTTTGAAAATATAAAGATAAAATATCTCCCATTACAACAGGGGCATAAATTATATCGTTCCAATTTTCTGCTCTTTTAAGATCATCAAATAATGATCCGGTAATAGAAAGTAGCCTTGTTAATTTATCTCTTGATGCATAGATGATGCTGATACTATCAAAGCCATAATTATTTCTTTTGGTAGCTGTGTTTATGGCTTCTTTCGATTCTTGGAGAATTCTAGTAAAGATGCTCTTTGGCTTAAGAATTGTTAGATAGTGATTTTTAAAGATAATTATTCCGCATACAGATAAAGAAACAAGCACAACTGCGACAAAAAAAGTGGCAACTGGGTTGATACTAATAAAGTTAATTTTTATTAAACTAAAGATCAAAAATAGGTCGGTAAATACTAGGAGTTTGAAAAAGAAATTCCCAACTAGTTCGTTATTGATGTAATCAGCAACATCAGAGGAGTATTTGTCAGTGGTAATTTGAAAACCAACAGCGTATAGAGCAAATATCAAACCCAAAACAGCAGATATGGAGGCTATGGCGACTTCTAAAAATTTTTGAAGAACACTACTTACCTTTTCTATTTGAATAAGATCAGGGGAATGGCCTCCAAAAAATAAATAAGAAGATGTAAAATCAATAACCGAAGTAAGGATAAGGGTAATGAAAAGAGAGATAAAAATTTTCTTAGTATGTTTGGCGAATTCAAGCCCAACTTTTTCCTCTTTAGTATGATTATCTTTGTTATACTTGTTTACTCTCAACCCCTCTTTTTTACTTTGAATTTTGTGGTAAATTTCTCCATAAAAGTTATCAATAAATCTCTTTAGAAAATTTGGCTTTGGGTCGATAATATCCTCGGGAAACTCCCTCCTCTTTTTAAATTTGGAGTGTATTACAGCAAAGAAGTACTTTATAGTTCTTATAATAATCATAGAGGGTTAAGACCATGACAATATCACACATCACCCATAGCTTTAACTAAAGCCAATCTAGCACAAAACCATTGAAAAATCTATCCCGATTAGCTATTGAATTACCTAAATGTATCATACTCTGTCTTATTTCCCAGTTTTTGAATGAGGGGTAGCCATAGCCCTATAATAGGAAATGGAAGATATGTAGCAGTTAGCTCTCTCATAAAAAATTAATTCCAAAAAAGGTCATCTAAATTCCTTAAAAATAAAGAAGGAAATATATCGAGGTATGTGATTTTATAGTGAATTTATAGGTTAACAATAAAGGTGTATAATAAAGGAATGAAAGCACTCGCAACAAACAGACTAGCTTCATCGCCTCAATATGAAAAAATTCTTCATGAATATAATCAAGAGTTCCAAAAAAGTGGTGGTAAGGTTAATGAGTCAAGATTTTATCGTGAAGTCGTTTTACTGGCTTTGCCCAATTACCATATCCAAAGTTGGTATCAGTTTTTGCGTAGGTTCAAAGGCACGGCTGGTTTAATATCTGCTCATGTGGTAGATCAAGGAGCGCGCAATCTCTCTGCTGATGAGGAAAACAAACTTCAAACAAATCTCCTTGGGAATGATGTCGCCACTCGGCTTGGTATTCAGAGGGCTTTAAACATAGGTTCAGCTCGTTTAGGAGAGATTATGGAGAATCCACAGCTAATGACCACCAAGGACGCCGTAGAGCTTCTTTTTAAGGCTATGAAGGCTCAAGACTCAAGAATACATGCGATAGGGAAAATTAGAGAAGATACTAGAGAGCAAGGGAGATTCGATCGCCTTTTTGATGAAGCTGCTTATGATAGCATGGGAAGTTAAAAGTCTTATTAGATACTACTCATTTTTATTTTTAGAAAGCCAATATAAAACTAATGATGCATTAAGAAATAATGCAATAAAAACTGCGAGGAAGGCAGTTGATGAGCTGTTAGAGTCTGGAAAAGCTAAGGCAAACAAATTTCCAGAATCAGAAATAAATGGCCACAAAAACTTTAAACTTAAATAGGTGTAAACAACTAAAACTACAATCTCAATTTTTCTTTTCATAAACTTTGGACGGATTTAAAACCTGAATGAGTAGCAAAAAGCTCCCAGCCAGGTCCGATATACCCCGTGAGGTATACCCATATCAGTTTCCCAATATGACCGTCCAAAGTAGACTCTGACTAGGAGTTCTTTACTTTGGACGGATTTTCAATCATGCCTTTATTTATAAAGGTTTAGATTACTTTTAAATATTAAGTTATACCAACATCTTATCATATCTTGCATTTTTATTAAACTTATTAACATTTTTTTGTTGACTTAGATATTGCACAAGGTTATTATTTGTATACACCTCTTCCAGTAATTTATTTGGAAGGCCACGATCCCCAAGAAGAAAGTGGTTAAAACGAGATTAGGAATCTCGCTACGGCAGGTTAAATTGAGGAGCTGCCATTATATTTCATTTATGTGGAATCTAATGGCAACTCCTTTTTTTTGCTTTTAGATAACACATCGCAAAATGTGGTTTTTACTGAGCAACACCAAATCCATTTTTGGGTTTGCAGACTTGCTCAGTAGTCTGCTAAGCCAAAAGTGGATTTTTATTTGGTGAAATTTCTATGAGATCAAATAAACAAACTCGAGAAAAAGAATATTTGTACGACAGAGAAGCCGCTGTGTCTAGGCGTTACAGTAACGGCCTGCCTATGGATCCTCTGTCTTTGGCCACAACAATGAATGGACTTGATGAGCAAGAAATTCAAGATTGTTTAGAAGATTATTATTCCGAAAATGAAAATCAAATTTTCTAAGAATAAATTATGGCAAACAACTTAAACACAAAAATAGAGTGGGCTTTATATTACCAAGACATAGGTTGGAGCATTATTCCTGTTGGAGTAGATAAAAGGCCCCTAATTAAATGGGAGATATATCAGACAAGATGCTCGAGCATCGAAGATATAAAAAAATGGTGGGAGCTGTGGCCAAACGCAAATCCCGCCGTTGTGACAGGAAAAATATCAGGAATTGTAGTTTTAGATATTGATAAAAAACATAACAGGAGTTCGAAAGAATTTCATCTTCCACCTACAGTATATGCTAAATCTGGAAGTGGTGGAGAACATTTTTTCTTTAGACATCCTGGAGGATACATAAAATCAGTAAACGCTTTTTTAAATGAAGGTGTTGATATAAAAGCAGATGGTGGTTATGTAGTTGTTCATCCATCGATTAATGAGATAGGACAATATGATTGGATAATACCCCCAGAAAATGGCCTCTCTGAGATACCAGAATGGTTGATGGAAGCCCTACAGAATAATAAAAAAGGTCGGGGTGTTAATAAGTTGTGGCAAAAAGATCCTGCTGAAGTATTAGAGGGAAATAGAAATGAAACAGCCACATCGGTGGCTGGTAAAATTAGAAATTCATTACCACCAGAACTTTTAGAGATTGTCGGGTGGTCAGGTCTAAATGCCTGGAATCAAACTATTCCGAAACCAATTTCAGAAAGTGAATTAAGTAAAGTTTGGGAGAGTATAAAAAAATATCCTGGAGTCAACTCACCCAAGGACAATTCACTACTCAATGAAATTTGCAGTAGAGAAGATGTGACTCTATTCCACGATGAACAGAATAATGCCTATATAGCTTTAGATATTAATGGGCATCAGGAAATATGGCCGTGTAAGGGTAAATATATAAAAAAATTACTCGCTAGCAAATCTTGGGAAAAGAATAAAAAACCCTTAGGATCTGAATCGATAAAAAGCATTGTTGCTGTGTTAGAAGGTAAAGCTTGTTTTGGTGGCTCAGAAATTGAATTACAGAATCGTATCGCCTGGCGCGATGAAGAACTTTGGTATGATCTCACAAACAAGAAATGGCAAGCAATAAAAATTAATAAGAACGGTTGGGAAATCGTCAGCAAGCCACCAATTATTTTCAAGCGTTACCCCCATCACAAGGCCCAAGTTATACCTATTAGAGATGGCGATGTAAAACTATTCTTAAACTATGTAAATGTGGTAAATGCCGAACATAGGCTATTGCTTTTAGTATTTTTAGTCAGTTGCCTTATCCCAGATTTTCCCCATGTCATGCTAGTAGTTTTTGGCGCACAAGGTAGCTCTAAGTCAACCTTATCAAAACTTACTAGGTTAATAATAGATCCATCTCTAATTGATGTTGCAAGTTTTCCGAATAGCCAAAAAGAACTTATTCAAACTTTGGCACACCATCATTTTCTATTTTTTGACAATGTATCTTATATTTCAGAAGAACATTCAGACACTCTCTGCAAAGCGATTACAGGCGGGGGTCATGTAAAAAGAGAACTATATGAGAATGATGAAGATATTATTTATAACTTTAAACGATGTATTGGCATCAATGGTATTAATCTTGTCACTACCCGTCCAGACCTATTAGAAAGAAGCCTGCTTCTAGAACTTGAAAGAATAGAGTCGTCTGAAAGAAAAACAGAAAAAGAACTATATGAAAATTTTGAAAAAGATCTACCCTCTATTTTAGGTGGAATATTTGAAGTGCTTGTTAAAGCTATACAGATAAAACCAACAATAAATCTCGACTCGCATCCTCGCATGGCAGACTGGGCTCTATGGGGGTGTGCCATAGCAGAAGCACTTGGATATGAAAGAAAAGATTTCTTGAGTGCTTATGCAAATAACATGAATAGACAAACCGAAATGTTGTTGAACGAAAATATTGTTGCTACTACTTTGTTTATATTTATGGAAGATAAAGAAAATTGGGAAGGTACTCCCACAAAACTACTACAAGAATTATATGCAAAAACTCCCATAGATTATTTTGATAAACAAGAAAAATATTGGCCAAAAAGTGCAGCTTCCTTATCACGCAAATTAAACGAATTGAGTACATACTTAAAACAAATGGGCATATCGGTAACAATGACCACCTTAGGATATGAACGAAAAATTCACATACGAAAAAAAATAGAGGTCGCACAGAAACCAAAGCAACAATCCATTAATGACAGCATTTACGATACTGACGATATTATTCCTAAAGACAAGGATGGCATTGACGACATCCCCATGAGATCATTACCACCAACAAACAATGAAAATACACCTTTTTAATAAATATGGTCATATCGGACGAAAACATCTCCAAATTTCAAGCTCTATACAAGAGCGAATTCGGAATGGAAATCAGCCGAGAAGATGCTTATGAAAAAGGCATGAAACTTTTGCGACTGATGTCCATCGTATACAAGCCGATAACCGAGGAGGAATTTACTAAATTAACTTCTTTAGAAAATGGTGTATAATGTAAATATTGACCCATATGCAAATTTTAACCAGAGGCATTTATTATGTCTTACTGTCCATAAAAGGGCGGTTCTGCCAGTAAAACAGCCTTTGGTATGTATATTGGGTCAATCAGAACTGCCCTTTTATGGTATATGAATAATGAAACTACAAAAATTAAATATTTTATCTATGCAAGGAAATCTTCCGAAGGTGAAGATCGTCAGGTCCAATCTATAAAGGATCAGACAGACAGAATCACGAGAATGGCAAATGACCTCCATCTGGATGTTGTTGAGATACTGTCTGAGTCAAAATCAGCAAAAAATCCCGACTGCCGACCAGTGTTTAATAAAATGCTTGAACGGATTGAAAAAGGAGAAGCTCAAGGCATTATATGTTGGGCAATAAATAGACTTTCGAGAAACCCAGTAGATAGTGGAAAAATTGCATGGATGCTTCAAAAAGAAATAATTCAATCAATTAAAACTATTGATCGGGAATATAGGCCAGATGACAATGTACTTATTTTAAGTGTAGAAAGCGGAGTCAGTAATCAATTTATATTAGACCTTAAAAAGGGAGTGAAAAGAGGTATCGATAGTAAAATTACTAAAGGAAATGCACCCTTACTAGCTCCTCTTGGATATCTCAATTCTAAATTTGAAATTCGAGGTGAAAATTATATAAAAATTGATCCCGAACGATTCCATCTTATCAGAAAGGCTTGGGAGATGATGCTTACCGGAAATTACAATCCGCCAAAGATTCTTGAAATTATGAACAACGAATGGGGTATGCGTACCAGAAAGACAAAACGCAAAGGAGGCAATCTAATTGGAAAGACTACGCTATATAGCATATTCTCTAATGTCTTTTATGCTGGGTTATACAATTATGGAGGTAAAATAGAAAAAGGAATACACGACCCAATGATTACTTTAGAAGAGTTTGATAGGGTCCAAATATTATTAGGACGAAAAGGAAGACCTCGCCCTAAAACTCATGAATTCCCTTTCACTGGGATTATCAGATGTGGAGAATGTGGATCTGCGGTTACTGCCCTTGAGAAAACAAAAATCATTAAGAAAACTGGAGAATTAAAAACATTCACCTACTATTATTGCACCCGAAGAAAACTTGGCGTTCCATGTACTCAAAAAATATACTTATCTAAAGAGGACTTAGAAAAACAGATAGATGCCGAGGTTGCTAAAATAGATATACATCCAATGTTTAAAGATTGGGCACTTAACATCTTACAAGAGAGCAACAGCCAGGAAATAGACGAACGAACTAAGGTATATGAAACTCAACATAACACTCTTGTCGATACCCAGCGACATTTAGATAACCTTACTCAAATGAGATATAAAGAATTGATAAATGACGCAGAATATATAAAAGAAAAAAAGATACTGCAAGATCAAATAACTATTCTCACAGAGAAATTACGAACTACTGAAAATAGGGCGAAAGTTTGGATTGACCTAACAGAAAAAACCTTCAACTTTGCTTGTAATGCACGATATCGATTTGAAAATGGAGACATCCAAACCAAAAGAGAGGTACTCTGTGCACTCGGTCAGAACTACACACTAAAAGATAAAAAACTCGTTATTTTACCGAATGAATGGCTTAAACCAATCATAAATAAAAAAGAATTGATTAATTCCAAAGTAAATTGGTTAGAACTGGAAAATAACAAGGACCCACAAAGACAAAAGGAGGCTTTTGCCTCCTTGAGTCCAATCTTGCGCGACCGACCGGATTTGAACCGGCAACCTCCCGCGTGACAGGCGGGTGCTCTAACCAGTTGAGCTACGATCGCATTTTTAAACTTATAAATTGTCCTCGTTCAACAGAGGGTGTCGGCGACAGGGATTGAACCTGTGACCTGAGGCTTATGAGTCCTCCGCTCTACCAACTGAGCTACGCCGACAAATTATACCATAACTCGGCAATTAGACATGAGCGCCATGTCACTTGGCCTGAGTGTTGCGGGGTCACGAATCGAACGTGAGTCTTAAGGTTATGAGCCTTACGAGATGCCTCTTCTCTACCCCGCTATATCTTATAAACAACTTATATCTCTCAGTAAAACTTAAGGTTATTCGCTCTAAGTCTGAGATGCCTCTTCTCTACCCCGCTATCTATAAAAAATGCCTTTTTAAGGCACTTTTTAATTTTACCTCAATTTCTCTAAAAAGCAAATTGAAAAATCTAGATATATCCGTAACTATGGAAAATCTGCTCATAAAGAGCAATAACCCTTTTCGCTTCGTGGTGTGAAAGATCGAAGGCTAAACCTTCGTGGGCTATTTTATTTCTGATAGTATGCACTTCCCATGCAGTCGTTAAGTTTGGGAAAGTATCTTGATTGGCAGATTTTAACTTATCACCCAGGGTATCTCCCTTAAAACCCAACTGCTCCATCAGTCCTAGGAGCATTGTGTCTGCCTCAATTATAGCGAGCTTCCAGTCACTGGAATGTTGAGAGAATAGGTAATGTAAAGTCTTACTCCAGTGTTCATTCTTAGAACCTCCGACTTCTTCCCTTAGGTGTTTCTCGTATTCAGCTTTGTTGTGAGCATATTCTTCGATTTCGTGGTGTACATGTTCGTGCTCTTTCTTACGAATTTCAAACATTCTTACCACAGTATATGCAAGAATTGAAAGAAAGAATAAAGCCAAGAAAAATAAAAGCATATACCAAAGATTTATAACTTCTTCGCTCGTAATAAAATTATAAAATTGCTTTACATATACAGCTCCGTGATTAAAAAGGTATGTCGGATCAAAGTATTTAGAATCTAGGAATGTCCCTTCTATAAGATTATTTTGATTAACCGGTTCCATATATAAATTATAACATAACTTTTTACCTTATTTCCTCAAATTTTTTACCAACTTCAAAAAGTGAATTTTCTAAAAAGTGTGGCGCCATAAACTGAATAGAGATTGGCAACCCTTCCTTGGTGTTCCCGGAGGGGAGAGCTAAGGATGGCACCCCGGACAAGTTGGCAGGAGCAGAAAAGATATCGCACAAGTACATGGCAACTGGGTCATCGAGCTTTTCCCCAATTTTAAAAGCTGGCATCGGAGTAGTCGGTGTAACAATCAAATCAACTGTTTCAAAAGCTTTCTTTATCTCAATTTTAATTTTTTCTCGTACTTTCACCGCCTTGTTATAATACGCATCATAGTATCCATGAGAAAGGACGTATGTACCGAGAAGTATGCGTCTACGAGCTTCCTTCCCAAAACCTTTACCTCTGCTTTTCATGTACACATCTCTTAAATTTTTAACTTCTTTATTTTTCTCTTCGCTGTAACCATACCGAATACCGTCAAAACGAGCTAGGTTCGTAGAAACTTCTGCTGGCATTATGATGTAGTAAGCTTCGAGGGAATATTTAGAAAAAGGTAACTCTATGTCCATTATTTCATACCCAGCGTTTTTAAATTTCTCAATTGATTGCTTAAAGTTTTCCATGAGTTCAGGATCTACCCCCTTCTCAAATAAATGCCAAGGCACACCGATTTTTTTAGCAGATGAGTTTAAAGATTTTGTTTTTCTGTTTTCTTCTGGGATAGAAGTGCTATCCTCTTTGTCATATTTTGACAAAAGGTTAAAAATAATCTCCGTATCACGAACAGTCTTACCAAATGGAGAAACTTGATCTAGGGAATTCCCCATGGCAATAATCCCATTTCTAGATACTGCCCCATAAGTAGGCTTAAGCCCCACGAGCCCACAAAAAGCCGAAGGTTCCCGCACAGAACCGCAAGTCTCTGTACCCAGGGCAACAAGGCTCATGTCAGCAGCCACGGCCGCAGCCGAGCCCCCAGAAGACCCCCCTGGCACCCGAGAGGTATCTATTGGGTTTCTAGTTACTCCATAAGCACTAGTCTGCGTAGAAGAACCCATGGCGAATTCATCCATGTTTGTTCGCCCTAGTATCACCGCTCCTGCTTTTTTTAATTCTTTAATCACAAATGAATCATAAGAAGCTTTATAATTTTCTAAAATTTTTGACCCAGCGGAGGCTATGTGTCCCTGAAATAAAATATTGTCTTTGATAGCTATGGGTATACCAGTTAAAAGTTCTGCAGTCCCATCAATAAATTTCTTCTGCGCTATCTCTGCCTGGGCTATGGCATCGTCAAAAACTTCAAGATACGCGTTTAAGTCTTTGTTTTTTAATTCTATATTTTTTAGGTACGCTTCGAGTAATTCACGACAAGTATATTCCCCGTTTTTTAAACTTTCGTGAGCTTTTTCTATTGTAAGATTTTTTAAATCAATCATAAAATCTTTTTAACTTTCAGAAAACCATCTTGGGAATCAGGAAATTGTCCCAATATTAAATCACGAGAGAAATCTCTGGACTCCACGATGTCTTCTCGCCATACATTTTTCTGCTCATGGTCTAGTGCTATATCGCCTACATCCACCTTTTCAATAGTCTTCACGTACTCTAAAATACCTCCCATATCTTTCAAAATATCTTCCTTTTCTTCGAGAGAAAGCTCGATTTTCGCGAGCTCAGCCAAGTTTTCAACGTCTTTGATTTCCATAAGAAAGAGTATAACAAAATATAGCTTATTTACCAATCAGTGCCTTGACGCGATCTTCTACTCTCGGATGAGTAGCGAAAAGCCCGGAAACTTTTTTACCAAAAGCTGCTTTCGGATCGGCAATATATAAATGCGCTATTGCACTAGATTGCCTATGCATTGGCTGACTATGTTGAGCAATTTTTTGTAAAGCACTCGCCAACCCTTCCGGATAACGAGTAAGCAGCGCCCCCGAAGCATCGGCAAGGAATTCTCTTTTCCTGGATATAGCCAGCTGAATAAGCATTGCAAAAAGTGGAGCCAAAATAGAAAGAATAATCCCTATGATAAGAAAAACAGCATTGGATTTGTTATCATCACTACGTCCGCCAAAAAATAAATTTCGTCTAAACATATCAGCAATAATTGTGATAAATCCCACAAGAACAACCACCACGGTAGAAAGAAGCATGTCTTTATTCCCTATGTGTGAGAGCTCGTGTCCGATCACACCCTCAAGTTCATTTTTATTTAAAATTCCTAAAAGCCCCGTAGTGGCACACACCACTGCGTGTTCTTTATCCCTACCTGTCGCGAAAGCATTGGGAGCTGGATCCTGCACGATATAAACTTTCGGCATCGGAAGACCTGCTGTAATAGAAAGATTTTCTACGATAGTATATAAGTCAAAATTATCTTGCCTATTTGCTTCTTTAGCTCCAGCTAGCTTTAAAACAATTTTATCTGAAAACCAATAAGAAAAAATGTTCATTAATATACTGAAAATCACGAAGAAGTATAAGATGTTAGGGTTGCCATAATAAACACTAGCAAACCAGCCGATACCTATGACCAAGACCAAAAACATAGACATAAGAATCCAGGTTTTAGTAACGTTTTTCGATTGTTCAGTATACAGTGTCGCCATTACCTCATTCTACCACAACAGATGTTTTGTTTGTATTTGTTAATTACCAAATAAACTCATTACGTCAAAGCGATAAAACCAATACAAATAACCAAGTCCAAAAATGATAATCATAATTAACAAAAATTTTAAAAATCTTGAGACCATACTGAAGGAAGATCTGCTAGAAGAAGGCGATACAATTTCTATATCAGAAGGAGGTGGCACCACCGGTGGGACAAAAGATGGAGGAGCTATGGTCATTGTACTTGCCATTACAGAGCCTCCTGCAACCTTAGGAACAAAAGAAGCATGATCTGGAGTAGGTGGTGTAGGAATATTTGGCTTTTGGGGTAATGCCGAAGCATTCTGCATAGGAATTATCTCCCGAAATGCTTCACTGATATCGTCTTCGGTCCATCCCCCGCCAGCGATAAGCACATCATGAATTTCTTCACGCTGTTTTCCTTTAGCAATTTCAGCACGTATGTATACTAAAAGTTCTTTGGTAATCATACTTAAACAAATTAAATTAGAACTTCACTTCTATGGGCTTTTGAGCAACGTCATCATCGGCAAGATCAAAGAATTCCATCTTAGAAAATTTAAACATCGGAGCAATTATATTACCTGGGAAACTTTCAATAGAGGTGTTTAGATCTCTAACATTTGAATTATAGAATCTTCGAGCTGCTTGGATTTTATTTTCTGTATCAGAAAGTTCATTTTGTAAAGCTAAGAAATTCTGATTTGCCTTCAAGTCTGGATACGCCTCAGCGATAGCAAAAACAGATTTCAAGGCTCCAGTTAGCATATTTTCTGCTCCAGCTTTATCAGCTAGACTTCCAGCCCCCATAGCAGCACTACGTGCCTTGGTAACATTTTCAAAAGCTGAACTTTCGTGTGTAGCGTAACCTTTTACAGTATTTACCAAATTAGGAATCAAGTCATAGCGTCGTTTCAGTTGGACTTCTATATCTGCCCAAGCCTCTTGCGTTCTGTTGCGACGTGTAACAAAACCATTAAAAATAAATATTAATCCTACTACTACAACCCCTAAAAATATTAAAAAGTACATCATAATGATGATATTATATCATAAAAATATAAAAATAGTGGTTATTTATTAGCTTTAGCCTTTTGCCATTCTTCTACTAATACCAAGAGCGGTGAAGCTAAGAAAATAGAGGAATATGTCCCAAAGAACATCCCAGCAGTCAACATAAGGGCAAAATACTTAGTAGATACAGGCCCAAAGAAGAAAAGAGCAAGTAACACTAGGATAACAGTAAGCGAGGTGCAGATAGATCGGACAAAGGATTGCTCCAAACTTTGCCCCACTATTTCACTAAAATTAGACTTGGCCACATTGGCTTGATTTCTTAAATTTTCTCGAATTCTATCGAAAATAACTATAGTATCAGAAACAGAAAGACCAAGAATTGTGAGAACCCCAACCACAAAGAGAGAATCTACTTCTGCGCCATAGTAATGCGATAAAACTACGAATATTCCGACAGGAATTATGACATCGTGAAGAAGTGAAACTATTGCAATTATGCCATACCGCCAAGAAGAAACTGGTTTAGAAACTTTCCTAAATGCAAAAGCAATAAAACAAATAATCGCAAGTGAAATTAAAATAACCGCCAATATTGCTTTGCGGGTCAGTTCTTGGCCTACAGATGGACCGATAGAATTGAAACTCATTTCAGTCAGAACATCCGGCTTACCTCCTGCCAATGTCGTAAGCAAAAGTGAGTGTTCGGAATCGTTTAAATCTCTAGTTTTCACTATGTATCCGAGCTCTCCTGTTGGTTGCAACAATACAGATCCGAAACCTAAGTCTTCTAAGGGCTTACTTAAATCCTCTTGTGCGGGGCGAGAAGTTTTATAAACCACTTCAGCGAGCGCTCCCCCTTTAAAATCAATGCCAATATTAAATCCGAATACAAGCATCGCAATTATAGATGCCAGTACTAAAACAGTTGAAATGCTGAGAAATATTTTTTTGTGTTTTATTATGAACATAATTTTTTATTTACTCGTATTATTTTGATATGCCACTAGAAAATAAAAATCTAGAAACCTTCCCGTCTTTAACAAATCCAAGTGTTGAAAGAAAAATTCTAGTAATAGTAATAGCACTAAACAACGACACTACCACCCCCATACCAAGAGTCAAAGCAAACCCCTTAATGAGAGACGTCCCGAACCAGAAAAGAATAACCGCGGTGATGAAGTTGGAAATATTTGAATCACGAATAGAAAACCAAGCCCTAGAAAACCCGGCAGATACAGCATCATGTATACTTTTACCTCCTGCTAATTCTTCTTTTACGCGCTCAAATATAAGCACATTCGCGTCTACGGCAATACCCATAGAAATTATAAACCCGGCAATTCCAGCCGCAGTTAAGGTAACCGGTAAAAGCTTGAAAAGGGTCAAAATTATAACTACGAAAATACTAAGAGAAATAGTAGCTATTAAACCCGGCAAACGATACCAAAGAATTAAGAATAGGGCTACTAATAAAAATCCAAAAACTGTAGCTTTAACTCCCGCGTTTACTGCACTGTCGCCTAGAATTGCACCGATGGTTTGTGTTGATAAAAGAGAAATTGGTACAGGTAGAGCTCCAGAGTTCAAGCGCCCTACGAGCTGTTTTGCTTCAGTCGGAGTAAAATTTCCAGAGATAACTGCTGTTCCACTTGGAATTTCTTCTCGGACTACTGGAGTAGAGATTGGCGCGCCGTCTAAATAAATAGCTACCATCTTCCCTACATTGTTTTTTGTAATTTCTGCAAATAGTTTCGTTCCTGCTTCATCAAACTGCAGAGACACTTTGGGCTCACGCGTGTTTTGGTCGAATTCAAGTGTTGCTTTTTGTAGGTATCTCCCTGTCAACTCCGTAGGAATAAATTTCTGATCTAAGTTAAGGCTACCTAAGTCAATCTTCCCGTCTTTCCCTATTTTAACTTCTTTAGAATTATCAGCCCCCTTGGGTGCTTCGGTTTTAAATTCTAAAAGCGGGGTTTGACCTATCATATCTATGGCTTGTTTGACATCTGTAACTCCCGGTAGATCTATGATTAACTGTTCTTCTGCGCCAGAGACAAAACCTCCGTGCTGTACCTGTACAACTGGCTCAGAAACTCCAAAAAGATTCACCCTCCTTTCAATGACATCCCGAAGTGCATCCATAGATTCTGCAACCTGCCCTGCTGGTACGAGAGATGTATCAGCTTTATAGATAAGATGAGTTCCCCCAGAAAGATCTAATCCTAAACGGAAAGGATGATTTTTAAAGAATGAGTTTGCTGTCTCGAAATTCTTATTTAATCTAGGTTCAGATTTAAAGACAAAGAGGGCTATCCCTGAACCTAATAAAAGTATGACAATTGCTAAAATTACTCTTTTCCACATAAATATAGAGCCATTCTATACGCTTTTAGCTAAATATGCAACCAAATACGAGACTGCTCCCCCAAGGACAAATCCTCCTAAGATATCGATTGGAAAATGCACGCCCCCTGTAATCCGTGCGAGGCCGATAATCAACGCAAAAGTCATAAAAATATACCCAGTCTTTTTGTGATTTAAAAATAAAGCCACCGCGAGTGCCATGAAAAACGTAGCGTGTCCTGAAGGAAAAGCGTAACCAGTCTCAGGGAAAATAGATTGCACTTGGGTAAACAGGTCAAAGGGTCTGGGTGATTGAATTATGTATTTTAAAATTTGTGAAAAAATCCAAGCTAGAATACTGGCAAAGAAAACTGGAATGATTTCTTTCTTCTTTTGTAAGAAAACTTGATATGGATTGTCAGCTCTGAAAATTTCGTGATGAAAAAGTAAGAAAAGCCCAGCTAGAATAATCACCAGAAATGGAAAGTAAACTGCAAAAAAAATAATTATGTTATCGAAAATGAGCGACTGGTGTGCAAGATTATAAAAAAAGAAAAAGATTTGATTATTCATCCCGTTAGAAATAGGAAATGCTTTGCATTTCCGTAGTTATATTATTAATAGTAAAAATTTTTAACATATAGATTTCTAACGGGATTCATCCCTGTATTGTAGCACTACATCAAAAGTAGTCCAATGACGGCGAGAATACTTCCGAAAATTTTCCGAGGAATATCTTCCCTTTCCTTTAAGAATATCGCCGCCGCAATAAATATTATAACCACTTTAAAGGTAGTAATTGAAGAAACTAGACTTAAGTTCCCCACAGAATAAACCAATACGACCCAGGCACAGGCTTGAAAAAATTGCAAAATACCGGTAACTGCAACTTCCTTAGTAGAGTATGTATGTTTACTCCCTAAATACAGAGTTACAAGTCCTAAGGTAAAGGCTTGAGAACCCCAGGAAATCATAATGCCAGCTGAAAATCCAGTAACCTTCATGAGCATTCTTTCTGTTACTAAAAGCACAGCAAGCAATAATCCACTCAACAGCATTAATAAAAAATATTTATCAAATTTAAAGTTACCAATCCTGTGTTTCTTGGAAACTATTACCATGGCGCACAAGAGTAGAACAGTGCCAACTATCTGTGATGAAGTAAGCCCCTCGTTGAGAATGAAAAAGGAAAGTAATATTGTAACAGGGGTGTAAATGTTTGCCACAATGGTAGTTACTCCTGCATCCAAATGCTTTTGAGCTATGTATTGCAACATATTACAGCCAGCCCCAAATATACCAGCGACAACAGCCAAGGCAACCAACTTAAAAGTATCATTAGAAATGTAAAAAGGGCTAAATAAAGGAAAAGTAAGACTACCTAAAAACAATATGAAAATAACCTTGAAGGTAAAATTTATCTGTTCAGATGGTGTAAAAGTTTTACTCCTAATCAGCCACCTTCTCTGCAGGGGCGCAATACTCGCCGCAATGAAATAAAATATATAACTAAAAATTATTGTCATATGCATCAATTCTTATTTACGCCATGGCTGATATATGATTTTGCCAACCTAAATGTTTTAAAATTATCTTGGATTTTAATCATTTTCAAATAAGCTGTGAATTCTTTTGGTAGTGGAGAAGGTCCGACCCATACACTTTTCTGTATCATGACATAGCCAAAGTTAATGAGTTGTCGTCGAAACCAATCTCTTTCTTTTTTTTGATTCTGGGGTATGTCGTACATTAAAATAAGATTCTTCGGAGAGTCTTTTTTAAAATTAGACAAAAAGGAAACATGGTATAAATTTCTTTGTCTGCGAGATACCTTTTTCTTATTATTTGCTAAGGGTAAACCAAAAAGATTTACTCTCATTCCTCTATATCTGGGCATATTTATATTTTACATCAATTTTCTTATTTACGCCATGGCGTATATATGAAATGTGCTCTATTTACTTAATTTCTTGGCGACGGTGAGCACGTTATTTAAAAGCATAGCAACGGTCACAGGACCGACGCCTCCGGGAACTGGAGATAGATATCTTGCTACATCTTTCACTGACTCGGTGTCCACATCTCCGACGATACCTCCTTCGGATTCTGAAGTCCCAGCGTCTATAATTACTGCTCTCTCTTTTATCATTGCACCTGTTATGTATTTCCCTTTTCCCATTCCTGAAATTATTATGTCTGCTTGTTTTATTAATTCTTCTTTGTTTTCAGTTTTGCTACGAATAATTACTGGAGATAAATTTCTAAATTGAAGCAAGGCCGTGACGGGCTTCCCCACTAGCATCCCCTGCCCCAAGACAATAATATTTTTATCTTTTAAATCTAAATTTACAGAGTCGAGTAATGCCATACAAGACAGCGCCGTGGGGAAACCAATACTAGTATCCCCGCCATAGAATCTTTCGCTTGCAACAGTACCCAAGCAATCCACATCCAGCCTAGGATCTATCGCGTCGAAAACTTTCTGTCTATTGATATGTTCCGGGAGTGGAAGCTGAATAATAATCCCGCACATATTTGTAAATTTATTCAAAGTTTCTATTTCTTTTATCAGCTCTGCGGTGGTTATGGATGCAGAGAAATTTGCATGATGAAAGGCTATTCCGACGGTCTCGGCATTCCGGCCTTTCATCTGTACGTATTGCACAGATGCAGGATCATCCCCCACTAGCACATCACAAAACACCGGCTTAAAAGACAAAGCTGAAACTTCGTTCTTCACCTTGGTTAAAATTTCTTCTTTTAATTTTTTCCCATCAATTATTTTCATATTCCTAAAAATTCATTCGTCATATCTTCTTTATGAGCTACTCTACCATATCTACGCAAACTCATTAGAATACCCAACCCCATAAATTCAGTAAGTAAATGTGAACCACCGTAGCTCATAAATGGCAATGGAATACCCGTCACCGGCATCAGCCCCAGGTTCATACCTATGTTTACCAAAATATGGCTCATAAAGAAAATAGCAATACCCAAACCGAAAAGTATTTCAAAATTAGACAATCCTAAAGACGCTGAATACAGAATACGCCAAATAACCAAAACATACAAAAGTAGAATTAAAAAACTCCCAACAAAACCCCACTCTTCGGCAAAAGCCGCAAAGATAAAGTCTGACTGTGGCACTGGCAGAAATTTCAGCCGCGACTGCGTCCCGAAACCTAGACCTTTGCCTAGTATCTGCCCAGAACCCACGGCGATGGTGGACTGAAAGACGTTATACCCTGTGTTGTGGACATCAGCGAGAGGATTTATAAAATTATATATACGAGCTTTCTGGTATGGTGCAAAGACGAACATCCACAAGGCCGCGAAGATGAGTACCCCACTAGCAAATACTGCAAATAAATGCACCTTAGAAATACCGGAGACAGACACCATACCAAGCCAGATAAAAAGTATAACCATGGCTGAGCCGAAGTCTGGCTGGAGTAATACTAAAACGAAAGGGACAAAAGCATAAAATCCAGAAATAAAAATATGCTTAATATTGTGTATCTCCACATGTCTACGAGAGAAATATTTTGCTAAAACTAAAACCAAGATCAACTTCATCATATCTACCGGCTGAAAAGAGAAGAAGCCAAAATCAAACCAGCTCTTGGAGCCATGAGTGATGTTACCTAAAATAAAAAGGGCCAGTAAAAGAAAACAAAAAAAGAGAAATAGTGACACGAGCACATCAGTGCGTTTCAAAAAACGAAAATCTAAAAAAGAAAATGTGAAGAAAACAGCAAGTGATATCAAGACCCAGATGACTTGTTTACTAAAAAAATCCGCCGTAGTTTCAAGCGGTGCAAAAGATTTCATCGTAGCTAGGCCACCTAAGACTATCGGAAGAATAAAAAACACCAGCAACCAATCTATTCTTCTAAAAAGTTTCTCTGCCATACTTATTGCAATTTAGCCGAGAAGATATCGTACATAGGGATTATTTCTTTCGCGACTACTGGAGCAGAAAAGGCTTCGGGCCAAGTAAAATCAATATCCTTACTCTGTAGAGGTGCAATCTGATTTATATAAGTACGACTTGCCGAAACAGCATTCCCCGTTTTGTCATATAAAATAGCAATGACGCCCAAATTCGGCAAGGTGAAGAGTGAGCTATTTTTTATTGTAGCTGAGAGGTGTGGATTGGTCGTCTCACCTTCAAGCTGAATATTTGAAACCAAAACTTTTAATTGATTTATGGTATCTTGTGGAACTTGTAGCCAGACTGGCGTCTGAGTAAATTCAAAAGTTACGTACACTGGAATAGAATTCCCAATACCTATCGCCGGCTCAAAAACTGCAAACTTCCCTCCAGGGGGAACGAAAGTGCTACCCTCTCTTTTCCCAATGTAAATATTTTTTGCATCCGCAAAACGAAATCTATAATTTATTCTCTGCACCGCTGTGTTTTTATTATGATTTACAATATAAGCGACAGCATTGTAGCGCCCGGGAATAACCTGAAAGGCACGAGCCCAGAGTACTGACATTGGGCTCACTTGTTCTATGCACGCTAGTGTGCAGACTCCACCACAATCCACGCCTGTTTCGGTGCCATTTTGTTTGAAATCATTACAGGTCGGAGGTTTGTTAAACTGAGGATAAATTATTATAAAGGTAGATACAGTAATAAACAAAAGCAAAATAATTATATAAAAAATTTGTCTTTTTAGGCCCCAAGTCATGCCTTTATCGTATCATAAAAATAAGACAAAATAAACGCCCATAAATAGAGATGGCCCGGGTTCTGTGTCTAAGACAACAGCTTCCGGGCCCTGCTTTGATACCGCTTTGCTACGCGCGTCTTGCTTTGACGCGCTCCCACCACTCGGGGTGGGTTCATCGCAGTTCGGCGTGTCGCCGATAATTGCGAATCTTGGTCGCCAGTCTTTTGCAAAACTGGTATGTCGCCTGCCAAAGCTTGACAATCCCTCCTTCGTTTACCCAGTTAAACCCCAGGGTAAGGAGCATCGCCGTACTAAGGCAGAACACGAGAAGTACTAGATTTCCCATCACACCCTCCTCTTACTTCCTATATATTATAGCACACTTTATATGCAAAAGTCAAGCCAAAAAAAGACCATATTTTATGGCTTTATTTGGTAAAAATTACTATTTATTAAAAACGAGGTATTCCCCTTCTCCGATTATTTCTACCTTCCCGTTCACGACTTTTATTGCCATTTGGTCATCCAAGGCATATAAAACTCCAGGAAGAGTTTTTGCAATTTCTGCTAAAACTTTTTCGTTAGAATGAGCTTGACTGGGAGAATTTAAATGTGGCCGGAAATAAAAATCCACCAAACCTAGTGCATTTTTTGCTTCATAGCCAAATCTCTCTTTGTAAGACAAGGCGCGTTCTTTATTACTTAATGCCAGCGTCGGAGACAAGACAATACTCCCCGCGCTACTACCTACCCACACCCTCGTCTTTAAAAGTTCTGGCAGAGCTTCTTTTAGTCCTGACTCTTCTATCCATCGCATTAAGTGACTTGAATCTCCACCTTCGAAAAATAATATATCTGCAGCCTCAAATCTCGGGAGCCAGTTCCATTTCGGCAAAGCCGAAATGTCAACGATATCTATCATTTTGAAGCCCTGTTCATTTAAACGGATTAGGTTCTTGATGAGGTATGTCTTGTTGTCTCTGTTGGCATTTGCTGCGGTAGGAACATATGCCAAGTTTATCTCCCCCGCTGGCTTCCCCACCAGCTCCAAAAGCGCATCAGCAATTTTTTTATTCGTTATCCCGCCGGACGTAAGTAAAAATTTCATATTCCAAGCATAACAAAAACCTAGATTTTTATCTAGGTTTTTAGTTTAGTACTATGTTCTGGCGCCTACCTACTTTCGCCATGAAGACTATCATCGGCACTAGCGGGCTTAACTTCTCTGTTCGGAATGGGAAGAGGTGTACTCCGCCGTCAAAGCACCAGAACACAAAACTAAACTTTTTTTAATTCATAAACTTTGTAGGTGAGCCGAAACGATTGTCCCGGCGCAGATTGCTGAAGTCGGTAGGATTAGGACCTACAATGTCTGCTTATCAGGCAGATCGTTTTTACAAGACGCATGATGAATTGATCATTTTCACCCGACGACTTGTATTAAGCGTACGACTTCAATTCGAAGAACAGCTTTGGCAGGCTATAAGGGACTCGAACCCCTAACCTCTCGCTGGTAAGGCGAGTGCTCTGCCGGGCCCAAACCCAGCTAAGAAGTCCCCGAAAGAACCTGGGGTTGGACTTTTTGAGCTAATAGCCTGCAAACTCATCTACAAAGTTTACGAATTATTTTTTTGTGATTTCCAAATTTCTTAACAGGAATCGAAACATTAGTACTTCTCAGCTGAGCGCATTACTGCGCTTACACTTAAAGCCTATCAACGTGATCATCTCTCACGGTTCTATAACGA
>JBAYHW010000004.1:0-88191 GCA_041665925.1 Minisyncoccota bacterium
AATCACAGCGGATACTACTGATCCAGCTTGTGCGAAGAGGTCTTTCAACGCATCTTCTTGAGTGCTGTAAGGGAGTCCCCCTACATATAGCTTTGTAGCCATACTATTTACTTCTCCCGTTTTGAAAAAATCGGGCAAAAACTATTTATAAGCGTAGAAACTTCATTTCGCTAAATGAGACCCTACCGCAAAATAGTACCATATATAAAATAAAATGCAAAATTATTCCTCTTCTTCATCCCCCACGGCGCCAGATTCTATATCAGAAATTATGTCACCAATAGCCCCCTCCATAATTTTCGGCAAGTTGTGCCAGGATTTCTTTATTCGGTGATCGGTCACACGGTCTTGAGAGTAATTGTAAGTGCGGATTTTTTCCGAACGATCGCCAGAGCCAATCTGGCCCTTCCTGATACCCGCATGCTTTGCTGCCTCTTTTTCTTCTTCGAGTTGCTGAAGTTTATTTGTCAAAATGAGCATCGCTTGTTCACGGTTTGCGAGCTGACTCCTCTCGTTCGTCGAGCGCACATCGAGACCGGTAGGCTTGTGAATTATTCGCACCGCTGTCTCCACCTTGTTCACGTTCTGTCCACCCTTTCCGCCAGAGCGAGAATATTCCATTTCAAAATCTGCAGGGTTGATTATAAAATTAACTTTCTTGCGAATCGGAAGCACGGCCACTGAAGCTGTAGACGTATGCACGCGGCCGTTTTTCTCTGTTGCTGGAACTCTTTGCACTCTGTGCACACCAGTCTCGTAGCGCAATTTCTTATATACATCTCTCCCTTTTATCTCAAAACTTGCCTCTTTATATCCGCTTAAGTCACTCTTGGATTCATAGTTTACTTTCCATTGCCACCCCTGCGCTTCGGAAAATTTCTCATACATATGCGCGAGCTCCCACGCAAAAAGACTAGCTTCGTCTCCACCAGCTCCTGCGCGCACCTCAAGCACTATCTCGTTTGGAAATTCTTCTGCCTCTTTATCTTTGTTTAAAATATCCTCAACTTGTTTTTCTATTCTTTCTCTTTCTTCCTGTAAAGTTTTCAATTCTTTTCCCGCGAGCTCATGTAGAGTTTCGTCAGAGTCTAGCATCTCGCGCACTTCAGCCTCTTCACGCGCTAAACGTTCTAGCTCTCCTGCTAGGTAGCTCGTGTTGTGATTCTTTTTGAGTTCTTCTAAATCTAGACTCATATAATAAAAAATTCTGTAAATAAACTTTGCAAGAGCCTTACCCTTATGACCTAATGCAGCAAAGTTTGATTTGCAGAATTTTTACTTACTTATTTCTTAGCTTTTACTGATGCAGCACGGCGCTTATTGAATCGCTCCACGCGTCCAGCGGTATCCATTATCTTTTCGTTTCCAGTATAGAAGGGGTGGCAGTTACTGCAAATTTCCATCCTTATTTCACCCATGGTAGACCCAACCTCGAAAATAGCTCCGCAGGCACAGGTCGCTTTAGTCTTTAAATCATATTTTGGATGTATATCTTTTTTCATAACTTAAGCAGGTTATCATGAATTTACGAAGAAAGCAAATCTATATTGGCCTGGATTGAAGCTTTTAGCTTCATCACACTATTACCATAAGAACAAGTAGCTCCCCCCGAACCATAATATTTACAAGCAGCCTTAATCTGAGCGCTAGCACTGTCTCCTTTTGCCCCTAAGTCAGAGAGGTACATGCCGGACGCCATAAAGGCATCTTTCGGAGCCCATGGATTAGCATAATGTCCTAATGCATCTTTCAGGCGATTGATGAAAATTTTCCAAGTAGAAGGTATGAATTGAGCAGGACCCATGGCCCCTCCGTACCCCGCAACACCAGCAATGGGACATGATACCGCTGTCTCAAAAGCATTTAGTCCAAGTTCGGAAGTTATTTCAAGAAATGGGGTTACGTCACGAGTAGGTTTCATAACGTTTGCAAAAGGAGTACCAGTATTTTTTCCCTTTCCTGCACCGGTAGTAGTATCAGTTAAATAACATTGCCCAACATTTGCCCCAAGATTACTTTCTTGGGTCAGAATAGCAAGCAAGAATGCTGGGTCAACCCCAAGCTTATTCTTGACATCGTCTGCGTATAAAAGTGCGGTCCCGAATTCAATTTTTGTGGATGTATTCGCCAGTGGAAATAATGCTGCCCGTATTCTGTCTGCTTGCGCTTTCTTTGCTGCAGCAAGTTTTTGATATTCTATTTCCTTATTTTTTGAAATATTTAGAAGTGTCTTTTTATCAGCCTCTGACTTAGCAACACTTTTCTGAGCGCTTTCAAGCTGAGCCTTAGCGTCTGTTTCAGCATCTTGCTTTTTCTCTAGATCTTTCTTGGCAACTTCAGTTTGTACTTTTACGCCATTAATAACATCTACTGACGCCTTAACTGCTTCCTTGATTGAATTATAGGATTCAAGGTCGCTGTAGAAATTAGATATAGTATCGTCAGAGAGAATCAAATGCACCAATGTTTCCTCATCAAATTCATTTGTATTACGTAAAAGTTGAGCCAGAGACGAATATTCTCGTTTGATTTTATTTGAAAGAGAATTTATTGTACTTACTTTTTCTGCAATGTTGACTTTGAGCTGAGCAATTACAAGTGCTCGTGCTTTAATTTTTGACTTTAAAGCATTGATTTGACTGTTTAAGTAGTCTACGTCCCCTTTTAAGGTACCTGTTTGCTTTTGTTGAATTTTTTGTTTATTTAATAGCTCCTTAAGCTCGGCTTCGATTTGATTCAATTGATTCTGGCAATATGACTTATCAGCTTGATTAGAAGAAGAAGTAAGTTTTAGACAGTCAAATTCAGCATGTGCTTTGGGCACAAGAAATAATGAAAGCACAAATATAATAACAAAAAAAACTATGCCTCTCTTCCTGGTCATAGCTTTATTATAGCATAGAAATTTATTTTTCTTCCTTAGCCGGGGATGCAGGAGTATCAGATGTAGCGGCGGCATCTCCTTCCTCTTCTTTCTTGCCCTTCTTCTCAACTTCGATTGCAGATAGATCAACGGGAGCTGCGACTTCTTCTTTTTCTTCAATTTGCTCAACCACAGAAGCAACAACGTCAGTAGGACTACTAATTATCACAACTCCAGCAGGGACCTTAATATCAGAAACAAAGACTTGGTCCTTCAGTGTTTCGAGTTTAGAAATGTCTGCGGTAAGGTTGTGAGGTAAGTCAGCTGGAAGCGCTTCAATTTCAATTTCATGAAGAACCTTCACTAGGTTACCAAGCCCACCCTTAACTGCATTTGATATCCCTTCGAATACCACAGGTACTTTAACCTTTATTTTTTTCTTCATGTCAATGGCAAGGAAATCTACGTGGATTGGTTCTTCTGTAACAGGATCAACTTGAACTTCGTTAATAAGAACATCAATATCGCCCGTTGGCGTAGAAACCTTAACGGCTGATGATTCTCCTGCATCTCGCCAAACCTTTTTAAATTCAACAACAGAAATAGCAATAGAGGTTGTTTCCTGTCCTGCTCCATAAAAAACAGCTGGAATTTCTCCGGATTTCCTCAAAGCATCTAACTTAATGCTGTCATCTCGCTTTTTAGCTTTAATTACAAACATAAAAATGATTATACACGAAAAAAGCCAAAAGGCAACTTCTGTTTCGCGGATTATAAGCTCTAAACTTTATGGACAGACTTATGCTCTATGGCAATGTGTGATGCTATATACTTTTTTGTGCCTCCGAGGTTTTCTGTCGGGACTTTTTTGCCAGGATTAAAAATGTTATTCAAATCAAAAATTTCTTTTATTTGAGAGAAAATCTTTACTATCCTTGGACCGTACATTTTCTCTAAGTATGGAGTCCTCACAAGGCCGTCATTGTGTTCGGCTGCCGTAGAGCCGTGATATTTAAATACTAAATCATAAACCTTCTCTCCAAGCTCCACAATTATTTTAGCGGTGTCGGAACGTTTAAAATCCATCAATGGAATAATGTGAAAATTCCCATCCCCTGCGTGCCCAGCTAAAGTATAAGTCAGTTTGTGTTGCCCTAGAACATTATTTAAATCAGGAAGAAACTTGGGTAGAAATTCTGGACGAACAATAATGTCATCTATGAATGGCGCGGTACGCATCCCTTTAACGTGTTTTCTGAGTAGAGCAAAGCTTTCTCTTCTAATGTCCCAATATTTATTCGCCTCAATTTCGGATTTAGTAATGTGGACTTTTAATTTAAATTCTTTTATTTTTTCTTGAAGTTCTAAACACTTGGCTTCAACGGCCTTCTCATCATTACCTGCAAATTCGGCTAAAATAATTAATTTTGGGAAATCTCCGGCCCCAATGTAGCTTCCAATCAACATAAAAAATTCCGGCAAGAAACTCCACATAAATTTAAACATTCCGACAAATCCTTTATTTTTTAGAAAATCGGGGAAAAACTTCACGGCTAATTTCATGGTTTTGTCATCGTAAGTCTCAAGTGTCTCTGGATTAAGGGTTAAAATTTCATCTACCAAGCGCCCCAGCGGTGCCGTATCCTGCATAAAAATAGCCACAAGTTTAGAGTGTTTAATGTCGGGCAAAACTTTTAAAGTCATCTCTGTCACTATTCCCAATGTCCCCTGTGAACCCACAAGTAATTTATTCAGATCAAAAATAGTATCTTTTTTAACATTCCAAATATAATATCCCGACGAATTCTTGCTCACTTTCGGCTTAGCTTGAGCTATTTCGTCTTCATTGTCTTGTATTAAATTTAAAATATTTTTATAAACATTGCCCTCGAAATCATTTTGAGCAATTTTCTTTTCTAATTCATCTTTCGTAAGTGGCTTTACTTCATATTCATTCCCATCAGCAAAAACAACTTTTGAAGATAAAATAAAATTTTCCATCTGCCCGTACTTCAAAGTCCGCTCTCCAGCAGAATTATTCCCAAACATTCCCCCTAAAGCATTGATACTTTTAGAAGCGGTATAGCAAGGGAGAATGAGCCCTTTTTCTTGCGTTATTTTTTCAAAATCTCTATAAAACATCCCTGGCTCTACGGTAATATAAGATGGCACTAACGGATAATTCCCCCGATAATTTTTACTTTTTTTCGAAGAGTAAGAAACATTATCCAGTGGCACTGGACCACCCACTAATTTATTCATATAACGGGTAAAGTCTAAAATAATTGACTCCCCCAGTGCTCCACCAGACATATCTGTACCTGCGCACCTGCAAGTAATAGAAAGTTCAGGATATTCTGCTTTCTTTTCTCCTACCCATTTCACTAAACTTTTTACATCTTCGGAATCTTTAGGAAAAAGTACAATCTTCGGTCGGACTTCGAAAATACTCGCATCATGCGAATATTTCGTAAGTGTTTCCGCGCTATCATCCACATCTCCCTTGAAAAATTTTAAAATTTCTTTCTTCAAATTTATTATTGGATTCCATTAAATAATTTGAGTCGAGCTTCTACCACTGCTTCAACTGCCTCTACTGATGCGGGCAAATATTTATATGGGGTATTTTCTTCTGGTTTGTCTGCTAGAGATTTTCGTAACGCTTTTGTAAAGGCCACTCGTATTTCTGTATTTATATGAACAATATCAATACCTTCTTTTATACAAGAAACGAAATCTTCATTCATTGAACCAGAGCCCCCGTGTAACACAAGTGGTATACCGGTCGCTTCACGAATAGCTTTTACCCGTTCAGGATGTAATCTAGGATTGCCAGATTTAACCATTCCATGTACATTTCCTATAGATGGGGCTAGTAAATCTACTCCAGTAGCATCCACAAAATATTTTGCATCTTCAGGAGTCGTCATTGTCGCATCTGACACTCCATCCGGAAGTTTATCCATTACTACAGAAGAAGTACCGATAAAACCTAACTCGGCTTCCACTAGAATTTCTCGATTTTCTTTTTTTGAAACTTCACGAGCATACTCTACACATTGTTTTGTAATTTTTATATTTTCTTCCAGCGGAAGTTTTACTAAATCAATTACCACAGAATCAAATCCTGCATCAATTGATGCCTTTACTCTTTCAAAACTATAGTGGTGATCAGCATTTAAAAATATTGGATAATTATCTCGTTCACGAATAGCTCGTACAAGTGCCACTCCTTCATGAATACCCACAAAGTCTTCTTCTCCTTCTGAAAGACCGATAATGATGGGCAAATTTAATTTTTTTGCTGCATTATAAATGCCGTGTAGTCCCTCAAGATTAGAAATATTGAAATGACCTATCGCCACACCTTTTTCGTCTGCTTCTTTGATATATTCTTTATATGTTTTCATATTTTTATTTTAGCAAACTTTTTAATATTTCAATAACTTTCTGCGGATTGGCGCTCCCCTTGCTCTCTTTAATAACTTTCCCAACCAAAGACATGATTGCGTTTTCTTTCCCTGCTTTATACGATGCTACGACTTCAGGATTTTCAGAAATAATTTTCTCAACAATAGTTTTAATAGCACCTTCGTCGCTACTCTGAAGGAGATTTTTATCTATCGCGATCTTCATTGGTGATTCATTGTTGTTTACTATAGTGGCTAGAATATCTTTAGCAGCACGCGAGCTTATCAAAGATTCAGAAATCATAGATGCCAGCTCAGCCATATTTTTTGCACTCGGCATGTTTGCTTCTGGGTTAGTCTTTTTAATACCGATAAAGTCTGTGGTAATGTAATTCGAAACAATTTTTATTTTTTCAGCATTATTAAGAATTCTGGCAATGTCTTCGAACCAAGCTCCGAGCAACGTGTCATTTATATAAACTTCTATATCTTCATCTTTAATTCCGAAATCTTTTTTATAACGAATACGTTTTTCTTCTGGCAATTCTGGTAAGTCTATAGCCATTTTTTCTAAATCAAAGGCTTCGTGGAGTTTCATTTTTGGTAGATCAGGATCAGGGAAATATCTGTAGTCTTCGCTAGATTCTTTTTTGCGTTGTGAAAAGGTAACCTGCTTGTTTTCATCCCAGCCTCGCGTCTCTTGAACTATTTCGCCTCCCTTACCCGCATCGAGTAATTCTGTCATTCTATCTACTTCGTATTTTATCGCTCGCTCCACACTACGGAAGGAATTTAAATTTTTCACTTCCACTTTTGTGCCCAATACTTTTCTATCTGGAGAAATAGAAATATTCGCTTCCACGCGCATTTCACCTTTATCCATGTTCGCGTCAGAAACACCGAGATACCAGAGAATGAGTTGCAATTCTTTCGCAAACCGAGAAGCTTTCTTGGCTGTCTCGTCTACGTCTTCGAAAGTATGCGCTTCGGTCACGAGCTCCATTAAAGGCACTCCCGCTCTATTAAAATCAATTAAGGAAAAGTCGCCTCTATCGTGTTTATTGTTCGCTGTGTCTTCTTCTAAGTGAATACGAGTCACGTCCATGTCTGCAAGGTGCCCTCCGGAAACAATCGGAAATTTATATTGTGAAATCTGATATCCCTTGGGAATATCCGGATAAAAATAATTCTTACGATCAAATTCTGAAAAGTCTGCAATGGTCCCGTTTATAGCTAGCCCTACTTTAATTACATTCTCTATCGCCTTTTTATTCGGCACCGGCAGTGCTCCAGGATGCGCCATGCATACTGGACAAATGTTTATGTTCGGTTTCTCTTCATCGGGGTTATTCTTGCATGAACAAAACATCTTCGTCGCTGTTTTCAACTCCGCATGTATCTCAAGCCCAATTGTCGGATAATATTTCGCCATAAAAAGTTATTTCTTTTTTAAAATCTTTGTTAATTCATCGCTGAATTTCTTTACCATTTTATCATCATATAAAGATAAAGTGAAAACATTCTTATTTATTTTTTGAAATTCTTTAGTAACCTTTGTGATTAACTTTAAATCTTCGACGACGTCTGTTTTGGTCAAAACAATAATTTCTTTTTTAGAAGCTAGGCCTTCGTCGCCGAGATTTAACTTCTTGTCGTATTTTTCTAACTCTTTACGAATTTCTTTGTAAGCTTTTACCATCCCAGCTGGGCTAGAAGATTTTAAATTCTCAAAGGATACGAGGTGAGCGAGCATTTTCGTACGTTTAATGTGCCGCAAAAATTTTACCCCAAGCCCCTTGCCTTCTGAGGCTCCTTCAATTATTCCTGGAATATCAGCCACGATGTAACCATAAAAGTCGCCCAAATTCGGATCAAGGGTGGTGAAAGCATAATCCCCGACTTTCGCTTGCGCGTTCGTAAGTGCATTCAAAAGTGAGCTCTTGCCAGCGTTCGGTAGACCGATGAGACCAATGTCTGCGAAAAGCTCCAACTCAATTTTAAAATTCCCTTTTTCTCCTTCGGCTCCCGGACGAGCTTCTTTCGGAGTTGTGTTCACTGAACTTTTAAAATGTTCATTCCCGAAACCTCCATATCCACCTTTTAAAACTAAAAATTTCTGCCCTTCTTCTGTGAGTTGCCATGTTTCGTCAGTTTCTAGATTTGTAATGATAGAACCTATCGGTAATTCCAAGAAAAAATCTTCACCATTTTTACCGTGCAGACTTTTGTTACTACCATCTTCTCCCCGTCCAGCAGAAAAGCTTTTCTTGGCTTTATATTTAGAAAGTATGTGCACATCACGCACCGCTAAAACATAGAAGTCTCCTCCACGCCCCGCATCTCCGCCCGAAGGTCCTCCCTTAGGTACAAACTTTTCTTGTCGCCAGCGCACGACGCCGTCCCCACCACGGCCTGCCTCCGCGTATATCTTCATTTCATCAATAAAAGCCATATCTATGATTCTACAGCAATTTGAGCCAATTTAATAGCCCCTTCTTTAGATTTTGCTCCTACTAGAAAAAGTCCCCTGTGGCAAAAAAGTGCGTCCGACACCCCTGAAACATTCGCCAATTCTTCATCTCGCAAGCCTGCCCAAGATTTCGGAAGATTTTTCCTATTTATAAAACTATGCATTTCTTTTCTGATAGCTTTCACTCCCCATGTCCCGAAGGTCTTCCTAGGATAAACTGCGAAAAGTGGTTCAGGAAAATTGATGAGAATATATTCAAAGGGATAATTTTTATCTAATATAATAATTCTTTTATCTTTAGAAGCGTTGTACACAGCCGTAACCGCATCTTCAGCTTCTAGCAAGTCCTGCACTTGAACTATTTCTCTTTCTAGGACTACCCGCGCCATATCCACACATTTTAAAAACATATCATCAATGTTCACGTCTTCTTCTTTCCAGGTCGGCTGCATCGCAAAGAAAATATTTTGAATATAGTATGGAGTAACATCATATTTATTTTCTACTAAATCAAAACCGTTGTCCCAAGCATCTATCGGCACACAGAGACGTGTGTTTATTATCTCCGCCGCCCTTTCACTTCCAGCAATTATTTTCCCGAATTTTTTCCAAACTAAACCGAAAGCTGCGTATTCTACATTGTTCGGACCTTTCCCCGCTCCACCTATCTGATGATGGTCAAAGAGGTTCTTTTCTTCGTCGTGCACACCCCCTACGTCAAAAACATAATCCCCTGTTTTAATAATGTCTTCATCTCTTGTGCGGATTATTTCATATTTCTCACCTTGCTTGTCTAGCATTATCCCGAGCGCCGCCGCCGCAAAAATATCATCCGCGTGGAATGAGCCGTTGTGCGTAATTAACTTTTTGCTTAATTTTTTAATGTCGTTCATCATAAAATTCTTCGAATAACTCATAAAGCCAAGATACCAGCTTATCAAATAAAATAAAAATAGTGAATAGGATAAGGACAACAGCTAGAAATTTCCAAATATCTCGGCTTACATTAAGCGCAGTATAACTGAAAAAGTACCCTAAGGATAGCAAGACTGGAGCCCAAAGAAAGGTGGCGCTTAATTCTGCTTTTAAAAACTTCTGATAATTTATCTTCTCATAACCTGAGAAAAGTATAACTATGTTGTTCGCGCCAATGATAAATTTAGAAATAAAAATAGACCAGAAGGGTTTATCTTTAAATCTCGGTAAAATACTATAAACTCTCTTCTGCATATATCTAAAGAACCCATTGTGCTGGTATTTTTTACAAAGAAAACCTCCGAGATGGTAACCAATAAAAGTTTTCCCTAACGCTCCCAGAATGATAAAAAAGAAAGCGAACCAGATATTGAGTGCCCCCAAGTGAGCCAAGATCCCCACTGAAATTATTATGACTTCCCCTTCGAAAATAAGCCCTACGAGAATAATCGCATAAGTTAAAATTTGATGATGCTCCACTAAGCGAGTTAGAAGATTTATTGTGTGCATCGTTTTAAAATAGAGAATCCACTACTTCCTTTACTGTTGTCCCGTCGGCTTTACCTTTTAAGTCCTTCATTAAAGCAGACATAAGCATGCCCTTTTTTGTAGCATCAGTGATGCCGAGTTCATCTTTCTTAGCCTTGGCTATAGCTTCCACCTCGCCCTTTTCCATCAACTTCGGCAAATAAGTTTCTAAAATTTTAAGCTGAGCTTCTTCTTCTTTAACTAAATCTTCTCTGTTGCCTTTCTTGAATTGTTCAATGGAATCTTTTCTCTGTTTACTCATACGAGTAATGACTGAGATGGCTTCTTCGTCTGTAAGCATCTCTGTAGGTTTTCTGTTTTTAGAAACTAACTCGTTAGTGAAAGCTGCCGACATCCCACGATAAGTCTCCAGACTGACGCTGTCCTTCGCTAGCATTGCTTCTTTTATCTTTTCTTTTATAGTTTCTTGAATCATATTAATTACTATTATTTAACCACTCATTGCATTCACTTGTAAGTTCCATCATATCTTCCGGGCAAGGATCTGTGGCATTCCGCAGCCTGTAGATGTACGCGAAGCTAACGCCAATTATTATTATCGCAACGACAATAATCCATTTTTTCTTCATTTTTAAATACTAGCAAAAATATGTTAAAATAGCACTACTTGTCCCGTACTAAATTTTTGATTACGTGGTACAATGATAAATATTATTATATAAAATTTTAGTACCGGGATGCCAAAACTAATATTTTTTGATACAGAGACCACAGGCAACACTGAAGAAGACTTTTTAGTCCAGATTGCTTATAAAACTGGCGATGAATCTTTTTCCGAACTTTATAAACCAGAAATAAAAATTCCTCCGGAAGCTTCCGCGGTGCATCACATCACGAATAAGATGGTAGAAAATAAACCCACCTTTAAAGAAAGCACTGATCAACCAATTATTAAAAAACTTTTTGAAGATAAAGATTCAGTCGTCGTCGCTCACAATGCCCCCTTTGACCTGATGGTCATAAAAAAGGAAGATATCATACCGAAAAATTTCATTTGTACTCTGCGCGTAGCCCGCGAGCTAGACCCCGAAGGAAAAATTGAACGCTACAATTTACAATATTTACGTTACTTACTAGACCTAGACGTGGAAGCTACAGCGCACGATGCCCTCGGTGACGTTTTAGTATTAGAAAAACTTTTTGATAGATTGAAAAATAAACTTACTGAAAGTGGTTTAAGTGAAGACGAAGCTATTGCGAAAATGATAGAAATTTCTTCGCATCCATCAATCTTTCGTACCTTCAGCTTCGGCAAGCATAACGGTAAAAAGATAGAGGAAGTACTCACCACCGACCGCGGATACCTGGAGTGGCTACTTGCCCAGAAGCTCGAAAGTGGCCAGCTAGAAGAAGATTGGATTTACACTCTAAAGCATCATTTGGAGAAATAGCTATTTCGTGTTATAATAAAAGTAGTTTCGCACAAAATTCATTGCGCATAAGCGCTGGAGGGACAAAAATAATGCTTCATAAAGGCATCGTGCTCATTTTTGGAGAAGAAGGTTCCCTGCGGGGAACGTTCATCTCCGAGAGGAGTAACATACCGGCCCCCATCCCTGATTTCCCCCCCACATATCTTGAAGCGGTGGAGTGGATCAGGGAAAGAGCGGCCGATAAAGGTCACAAGGTTCGAGCGGCCCGCTCGTCCGCGTACCTCATCGAGTAGAAGCATCGTCACGGTCGTCGGGAGAGCGTCAGCTCACCGGCGACTCTTCTTTTTTTACTTAAAGTGATAGAATATAAAATATGGAAAATGCTTTAGGAATAATAATTGGATTAATTGTCGGGGGGATTTTTGTTTATTTTGTTTTGAATAAAAAGAAAGAAGAAACTAAAACCGAAGACAGCCCGGCGCTTCTTATGCTTCAGCAACAGATGGCAGAGCTCACTCGTGAAGTAAATAAAAATTTAGTAGAAGTCGCTCGAGAACAAACGAAAACAAATGAAGCTACTAGGCAATTCGTAACCATCGCCGAAAAGCTCGGAGACTTGGAAAAAACTTTAAAACATCAGAAGCAGCGCGGAAACTGGGGCGAAGCATCACTCGAGCTTATTCTTTCAAACACCTTAGCACCCGGGCAGTTTAAAATGCAGTATGAATTTAAAAATAAAGAAGTGGTAGACGCTGTGATTATTACTAAAGAAGGAATTATCCCGATTGATGCGAAATTTTCTTTAGACAATTACGACCGCGTGGTGCACGCGATAGATGACAGACAAAGAGAAGAACTAGAGAAAGAATTTAAAAATGATTTGAAAAAGCGCATTGATGAAACTTCGAAATACGTCCGCCCCGAAGAAGGCACACTCCCCTTCGCCTTTATGTATATTCCCGCAGAAGCTATTTATTATGATCTCCTAGTAAACGAAGTCGGGTCAATTAAAGTAAATACTAGAAACCTCATAGACTACGCCTACAACGAGAAAAAGGTTATCGTGATTTCTCCGACGACATTCATGGCTTATTTACAATCCGTTCTTTATGGATTCAAGGCTTTTAAAATTGAAGAATCTGCGAAAGAGATAATAAAAAAAGTGAGTGACTTAACAAAACATTTAAAATCATACGAGGAATATCACAACAAGCTTGGGAATGCCATAGGCACTGTCGTCAATCATTACCAAGCTTCTGGTAGAGAATATAAAAAAATTGATAAAGATGTTTTAAGAATTACTGGCACGTCGCCAGACATAAATCTTTTGGAAATAGAAAAACCAAAAGTTGATGTAGATTAAAAAAAGTCAGGGCAGGGACGCTTCGGCGTTCCTGCCCTTTGCTGTCTCGCTCTAGGCAGACAGCTTGATGGCATCCTCGGCGGCTTTCTTGGCCGCGATGAGTGCCTCGTTCTTTTCTCTTTCCTTCGCGAACCAATCAGGTGCCGGTTCGCGTCGGTCAAGAACTCCGAGGACAATCATCCCAAAAAACGCCGAGAGCCAAATGGCGTTTTCGAGAAAGAGTCTCCCGATCACCGTCAACATATGACTCTCCTGTGAATTCCCCCGTTCGAATTGAGCGGGTTACGTTCCTTAAAGGTATACAACTCGTATAAAATTCGTCAAGTAAAAAAGTGTATAAAAATGTAAAGGGACAGTAACGACGAATCGTTACTGTCCCTGTTGAGCATAATTGCTCGATACTTTCACTCACCTTCTCCCGGGTGAGCTCCGGTGGACACTAGTTCGTCACGCGACGAAATAGTGATGACGACCGCACCCGTGGCAGAACGCCCAGTACCTCGTACCAGCGGCCGGAGCCGGCGGGGCGGGAGGCGCGGGCGGAACGGGTCGGCGACCTCGGCGAGCCTCGTGGCTGTCCAACAGCCTGTCGATCATTCCCGCGAGCAGTGCGAGCGCGAGGCCGAGAGCGAGGAGTCCGAGAACGAGACCAAGGAGGCCCATACCGAGCCATCCCCAGAACCCCAACCCGGACCAGAAACCCTGTGTCGCCGGCGGGCAGGCCGGAGGACATGTGACGCACGGCGACGGGCACTGCGGGCAGGCGGGACACGGAACGACGGTCGGCTTCGGAGCAGGCGGTACGGGGAACGCCACGAGGCGATTCCCACAGGCCGCCTTGTAGCGGATGACGCCGTCGGCATCGACGAGGACGAGATCCCCGGCGACGACCGTGACGAGCTCGAAGATTCCGCGGGTCCGGTTGAACCCGAGGAAGTCGGTGGACTCGGTCAGGCGGATGGGACGAAGCCCCATATCCGCCATCTGCGCCGTCGTGAGCGGGCCGACGGTGACGGGGTACTTGTCGAGCTCGGCTCCGGTCGGGACGGGACTCGCCAGCGACACGCTGGCAAAAACGAAAACAGCGATGACGATGAGCAAATTACGCATTTTTTTGGCCCTCCTTTGAGCCAATCAGGTGTGACCTATCCGGCCACAATCCCTTCTACCACATATTATAGCATAATAAATACCTACTTGTCAAGCACACATAGAACCCTTGCTTGTCAAATAGAAGCTTGATATAATGTAAATATGGACAAAGATGAGATAGACAAATTATTGTTCAGGAGAAAGGATGAAGACATCAATAAAAAAGATGCATATATTGATTATTGCCTAGAACAATACCGTATCTACCTCCACGTCTTCAACTCCACGAGTGACCGCAGTCAAAAAGCCAACGAATTCTTCCTCGGGCTAAACGCCGCCATCATAGGTATCCTCGGATACGTAGAAACGAAAGTCTTACCTCATGGAAATATAATTTTTGGGTTAATCCCCTTCATCGGCATCAGCATCAGTTATTCTTGGTATAGAATAATTAATTCTTACAGTCAGCTCAACCGCGCGAAATTTAAAGTCATCCACACCCTAGAAGAAAAGCTACCGATAGCTTTATTTGAAACAGAGTGGAGTCTTCTCGGCAAAGGCTTAGATCCGAAAAAATATGTTCACTTCTCAAAAATTGAAAGAAACATCCCTATGACTTTCATAGTGCTTTATGTTGTGATTTTAGTGGCGACGTTGATGAGTTAAATGAAAAAACAGTAGCGGCCTCCAGGTGCTACTGTTTTTGATCGGCATCATGCCGTACCGGTTTGCCGAGGATTCGGCACGTATAATTATACTGCGCCTTTTCTAGTCGCTCGGCCTCCTCGCTCCAGTAATCGTGACGCTCTTTGAACTCCGCATTGAGTTCATAGAAATGAGCCACTGTCTGGCACTCGAGGATTCGGACGGCGAACGCCGCCAAGCGCCACCGGCGCCATGCGAGAATCACTCTCCTGCGAAACCGCATGACGAGCAGGACTCCCGCAAGCTTCCAGGCGATGGCAGCCAGCAAAAGTGTTGTCCTCAGTGTCATGTGAACCTCCTTTTCAAAAATAATATAGCATAGAGTAAAATAAAATGTTATATTCTTTTCTGAAGGTATTTTCGGCTCTATCGTCTAACGGTTAGGACATATCCTTCTCAAGGATAGAATCGCGGTTCGATTCCGCGTAGAGTCACACGACCAAAAAGCACTAGAATATTCTAGTGCTTTTTGCTGTCGCTAGTGATCTCCTGACGGAGAGAATCGAAAGCCGGAAGCCGGCGGGCTGAGGCGGGGTCGCGAGATTTTTCAGAAGAAAAATACTTGTGACCGAAAGCGTACTCGCGTTTCCGCGTAGAGTCACAAAACAAATCTAAATCTTCTGCCAAGTGTCTCGGTATAGCAAAACTGGAGTCTTGCCGTTTTGGTTTTTTCGGAATTGCCACATTGCAGATTGAGAAAATAATAAATCTCTTAGCATGCTTGTTGTCGCTTTTGGGTATTTTATTAGTTTTTTGAATAAGGCTAACCACACTTTGGGACTCGTTAAAATTTTCCTTTTCATTTCTACCAACCAATATTCATATGTGAAATGATAATCTTCTGTGCCGTCTTCTCTACTGACAAGCTTGAAATAGTTCCCTGCATTTTTCTCCAACTGGTCCCCGTATGGATACCAGCCCCCGAAGTCTTCTAAAAGAAATCTCGCGAAATGATAATTACTAGAACCATAAAGAAAATTTTTAGAACCCTTTATAATTTCTTTCGGATCGATAAAACTATTAAAATGCGATACAGTAGTGACCACATGTCCCCCAGGTTTTAATAATCTATAAAAAATTTCAAACATTTCCTTGTAAATCGTGTCTTGCTTACCGTCTATCACATCCTGCACTTGGACGAAATGCTCAATGGAACCATTGGCAATGATGCCATCAAAACTATTATCCCAATCATGTGGAATATTTTTATAATTCATTAGATAAGCAACAAGCCCATCTTGTGTACACCTACTCACCTGCTCTTTAGAAATTGTTACCCCCACGGCGTCTGCCCCGCGTTCTTTAATAGCTCCCAAGATCCTGCCGTTTCCACAACCTACGTCTAAAATACGACTCCCGACTTTGCAGTGGACTTGATCTAATAAATATTCTGCTTGATTTCTCTGAGCTATCTCGTGCGATAAAGACTTATCGCCAAAATATTTACCATCAGTGAAGTCCTTTACCCCACCTGCTATCGCCGCGTCTAAAATGTCGTAACACCTTATGACCGTTTCTGACGTATTTGTTAAAAATTTTGAAGTCATAAATTTTATATCATGGAGTCCATAGGCACGTCCTCTGGAAGCTCAAGCTGAGTTAAATTTTTTCTCTTACGATACAAAACCCAAAAAGCCAAGAGTAAACAAAGTGCACTAAAAAGAAAAGGCATTGATTTATTGGCGTCAAACATTATTCCCGAAAGAAAAGGACTAATGGTCATACTGAGCGAAGTTATTGAAGCTAAAATCCCCAAGACTTCACCTCTTTCGTGTACTGGAGTCTGCCCAACAACCTGACTCGTCATCACAACTCTGAGAATGGATTGCCCGAAGGTCGTCAGCACCAAGGCTAAAGCAAAGATAAGAAAAGTTTTAGTATTTAAAAATAAAAACCCAACAACAAAGACAATTAGCATAAGTAGCTCTAGAGTGGGCTCTTTAAAATATTTAAGCCAAATATGCTTCATGGCTAAACCTTGATTTATAGCGATGATAACTCCGATGGCTGCAAACACAAACCCCACAATCAATTCATTGAAGTAAAAAACGTCTCGCATATATAGAGAAAAGATTGATTGAAAGCTAGCAATAGCTAAACCGAATAAAAACCATGCTAGATAATTCCCCCGAAGGGCGTAACTCTTTACTGCACGCAATAAAGGAATAAAGGGGTTAATGGTAATAGCTCTCGTGCTTAAATTTTTATGCGTTTCCGGTAAAATAAAATAAGCTAAGACACCATTGGTTAAGGCAAGCGCCCCAACAAACCAAAACGGCACAGAATGCCCGAAGTGACCCAAGACTCCCCCAAGGGAAGGTCCGACAATAAAGCCTATTCCAAACACAGCTCCAATAACACCCAAGTTTACTGTTCTTTCCTTATCATCTTTCGCTAAGTCCGACAGGTAACTCTGAGCAATAGGAAAATTCCCTGCCATAACTCCATCTATTATTCGCCCAATAAAAAGAAATAATATATTTGGCGCGCCTGCGAATACAAACCATCCTATGGCGGTGCTAAAAATACTCATGATAAGCACTGGCCGACGTCCAATGCGATCCGAAAGCGCTCCTAGCACAGGTGCACTAAAAAAAGAACATAAGGCATACACAGCGAAAAGAGATGTAATCAATAGGGCTGACTTACTGAAACCAGAAACATAAAAAGGAAGAATAGGGATAACTACCCCGAGCCCGATAACATCAATAAAAACTGTAAGTAAAATTGTAATTTTCGTTTTGGACATAAAAATACATTATATATATATTAACATTATCACACAGAAATAAATAATGGTGTGCTATAATTTTCAAGTGAAGATAATTTTAAAACTTCTGCGAATTATCCTAGGGATTTTCCTAATTCCCTTCTGCATAGGTTCTGTTATTGCTCTCTACTACATTCTTCTAAGTACCGGCTCTGCTCATATGATCTGGTCCTCAATGCTCGCTGGAGTGGCGACGTGGCTACTTATTTATTTCTTCTTACCAGAACCGAAATGGCTGTACGTCTTAGGGCATGAGCTCACTCACGCTCTGTGGTCTTGGGGCTTTGGTGGTAAATTAAAAAAAATTAAAGTAAATAGTGATGGTGGGCACGTACTCATAACCAAGGCGAATTTTCTGACGTCTCTTGCCCCATATTTTTTCCCTTTGTACGTAGTCCTTATCGTGATTATTTTTGTAATCGGCAACTATTTCTGGAATTGGAATCCGTATATCTTATGGTTTTATTTTTTAATAGGAATGATGTATGCTTTTCATATAACCCTTACTGTTAGCACATTAAAAATAAAACAGCCAGATATTGTGCAAGAAGGTTACATTTTTTCTGCTGTAGTTATTTTCCTCGGGAATGTGCTAATTCTTCTCGTGGGCATACCGCTCTTAACAAATAAAATGGAGGTCTCTATGGCGATAAATTTGTGGCTAAGTTATTCGGCGCAAATATATAATTATTTAAGTAACTTTATTTAAATATATTTTTATGGAAAAAATTAAAAATAGTAAAGCTTTAGAGTTGAGTAATTTATTTTTCTTTATACCCTTAATTGTATCGTTAAGATACAATCTGTATTGGTATGCATTTGTGTTATTTTTAGTGTTTGTTATTTCTTTTAAGTTTCACTTCTCGGAAGAATTTGAGGACTTATATTATCTAGATGTTCTATTTTCTGTTTTCTTGATGTTTTTTAATGTGATTTTACTTTTTATGGGTCATTGGACACTACCTTATAGTGCCTTCGCGGTTATCTGCGCCATAATTGCCATATCTTTTTATTTCCAAAGACTCGAAAACGACTATGGCTTCAACCATAGTATGTGGCATATTTTTTCTGCAGGAGTTTGCACTTTTTGTCTATTAACTTTTATACTTAGTTAAAATTATTTCTTCTCAAGCCATTCTTTATCTTGTCTTACCAAGAGCTTGGATTTATTTTCTTGATCTAGAAGTATAGCTTCTACTATCCGCTCCATGCGCATCCCTTGTGAACCTTTCACCAAAACTACATCTCCTTTTTTTACAAAAGTTTTTATAAAATTCCCGGCTTCTCTGGAATCTAAAAACTCCAAGACTTTGTCTTCTTTCACCCCGGCACCAACTTTTCTCGGATAAGCTTCTAGAGCCCCTGCTTTTATGTTCTTCGCCCGTAGGCCGACGACCATAAGCACATCAGTATTTTCTTGAGCAATTTTACCAATGTTCTTATGAGCTTCAATAGTGTGCTTCCCAAGCTCAAGCATGTCCCCTAAGATTGCAATTTTCCTTCCAGTACTTTTTATTTCTTTTAATGTCTTCAGTGCCGTCTCACAAGCAAATGGAGAAGAATTGTAGGTATCGTCAATAATTAGAGTCTGATTAATCCCCTTTAAGAGTCGCATCCGCCCCGGAGGAACGTCGTAATTTTTTAGTGCTTCTGTGGCTCCTAGGGTGTTGAATTTTAACCCTACAGATAAGGCAAGCGCAGCAAGAGATGCATATATATGATTGCGACCAAAAACTCCTTCAATAACTACTGGGAAACTCTTCCCTTCGTTGTCTACCCTGAAAATTACGCCTTCGGGTTCCCCCTGATTGTTGTAAGAAATACTATCTCCCGAACCCACGACGTCGGCCCCTTCGTGAAAACCATAAGTCACGGTGATATTTTTACTTTTTTCTTTCATTTGAAGTACAGCTTCGTCATCAGCGTTTAAAACCAAAAGACCGTCTTTTTTCAGAGTTTTTATGAGTTGAGATTTTTCCTCAATGAGGTGTTTACGCGAATCAAAAAATTCAATATGGGCTGGAGTCTCCCCGATAGCTGTCATTATCACAGCATCTGTTTTAATCCAGGAAGCAGTCTTTTCCATATCTCCAGGTTTGCCTACTCCAACTTCGAGTATCAACCATTTAGGATATTTGTGTGGCCAAATGATAAGCCACAAGCCTTCAAGCGTATTCTCTAACCAAGAGATAGGGTTGCTCCAGCCGTTCGGTACTCCGAGAACAGTAAGTGGTAAACCTATTTCACTGTTGAAACTTTTATCACTTTTACGAACATAAGAAATTTTTGACAGTACGGCATAGACTGCATCTTTCGTGGAAGTCTTGCCTACAGAGCCAGTGATGGCTATAACCTTGGGCTTATATTTCCAAAGTACCAGCCGAGCTTCTATCCTTAAAATATACGTTATAATTTTTTTAAAAATTTGTTTCATTTGTCTATCGATCTGGGGGAACGTCGTAGTAATTTAATAAAAACTTGGTAATATCTAAAAACGGCACAGTCCACGTAGTCGCTGCATACTGAACTTCTTTCGGGTTAATTGCGTACAGAAAAATTATAAATTTTGGGTCATACGCTGGGAAATATCCGACAAAAGAATGCGTATGCTTGTCTTCATAATAACCTCCAGAAGTATTGTCTGCAACTTGCGCTGTTCCTGTTTTTACGGCGACACTAAAATGTTCCAAGCCTACCTTTAATCCTTTATCCATGACCGTCACTAGCATTCTGCTTATTTCCTGTGCAGTGACTTTAGAAATTTTCGTTGGGATAGTGGGATATGTCATTTTCTTGGATGTGCCGTTGTTATATTTTATTTCTTTCACTACATGCGGCACGACTAAATTCCCTCCATTCCCAAGAGACGCCAGGGCCCGCACAAGCTCTATGGGGGTAAGCGCGATACCCTGCCCGAAAGCAGCGTTAGCATATTCTATTTCGCGGGGGCTAGTGAGAATGTTAGAGACGAGCCCGCTTGTTTCATTTGGTAAATCAATTCCTGTTTTATCTTTAATACCAAAAGCGAGGAGATAATTTCTTAAATTTATTTTCCCGAGTTTACCTTCAACGAAAACCATCCCTGTGTTCAAAGATTGATTGAGTACGTCTTGCATTGTTGTCCCAGGTCCACGTGCCTTCTTGTCAAAGTTAAATATTTCCTTCTTTTCAACTATTACCGAACCTTTATCGTTATACTGCGTAGATGCCGTTAGAACTCCTTCGTTTAGAGCAGCAGCCATCACGAGAGGTTTCACCACAGATCCAAATTCTAGAACATTTTCTACTAAAGGATTAGTAAAAACAGAAATTTGTTTTACGTCTGAAAAAGTATTCGGATCAAAATCCGGCTTTGCCCCTAGTGCATAAATCGATCCATCCATGGGGTTCATAATTATCCCTCCGATAGCGTCCACATTATATTTATTTTTTACTTCGGTTAGCTTTTTTTCTAAAAAATTTTGCACCTGAGGCTCAATGGTGGTAACCAAGTCTCCCTCGGGCTCCGCATCCTCAAACAAACTTTTATTAATGTTAGAGAAAACTTCCGCGAAGAAGTTCACATATGGATTATCAGTGTTGCGGGCTAAAGTAGAATCATACTGACGCTCGAGACCGTATCTTCCTCCGAGTTCATCCCCTTTGTACCCTACAAATCCTAAAGCGTGAGAAGCCATATTTTCCCCGGGGTAAAAACGCCATTTTTCTTTAAAAATATTTACGCCGGGAAGTTTTAATGCAGAGATGGCATCAGCTTCTGTTTTAGAAATACGATTAGCTATTTCTTCGTAAGGATCATTAACCTTACTCGCCCGAGCTATGAAATTATCGTGATCAATGGAAATAATTTTTGATAATTTTTCGTAAGTATTCTCTGGATCCCCCAACTTAGCGGTATTCAGAGCTATCTTCAGTCCAGAAGTCTGCGTAGCAGCAGAAACGAGTTGCCCGTCTTTGCGTTCAAAATATATTGTGCCTCGTTCGTATATGTTTGAAGTCGGAGTAGCATACTGTCTGTCTGCTGTCTCTCCATATATTCGTCCATTTACAACTTGCACGTAAAAAAGCTTGGTTACAAGTATCACTGCAAACAAGACCACACAAAAGAGGATGATTCTGGAGCGAATCTTAAAACTAGATTTCATTGTTGGCAAGTTTTATGCTTCCAAGTGGTCTACGTGTTGCGAAGACTGCTTCCTTTTCCTGGAACCCCATCTCGGACGACATAGCCATGTCAATACTATTTGAAATAGATAAGTAAGAAAGCTCTAGCTCACTTACTTCGTTGGATAAAACCAGAGCTTCTTTTTCTAGAGACTTCCTTTCTACAATGTTGAAAACCATATTCCCCAAAATGAGTGCATACAAGAGTGCCAGCCCCGAGAAAATCACTAGCATTCCATTTAAAGTAAGCTTCCCAACGGCAATATTGTTGTTCATAATATTTACGTTCTGGATTCTTGTCTTTAGTTGTAATGTCATTTCACTCATATTTTTATTTTGTTTTTTCTAAAATTCGTAACTTTGCACTTCTGGCTCTGGGGTTATTTTTTAATTCTTCAGATCCCGCTATTATTGGCTTTTTATTTATCAGTTTTGCTTGGCCTTCTTTTTCTAATTCTTTAAAAAATCTTTTTACTATTCTGTCTTCTAAACTATGAAAAGAAATGACTGACATCCTCCCATTCACCCTAAGTGCATTAAACCCTTTCCTCAAACCAGTCTCTAAGCTTCGAAGTTCATCATTGACTGCTATCCGTAAAGCTTGAAACGTTCGTGTGGCGCAGTGCACCCTCTCTCTCTTATATGCCCCACCCACTGCACCTTCTATTATCTTTACTAAATCGAACGTGGTCTTAATTTCTGCTTTTTTTCTGTGTTCCACGATAGCTTTAGCAATTCTTCGGCTTAGCTTCTCTTCGCCATAACCATAGATAATGTCGGCTATGCTTTGCTCTTCCCAAGTATTTACAATCTCCCCCGCTGTAATATCTTCCGGAAGAGGATTTTCCTTCATGGTCATTAAGAGTGGTTCATCGATCAAAAAAGAAAATCCTCGCCCAGAACTCCCCAACTGATCCGAACTTAAACCTAGATCGAATACAATCGCATCTACTTCTTGGGTACAATTCTTTTGCAACACTTCGTCTATATCTCGAAAGTTCGCATTGATGAAAGAAATATCACAATTCAAGATGCTAAACTTATCTCCGACTCGTTCAAAAACGTTTCTGTCTTGATCAAGGGCAATAATTTTCACTTTGGGAAATCTTTTACAAATTTCCGCCGAGTGCCCTCCACCACCGAAGGTGCAATCAAGTACAAACGAGCCTGGACCTAAGTTCAAACCATCTATTGTTTCTTTTAAAAGAACTGTCTTGTGTATGCTTTCCATAATTGTTGTTTTTGCAAACACAATTTTAGGGGATTTCAAGGCTATAGGCCAAGAACGTTATTTGGATTTTATATAAATCCGTCCCCTAAAATTATGTTTTCAAAAATCATTTACCTTCAGCGAGCTTCTCTGCTAATTGCTCGGCTTGCCTCTCCACGGCGACCAGATTCTCTGCCCAAGCCTTATCATTCCAAATCTCTACTCTATCCTTGACTCCGATTATGGCTGCAGTATCTTTTAATCCAATTCTGTCTTTCAGGAAATCGGGAATTAATATTCTGCCTATAGAATCGAACTCCACTTCTACTGCTCGGCCAAACATATATCTGTTGAAACTTCTTTGATCCGCTTTTAAGAAAGATAAATCTGTTTCAGAATCAGAAAGTTTCTTACTTACTTTCGCCCATTCTGTATTTGTAAAAATGAACAAACATTTTCCGAGTCCTGGAGTAATAATAATTTTCTTGCCTAATTCTTTTCGGAATTTTACCGGCATTGATACTCTATTCTTCGCATCTATTGTGTGTATGTATTCGCCGATTAGCATTTTAATTAAAATTACTTAAAAATAACTTTTGCACAGATTTCCCACTTTTTCCCACTTGATTAACATTATAAACCACTATGCAAAATAACACCAAGCTCCGCCTGTGGATAACTCCGACGCTAGGCAAGGCCTAGGTCGGAGCCCGACTTCCCTTGAACGTCGGGCTTAATGGTCGACAAAACATAGGTATTGTGGTTATATGAGTGCAAGGAGAAAGGAATGTTCGAAGTTGACTGGTGGCTCTGGTTGCAGATTTTGGCTGGCTGCGTAGCAGTCGGCTTGACCTACCTCATGCTCCTTGGGGCATGGGTTGACCATCACAAAAAACGAAAGGAGGAGAATCACAAAAATACCCCGTCGGCCTAGCCACGGAGTATCGCTATTTGTGGAGAAGTTTTTAAAAGATGTTATAATTTAAATATGGGAGAACCTTCAATGGAAAAAGGAAATTTAAAAAAGTTAGTTGGAATATCTGAATCTACTAGATTGAGACTGGCAAAATGGATGGGGTTAGGACCAGATACTCCTTTGGGTAACATAGTCAAAAAAGCCAGAGAAGAATGGGCAATGTTTTTTCCAGAAATTCCTGCATCCTTCGGAGTAAAACCAAAAGGTACGGATGTTGAAGTTTTAAACGCTTTAGCCTTATTTGACGGAGACAGAACCTTAGAAGGAGAAACGGAAGAAATGAAAAGAATTCGCGAAGAACTCGCTGCTGAGAATATCTTAGAAAAATAAAAAATCCCGAGATAATACTCGGGATTTTTTATTTTATTTTTTTATTCTTGTTTGGGTCTCATTAGTGGGAAAAGTTGCGTCTCGCGAAGTGGTTTATCAGCTAGAATAGCGAAGAGTCTTTCACCGAAACCGAACCCGCACGTCGGAGGCATTCCGTACTCGAGCATCTCCACGAATTCATCATCTTGCATCATTGCTTCGGTGTCTCCCTTTTCTATGAGTTTCTGTTGAGTTTCAAATCTATCTTTCTGGTCTATGGGGTCATTTAATTCTGAGTACCCATTCCCTACTTCACTCCCAGCAATTATCGGGCTGAAACGTTCGGTAGTCGTAGCATCAGCACGATTTAACTTCGCAAGTGGCGCTACTAAGACTGGATGATGCACTAAAAATGCTGGTCCAGAAATTTGTTTGCGGCAATATTTCCAGAGAGTATCGGTGAGGCGTTCTTTGTTGTCGCCATCGTATTTCACTCCGAGTTCGTCCAACTTCTTCTTCATATCTTTTTCACTCGCATTTAAAACATCTATACCAGTGAGTTCTTTTATTTTAGAAACGTAGTCAATTTTCTCCCATTCATCCGCTAGGTCAAAAGTGTGTTCGTGGTAAGTAAATTTTGTCGTGCCGAAAACTTCTTTAGCAATTTTTATATACATTTCACGCACTAACTCCATACCGTTTTCATAATTGGCATAACCCCAATAAAATTCCATATTGGTAAATTCTTGGGCATGTTCCGGACTCGTGCCTTCGTTTCTGTATGCCCTTCCAATTTCAAAAGTTTTAGGAAATCCCGCGGCCATGAGCCTCTTCTGCCAGAGCTCACCTATAGATATGCGCATAAATACATCTAGATCATAATCATTATGATGGGTCTTAAATGGTGTGGCTTCGGCACCACCTGTCGTCGTCTCTAAAGTCGGAGTCTCCACTTCAAGGAAACCTTTTTCCTTCATGAAGTCCCGAGTGACATCCCAAAATTTGGATTTCTTAATTACCAAATCTCGCAGTTCCGGATTCATTAAAATATCCAAATATCGCTTGCGGTAGCGCTCTTCTACATCCACAAGTCCGTGCCACTTCTCTGGGAGTGGACGTAAGCTCTTTGAGAGCATTCGCCAGTCCTTGGCCTCTAGAGTTTTCTCCCCACGAGCTGTCGTGAAAAATGTACCGAAAAGTTCTACGAAATCTCCAATGTCTACAACCTCACCCCAAAAATTTAATTTATCTTCGCCAATCACATCTTTCTTTAGAAGTCCTTGAAATGTCGCCGTCCCGTCAAAAATCGTTATAAAAATAATAGCTCCCTGTCCGCGAATAGACATTATTCTACCCGAGACCCATTTACTATCTTTGTTTTTTTCTAAACTATCGAAATTCTCTATGGCTTCTTTTAAAGATAGCTCTCTTTTAGACTCGGCCGGATAAGGATCAATACCCTTTTCTTTTAGAAGGTTTAATTTTTTAATTCTTAGTCCCCGGATTTCATCAATTGAAGACATATTTAATTCGAAGAGATTTTAAGATACGCTGATGATTTTATAATTGACTACCCCGTTTGGAGTTTTGAAGGAAACACTGTCTCCTTTCTTTTTTCCAAACAACGCAACTCCTACTGGAGAATGGTTAGAAATTTTTCCAAGTGTCATATCTGCCTCTTCACTTCCTACTATAACATATTTTTTTTCTTCTTGAGTGCCTTCCTTTTGCACAACTACCTTGGAGCCTATTTCAATTATATCTCCACCGCCGCCTTTAACAGTCTGTGCATCTTGCAGTATCTTTTCAATTTTCAGAATGCGTGCTTCTAGCTTACCCTGCTCTTCACGGGTTTGATGATATTCGGCGTTCTCTGATAAGTCTCCCAGGGACTTGGCATACTCTAAATTGGCCAAAATTTCTTTTCTTTTTGGGCCTTTTAAGTCAACAAGCTCGGCTTCTAGAGCTCGTCTTTTTTCTATTGTTATATAATCTCCAGCTTGGTTCATCCTATTTATTTAATATTGTAATTAAAAACGATTAAATCCCGCTAACGGGATTCATAGATAGCTTATATTAAACTTTTTTAATAAAAAGTCAATGACTCCTTGCTAAAAATCTTTTTTATGATAACCTTAGGTTCATATGGCTAAAACAGTAATCGAAGTGAAGAAAAACCCAAATGAAAATAATTCAAGTATTTTGCGTCGTTTTTCACGCAGAATCCAAGAGTCCGGCATTATCCGCAAGGTTAAGGGTGCCCGCTATAATGTTCGTAAGGAGTCTAAGCTTAAATTAAAAAAGAGTGCTTTGAAGAGAATGGGGCGCAGGAAAGAGATAGAGAAACTCAAGAAACTAGGAAAAATGGTGACCAAGTAATAAATGGACCGTAAGTTTTCTAAAATCAAAAATGACATTTTAGGGAAAGACTATTCCCTATCTATCGCCTTCGTAAGTGAGAAAAAATCTAGAGAATTAAATAAGAAATATAGGAAAAAAGACAGGGCTACAAATGTTTTGTCTTTTGCATTACGTAAAAATGAAGGAGAACTGGTCTTATGTAAAGCTGTGATAAAAAAAGAAGCAAGAGATTTTGGAAAAACTTTTGCTCAATTCTTGGGATTTTTAGTTATCCACGGAATGCTACACCTAAAAGGCTACGATCATGGAAAAAAAATGGAACGATTAGAAGAAAAATACTTGTCCCGTACTAAATTTTAAAATAAGTGATATAATATTGATATTAGAATTTAAAATTTTAGTATCGGGATGATCAGAAATATTTCTATCGGAATAGACGTAGGCTCACAAACGACACGAGTCGTGGTGGGAGAGTTTCTAAAAGGAGAAAAAAATCCTAAAATAATTGGCGCGGGAGAAACGCCGACTTTAGGAATGCGACATGGCTATGTTACAAATTCAGATCTCGCTGCTACTTCTATCAAAACTGCAGTCGAACAAGCGGAGAAATCTTCGGGAATAAAAATAAAGAAAGCCTTCATATCCATTTCGAGCACTTCCTTGCGCGGAGAAATGAGTGGCGGAGAAACTATTGTTTCTAAAGCTGATGGCGAAGTTACGAGCTTGGATATAAATAAAGCTCTCCAGGATTGTGAAGATAATTTAAACATAGGCAACAAAAAAGTTATCCATGTATACCCGGTGTCTTTCCGCCTGGATGGGAAGGAGGTGGAGGGACGCATGGAAGGTATGCGAGGCACGAAAATTGAGGCCAAGGCCCTTTTTATCACGTATTCTATAGTTCATTTAGAAGACCTGCTTGGAGCCATAGCTGAGGCTGGAGTAGAGACCCTAGACGTCATAGCCTCCCCTGTAGCGATAAGCAACATTGCCCTTACTGAAAAACAAAAAATTGTAGGAGTCGCTCTAGTAGACATCGGCGCAGAGAAGACGACGTTGTCTGTCTTTGAAGATGGAAAATTAATTTCTATGAATACTTATTCTATCGGTGGCACAGAAGTTACGAACGATATCGCTCTCGGATTTAAAATTACTCTGGATAAAGCAGACGCTCTCAAACTGGGAAATGCTACCGAAGAATTTTCAAAGAAAAAACTTGATGAAATCATTGAGGCACGTCTGTGTGATATTTTCGAATCAATAGAAAATAGTTTAAAGAAAATGAAACGCTCAGAACTCTTACCGGCTGGAGTTGTCTTCGTCGGAGGAGGATCAAGTACGCCAGGACTTATAGAATTATCTAAATCAGAGCTTAAACTCCCTTCAAGTATCGGGATGACAGATATTTTCGGCACCTCTAAGACTAAGCTCCGCGACCCATCTTGGTTTAATGTTCTTGGACTACTAACTTCCGGTAAGGACAATGGAGGGCAGTCTGATAGCTCCCTAAATAACCTTTTTAAAGATCTTAAAAATACAATAAAATCAAGCATAAAACAGTTAATGCCGTAAGCATTGGGGGTAAAAAATTTATTAGCATTTTATAAATTTTTCCACGAAAAAAGTGGAAATTTGCTTTTTTCCATCCTAGTGCTAGTATGATTTCATATAAGTTAAATCTTTAATAAACAAAATTATGCCAAAAGTAAACCAAGAAATAGAGAGTTTTGCCCGCATTATGGTCATCGGAATTGGAGGTTCTGGAAAGAACGCAGTCAACCACATGATAAACTCTAAGGTCAAAGGCGTCTCATTCATTTGCATGAATACAGACACTCAAGACTTGCATCATTCTTTGGCTGATAAAAAAATTCACATTGGTAAAAACTTAACTAAAGGACTCGGCGCTGGCATGGATCCTGAAATTGGAAAGAAGGCCGCCGAAGAAACAAAATCTGAAATTCAAGACGTCATCAAGGGAGCAGATATGATTTTCCTTGCCTGCGGAATGGGCGGAGGCACAGGCACTGGTGCTGCGCCTATCGTCGCTCGTGCAGCGAAAGAGCAAGGCATACTTACTGTCGCTGTCACCACTAAACCATTTTTCTTTGAAGGAAATCAGAGAATGAAAATTGCTGAAAAAGGAATAGAGGAATTAGCGAAAGAGGTAGATGCGATAATTATAATTCCAAACGACAAACTGCTCCAATTGGCTGACAAAAACACGAATTTCAAGGATGCCTTTGTAAAGTGCGATGATGTTTTAAGACAAGCCGTAGAAGGTATTTCTGACCTTATAACCACCCCTGGAGTCATAAACGTAGACTTTGCCGACATTAAAGCCATCATGTCCAATGCTGGAAGCGCTCTCATGGGTATAGGTGCTGGTTCAGGTGAGAAACGCGCAGAAAAAGCAGCTCTCGCCGCTATTAATTCCCCTCTTCTTGAAGTTTCAATTCATGGAGCTAAGGGTGTTCTCTTTGCTATTTCTGGAGGTGAAGATTTGACGATTAATGAAATCCAAGAAGCAGCAAAAATAATTACCGAATCAATAGACAAAGACGCCAAGGTTATCTTCGGAACTATTCGTGATGAAAAATTAAAGAAAGGAGAAATCAAGGTCACCGTCATCGCCACATCCTTCCCTGCTGATATGCCTCGTAAAAGTCTTTTTAGTGGAGCACAAACTGGCACACTTCTAAAAGATGAAGCTCCAGCAGTTGTAAAAAAAGAAATCCATAACAGCCTCCAGAACGGCAACATCAACAACAATGAATTCATCAAGAAGATGGACAAGAAAGAAGAGATAATCATAGATGATGATGGCGATGATTGGAGTGCCGTCCCAGCCTTCCTCCGACGTAACAAAAAATAAAATAAATACTTTTTTAAACTAGATTTTGAAGGGGTTTTGAGTGTGACGACACGAAAACTTCAGGCTTTTTTAAGCTTCAAAAAATCCGTACCGGAAAAATCTAAGTTTGGAAAAGTTCAAAAATAATATATAATACTAACATATGACTTATGACCTTATAATAATAGGTGGTGGACCTGCCGGCACAGCTGCGGCTGTTTATGCTGCACGTAAACGATTAAAGACACTCTTCATTACTGCTGAATGGGGCGGACAGTCTGTAGTCTCTGAACAAATTTATAACTGGATTGGCACAACTTCCCTCTCTGGAAACGAACTCGCAGAAAATTTTAAAAAGCACGTAGTGGCAAACGTTGGTGATAGCCTAGAAGTGAAAGAAGGACAAAAGATAAATTCTGTTTATAAGAATGGAAAAGATTTTTCTGTAAAGACTGAATCAGGCGAAGAATTTTCAGCAAAAACAATTTTAGTTGCTAGTGGTAGTGGCCGCCGAAAAATTACTGCAAAAAATGCAGATGTGTTCGAAAACAAAGGCCTCACCTACTGCGCGTCCTGTGATGGACCGCTTTTTGCAGTCATGGATGTGGCTGTAATCGGTGGTGGCAATGCGGGTTTTGAAACAGCCGCTCAGCTACTTGCGTATTGTAAATCTGTTACCCTATTAAACAGAGCCGAATCTTTTAAAGCCGATGCGGTAACCGTGGAAAAAGTCATGCAAAATCCGAAGATGAAGGCTATAGCTAATGCTGAAATTCTAGAAATCAAAGGTGACAAATTCGTAAGTGGATTAGTTTATAAAGATATCGTATCTGGTAAAGAAAGTGACCTTGCTGTAGCTGGTATTTTCGTAGAAATAGGCCAAATTCCGAACACTACTTTTTTGAAAGATGTCGTCCCGCTTGATGAAATAGGTAGGGTAAAAATTGACGCCTGGAATCAAAAAACAGAAGTCCCTGGAATCTGGGCTGCGGGAGATTGTACTAATGTCCTCTATCATCAAAACAACATCGCCGCTGGCGATGCTGTTAGAGCTCTCGAAGATATCTATCTTTGGTTAAACACACAGTAACTATGCTACGCAATCACATCCAGCACACTTCTCTCCTTCGTGCTTGGCATGGTCACACTTTGAACATTTTTCTTCGTCCATGTTGGTTTTATTAAAAAATAATAATTATTTAAAAGATACGTGCGACAAACGTATCTACCAGTATAAAGACGTTGCAAGTTAGAAACCAATACAAGACAAAATTCGCTTGGTGTGTTTTTGTAAATTATGTTAAAATTGGAGCAATTATATGTATGAATCAATCTTAAATTTTAACAAGCAGTTCGAGTACAACCCAGAAATTGTTAACCAAGAAAAACTGATTAAAAAGTCTGGTTTCGTCGTTGTCGGCATGGGTGGGTCTGCGTTGGCTGCGAAGTTATTGAGAATATGTAAACCAGAACTAGACATCACTATTCACCAAGATTACGGCCTACCGAAAATTCCAAAAGAAATATTAAAAAGTAAATTAATTATTTTAAGTTCTTATTCTGGAAGTACCGAAGAAATAATTGATGCATTTCATAAAGCTAAAGAAGAAAATTTAGATATGGCTGTAATGGCTACTGGCGGTAAATTGTTAGCTTTAGCCATAGAAAACAAAATCTCATATGTACAGTTACCTGATGCTGGAGTACAGCCCCGTATGGCTTTAGGTTTATTTATGAAAGCAATTTTAAAGTTAATGGGAGAGGAGGCTGAAGTAGAAAGCTTAGGTACTCTCGCCACAACCCTCAACCCTACAGAATACGAAGAATACGGAAAGAAGTTATCAGTAAAAATCAAAAATCATGTTCCAGTTATTTATGTTTCAAGTAGTAATTTATTTCTAGCAAACATTTGGAAGATTAAACTAAATGAAACTGGTAAAATACCTGCTTTTTATAATGTTTTCCCAGAGTTAAACCATAACGAAATGACGGGCTTTGACGTCGCAGATGCTACGAAAGAATTAAGTAGCAAGTTTTATTTCTTGATTCTTAAAGACGGAGAAGACAATCCAAGAATTTTAAAAAGAATGGCGACATTAGAGAAATTATACAAAGATCGTAATCTAAAAATTGAAATAATAGAAATGGAAGGAAAAGATAAGTGGTATAAAATTTTCTCTTCCCTGCTCTTGGCGGATTTTACCTCATACTATACGGCACTAGGATATGGCCTAGAACCCGAGCAAGTGCCCATGGTTGAAGAATTCAAGAAACTTATTTTAGAATAGAAAAACCTGCGGAGGCGGTGAGATTTGAACTCACGATCGAGTTGCCCCGATGCCGGTTTTCGAAACCGGTGCCTTCAACCACTCAGCCACGCCTCCTCGCGACTGAAACTGGTGACCCTACAGGGAATCGAACCCTGATTGACGGATTGAAAACCCGCTGTCCTAACCGTTAGACGATAGGGCCTAAACAAAGCTATAATAGCAATTTAAATACTATTTTGCAAAATAAAAACCTCTTCAATATTTTTTTGCTGTAAAGCTTTGGTTATTTTATAAGCCAAAAGAAGGGACGGATTATAACGATTTTGTTCAAGCGAAATAATAGTCTGCCTAGTCACTCCGACAGCTTGCGCCAGTTGCTCCTGGGTAATAGAGAGTTTATTCCTAAAGTAAGAAATCCGTGTTTCCATAATATTAATTTTTTTTATCAAGATAAAAATTTGATACAGCTTTTACTACGAGCCCCACAACTACAGCAATCAAAATTACAGGATCTATTTTCGAAATATCTTGAGTCATCACTCCTGTTGCAGTCTGATAAGCAGCCCCGACTATAAGAACAGCCAAGATAACCCATAGGGCATTTCTCTCGGCAATAGCCTCGTGAATTCTATCTCTCTCATCTTTCGGCAAATGAATCATAATATCAATAAAGTCACAACTCACTATTAATGCCCAAATCACAATAAGCACGATACGTGTTTGGCTTATGGGTGGGAAACTCGTAAGCAAAACAAGTGGTAATATTGAGATCGCGACATATATCCACCCCTGCCAGGTAACTGGGGTAAAGCCCCAACCTGTATATTTCCTTCTCCTAAACCATTCGTGTTTTCCTATCATATATTTTTTATATTAACTACTAATGTAATATATTCTATACGTATAAAATATATTACACAAGTAGGGCTGTGGATAACTCAAATAAGCAAATAAAAACCCCGTAGAAACTACGAGGCCGCTTTGAAGCTGGTGGCGGTATAAACACGCCGATGTAAAACAAATTTTAAAAAGAACTAATGTTCGCCTTCCCCCGCCCTAGGCACTAGCGGCGGGGGTGTCGCTGGAGAGGTTTACTCACTCTCCGACATGTTCACCGAGCTGGGGCATGTCCCCGTGAGGGCGAACCGTTGCAACCGGTGAAGGGACTTTCCGCTCCTCCGGCGAAGGCGCGGTGGCAGACGCCGAGACGGACACGGTGGATGACGGCTGTCGAACGGGTGCCGATCCCATGTCCCGCTGGAGCCGAACCGAGACGAGCACACCGTGCTCGTCGGACTCCATGTCCTCGTGCCAAAAACGCACGAAGTCGCCCCTCTTCCCCGCAGCGACGAAGTACGTACCCCTCTCCAAACTTCTGGTAAGGTTCCCGGTGATCGTAGACCCCTCCTCTTTGATCACGGTTACCTTTTTCCCTTCTTTGATGAGTGCGTCCAACAACTTGGTATGCATTTCGCATGCCTCCTTAGGTCATCTTTTTAACATAAAAAACGCTATATGGCAAATGCTGTTTTGGGAGTATAATAAACTCATTATTATTTATTTAAAAATTTATGAAATCATATAAATATGTAAAAATGATGTTCTGGTTAGGTCTCGCAGGGGTATTGTTCTCTGGATATCTAAGCAGTGTGAAGTTTTTCACCTCCACTTGTGCCCTTAATGAGCCTTGCCCTTATTTCCTCGGCTACCCTGCTTGCTATTTTGGCTTTGGAATGTTTCTTATTATTTTCGTCTCGGCCCTACTCGGACTTATGAAGAAAATTTCTGAAAAAGGAACTGCGCAAATTTTAACTACTATCTCAGCCCTCGGAATACTCTTCGCAGGATATTTCACAATTCCTGAAATTCAGAAACTTTTATCAAATACTGAAACAGGATACTCCCTCGGCTTACCTACCTGCGCATATGGGCTTGTCTTCTATCTCTTAATTTTTATTCTCTCACTTTCGTATTTAAGGAAAGGTGAACAAAGTATAAATGGATCCCGTTAGAGATAATAAGATACATGTTTCTAACCTTGAGGAAATAATTGTAAAAAAATATGGTAATCTCTAACGGGATGGATAAAAATGAGAAGCTGAAAAATCTCCATACTAAATGGAAGGAGGAATGCATATGTGAGCTAAAAAAGACGGCGACACAGGCCGTGCTTGGTGTCGGATCAGCTTCTGCGGAATTAGTGTTTATCGGTGAAGCTCCAGGAAAGAAAGAAGATGAGCTCGGTGAACCCTTTGTCGGAGCTGCCGGCAAATTCTTAAACGAAATGTTGGCGCAGATAAATCTAAAACGAGAAGATATCTATATTACAAATATAGTAAAGTATCGCCCGCCGAACAACCGCGACCCCCTGCCAGAAGAAAAAGCGTCCTGCCGAGAATGGCTCTTGGGCGAGCTTAAAATTATTTCTCCGAAATTAATAATCTTCTTAGGACGGCATGCAATGAATAATTTCTTCCCTGAACTCCAGATAGGAAACGCTCACGGCAAGCTCCTTATTAAAACTTTTAAAGGCATGAGCACGAGATACTTCTTCCCTCTTTATCACCCGGCAGCGGCCCTCTATGACGGCTCTATGCGTGAGGTTTTAATGGCTGATTTTAAAAAAATTCCGAAAGTATTAAAAGAAATTGAGAAACGAGAATCTTAAGGTATAATGGCAAACATGGAAGATAAAGTAAGAATAGTAGTCTTAGCTGCAGGTAAAGGCACCCGAATGAAAAGCGAGCTGCCTAAAGCCCTTGCACTCTTAAACGGCAAACACATGGTCAAACATTTACTTGAATCCGTCAAAAAAACGGATTTAGATAAAAAGCCTATAATTGTAGTTGGCTATGAGAAAGATTTAGTGATGAAAGAATTAGGGAGCGATTATGAGTATGCAATCCAGGGAGAACAGCTAGGCACAGGACATGCAGTCCTGGCTGCAAAGAAAGCTACCAAAAATGCAGAAAATATAATCGTAATCTCGGGAGACCAACCATTTCTAAAACCAGAAACTATAAAAAAGTTATTCGCTCGTCACCTATCCTCTGATGCAACTATTACTATTTCCACCACAGTCTTGCCTGACTTTTTAGATTGGAAAAAAGCATTTTTAACTTACGGCCGAATCATCAGAAAAGAAGGGAGAATAATCGATAAAGAGATAAAGGATTGCACGGCAGAAGAATTGAATATCAAAGAAGTTAATGTGTCTTGCTATGCCTTCAAGTCAAAATGGCTTTGGGATAATTTAAAAAAATTGAATAAAACCCAAAATTCCCAAAAAGAATACCAACTTACGGATTTATGGCAAATTGCGGGAGAAAATAATGAAAAAATCGAATCTATACAGTTTGACGCCCTGGAGACACTTGGGGTAAATTCTAAAGAAGAGCTTGAAATATTAGAAAAGTTAATGATAAAATCATAGTCTATGAACAACCCTTATCAAAATGCGATGTCGCAGTTGGATAAAGTCTCTCGGATAAAAAATTTTGGAGATGATTTCGTAGAGAAATTAAGACACCCCGATAGAGACATCCGCATTTCAATCCCAGTAAAAATGGATGATGGAAGTTTAAAGATTTTTGAAGGCTACCGAGTTGAGTACAACAATGCCCTCGGACCCTACAAAGGCGGAATCAGGTACCATCAAGATACTGAAATAAATGAAGTGAAGGCACTCGCCTTCTGGATGACTATCAAGTGCGCGGTGGCAAATATCCCCATGGGTGGAGGTAAGGGTGGCATAACAGTTGCCCCGAAAAAATTATCTAAGAAAGAATTAGAGGCACTCTCTCGCGGATGGGTGCAGAAACTCGCAAACAACCTCGGACCCAGAAAAGACGTCCCCGCTCCAGATGTAAACACTACTCCTGAGATCATGGCTTGGATGGCAGATGAATTTGAAAAAATAACTGGAGACAAGACAAGGGCAACTTTCACAGGCAAGCCCATAGAGCACGGTGGCTCAGAAGGACGCGGACCAGCTACAGGGCTCGGAGGATTTTATGTTTTTGATGCTCTCCGTATAAAATTGGGTCTATCAGAAAAATGTAAAGTCGCAATTCAGGGATTTGGTAATGTGGGCGCCAATGCTGCCCAGATATTCGCCGAACACAGCCACACAGTCATAGCCGTGTCAGACTCAAAGAGCGCCATAGTAAATGATGCTGGCCTGGATCTAGAGAAAGTAGAAACGTATAAAAAATCCACCGGTACATTGAAAGATTTCCCTGGTGCAAAAAATATAACCAACGAGGAATTACTCGAACTCCCTTGCGACGTACTCATCCCTGCTGCTTTTGAAAACGTTATAACAGATGCTAATGCAGATAAAATTCAGGCGAAAGTAGTCATGGAACTTGCTAATGGGCCAATAACACCAGAGGCAGATGAAATATTGTTTAAAAAGAATATTTCTGTGATTCCCGATGTTTTAGCAAATTCGGGTGGAGTCACAGTATCATATTTCGAATGGGACCAAAACCTTAAAGGCGAGCACTGGAGCGAAAAAGAGGTTTTCGAGAAACTAAAACCAATGATGGAGGACGCTGCGAAACAAATATTTGAACGAGCAAAAGAAAATAAAACACACCTTCGTATGGGGGCATTTATTCTCGCCCTTGAACGTATCAAAGAAAAGACTCCGACGCATTAGGTCGGAGAGCCGACTAAAACGTCGGCTTGCTATAAAAAATGCCTTTCGTATATATTTTAAAAAATGAAAAAGGGTCGTTTTACATTGGAAGCACAGTCAACCTCGAAAGGAGAATAAAACAGCACCTGCAAGGTAACACAATAACCACAAAAAGAATGCGTGCTTTTGAGTTAGTTTTCTCTCAAGAGTACAAAGAATTAGTGGACGCAAGAAAAATTGAATATAAATTGAAAAAATTGAAAAGAAAAGATTATATTGCTAATATAATTAAAGAGGGTTATATAAAAATGACAGCTTAGTTTGCGCGGTTAGCTCAGTTGGTAGAGCGACCCCTTGACGTGGGGTAGGCCACAGGTTCGAATCCTGTATCGCGCACATGAGAATTTTAAGCATTGAAACATCCTGTGATGAAACAGGGATAAGTATAATGGAAGCCAAGGGAGGCATCACAAATGCTTCTTTTAAGGTGTTGGCTGATAACGTCTCTTCGCAGATTGACGTTCATATTCCATACGGAGGAGTCTACCCTGCTCTTGCAAAAAGAGAGCATCTGAAAAATTTACCTTTAGTTCTTGAAAAAACTCTCAAAGACGCGAAATTAAACAAGAAAGTTAAACCAGTGGACGCTATAGCTGTGACTTACGGCCCAGGGTTGGAACCAGCACTTTGGACAGGTATAGTCCTAGCTAAAGAACTTGCCAAAAAGTGGCACGTACCCCTTGTACCCGTAAACCACATGGAAGGACATCTACTTTCAGTATTCGGTAAAAATAAAGGCAGTTTTAAAATTCCAAAAATAAAAACCCCCATACTTGCGCTTTTAGTATCTGGCGGACACACAGAAATAGTGCTGATGAAAAAGTGGATGGATTATAAAATAATTGGACAAACCTTAGATGATGCTGTGGGTGAAGCCTTTGATAAAGTCGCTCGCATGCTCGGACTTCCCTATCCCGGTGGTCCACAAATCTCAAAATTAGCAGAAATGGAAAGAGTTCAAGTTAAAGGAAAACAATCTTTACAGGGTGTCTCGCAGGCCGACGGGCCGAGAGGCAGCGCTCCGCGAACACGCGGAGACAGCGACCCTGGAAAAATTCGTTTTCCTTTTGTTCTTCCTCGTCCCATGCTTCACTCTAAAAATTTTGATTTCTCGTTTTCTGGATTAAAGACTGCGGTTTTATATTTAATCCGTGACTTAGGCGGTCTAGAGAAAATAAATGCGCAAACAAAATCTCAAATAGCGCTTGAATTTGAAAACGCAGCTATTGAGTGTCTGATTTATAAAACACAAAAAGCCATCGAACAATATAAAATACAGACAATAGTAGTCGGGGGCGGAGTTTCTGCAAATAAACATCTAAAAGACGAAATGACCCGCCTTCGCCAAGGCTTCGGACGGGCAGGAAAAACTCTGAAAATATATTTTCCTTCTAAGGAGCTTTCTACTGATAATTCCCTAATGATAGGCATCGCTGGGTACTTAAATTATATTAAAAATAAAAGAAAGGTCCCGAACCCTAAGAGGATAAAAGCAACTGGCAATTTAAGGCTTTAATTGATCCCGTAGTGAATTTTGCCAACGCGCTTTAGCGCCTTATAAATATTGGCAAAATCTACTACAGGATGATATTATTAGGGCATGGATCCCGTTAAAAATAGCCGCGCCAGCGGTCCCACGGACTCGTCAAAAAAGACGAGCGCGATTTCTAATGGGATGGATGAGAAGCTAAAGAAACCCTACGACCCTAAAAACACAGAAGAAAGAATATACAAACTCTGGGAAGAGTCTGGTTTTTTTAGCCCGGATAATTTACCAGGAAACAGAGAAGAGGCCTTTACTATAATTATGCCCCCAGCTAATGCCAACGGCTCCCTGCATGCGGGACACGGCTTGGTCATGACCATTGAGGACATTATGGTACGCTATAAGAGAATGCAAGGTTATAGAACTCTTTGGCTTCCTGGACTCGACCATGCCGGCTTTGAGACACAAGTAGTCTATGAAAAAAAATTAGAAAAAGAAGGCCGCACTAGATTCGGAATGGATAGAGATGTTTTATATAAAGAAATTCTTGACTTTACCTTAACTAATTCTAAAAATATTAAGTCGCAAATAAAACAGCTCGGAGCATCTTGCGATTGGTCTCGAGAGAAATTTACTCTAGATGACAGTGTGGTTAAAACTGTTTACCAAACATTTAAAAGAATGTATGATGACGATTTAGTATATCGAGGTAATAGAATAGTGAGCTGGTGTTCCAAACATCAAACTTCTTTTTCTGATTTAGAAATAAAAGACGAGGAACGAGTTGAGCCATATTATTATTTAAAATACGGACCATTTATTATATCTACCTCACGTCCCGAAACAAAGTTTGGAGATAAATACGTGACTATGCATCCGGATGACAAAAGGTATGCGGAGTATAAAAACGGCCAAAAAATAAATCTGGAATGGATAAATGGGCCACTAGAGGCCACAATAATAAAAGATGAGGCCGTAGATATGGAATTCGGAACCGGTGTCATGACTATAACTCCATGGCATGACGTTGCCGATTTTGGGATAGCAGAAAGACATAATTTGGACAAAGAACAAGTCATAGATGAACACGGAAAGCTTTTACCTATCGCGGGAGAATTTGCAGGTATGCATATCAAAAAAGCTCGCCCCCTTATTATAGAAAAATTGCAGGCGAAAGGTCTGGTAAAAAAAATAGACGAAAATTACAAACACGTTGTGCGCACGTGTTATAAATGTGGAACGATTATTGAACCTCAAATAAAAAATCAATGGTTCGTTAAGATGAAACCCTTAGCAGAAAAAGCGTTAGAGAAAATAAATAGTGAAGAAATAAAATACATTCCAGAACATTATAAAAAAGTTACCACGTATTGGCTGGAGAATATTATGGATTGGAATATTTCTAGACAAATTGTCTGGGGTATTCCTATCCCTGCGAAAATTTGTACTAAATGCGGACACGGAATGGTAGACCTAGAAAATAAAATTTCTAAATGCGATAAATGTGGGGGCGTTGTAACTCAAGACTCAGACACTTTCGATACGTGGTTTTCTTCTAGTCAGTGGCCTTACGTAGTGCTTGAATACCCCGAAGACTCAGATTTTAAAACATTTTATCCTACTAGTGTGATGGAAACAGCTGGAGATTTGGTTTTCTTTTGGGTTGCTCGGATGATTATGATGGGCTTATATGTGACTGGGGAAATCCCGTTTGAAACTGTATACATGCATGGAATGGTTCTCGATGCAAAAAGTCAAAAAATGAGTAAAAGTAAGGGTAATGTAATTGACCCACTAACTTACACTGAGCAGTTTGGCACAGATGCTTTTCGTATGGGAATGATAGTCGGTAATACTCCTGGAACTTCGTTAGCACTTTCCCCTGATAAAATCAGAGGTTATAAAAACTTTGCAAATAAAATTTGGAATGCAACCCGCTTCGTCTTAGACAATACAAAAGATTTTGTTATTCCAGAAAATCCAAATGATATTGAGTATGATGAAGAAGACAAGCAATCCGATGCGGAGTTAAAAACCCTAGTCACCGAAATTACGAAAGAAATGGATGAGTTTAAATTCTACATAGTCGCCGAAAAACTTTATCATTATTTCTGGCACACTTTCGCTGATATAATAATAGAACGCTCAAAAAAGAAAAACACTGATTCGACCAAAGCGCTACTTCTTACCCAGCTCACAACCTTGCTCAAGGCACTACATCCTTTTATCCCTTTTGTAACAGAAGAAATTTGGTCGATGATACCAAGGAAAGATAATAATCTTTTAATCGTTGAAAAATGGCCATCTTAACTAGTGATCCAAAAATTTTAATGTTGGCTTTCATTGGAGGCATAATCCCATCTTTGTTGTGGTTGTGGTTTTGGTTAAAAGAAGACGAGGAACACCCAGAGCCAAAGGGACTACTAACTATGGTCTTCATCATGGGGATAATAGCAGTGGTAGTCACTCTTCCTATTCAGAAATTTATCCAAGGTCACATCTCTTCAAACACTGGGCAGATTATCCTATGGGCTAGTACCGAAGAAGTACTAAAATATCTCGCAGTGTTAATAATTTTATATAAAACCAACAACGCCAACGAGCCGATAGATTGGCCGATCTACATGATTACCGCAGCCCTCGGTTTCGCCGCCCTTGAGAATGCTCTTTTTCTGATTAAACCCTTTTCATTAAGCGAAGCAACAGTTGCTCTTCTTACTGGACAATTGCGATTTCTTGGATCTACCCTACTTCACACTATTGCGAGTGGAACTATAGGCATAGCCATAGGAATTTCTTTCTATACCAAAGGATTCAAGAGAAATTTTTCTATATTTATTGGTTTCTTGGTCGCCATTACCTTGCATAGTGCCTTTAATTTTTTTATAATAAGAAATGAAGGAAGTGACTTTTTGAAAGTGTTTGCATTTTTGTGGGTCGTCACAATTATAGTCATGTTACTTTTCGAAAAAGTAAGAAGAATGAGCGATAATTAATAATAAATCAAGCCCTAGTAAAATCTAGCGCCTAATATCTAAAATTTATGGAAAAGAAAAAAAGAAGTTTTTTTGAAAGGTTGACAGGAAGTGTAGATTTCGAAGAAGATAATCTTGAGACCAAGAAGGAAGCCGGAACAAAGGGGGATAAAAAAAATGGAAATAATTGGATTGAAGAAGAAAACGAAGAAGCAGAGTTGTCTGTGGATGTCTACCAGACTCCGACTGACATTATTATCCAGACTATGGTTGCTGGGGTTAAGCCAGAGGATTTAGAATTATCCATCGCTCGAGACATAATCTCTATCCGGGGTGAACGTGAAGAATCCAGAACAGTAGACGAAGACAATTATTTTACCCAAGAACTTTATTGGGGTAAATTTTCTCGAACTATCTCTCTCCCTGCCGAAGTAGAACCAGAGGAAGTAGAGGCAACCGAAAGACATGGTCTTCTTACTATAAAAATAAAGAAAGTAGACAAAGAAAAGAAAAATACCGTAAGAGTGAAGTCAATATAAAAAGATTCATTGTGGTCACAAGTATTTTTCTGCTGAAAAATCTCGCGACCCCGCCTCGTCTGCCTACGCAGACTGCGGCTCACAAAAGCTCCGCTTTTGTGCCTAGGGGGTGAATCGCACACCCGACCTGTCCCTCTTCAGGGGAACGCTCTACTACTGAGCTACCTAGGCATTTTTAACTTTAAAAACCTTCTTCCTGCTGCCGATTTAAAATATAATTCTCTCTTTCTTGCTTCCTCAAATGTATCATATTCTTCTTTATATACAAGTTGTAAACCAATCATCTTACTTGTAGTTATTGTGTGCCCAGAAAAATGTTCGGCTAATCTCCTAACAAGATTATTTGTCATTCCTTTATATAATTTACCTTTTTTATCTTTTAAAACATAGGTGATAAACATAAAGAAACATTTATTACAAATTAGGGCTGAGCCCCGCCCGTACCGAACGGTACGTTCGGGCGGGTACCTAGGCATTTTTAATTTTGAAAATTCTTGAAAAAAGAGCTAACACTGTCGACATTACTTTTTGCTCCTCCATATACACCAATTATTTGATCCACATACGGCTGAACAAAATAATATGCTCCAATGGCCGAACCTATGATGAGAGCCCAGTAAACAAAAGTCATTACTCGCCCTAAAAACATTGAACGCCTTATGGCGCGTAACATTTTATTATTATCTTCCTCAAGGGCTACACTCTTCTCTAAAAGCTCTCTTTCCTCTTGAGACATAGCTAAATACTAGCAAAAATTTGTGCCCTCGGCAAGAATCGAACTTACATCTATTCCTTAGGACGGAACTGTTCTATCCATTGAACTACGAGGGCAATGGACTATCTTATTATAATCCAAGCAATTTAGCTATCTTCGGCTTATCGAACCCAACAGTGAGATCACCATCTATTATTATAACGGGGACACCCATTTGTCCACTTTTTTCTACCATTTCCCTCCTTTTTTCTAAATCTGTCGCCACGTTGTAGTCTGTAAAAGCTACATTGTTTTCCTTAAAGAAATCCTTAGCCATATGGCAGAAATGACAAGTCGGTGTTGAGTAAATCGTTACGTTTTTCATAAAAAATTCCCGCTTCAGGCGGACGTCCGCCCCAGGCGGAAATTACTTTTAATCTTTTAATTATAGCATACGTGTCAAGTAGTGCGGGATGCGAGAATCGAACTCGCGTCTAATCCTTGGGAAGGACTCATTTTACCACTAAACTAATCCCGCTTAAGCGGTATATTAACCGCTTTTTGTGGTATTGCCAAGGGCCATTATTATCTTAAACACAGTGTCAGGATTTAGAGACATACTTTCAATTCCTTCTTCTACTAGGAACTTTGCAAATTCTGGATAGTCGGATGGAGCTTGTCCGCAAATGCCAATGTATTTATTTTTCGCTCGGCATTTATGAATTATCTCTGCCACCATTTTTTTCACTGCAGGATTGTTTTCATTGGCAATATGAGTGACTATTCCAGAATCCCTGTCTAATCCGAGTGTCAGCTGTGTCAAATCATTTGATCCGATAGACATACCATCAAATATTTCCAAAAATTCGTCAGCGAGCAAAATATTTGAAGGAATTTCGCACATTACATATACCCGAAGAGTAGAATCCGTAGCTCTGTCTACGCCATTGGCTTTCATGACTTCAATCACTTGCTTGCCTTCTTCTGGGGTTCGGCAGAAAGGTATCATAGGAACAACATTGGTGAATCCCATTTCTTCGCGCACTTTTTTCATCGCTTGGCATTCTAGAGCAAACGCATCTTTGAATTTTGGGTCATAGTATCTGGATGCTCCTCTCCAGCCGAGCATTGGGTTTTCTTCTTTGGGTTCATACAATTCTCCACCCAAAAGCGTCCTATACTCATTCGTTTTAAAATCAGAGAAGCGAATAATGACATCGTGCGGAGCAAATGTCGCCGCAATTTTAGCAATCCCGAGCGCTAGCTCGTCAACGTAAAATTGTGCTTTGTTTTTATATAGCGGAGTGAGACGATCAATTTCTTTTAGAACTTTTGTAATGTATGGGGTCTTTTTGCCCTTCTTCAAATTCTCATATTGCAGAAGCGCATTTGGATGCGCTCGGACAAATGAAGCGATAATGAATTCAAGCCTTCCCAAACCCACGCCCTCTGCCGGCAAATGATGATTGGCAAAGGCATCGTTTGGTGAACCTATGTTTACCATTATTTTTACAGGCGGTTTGGAAATTTTGTCCAAGTGATGCTCGGTAACCTTAAATGGTAAAATCCCTGCATATACTTGCCCCGTAGAGGCATCCACAGTCACCTCCTGGCCGTTCTTAAGCGTTTTAGTAGCGTTATTTGACCCTACAATGCATGGAATACCCAACTCGCGAGAAACTATAGCTGCATGCGAAGTTCGGCCCCCTTTGTCGGTTATAATGGCGCTCGCTATCTTCATTATCGGCTCCCAGTCTGGATCAGTGATTTCTGTAACCAGAACTTCCCCTTTTTGAAATTGAGAAATATTTTTTGCATTTTTTAATATGCGCACCTTACCACTGCCCATCTTGGCGCCAACCGAAATTCCATTGACTAAAACTTTTCCCGTTTTTTCTAAATGATATTCTTTGAGCACGTTTTTATCTTCTACAGAGCGAACTGTCTCTGGGCGCGCTTGAACTATAAAAAGTTCTCCTGTCTTGCCGTCCTTTGCCCACTCTATGTCCATGGGTTGATAGCGGTTATGCTTCTTGGAAAAATATTTTTCTATTTGCAAACACCAGCTTGCAAGCTTTTTAACCTCATCGTCTGTCAAAGAATATTTTACTTGCTCGTTTTCTTTGACATTTTCTTTCTTGGTTCCGTCTTTTGCATAAACTAATTTAATACTCTTTTTTCCCAAATGCTTGCCTATAATAGGATTTTTTATTCCGCCTTCTAGGGTAGGCTTGTAAACTATAAATTCATCTGGAATCACCATTCCTTGAACTATGTATTCTCCGAGCCCGTATATACCGTTTATAACTATTACTTTATCAAAACCTGTTTCAGTATCTATGGTGAAAGCCACACCAGAAGAAGAAAGGTCGGACCGCACCATCCTCTGGATACCTACTGAAAGTGCCGCGTCAAAATGCGAGAACCCCTTATCGGCTCGGTAAGATATCGCTCGGTCTGTAAAAAGCGAGGCTATGCATTTTTTAGTAGCGATTAAAATGTTTTCAATCCCATGAATATTTAAATAAGTTTCTTGCTGTCCAGCAAATGATGCCCCGGGTAAGTCTTCAGCAGTAGCCGATGAACGCACTGCCACATCTGTGTTCTTTCCATATTTTTCACATAGTTTACTGTAAGCTAAATCTATTGCTTGGTTAAGATTTTCTGGAAGTTTAGCTTTAAGAATTGCTTCTCTAACCTTTTTCCCTCTAACTTGAAGATTCTTTATGCTCTTAGTATCTAAATCAGCGAGAATCAGCTTTATCTGATCATCAAGGCCTGTTTCTTTAAAAAAGTGCCGATATGCATCAGCTGTTAAGGCGAAGCCGTCTGGAACATTTACCCCAAGTGGCACCAGGTTGGAATACATTTCTCCTAATGCAGCATTTTTACCTCCAACCGATGGAACATCGTCTATCCCTACTTCACTGTACCACTTAACAAAATTGTCCTTTTTTTCTTCTGCCATAATAACTATTTTTTTTATTAATAATAAATTTATTTTGTAATTTTTAATGTGTAATCTGAATTAACCTCTTATACTTTACCATCCTTTCTGTTTTTGTGGGAGCTCCAGCTTTTAAACCAAAACAGCCGAAAGCAAAGGCGAGGTCTGCGATGAAATCATCTTCTGTCTCTCCACTTCTATGGCTTACTATTAATTCAACGTTATTGTCTCTGGCCAGTTTCATCGTCTGTAGAGTCTCCGTCAGAGTACCTATCTGATTCGGTTTTATTATCATCGCATTGATGCTATTTTTTTCTATAGCTTGCTGTAAAAGAATTTTATTAGTCACAGTCAAATCATCTCCTACAACTTTTAACGTAGACTGAGCGTCTTTCAACTCTCTAAAGCTTTCAAAGTCTTCCTCCTGGAAAGGATCCTCAATGGAGAGTAAATTAAATTCTTTCATCAGATCAGCATAAATACCTAAAAGCTCATCCTTGGTGATTTCTTTACCGTCAACTTTATATTTTCCTTTATCGTAAAAAGAAGAACTAGCTACATCGAGAGCAATCCTAACCTTACCTTCCAATCCATTTTGTTTTATTGCCTCGTGTAAATAAATGATTGGCTGCCTAATGTCGCTAATTTTCGGGGCAAAGCCTCCTTCGTCTCCATAAATCGTAGATTCTTCCCCTAAATCTTTCTTAATTTTCTCTTTTAAATAATTATGAATTGCGATCCCGATATTTATGGCTTCTTCTACGTTTTCTGTTTCAGGGACAATGTGATATTCCTGAAAAGCAAGATTGTTCTTCGCGTGTTTACCGCCATTGATTAAATTCATGTATAAAAAAGGAATACGTCGAGATGGCTTTATTTCTGCTAAATTTTGTAGATATTTAAAAACTTCTTCCTTCTTTACTTTCGCCGCTACCTTTGCGCACGCTATACTTACTCCAATCATAGAATTTCCGCCTAGGATATCTTTATTGGCTGTGCCATCTAGCTCAATCATAATTCTGTCTATTTCTTCTTGCTTAAAAATATCTTTACCAATTAAAACTGGATCAATAACAGTGTTCACTTTTTCTAAGGCAGTTTTTATGCCTTTCCCATCTTCATCCCGTAATTCATGGGCTTCGTGGGCACCAGTGGACGCCCCAGAAGGTACCGAAAAGCTGTCGTGGATCTCTCCCACCCACACCGTCACTTTCAAAGTCGGATTGTCGCGCGAATCCTTAATTTCTTCTGCAAGAATTTTAGAAATGTAATTATTCATATTTTACTTATATTATACTTCTTATTTTACCATATTTTTGTTAAGATAAGCACAATGGATAAAATAATAAGCCTAAGAAATAATGTCACCCGCTTCACCTACCGATGGATTATAAAACCTATCTTTTTCCAAATAGACCCCGAAGTTATACATGATATTATGGTGGTTTTCTTGAATTTCTTAGGAAAATTCTCAATACTCAGAAAAATTGCTTATTTCTGTTGGGGATATTCAAATCAACAGTTGGAGCAGAAAATATTAGGCATAAAATTCAAGAACCCCGTCGGACTAGCTGCTGGTTTTGACAAAAATGCAAAGATAATAAATATTATGCCTTCACTTGGTTTTGGCTTCACTGAGGTAGGCTCAATAACTGGAGAAAAATGTGAAGGTAATCCTAAACCCAGACTCTGGAGATTGAAAAAATCAAAATCGTTAGCTGTGTATTATGGTTTAAAAAATGATGGTTGTGAAATCATCTCAAAGAGAATAAAGGAAAATAACCCCCAGATCCCCATGGGTATAAATATTGCGAAAACTAATTCAAAAAATACTGTTGATGTAGAGAAAGCAATCCTGGATTATTTTAAAGCTTATCAGGCTTTTATAAATATTGGCGACTATGTAACAATCAATATTAGTTGCCCAAATGCTTTTGGTGGCCAGCCTTTTACAGATACAGCTAAACTAGATGCATTGTTGATGAAAATTTTTTCTACCCCTAAAACAAAACCGATTTTTTTGAAGATCTCCCCAGATTTGAGCGTGAAAGAAATAGACGATATCGTAAATGTAGTTTCAAAATATGAAATAGATGGCTTTGTGTGCACCAACCTGACAAAGAACCGTGACAACAAAAATATTATTGATAAATATATCCCTGAAAAAGGAGGACTGTCCGGGAAAGTGGTAGATAGTATGTCGGATGATTTAATAAGATACATTTATAAAAAAACAAACGGCAAATACATAATCATCGGCGTTGGTGGAATATTTACCGCTGAAGATGCTTATAGGAAAATAAAAGCAGGGGCCTCATTACTACAGCTAATAACTGGAATGATATACGAAGGTCCCCAAGCTGTAAGTGCTATTAACCTCGGTCTAGTAAAACTATTAAAAAAAGACGGTTATCAAAATATCTCTGAAGCTATAGGAAAAGAAAATTAAAATAAAAAAACAGGTGAGCGTAGAAACTACAGCTCACCTGTGTGGATGGCGACGCGCCACCCACACAGGTGTTGCGCTCGTCGACTAGGCGTCGTTGGTCGGGCTCTCCGCGACGCTGCCCGAATCCGGCTTGGTCTCAGTCTCGACAGTGGGCTCCTTCCCACAGTCGAGACAAGTGAGATTCCCGCCATGCGACCGCATCCTTACAACGAAACCGTCACATCCGGGTTCGTTGCAGTGCAACCGATTGTCAGTTCCCAACATAAATGGACCTCCCTCTTGTATGCACCGCATTCGTCATGAATGGATGCGGACTAATCATCCAACACATTACAATATTAAGGCTTTTTCGTCAACAACACCATCAAGTCGGAGACGTTGGCGCCAGTGGGGCCGGTGATTATCAAATCCCCCGTTTTTGCGAAAAAATTATACGAGTCAAAGTTGTTTAAATATTCTTCAGAGTTTAAATTTAACTTTTGAGCTTTTTCTATCGTATTTTTATCTACCACAGCCCCCGCCACGTCGCTATTGTCTTGCCCATCAGACGCGAAAGATATAAAAACAGAATTTTCATCAATTATTTTATTATTTAAAACTTGCAGACTAAGGTGCGTATTTCTACCACCCTTGCCACTTTTATCTTTGACTTCAATTTTCGGCTCGCCAGCAGCTAGGACGAGGGTATTTTCTCCTTTAGCATTAAAAATTTTTTGAATGGCATCATCACCTTTATCATAAAGTTCGGTAGAAACAATTTTCGTCGCCAAACCCAGCTCCTTCCCTTTTTCGGCCATAGCTTGTGCTGCGGTGGTATTTGAAACCAACACAAAATTGTGAACTTTTTCAAAATATTTATCTTCTTTTGGAGTTTCTATTAATTTAAATTCACCAAGATTATTTTTAGCAATAATCTTCTCCGCGTCGGCAATAGTCGTCACGTCTTTATAAGTTGGCCCAGAAGCCACGTCCGCAAAATTATCCCCCGGAACATCAGAAAAAATAAGACCTATGACTGTGGCCGGATATGCTATCTTTGCGAGTCCTCCTCCTTTTAAAAGGGATAGGTGTTTCCTGACTGTATTCATCTCGGTAATAGTCTTACCTGAGTTCAGAAATGCATCGTAAAGCTTCACTCCCTGCACACACTCTTCGTCTCCATAACACAAAAGCGCCGAACCACCCCCAGAGACGAGTGCAATAATTAAGTCGTCTTCGGTTGAATTTTTAGCTATTTCGTATATCTTTTTCCCAGCTTCAACGTTGGCCTCGCTTGGTCTCGGATGAGTCCCAGCAAAGATTTCGATATTGTCACAAATAACTTTAGAAAGTCCGATGACTACGCCTTCTTTTATTTTATCTCCTAAAATCTTCTCAAGCGCTATAGCTCCTTCACAAGAAGATTTACCAAAACCAACAATTTTTATATTTTTATATTTTGACAGAACAAAACTTTCTCCCATAATAGAAAGAACATCATCTTGCAATCTAACAGAATTTAAAATAACATTTTCGGTATTTATAGATTTTAGCCCCGCCTCCATTATAGCCAGGGCATCTCTGCGATTCTCGGTCGTTGCGAGATCTTCAAAATTTTTTATTTGCTTATCTCTCATATTTATTGAACTAAATTAATAGGAGTGCCGGAAATAAAACTTTTTATATTCTCTATTGTCGTCTCGGCAATCCTAAACTCTGCTTCTTTGGTATTAAAAGCAGTATGGGGAGTCATAATGACATTCGGCATTTCTAAAAGTGGTATAACGCCTCCTTTTATAAAGCTCTTCTCTTCTTCTAAGACATCTAGCCCCGCGCCAGCGATGATTCCCTCTTCTAAGGCAAAGGTAAGCGCCCCGGTATCTACCAGCTCACCCCTCGCAGTATTTATCAGATAAGCACCTTTTTTAAATTGAGAAATATTTTCCTTGTTTATTAAATGATGATTTTCTTTAGTATATGGAGCATGGAGTGTGACTATGTCTGATTGCGATAAAACTTCAGGCAATGTTTTATAAGAAAAATTATTTTTTGTAGCAAAGTCTAAATCTGGATGTAAGTCATAGGCTAAGACATTCATGTTGAAACCACGGGCGATTTGAATTACATTTTTACCAATTTTCCCAGTCCCGACGACTCCTATGGTTTTACTATCCAAATCAAATCCTTGCACAGTTTTAGGTATAGAAAAATCTCCATTTTCTTTGATCGCCTGGCCAGCCTCTCGCATCTTTCGTGAAAGAGTCAAAAGTAGAGCAAAGGTAAATTCAGCAACCGTATGAGACCCATAAGCAGGAACATTTGAAACGAAAATATTTTTTGATTTAGCATATTCACAGTCAATGTGATTAAACCCTGTAGTGCGAGTAGCTATAAATTTCAAATTGGGCATGACATCAATTGTGTTTTTATTTACCAAAGAAGTTACAAAAACACATAGAATATCGGCATCCTTAGCTAAACTTACTGTCTTTTCATCTAATCTTTCCTCAAAAAACGAAACTTCTACCCCAGGTAAAACGTTTTCAAAAAATGCTTGTTTGTCTTTTTCTACTTCAAAAAATGCGATTTTCATCCCTTTATTATATATCACCCTTCTTACTTAAACAAATTTCTAAAAAATGAGAAAAACCCGCCCGAATCTTCTTCTGGTATGACTGCTGGATTTTTATCTTCTACTACCACAATCAAATCTTCTCCCTCTTTGGCTAAACCGAGATTTTCTCTAAAAAATTTCTCTTTCCCCTCGTCAGTCTGCAGGCTATTGATATCAGATGAAAGCTTTTGTTTTTGTTGCTCCAGCTGGAAAACTTTGTCTTCGGCGATTTTCTTATTTTTCCCCGTCTCATACATTTTAGTCCAAAAACCTATGACACTCCAAGCAAAAAATAAAATAAAAATACCGAAAAGTATCAAAACTGGTTTAGATTCCAGGATATGCCGCCAACCACCTTGTTTTTGAAAATTTCTCATAATGTGCTATTGTAAGTATATGATATTCAATAAGAAACATCAAAAAAGAATTCAGGTAGCTTGGGCTGTAGTCAGCATCCTTATCATCGTCAGTATGATATTGCTTTACACTCCATTCTTTAGATAAATTATTTATCGCTAGTACGCATCATTTTAAGAAAGACATCTTGTGGAATATTAACTCTTCCGCGTTCTTTCATTTTCTTTTTTCCTTTCTTTTGCTTCTCGCGAAGTTTCATTTTACGAGTGATATCTCCTCCATACATATGCTGGGTGACGTCTTTTTTCATACCAGAAAGAGTCCGAGAAGAAATGATTCTCCCGAGGGCTTTACCTTGAACTTTTAAAGTAAACATTTGCCTAGGAAGTAAATCCGCCAATCTCTCCACGGCAAGTTGGGCTTCTTCTTCAGCTCGCTTTTTAGACACAACTCTAGAAAAAGCTGGCACAACTTCGTCCGCCACCAGGAGATCGAGTCTAGTCACGTTGGCCTCCCGCATTTCCCCTATCTCATATGAAATAGAACCATACCCCGAGGAAGTACTTTTTAACTCGTCAAAGAAATTGCGCATCAATTCTCGAAGTGGCATAAGAACAGATATAGAAGAACGATTTTCACCGAAGTTGTCCGTCTCACCTATTTCCCCTTCGTGGTCAAACAACAATTGCATAATACTACCCACATATTCTATTGGCGTAATTATTTTCAATTTTACCCATGGTTCAAAGACCGTTTCAATGTTCCCATCATCAGGGAAAAAATATGGGGAATAAACTTTTTCTCGTTTACCATTATTCATTAAAACTTCATAGGTAATAGATGGTGTGGTAATAACTAATTTTAAATTAAATTCACGTTTTAGCCTCTCGGTAATAATCTCCAAATGCAACATCCCAAGAAATCCACAACGAAATCCCTTACCTAGAGATCCCGAAGCTTCTTCTTCATAAGAAAAAGCAGAGTCGGAAAGTTTTAATTTACCTAGAGACAATTTTAATTCCGCAAAATCGTCCGCATCTTCAGGAAAAACTGAAGCCCAAACCACGGGCATTGGTTGCATGTATCCAGGGAAAGCAGGTAATGGATTTTTAAACATGGTAATCGTGTCTCCGACAGAAGCGATACCGGGCTTTTTAATACCGGTAACAATGTACCCCGTATCTCCGGAGGAAAGATTTTCACGGGGAGTCTCTTCGGGAGAAAAAGTCCCGACTTCAAGGGCTGTAAATTTTTCTCCTGAAACTGCAAACAGTAAGGTATCTCCTTTAGTAACTTTGCCATCTAGCAGTCGCACGAAAACTATTACCCCGCGATGATTGGAATATTTAAAATCAAAAACTAAAGCCCGCAAAATATTGTCACCGTGGCTCGTTTCTTTTGGTTCTGGGATGCGTTTTATCACCTCTTTTAAAAGATTAGGTACACCTTCACCCGTACGCCCAGACACAAGTAAAATTTCGTCTGGAGAGCAATTTAATAGCTTAATCACCTCTTCTTTAATATCTTCTACTCTAGACAAAGGAGAGTCTATTTTAGAGAGCACGGGGATGATTTTAAGGCCTCCCTCGCGCGCCAGGGCAAGCGTAGTAAGGGTTTGAGCCTGTACTCCCTGTGTTGAGTCTATAAGCAAAATAGAGCCTTCTACAGCCTTTAAAGCGCGAGAAACCTCGTAGGAAAAGTCTATGTGCCCTGGAGTATCTATCAGGTTTAAAATGTATTTTTCCCCTTCAAAATTATACTCCATGCGCACTGGTTGCATTTTAATGGTGATACCTCTTTCTCGTTCCAGGTCCATAGAGTCGAGTACTTGATCCCGCATTTTACGAGTCTCGATGGTGTGTGTAATTTCGAGCATTCTATCAGCCAAGGTACTCTTCCCGTGGTCAATGTGCGCAATTATAGAAAAATTTCGTATGTGTTTTAGATCCATAAATTTAATCCAAAAATCCGCCAGTTTGATGATTCCAGAGTTCAGCATAAAAACCATTCTTTGCTAAGAGTTCTTTGTGCGTTCCCTCTTCTACTATTTTACCTTGGTCAAGTACTATAATCCTATCCATTTTTTGAATAGTAGAAAGTCTGTGAGCAATAACTATTGTAGTTTTACCTTTCATTAATTCATTAAAGGCATCTTGAATATAAGTTTCACTGATACTATCGAGAGAGCTTGTAGCTTCGTCGAGCATAAGTATCGGAGAATCTTTAAGCATGGCCCGAGCAATAGCTACTCTTTGCCTTTCTCCTCCAGAAAGCTTGACCCCTCGCTCTCCAACTAAAGTATCATAACCCTTTGGTAATTTTTTAATAAAATCATCCGCGTGTGCTTTTTTAGAAGCTTCAATTATTTCCGCATCACTTGCATAATTTTTTGAATATCCAATGTTCTCTTTTACCGATCGGTGAAATAATATAGAATCTTGCGGAACGTAAGATATAACGTTTCGTAAATCATCTTGTTTTATGTTTACGATATTTTGTCCATCTATTAGTATCTCTCCCTTTGAAGTATTAATAAATCTTAATACTAATTTTGTAATTGTAGATTTTCCGGAACCAGAATGGCCAACTAATCCTATTTTTTCTCCCGGCTCAATGGTTAAATTAAAATCTTTAAAAATAACGTTTTCTTCGATATACCCAAAGGAAACATTTTTAAATTCTATTTTTCCATTTTTTATTCTACATATTTCTGGGTTTTCGATATCCTTTACTTCCACTTCAGTTTCAAAAATATCTACCATTTCTTTCATGTCAGCAGTGGACTTCATGAACAGAGCCATGTCTTCAGATAGATCCCAGACACGTTCAAAAATAGAAAATACATAAACATAAGTAAGAACAAAAACTCCTATGGTTATCACCCCCATTCCCCAAAGTTGGATCATGGTGTATAAAATAAAAATTTGAAATCCAACCATCAGCACTGCCTGGGTTATGGAACGAAGCATGTCAAACTTAGAGGTGTTATAAATGCGATCCCTAAGAAGCTTACTAAATTTTTTAAAATAGTTGAATTCTTTATCGAAAGCAGAAAATATTTTAATGTTTAAAACATTGGTAATTGAATCAGCTAAGACGCCGGTAATCTTTGAATCAGCTTCTGCTTCTAATAAATCCAACCTCATCTTTTTCTTGACAAAAAATAGGGTGATAAAGATGTACAAGGCTGACCAGGCAATCAAATACCCTGCAATAATTTTTGATTCAGAGTAAAGCACGAAAATAGAACTAGAAATTAATATCAAAATAAACCAGAAACTTCCAATTATAATTTTATTCATTGCTTCGAATGCACGGACAAACCTCTTTATTTTTGCAACCAAACTCCCAGAAAAACGATCGGAATAAAATTTATACGAATGGTTCGCAAGTTTTAAGAAAGAAAAATCATAAATATCTTTTGTAACGTTACTAATTGTTTTAAAATTTAAAAAGTCTCTGTATCTGTTGACTGTTGCAGATGAAACAAACCCTACTGCCATTGGAATTAAAAACAAAAAAGCTATATATGACCGCTCGGCAATAGAAATCTGACTCATGCTCAGAACATCAATAATGCTCTTGTATAAGAACGGAATAAGTATTATCGAGAATAATATCCTAAAAGCTACCATCAAAAACATCAAAAAAATTGGGATTTTGTATGGCCTTATAAGTATTAAGTAGTATTTTAATATACTTCGAGCTGAAAACATGCAAGTATTCTAGCAGAAAAAACCCTTATTTCAAAACTCTAAAAAGATTTTAAAGCTCTTCTTGAGAAGGTGCGATGACTTTGGCTTTCCAGAATTTAGTCTTGAGAGTAACTATCAATTCACTTAATTCTTCACTCTTGAGTAAATACAACACCACTATAGCCGCCATAATTCCTAAGATTCCAGAAATAAATCCTTGCAATAACACACCCCAGAAAGTAGTCGTCCCGAAAACTGGCGAAAGAGCATTCAAGCTTAAATAGCTCACCAACCCCAAGAAAAATGAAGCCCCTAAGCTCTGGAAAAATGTTTTCGTAATAAAAGATTCGTTCGGCATAAAGTCTTTCTTTACAAACACCCAATGTAAAATAAAGTTAAAAATGGTTCCAATAGAATATGCAAGTGGAAGCATAAGTATCTCCGTCCCTGTAATATCAGTAACCTTCAAAAGTGACTCTATAAAATATCTAAAGAAAAGCCAATTTTCAAAAAGACGAATAAATACGAAAGATAAAACTATAATCAAAAGAGAAGATAAGAAGTTCACAATGAGCGGACGCTTGGTGTCACCTATCGCATAATACGAACGAGAAAGAAGAGTAATCATCCCCTGAGCAAGAATCGAAACGGAAAAAATAGCCAGACACGCAGCGACCAGACGGGTATTGTCCCAGGAAAAACTTCCGGAGCCTAAAATCACACGGACTATCTGTGCTCGAACAACAATGAAAAGAAAAATTACTGGTAAAGACCAGAAGACGATAGCTCGTGCGGCACTCTTCAAGTGCTGTTTAAATTCATCTTTTTTACCACTGCTGAAAGATTTTGCTAAAACTGGGAACGCAGCCACGGCATAAGAAATTCCTATAATATTTAATGGGACAGATTGAAGATTGAAAGCAAAATTAAATACTGAGATAGAGCCCTTTTGTAAATACGAAGCTAAGGCAATTATAGAAATCAGAGCTATGTTGTTAAAAGCCAGGCCCAACGTCCGTGGAAGTGAAGTTAAAGCTATGTTTTTTATATCCTTAAAATTTATTGAGAACGAAAATCTAGGGGTAAAACCACAACTACTGGAGGCGAAAACTTGTATTCCAAAATGCATCAAAGCTCCAAATACCACCCCTATACTCAAACCGTAAATTCCAAAGATTGGATAAAAGACAATGACTCCAGCGATAATACCCAAATTATAAAAAATTGGGCTTAAAGAATAAATAAAAAATTTACGAAAAAGCTGAGTGACAGTCCCGAAAAGATTTGATAAACCCATTAGAATCGGTGAAAGCAACATTATTCTAGATAATAAAATAACTTGCATCTGGCTCTCCCCCACAAACCCCGGAGCAATAAAAAACACCAAATGTGGCATAATCAAAAAGGCTATTAAAGAAACAGACACCATCAGAGAAAAGAAAACAGTGAAGATGTCGTTCAAATATTTTTTTGCTTCTTCTGTGACTTTATCTCCTTCCATTCTCGCCACCAGAAAAGGAATAATCACCGTGATAGAAGCAAGAGAAGCAATACAAATAAAAATCAAATCTGGCACCCGAAAAGCCGCATAGTAAGCATCGAGTGAAGAAGAAGGTCCGATAAAGTGAGCGATAGATCTATCTCGAAAAAGAGCCAGGATTTGTGAGAGTAAAGTCAGACTACCAAGCAGAAGAGCCGCTTGGTTTACGCTCCCTGTTTCTTTAGTAAAAATTCTCAGAATTTTCTCCATCCCGTTAGAAATTTAACAAATTAATTTTTTGTAATGAAATATGGTTCATAGATTTCTAACGGGGTCCATTATTTATTTTTATTGTTTAGGTTTGTTAGCGTTTGAGTCAGGCTTAGGTGTGGAAGAAGGTCCTTTTAGAGAATTAACATACTCTGCAATATCTTTATTGTTTTTTGATAAGACTAAAGCTTTTTCGGCTAAAGACAAGGCTTCACTTGTATCGCCTTCACTCTTAGCTATCTGAGAAAGTATAAGTAAAGCATCAATGTAGTCTGGCTTGAGTTCGAGTGCAGAGTTAGCATAATCTTTAGCAATTTTTGTCTTACCATCAGAAAGTGATACCTTAGCCATAGAAAGTTTTATTCCTGGATTTAGTGGATTAAGATTTGATGCAATTTGATAAGCTTCTACTGCTTTAGGATATGCGTCTTTTACTCCAAGGGCTCCTGCGGTATTATAAACAGCCCCGAGCAATAAGAAGTTAATATAATTTGAAGGATTTTGAGCGACAGCAAGTTGAGAACTTCGGACTGCTTGATCGAAACTAGCTTGCAGTTCTGTTTTTTCCTGCTCAGATAATGCTGAACCTTTATTAGCCAGAGAACCTAATTTAGCAATATATATCTGCGAATAAGTACGTAAATATAAATCATTAGAATATAAAGAAATAGCTTTTCCTATGTTGGCCTCTGCGTCAGGTACAGTAGTAGCACTTACTGCTTTCCCAAAATAAGAAATAGATGCAAACCTTTCTATATATTTGAATGAAGTAGCCACGGCTAGAATTATCAAAAGGATAAGCCCCATAATAGAGAAGAAACTTTTCCTATGATCATTTAAGAATGAAATTAAAATATGTTCATCTTTCCCTGCTGTAGCTAAACCTATGAAAATCCCAGTAAAAGACAAAGCAAGTAAGAATATAACAGGTCCAGCAGAATAAAAGAATAATGAGATATATAAATAAAGCGACAAAACAAAGAAGGCTATCATCTCAGAGTTCACACCCTTTTTAATACTAGAAAATATTGATTTCGAGCCCATCACTAAAAACAAAACTAGAAAAACTATCCAGGCTAGAATACCAAGACCTCCGGTAGTAGCTGTAAGTGTCGACAACAATCCTGAACCTGATTCAAAATAAACATCCCAGAACTCGATACCATTAATCGCTGCTGTATTTATTTCTATAGGTTTATACATAGCCCAAGCTTCACCGAATCTATTTGGCCCCATTCCTAAAATTGGATCTTTAAGTAAAACTCCTTTGGTCGTAGACAGTGTTGCAGAAAAAGAAGGGCCGATTTCGGTATTAGAAATTTTTAGAAGATTTGAAATAGTACTACCAAGATACATCGGACCTACTTTGGGAATAGGAATTTGCGGATTTAAAAAGAACAACAGAGCAACAATAACTATAACAAATGAAACGGTAGGAAAATTCTTTTTCTTATCTTCCTCTGAAGTTTGCTGAAAAGACAATGAAGCTTTATAAACAAATATTATAAGAGCAGATATGCCGAGAAGAATCCAGGTTAAATAAAAGTTTACGGTCGCCACCAGCAAAACAGAAAGTAGGATAAATATTTGTAAAATAATTTTTACGATTTTTGAAACTGGAAAAAATTCAACAACTAAAAGAAACATTAAACAAGCAAAACCAGAAAATAGCCCGAGCACATTCCACGAACCCAGTAAATTCGCAGTTTTCCCTGACAATATCCCAAGAGATAAAGTATCGGGCACAAATAAATGCAGAGTTTGAAAAATAAGCAGAACTGCTGAAGAAAGAATGATGCCAAGCAGGACCATCTTTGCTTGTTTGGAAGTTCTGAAAATCACTGAAGATAAAAACATTAAAATAAAACCAGCAAAAATAAACCAAAAGCTCCGAGGGTCGAACATCGTTCCAAACATTGACGCCTGAGAATTAGAAGAAAGTAATGCAGAAAATAAAAAAACTATTACTATCCCAAGTCCTGAAACTAAAATCCATGATTTGGGTAAAACTATTTTTCCATCAAAAAATCTCGCCATTGCCCAAAAAATAATACCAATAGCCAACCCTAAAACCAAAAGTAAGCCTTTGGAAATTTCTACTGGAATGTTCGTAAAGGGTAAACAAAACAAAGGAAGTAAAACAACGACTACGGCTAATGTTAAAAATGACAATCTATCAAAAATATTTGAATTCATATTGGATAATTATACTATAAATTAATAAGCAAATACAATTGAAACTTTTTATATCACTATGTTGATAAGTCGGTTTTTGACGTATATTACTATTTGTGGAACTTTCCCTGCCATGTGCCGAATTACTGACTCATCCGCCAATGCCTGATTCTTGATTTTTTCTTCAGTATCCCCCGCTCCTATCATAATCTCAGCCCTGACTTTGCCATTTATTTGGACTGCAATTTTTATCTCATCATCTTTTATTAGTGTTTCATCCCATTTTGGCCATATGGAAACATTGATAGATTTTTTCCCACCCGTAGTTAACCACATCTCTTCGGCAATATGTGGAGCAAAGGGAGAAAGTATTTGTAAGAATTTTTTATAATCTTCTTTTTCTACCCTTTCCGCCTTTTCCATTTCTGTGGCTAAAATCATTAGTGCCGAAATTGCTGTATTGAAATCCATACTTTCGATGTCTTCTGAAACTTTTTTTATAGTCTTGTGTAATAATTTTGGAACAGAAGAATTCTGAACGGTGTAGGTCCCACCCGTTACTCCGGGAAGGGTTAAGCCGGAAGAATTTTTCTGTTTCAAAATTTTCTCCCCTATTCGCCAAACTTTTTCAACAAATCTACGGGCACCAATAATGCTTTCTGTAGACCACGCCACAGACTGATTAAAAGGCCCCATGAACATTTCATAAATACGTAAAGTATCCGCGCCATAAGTTTTTACTATTTCATCTGGATTTATCACATTCCCGAGAGATTTAGACATTTTAACTCCCCCTTCGCCCAAAATCATCCCATGCGAAGTGCGTTTCTTATAAGGCTCTGGCGTCGGCACTAGTTTTAAATCATACAAAAACTTGTGCCAAAATCTTGAATATAATAAATGCAGAGTCGTGTGCTCGTTGCCACCGTTATACCAATCCACCGGCGTCCAGTATTTTAAATTCTTCTTATCGGCAAAAGATTTGCTGTTCCTGGAGTCGGTGTAACGCAAATAATACCAACTAGACCCTGCCCAGTTTGGCATGGTGTCTGTCTCTCTTTTTGCCGGCCCTTTACACTTCGGACATTTAGTATTAACCCATTTGGAAATATTGGCTAAAGGAGATTCCCCAGAATCTGTTGGCTGATAATTTTTGACTTTCGGTAGTTCAACAGGTAAATCTTTCTCAGACACTGGCACAAGCCCACATTTTTCACAATGGACCACTGGTATCGGCTCTCCCCAATATCTCTGCCTAGAAAACACCCAGTCTCGAAGCTTAAATGTAGTTTTTTCTTTCCCGCCCACAAATTTTATTATTTCTTTCTTGGCTTGCTCAGAATCCATCCCTGAAAATTCACCTGAGTTATGAAGTATTCCTTCGCCAGAATAAGGTTTTTCTTTACCCTGTAGCATCTCTAAATCTCGAAGAGATCCACCTATGGTCATCTTTTTTTCTAGTTCTTCCATGGTCATCCATTTTAATTCATGTATTTCTTTCTCTTCTTGAGCTAATTCTTTTTGTTCATCGTCAATAAGCTCAAAATAAAAGTTCGAGAAGTGAGCAAAGCGATTTTCTTTTTTAGGAACATGATAAAACTTGCTATGTGAGCGTGGAAATTCTTTTATAAATTTAAAATTTTGATACCCCGTTTCTTCTTTTATTTCTCGAATTGCTGCGATTTTTGGGTCCTCTCCTTCTTCAACTCCGCCTGTTACAAAAGTAAGCCAATCTACTTTTTTCCATTTCAAGGCTAAATATTTATCTTCCGACCAGTGTTTTATTATAGCGTGTATTGCTTCTCTTTCCACAAACGATAAATCTTCTTTGGGATTGTCTGAAAATACTGGTTCAATGACTTGTATAACCGGCAAATTAAATTTAGTAGCAAATTCAAAATCCCGCTCATCGTGTGCCGGCACAGCCATTATTGCCCCAGTGCCATAGTGTGGCAATACATAATCCGCAATCCATATTGGAATTTCTTCTTTTGTCGCAGGATTAATTGCCTTTACTCCTTTTAGCTCTACCCCTGTCTTTGTTTTATCTTCGGCCGTTCGCTCTATCTCAGTTTCCTTTTTTACTTTTTTAATATAATCCTCAACTTCACTCCAATTCGTAATTCGTGATTTCAAATTCGCAATTAACTGATGCTCAGGAGCCAAGACTAAATACGTCGCTCCGAAAATAGTATCTGGTCGCGTGGTGAAAATTTTAATTTCACCCATTTCTTTTATTTCAAATTCTATCTCCGCGCCTTCGGACTTCCCTATCCAATTTCGTTGCGCAAGTTTTATTTGCGGTAAATAATCAACGGTATCTAGATCTTTATCTAGTCTTTCTGCATATTTGGTAATTGCTAGCATCCATTGTTCTTTCTCTCTTTTTTCTACAGGAGTCCCACATCTTTCGCAATTTCCCCCTACCACCTCCTCATTAGCCAAACCTATTTTATCTTTTGGGCACCAATTGATGGCAATACGCGCTTTATAGGCAAGACCTTTTTTAAAAAATTGCAAAAATATCCACTGTGTCCATTTGTAATATTTTGGATCGGTGGTGTTCACCTCTCGAGACCAATCGAAAGAAATACCGAGGGATTTTATTTGTCTTTTAAAATTCTCACTATTTTTTTTCGTAACTACTCGCGGGTCCTTACCTGTTTTGATTGCAAAGTTTTCTGTAGGTAATCCGAAGGCGTCCCAGCCTATTGGGTATAAAACATTGAAACCTTCAAGTCTGCGCTTCCTGGAAATAACATCCATACCAATGTATGGTCTAGGGTGCCCCACATGAAGCCCGTCCCCAGATGGATATGGAAACTCAATAAGACTGTAGTATTTAGGTTTTTTAGATTTATTCTGAGCGTGATAAATACCTTTTTTCTCCCATTCATTCTGCCACTTTTTTTCCAGCTTCAAATGCTCATATGCTTTCATATGTCCTAATAATACCTAAAATATGAGCTTTTGCAAAATATTATTGATATTTTGGCGGATAAATATTGTTTGGATTTATAGTTTGAGAGAAACAATAATACCCAGCTCCATGAACCCAAGATACGTACCCCATAGGACGAGCATATGTATTTGGCTTCGTTACTTCTACTTTGTTGTCTTTATTGAATTCTGCACAAAGATCGTACGTAAGAGCTCCTGTTTTTTTGTATTCATAAGGCTTTTGTGTCTGTATATCATTTTGATTTACGTAATAATTAATTGTAGTAAGTTCAGCTAAATCTTTCGGTAAAGTATTTTTCATTGAATAAAAATTCTGAATCGCATCATTTATCGAGGAAAGATCTGCAACTTTCTGTTCATCGTATTTCAGCAATTGCTGCGTTCGAGGAGAACCCAGAACAGCAAATCCCCAGACGATAGACCCGACAATGATCACTAGAGCTACGATACGATATATGTTTCTTAGTTTAGGTGTCAATTTACCTCTCACGTCAGCAAGATAATAAGAAAAGACCCCAGACGCTATGACCAGAAGAACGAAAATCTTCAACAGAAAACTTGTGGTTAACTCTTGCCCATCAATAAAGTAATAAAGGACAGTGATTAAATCGATGGCGATAGTGAGACCAGCGATAAATAAAGTTATGTATGTAAGCCAGCGATGAATACCTGAATTTTGCTTCTCTGGGTTATTAATGTAATCTTTCCCTAAAAGCCACATCAAAAATATGAAAATCGGAAAGAAAATAATGATAATAGCTACCGGCCAGCTAATAGAAGAACTACCGAAATAATTGTATCCGTTGTTGATTTGCGGATAGGACTTGTTAATTACAGTAAATAACAAATTTACTAAACTTACGACAGTGGTATATAAAGCGACTATAGCTCCTAAATTAATAAAGAAATCTTTTGCACTTGTTTTTGGTTGTGTTTCCATACCACATATTATATCATGTATCATGTAGACAATAAATATGACCATTCGGTAAATTCAAGGTCATAATGACACACGGAAATATGAGAAAAAAATTCGAGAATTTTTCGAAAAAATTGACCCGTTGGATTGGCTCGCCTCAATCCATTTTTGTTCATACTATTTTTTTTGTAGGTATGTTTTGCTTACGATTATTCGGTATATCTTCCTCAGATGTTCTGTTAATTTTGACCACAGTAGTATCTTTAGAAGCTATTTACCTTTCGATTTTCATCCAAATGACTGTGAACCAGCATGCTGAAGAATTGGAAGAAGTTTCCGAAGACATCGAAGAAATTCAAAAAGACGTGGATGAAATTCAAGAAGACGTGGAAGACATTCAAGAAGAAATCACGGATGAAGAAAATTCAGAGGGAGAAAATACTCAAATTTAATTTGAATTCCAGATAGCTGTATTCGCAAGCGGGATAACCCGCTTTTTTGATTTCTCTAACACGCATAGTTCACCCTGTTCTATCTCTCCTGTGACATCTTGCATAATATCCTTCAGGGCATAGCCGAGAGAAAGCGACGAAGAATCTATCGCATAAGAAGTTACTATCACAAAAAGGGGTTTATCGCTTAAAACTTTCTTAACGGATTGTAGAAGCCTTGGCAACATTTCTTCTATTTTCCACACTTCGCCCTTAGGCCCTCTGCCGAACTTTGGTGGATCCATAATTACAGCGTCGTATTTATTCCCTCTTTTTTCTTCACGCTCAAGAAATTTAATTGCATCATCTTCGATAATTCGCATTGGTAAACCTTTCAAGTCTGGATTTAAATTCTGGTTTTCTTTTGCCCAGTTAAGAGTTTGATTAGAGGCATCTAAATGCGTCACCTCCGCACCTGCCCGTAAGGCAAAAAGACTCGCTACTCCTGTATAACCAAATAAATTTAAAAATTTCACGGGCATTTTTGCAGATTTTATTTTTTCTTCTATAAAATCCCAGTGGTTCGCCTGCTCAGGGAAAAATCCAAGATGTCGGAATGGTGTCGGTAAAGCTAAAAATTTAATACCTTTATATCCCATCTCCCATTTTTCTGTAATTGTTTTAGAAAAAGTCCAGCCCTTTTTTGCCCCAGTTTTAGAGCTCCAAAATTTCCCGTCAGCATCTGCCCACTCTTTTTTAGATAAAGTCTTAGACCAGACAGCATCTTCATGTGGTCGCACAAAAACATACTTACCAAATCTCTCCAATTTCTCTCCTTCACCTGTATCTAGGAGTTCATAATCAGCCCAATCTTTACTATAGAAAATTTTAATTTGATTTTGCATAATAATTTTTTACTTTAATCATTCTCTGTCTATATATGCTACCACAGCTTTATGGTCACTGATTCCTTCTATCAATCTTACGTCTTTCGCTAGATATTTAGGTGTGCTAAAAAGCCCATCCACCATAAAGACAAGCCCTGGAGCACGATGCAATTTAGGGTCAATACTAGAATCATATTCTTGTGGAATATTATCTTTATATTTAGCTGCGAAAATACCGAAAGTTTCTCCGCCTCGAGGTGCATTTAAATCTCCGACCAACACAAATTCCTTCAATTGCTCATCTAAAATTGCAGTAATCTTGGAGGCGTCTTCTTTTTGATACGCTGTTGTTTGGCCATCTGGGGTCCACGTAAAATGAGTACTTGCTATTCTGTAAACTTTTCCCGTAGAGTCAGAGATATCAGCCCACATAAGAAGAATGTTGGTATTATTCCTTTCTGTCTTTGCCTTCTCTGCCCTCATAAACTTAGGAATGTTTTTGTCGTCTCCTATAATATATTGATATGAACCGACTGTCTTGAAATTAGTTAAAATAGCTACGCCTAAAACCTTCCATTCATCTTTGCCAGAATTAGAAATTCTATAGTAACACATGGGTTTAAAAAAGCTTTTCATAATTAATGCTTTTTCATATATAGGAAGCATATCTTCAAAAACTTCTTGAAGACAAATTACATCAGGCTTTTCTTTTTGAAAAAAAGGGAGTGTTGTCTCGAGATGTTTATCTCGCTCTATATTTAAAGAAATAAGTTTCAGCATAATTAAATCAAAAATTCAATGACGTCTCCATCTTTAACAATGTATTCTTTACCTTCGGTGCGAACCCAGCCGTGTTCTTTAGCTTTAACAAAACTTCCTGCTTCTACAAGCTTATCGTAAGCCACGACTTCTGCCCGTATAAATTTCTGTTGAAAGTCGGTGTGTATGGAACGCCCTGCTTCTGGAGCAGTAGACCCCCGCTTTGTAGTCCAAGCCCTAGTTTCATCTTCACCAGTGGTCAAAAATGTAATTAAATTCAATAAATCATATCCAGCTTTTATCAGATTATCCAAGCCTGTGCCGAAAACAGGATCAACTTCGATGTATGGGCCAGGTAATTTAGAAACAAAATCTTTTTTTACATTCTCTGCAGCCTCGGATTTATTTAATACATAAAGTGTCGGTTTTTTAATTCCCGCTTGCTCTAATTCAAAATTTATAACTTCAATATCAAACAGTGGATCAACCTTATCATGCACGTGTATGGTGTTGGGGTCTTCGAAGATTCGCACTACTTCGATAATCGCATCTACTTCGCGAATGTGTGAGAGGAATTTGTTCCCAAGCCCCGCACCCTCACTTGCCCCTTTTACCAGCCCAGCGATATCAACGAACTCCACTACTGCAGGGATAGTTTTCTTGGACTTGGACATTTTAGATAAGACATCAAGACGCTCATCTGGAACTGGCACAATGCCCACCGAAGGATCTATGGTACAAAAAGGATAATTCTCCGCGGGTACGCCTTTTTTAGTAAGAGCATTAAAAAGCGTGGACTTCCCCACGTTTGGCAACCCTACAATCCCTATTGATAGTGACATAAAGAAAATATAGCAGAAATATCCACAAAAAGAAAACTAAATTTTAATATTACTCATACCTTAAGGCATCTATAGGACTGAGGTTCGCAGCTCGTCGCGCAGGATAATAGCCAAAAATAATTCCTGTTGCGGCAGAAACTCCAAATGCAAGCAGAACGGAAGCCAGAGATACGCTCGTCGCCACAAGACCACTCAGATTTACGACAAACGAGATTAGCCAGCCGAGTACAATACCTATGATTCCGCCGACAAGAGTGAGTGCAATAGCTTCGGCTAAAAACTGTGTTGAGATGTCCTTTTTTCGCGCACCGATCGCCTTACGAAGACCAATTTCCTTTGTACGTTCAGTGACAGTCGTAAGCATCATATTCATAATACCGATACCTCCTACGAGAAGTGAAATACCGCCAATTGCCGCCAAGAGATATGTGAGTGTTGAAGTTATACTAGAAGCTGAAGACAAGATGTCGCTCTGATTAAGAACACTAAAATCCGCCAGAGTCGCCTCTTTAATTTTATGTCGATTTAAAAGCAAAGTGGTAATATCTGCCTGAACTTGGCTCATCACCGTAGGTGTTGTGGCCTGCACAGCAATTGTCGTCAGATACTGATCCCCTGAAAGATATCTTTGAGCACTCTTCACTGGTATATAAATTATATCGTCTTGATTCTGAAAACCACTACCTCCTTTCGCTACAGTGACGCCAATTATTTTAAATTGCAAACCATTAATACGAATTACCTGCCCAACTGCATTTGACCCTTCTCCAAACAAATCATCGCGAGTTGTTGGGCCAAGCACCGCGACCTTGGCTGCCGAATTATTGTGTATGCTCGAGATGAAAGATCCTTCAGCTACTTCTACATTACGAATTTGAGGGTAAACCTCAGTAACTCCCGTAACACTGGTGTTGGTATTGGTACCTTTGGCGGTGATTTGATATCTACTCGAAACCTCGGGGTCCACTGCCTGCACACCTGATATTTGTGCAGAAATTGCCGCAGCATCCTCGTTGGTGAGAGTCTTCGCACCGCCCCGCCCAGCTGAAGCGGCAAAGCCTTGTGTTCGTTGTGCCCCTGGCGTAATCTGTATGAGATTCGATCCTAGAGCTTCGATTGAAGAAGAGATTGTGTTGGAGGCACCTGTACCGATACTCACCATGGCTATGACTGAAGAAATACCAATCACAATCCCTAACATTGTTAATCCAGACCGAACTTTGTTTGCCGAAAGGGCGGCATATGTTTCATGAATAATATCTTTAAGCTTCATAATGTTTGGCATGTCTACGTTCATGCGATTTAGAATCAGAGATAACCACCCCGTCACGTAAGGTAATGATTCGATCCGCATATTCCGCAACATCGTGTTCATGAGTAATTAAAATAATAGTGCGACCATGTTCTTTATTTAATTTTTGAAAAGTTCCAAGAACAATTTCGCCAGTCCTGGTGTCGAGGTTTCCGGTAGGCTCATCGGCGAGAATTAGAGATGGATCATTAACAAGTGCTCTGGCAATAGCTACCCGCTGAATCTGGCCTCCAGATAATTGATTACTTTTGTGGAAAAAATGCGATTCGGTCATCCCCGCAGAGATTAGGGCTTTTCTTGAACGCTCCTCTCGCTCTTCTTCCTCGACTCCGGCATACACTAAAGGCAACATTACATTGCGCATTACAGTGGTTCGCGGAAGTAAATTGAAAGCTTGGAAAACAAAACCTATGTGAAGTCTGCGGATGTCTGCCAACTCCTCATCCGTGAGAGTAGAAACATCTTTACCGTCAAGAAAATAAGTTCCAGTTGTGGGTGTATCAAGACATCCTAATATATGCATCATGGTTGATTTTCCAGAACCAGAAGGACCCATAATGGCAACAAATTCTCCATCTTCAATTGTAAATGAAACCCCGTTTAGAGCCTTAAATGCCGTATCCCCAGACCCGTATGTTTTTGTAATGTTATTGATTTCAATCATATAATGCTACTTTGGAACAAAAGCCCTGCTTCCACTGGTTCTACTAGCACTCCCTCCCAAGAGGCCTGGGGCAGTAGAGGTAGACTTTGTTGTGGTGCCAACTATAGTGCGTGCGATATATTGATCTCCTTCTTTTAGACCTGATAAAATTTCTATAGACTCATCGTTTGAAAGACCAGTGGTTACCAAAACGGATTCTGGTGAGGAAGCAAGAAGCACTCCACCAATGCTTCTATCTCCCGATGTTTCAGTTGGTGACACAATTTCAACATAAGTTTTCTCTCCGCGAGTTTTTATTGCACTCAGTGGAACCTTCATCACCCCTTCTCGCATATCCGTAGTAATATCTGCATTCACTGTCATGCTTGGTTTTACTCGGTCATCGTCTGTATCAAAACCAATCTTTACTTTATAACTTACTACCCCTTGGCTGACAGTACCAATAAGATCTATTTCTAAAACTTCTCCAGTAATTGTCAGTCCTTCAATGGCATCAAATGTGAGCGTCGCCTTTTGTCCAACTTTAATTTTTGCCGCATCAATTTCGTTTAATGAAATTTCTGCAATTTTTTGTTTAGTAATTAAAGTAGCTATGGTTGTACCACTTGAAACTGCATCCATCTTGCGAGCTGAAACAGAAGCGATGACTCCTGTAAAAGGTGCTCGGATAAAGTAATCTGCATATGCCTGCTCTTTTTGTTTAAGTGAAAGCTCTTTCGCTCGCAAGTCCAGGACGTCTGGACCATCTTTAATTTCTTGCAAATCTATATCCGCATTCCTTAAAGTCCTTTTACCTTCGACAATATTATTTTTTACCGCTAAGGTGCTAGACACGGTGGAATTTGATGTAGTGACCAATCCACTTACAGTGGTGTATGCTTCATCAGCTGTGGTAGAATTACCATCTTGATAGTCACGCAAATAAATCACAGCATCCTTAGAATATTTTGCAGTTTGTGATATTGCATTAGCAACCTGATTGGCTTTGGATATTATTGATTCAATGGTGTCATTATTTGTTTCGTTTGATGTATCTCGGTATTCTTTTGAAAATGTATTTAATAACTTTTCAGAGTCGTACCACGACTGCTCTGCTCTGTCTATGTATTCCTTCCCTATTTTACTAATACCAGAACCGCTACTACTTAAATACCCACCAAAAAGATCACCTAACCCAGCCATAACGTCGGCCATATCGTTTGATGCAGACGCAAGAGTGGTGCGAGCATCGACATAATAATTATTTAAATTTGTTTGTGCTTGCTCGAGTGCATCTGTAGCAGCCCGCAATTCATCTTTATCAACTGAGATAAGTTCTTGATAAGAAAGCTTGGCCGTTTCTAGGTCGTACGCAGCAGTACTTGCACTTACTTGCCCTATAACAGCACCAGCGCTGACCTGTTGACCCACTTTTGCGTTGAGATATATCAGATCTCCAGACACTTTTGTCTTTAGGTCAACCTGATTTGAGGTAGATACTTGACCCGCCCCTGAAACTAAAGATATTATATTGCCTTTCTCGACATTCGCTAGAACATAACGTGTCTCCTGGGCACTACCACCAAACCCCCAAATCACTGCGTATAAAATACCAACCAAAACAATAGCCCCTATGGAGGAAAAAATTTTATTCTTTAAAATCCAAATCTTAATTAAATTAATATATTTCATATTTTTTATTGAATAGGAATATTATTTGGCATTGCCTCGGGCGGAAATGGCACAGCACGAATGAGCTTGGCTTCTATCTGCCCGACATCATTTGGGACACCAAGAACGACTATGTTGTCTCCAATTTTTAAATCAGCCACTTTGACTTCATCTTGAAACCTCCTGACTAAGGTGTCTTCTTTTATTAAAATTGTTTTTTCTAGATTGTCCGGCCCAGCGACAACGATAAGCGGAAGTTTGATGCTTACAATTTCTCCCACAGCGCCATTACCCCCCGGAGGACCCCTCCGGTCAGAAAAATCCTTAAAAAAGCCTCCTTCGCGAGGATCAATGAAATTTCTATTAAAATTATCTCCAAATCTTTCCGAAAATCTTGCTTTGTGTAAGCCAGAAACCTGTCCCAACTTAAAAACTCCAAGAATAATGATAGCCACACCAAGTCCTATAAGAATTCCGCGAACTGTTTTTGAATTGTGTATATTTTTTAAATCCATAATTATTTTTAGTTAGTTTGTAAAAGAAAACGGCGAGTGTTCGAAAGTGCATTCGCCCCTGACCAAACCAAAATTCCTAAAGTCGAAAGAAAAACAATCACTCCCAAGATAGGTATTGAGTCGACAAGGGACAGAGATAATTCCTTCCAGTATGAAAAAACCACATTGTCTCCTGAAAACATAAGTGAGATATATTCATAAAATCCAGATTGGTAGAAACTTTCTGCAAGATATTTAAGTGAAAATGCCACCCCAGCCACAGACGCAAAAAGAGTAGTTATAAAAAAGAAAAAGTATAGTTTCGCTCGGCGATACTCCTCTAGTATAATTCCTGAAATGATATTATTCCTAAGATTCTGGAGACTTTTTGGTGGTTTTACCTTATCCATGCTAATTAGACGAAAAAAGAATGCATTTTGGTGCATTCTTAACATTTACACTATAAACACGTAAATCAGATTGTTCTAGCCTCGACTGATCTGCGAATAGCAATGATAGCTCTGCGATGCTGGCTTTTGATAGTATGCAGAGGTCTTTTTAGTATTTCTCCGATTTCTTTGAAAGTAAGATTGTCTCCATATCTAAGATTAATAACATCCCGGTAAAGTGGATCTAATGCTTCTAAGAGATTTGCTACAAAAAAAGTATTCTCTGCTTTCTCAATGAGTTCAAGAGCTGAAGGATTTTCATCAGCAAGAGTTTCTGTCAGTAGATTTTTTCCAGCTTCATTATCAAAAATTGAAAGAGGTACATCTTTTCTCTTGCGCAACCAATCAATGGCAGTATTTCGTGTGATTGCAAAAAGCCATGTCTTAAAACTGCTCCCCCGTTTCCATCCACGAATATTCTTCCATGCTTTTATAAACGATTCCTGCGCAACATCTTCGGCGGCGCTAGAATCATGTGTTAACTGAAAGGCAAAATTATATGTATCAGAAAGATAACGATCGACAAGAGTCTCGAGAGCATTCTCGTTTCCTTCTAGATATTTTGAAATTAATTGTTCATCAGTTTTTTTCATTTTAGTTTTTATCTATAGACGTAATTTTACCATCGTCTAGATGCACTATGCGCTCAGCAAATTTACTATACTCCACCTCATGGGTAACCATTATGATAGTTTGTCCTCCTTTATGCAAGTCACGAAAAATTTCCATAACAATCCGAGAAGATTCATTGTCTAAGTTTGCCGTCGGCTCGTCGGCAAAAAGAATTTTTGGTTCGTGGGCAATGGCCCGCGCGATACTTACTCTCTGTTGTTCTCCCCCAGAGAGCTTGCTAGGTAAATTCCCCAATCTCTTTCCAAGTCCAACTTTAGTGAGTGCGTCGGTAGCTTTTTCGTAAGCATGCTTTTCTGAAAGACCTTTCATCAAAAGTGGCAAGGCGACGTTTTCAAGTGCATTCATTTCTGGAAGTAACGCATAGTCTTGAAAAACATATCCGAGTTCTGAAAGCCTGAAGGAGGTTTTCTCATTTACAGTCATCAAATGAGTATCTTTTTCATCGATTAAAATCTCCCCGCTAGTCGGTTCATCGAGTAGACTCATCTGATAAAGAAATGTGCTTTTCCCAGCTCCGGAACGCCCCATGATAGCAATGAATTCTCCATTCTGTGCAATAAAATCTATTCCCTTCAGAACTTCTGTAATGCTATCTCCGTCTTTGAATGATTTTCTTAAATTTCTTACTTCTATCATAGATTTATTTAAATTAATTTCTTCCTAGAATTGAATCTAATGTATTCTTACGCACAACAAGCCGTGCAGGAATAAATCCAGCAATGATAGTAGTCACCATGAGTAATCCGACACGTAATAACGTCCCACTGACAGGAGCTACGAGTATGCCGTCGCTAAATGGGAAATCTATCGGGTGTGCGGCGACTGCTGGCTGAAGAAATGCATACAACACTATTATTCCAATAATCGAACCACACAATGCATAAAAAAATGACTGCATAATATATGATATTTCAATTGCTCTTTCGTGAATGCCGATGCCTTTCAAGATTCCAATAAATTTTCTTCGCGTAATAGCATTGATAAAAATAACAATAAAAATTGTGATAGAAGCAACCACAAGCCCTATTGAAGAAAGCAGGTTTCCAAGCAAAGCAAATGTGTCAATCATATCTTTAATAAATTTCGGTTGGGCATCTTCATATGTTTGAACCTTAGCGACCTTGTCAACGCCATTTCTTTTAAGAATATCTCGCACAAGTACTGGGTCAGTCCCAGGTTTTAGTTTTATAGATATTTCGTCTACATTGTAATCATTCCTCCCGATAATGCTGCGAAGTTGGGAATCAACCATAAATACTCGCATACTGACTTCATCCACTTTGGCTTTTATTATCCCTTTTATGGTAACTTCTCTCTCTACGCCATGCACATTAATACGAATTTTCACTCCAGGTTTAATATTATCTAAAGTAGAAAACCCCGGAGAATCAATAGGTAAATATTTTTTTGTCAGATATGCTCCTATCATAACCTGATCATAATCTAGTGCAGAAAGATATTCTCCTTCAATTATAAATTTAGAAAGATTGGTAACGTTTTCTTCCGCGACTGGATCTATCCCCGTGATGGAAGCTGCTGATGTATTCGGTTTTTCCTTTTCATTTGAACGTGTTTTATAGTTTGCTTCTAGGGTTCCTCCTTCTAAATATCGTGCACTCATGGCCTCTACTTGAGGTAAAGATTTTACGACATTTATAACTTCTGGACTATTTTCAATATATGTTTTATTGTTCAACGTTGAGATAATTACATCACTTGTATAGTGCGTACGAACAGCGTCAACTGCTCCCTGAATAATTCCAATTAAAACACCTGAAACAACCACAAGATTCAGAAAAGTAAAAAACATTACGAAAACAATAAGCACAGTCGTCCAAGGATTAGACCTTCTTATCTGTCTCTTCGCCAAGAAGAATCCGATCTGAATATTTAATGAAGAAAACATAATTATTTATTCTGTACTAGGATTAAGAATAACTAGCTCGCCGTCTTCTAGTCCAGACACAACTTCAACTTGACCTAAAGCAGAGACATCTCCTGTTACTACTTCTCTATTTGATACTTCTTTGTCAGTCTTTACTTGTACGAATTTCTTTCCATCTTTCTCATACACAACCCCACCTGGAACAACTATGACATTGGGTTTATCGAAAATTATTATGGACACATTAGCAGTCATACCAGATTTAACGCGTTCATCTTTCTCGTTAAATTGTAGTTTAATTTTATAAGTAGAAACACCATCTCGTATAGTCTCAGCTGGATCTATAGACACAACTTTTGCATTAAATAAAACATTTTCTCCATATGCATCTAGGGTTACTCTAGCTTCATGACCTAGTTTAATAAGTGCAATGTTTACTTCAGGGACAAAACTTTCAATCTGGAAAGTGTCGGCACTCATCATGGTAATAAGCGCTGTGTTGGGTGTGGCAACTTCTCCAACTTTTGCATCAATTTTCGTAACCACCCCTTCAAAAGGGGCCCGAATATAATAATCCGCTAGGTTCTTGCGAGCATCTTGGAGAGAAATCTCTTTTTGTTTCACTGTAAGTTCATAATCTTTAACATCCAAATCTGTAGTAGAAAAAGCATCTTTAGAATCATCTATGTTGGTTCCAGCAGAAGATAAGCTGCTCATGTGTCCATTTATAGTATCAGTATAATCTGATAAACTATTTTTAGAATCTGCAAAATTTGTAGTGTTATTGGTATCATCTATCATGTAATCAATAAGATTTTTAGTACTCTTTAAAGCATCTGCAAATACTTTCGTAGTTTCATAAGTTTTATCAATAATTGCTTCTATGTCAGGATTGGACGAACTACGATTAAGTAATCTGAAGCTATCTCGATTTTCTTTAAATGTTGCATATACTTTGACATAAAATTTTTCTGCGTCTCTTTTATAAAGCAAAGCAGTGTTGCCACTATTTCTTACGGCACTATCAGAAATATTATCTTCATTAAGTATATCTTCGAGACCGGTCATAATGGTCGCTAAATCTAAAAAAGCATCTTCAACAGCACTAAAACCATCATCGTATGCTTTTTCTAAATCTGCATTCAAATTACCTTGAGAACTTTCAAGTTTAAACTTTTCTAAGGCAAGCTCGGCGCTCGCTAAACTAATTTCCGCATCATGCATACTTTTTTCAGCCTCTTTGGCGTCTATCTTGGCAATCAAATACCCTAATTTCACCACATCTCCAACTTTATAAAATACACGGTCAACAACCCCTTCTTTCTTAAAGGCCATATCTACTTCCTCAGAAGCCACCACTTTACCGGAAACGTATACTTGATTTATAAAATCAGAATGAACAACTGTTAATGTATCATTAGTGGTTTTGCCATTCTTAAAAAGAAATCCGACTCCTGCAATTAAAACAAAAGCTCCCACTGCCATGTAAATATACTTCTTTTGTTTAAGCAAATTTGGTATTTTTAACATATTTTTATATTTTATCACAAAAAAACCTATTTACAAATAAATTAGCTTTGGAAATCTATCTCAAATGGATACATTCCCATACCACAGCTCCCCTCAAGTAGTCCTAATTTGGGAACCCCTAAATCAATATCTGTGGTTCCGGACATCGCTAAATTTTTACTAACATCCAGGGATGGTATTCTAACAACGGAAGAGCAGTCGAATGTTCCACTAGTGGTAAATCTCACAATGGTAGGAATGCCTGCTTTGGCAACACTTTTTCGAGGAGAATACCCACCTTTGGCAGTAAGATCTATAATTTGTTTCCCATCCACAATAGAAACATTGTTCACGTTCTCTGCCGGCAAGCGCACAGCATTTCCCCTAGTAAGCATAAAAGCCACTATAATCAATACTGCCGAAATTGTTGTCGCAACAAATATTTTCATGTGATTAATTATATACTAAAAATTAAATATCGGTGATATAAGTCCTATGACTACTAGGCTATTAATCAAGTTGAACAAAGCAAAAATAATTACAATTAATCCTGCCGTTTTGAAGAAAATTCCAGCCTTGGAGCTATTTTGGATACTAAAAGAACTAAAACTAACTAAAGCGAGTGCAGGCAAGGTCCCTAGGACAAAAGATAGCATGGTCAATCCACCCGTCATAAAACTTCCAGTGGAAAGTGTAAATATTTGCATTGACTGAGTAAAACCACAAGGTAAAAAGAAAGTGGCAACTCCGATGAGTAAGGGCGTCAGAGTATGATTCAATTTAGAAACTCCTAGGGCATGCTTACTTATAAATTTTGGCATACTGGGTTGCAATTTTTTCAAAGATGGAAAAACATCAAGTAGATTCAAGCCCAGCACTAACATAATAATCCCAATTAAAAGACTCAAGGCAAATGACATCCCGGTATTTAGAGTAAACGCTGAACCTAGCGCTCCGATAATTCCACCTAAAACAAAGAAAGAAACTATGCGCCCAACATGAAACATGAGTTGCGGTTTAAATTTATCTCCTTCTTTAGCAAAAGTAGCAGACATAGAAAGAACCAGGCCTCCGACGACAGCCATACACGTAGAAAGAGAAGCGACAATACCGATGACAAAAGCAGTACCGTAAGTAACATCCCCAGAACCCACAATATTTATTAATCCAATTTTTTGCAGAACAATAAACAAGACCAAAAATACTAAAGCTATAGGAAGCGCAATTTTAAAATCAGACCATTTTACAACATTTTCCTGCTTTTCAGTAGATAAGGAGTGTTGAGAAAGTTTTTTATTTAATTCTTCCACAATTGCTGGAATTTCTTGGCCTTCAAAATCTCCACACACTTCGACTGTTCGATTGTTTAAGTTGGATTTCACAGAAGAAACATTGGGGTGATCTCCTAATTCGCTTTCTGTCAGCAATACGCACGCATTGCAATGCATACCTTTTACATTAAAAACATATTTCTTTTCGGTTTGTTTTGTGTCCATAATTTTTATAATTTCTTAGTTTTAATACGTAATGAATTCCCGACCACAGACACAGACGACATAGCCATAGCGAAACCTGCAAATACCGGCGAAAGCAACCATCCGAATATCGGATAGAACAGGCCTGCTGCAAGAGGTATACCTATTACATTATACGCGAAAGCCCAGAAAAGATTCTGCTTGATTCCCCGCATGGTTATTTTCGAAAGCTTTATAGCCTTTACTAGTTTAGATATATCTCCACCAAGTAGCGTAATCCCTGCGGACTCTATCGCCACATCCGTACCCGTCGCCATAGCTATGCCCACATCAGCTTGCGCAAGTGCTGGTGCATCATTTACCCCATCACCCGCCATAGCTACAATCACCCCCCCCCTTTGAAGCTCTTTGATTTTATTTAGTTTATCTTCTGGCATAGCTTCTGCTACAACGTCATCAATACCGATTAGCTTCGCAATATAATTTGCGGTATTTTTATTGTCCCCAGTCAGCATCACAACTTTTATCCCTAGCTTGTGCATATTTTTCACTGCGACTATAGCTTCCTCTTTTACCTTGTCGGCCACCATTAAGACAGCGAGTACTTCACTTTTTGTAGAAAGAATCATTGGAGTTTTTCCTTCTAAGGTCTCTTTTTCTATCTTTACTTTATCAAACTTAATATTTAAGTCTTCAATAATTTTTGTATTGCCCGCAAAATATTCTACTCCACCTACTAGTCCTTTGAGGCCCTTGCCTTTTACAATTTCAAAACTATCTACTATCCCTACTTCTATATTTTTTTCTTTAGTATAATTCAATACCGCATGGGCTATAGGATGTTCGGATTTATTTTCAAGCGCGGCCAAGATAGCAATAAGTTCTTCGTCTGTTTTATTAGATAGATTGTTGATTGAAACGAGTTCTGGTTTTCCAAATGTTAACGTACCTGTTTTATCCACCACCACTGCATTTACTTTGTGCAATTTTTCCAATGTTCCCGCGTCTTTAATCAATATGCCTTCTTTCGCCCCTTTACCGACACCTACGATAATAGCCGTCGGCGTAGCAAGTCCGAGCGCACAAGGACAAGCAATTACTAAAATCCCAACAAACGAAACCAGACCAAAAGAAAGTGCTTGCGAAAAGCCTAAGTACTGCGTACCTACAATGAGCCATAGGGCGAGAGTAAGCCCAGCAATAACTAAAACCACAGGCACGAAAATACTTGAAATTTTATCTGCTAAAGCCTGGATGGGCGCTTTACTCCCCTGTGCTTCCTCCACCATTTTTATGATATTTGCTAAAAGAGTTTCAGAACCAACTTTTGTCGCTTTGAAAGTAAACGACCCTGTGGTATTAATAGTTCCTGAAACTACATTATCTCCTTCCTTTTTCCCCACAGGCATAGGCTCACCAGTCACCATAGATTCATCTACATAAGAAGATCCTGAAACAATCACCCCATCTACTGGAATTTTTGCTCCAGGTTTAACTATAACAAGATCACCATGTATTACCTGTTCAATCGGTATTTCTACTCCTGCCCCGTAGGAAGCCAAAGGCTTTCCTTCGGGGTCTTGCCCATCACGAACGACTAAAGCCGTCTTTGCTTGTAAATTTAAAAGTTTTTCTATTGCATCCCCAGTCTTCATCTTGGATTTAGTTTCTAAATATTTTCCAAGAGCTATAAATGCTATGACAATTATTGTCACGTCATAATATGTACTCGACACATCTATGTATGGAGCCAAAGTCTCTTCAAATGCGGTAACAATAAAACTAAAAAGGAACGCCACCGAGGTACCGATACCTATAAGCGTATCCATATTGGCTTTCCCATATTTCAAAAATCTATAAAAGCCGAGTAGGTATGGCTTACCTACAACGAAAAGAACATACGTGGCAATAATAGGCATCAGATGATGGAAAAATTCTTCCCAAACTAAAGGCATATCAGGGACAATATTGTATTTCATAAAAATTTCCCACGTCATTACAAACACGCTAAAGATTGCAAGTGGAATCACGATCATTATTTTATTGCGCATATCCTTTAGCTCGGCAATCTTTTCGGCCTTAGATTGATTTAGCCCCAAGTGTTCCGCATGTTCATTTTCACTCATACCCATATCGCTCACTGACATACTCCCCCCATGCATACTATGGCCTTCCTTATTCACCACCAACGAATACCCAAGCTTTTCTAATTTTTCATTGAAAGCTTCAGGGCTAGTTTTATTTTCATCAAAAGCAATTTTTGCTTTTTCGGTTCCAGGGTTCACTGAGATTTCCTCTACCCCATCAATCTTTTTAACAGTTCGCTCAATAATACTCGAACAAGAAGCGCAGTGCATTCCTTTTACTTTATATGTTTCTGTATGATTCATATTTTTATTTTCTTTTGAGTTTATAAACTTTTAATATTTCTTCAGTGGCTTTGCCTGTCTCTCCTTTTTTAATCTGATTAACGAGGCAATGTCCTAGGTGACCTTCTAAAAGTAAATCTTCTAAATTAGACAATCCTTGTTTAACTGCAGACGTTTGCGTAATGATATCAATACAGTAAACATCCTGCTCTATAAGTTTCTGCAGACCTCGCACTTGTCCTTCTAAAATTTGTAACCTTCGTATTAATTTTTGTTTTTGTGTATGCATGACCGAATTATATACCCCCCTGGGGGTATTGTCAAACACCCTGTGGAAAACTAAAAATGCGCAAGGCTAAACCTTACGTAGAATATTCCTAAAATTTAAAAAGCTTAGCGATTTCTCTTTGAAAAAGAAAAATAGCTAAGCCTTTTGATGTTTTTAGTTGAGTCCGTAACCCTCAACTAGACCATACTCTGCGGTCACGGCGCAGGTTCTCACTTCACGTCGTAGTCTTTGATTACCACCCCTTTCTCTTTCGTTCCTCGCGTGTGCATCGGCACCCACACGGTCCCGGCGTACTTGCCAAAGAGGAGCCCTTTACCGGCTTCTCCGTAGTGCGCAAAGTGACCTCTACAAATGTGAAGCGCACGCTTGAGTCCGGTCTTGCTCGCACCACCCTCTTTCTCGAGCACCTCCTTCATGTGGTCAATCTGGAGCACTCGATACCGAAGAAGCGGTCGCCCCGTCTTCCTCTCATGCTTCTTCGAGAGTTTCGGAGGTGGGGTCTCCTGAACTACCTGGACGTTCCGGCAGTGCATGAAGGACAGTGCCAGAAGAGTCGGGTAGAAAACATGTTTTGCCAGATACGTCCACGCTCCCTGTGCGTTCACTCCATCTCCGACAAGGTTGGGGTTTATTCCAACCACTCCCGGCACCCCCTTCCCGTCGGCAATCGGGATGATTCTTCCTTCCTTGTTTATGGGTAGCAGACACTCACCGCCGTAAATCACCCCTGGCACGTGACGGGTGCGCAACAGAATGTACGACAGAGTAGCGAACTCCGCTTCTTCGGCGAGCTGTAGTGGTTGAAATTGCTTTCGCACATACTCTTTCACAGGTCTTTCGTTGTTGTCGCCAAGAGAAGAGAATGTCGAAAACACTAGAACCCCTACTTCCTCGTACACCGCATGTGCCCGAGAAGATGCAGAGGGTCGGAACTCCAGAAAAGTGAACGGGAATGGCGGAGTGACGTTGGGAAAATCAGATGCATTGACCTCTTGTTTGTCGGCGTTATCCAGAAACTGCTGATTCCAGTACTGAGCAACATTGTCGATCAGTACCAGCTGGGCCTCCTTCAGATATCCATCGAGCATCTCCTTGAATCCCGCAGGCAGGCCAACGTCAACACATCCTTCGATGTTAATCCTATCCAATAATCTCAATTAAATCACCACCTTTCCGACGTGAATTTTGGACGAACTATTCGTCTATTTTTAACTTTACATACTAAACACCAAATAGTCAAACGGGTTTATTCTGTAAGTTTTTTAAGCTCGCTCTCGTATTTTTTCATTACCAGAATGCCGGCATCTTGCTGGCTCATCCCCCCTTTCACTTTCTCCTCTACTTCTTTAGCAATAGTCTGAAAAAGCTCCGGATTCTTCTCCATCATCTTTATAAACATATCTATCTGTGCTTCGGGCACACCTTTGGTGCGGAGCATCTTTTTAAGTAAAAAATTTTGAAACATATTAAATTACTCCCATTTCTTTTCCTACTGCAGATAATATTTCTAAAGCCTTGTTAATTTGTTCACGGGAATGCGCTGCGGAAATCTGAAAACGTAATCGAGCGGTATTTTCTGGGACAACTGGGAACCAAAGCCCGATAACGAATATCCCCTTTTCTAAAAGTTTCTTACTCATTTCTTGGGTTTTGGCAGCATCACCCAGCATTACCGGCACAATAGGGTGGATACTTTCTAAAACATTGAAACCTAGAGCCTTAGCCCCGTTTCTAAAGTATTCTGCATTTTCTTTTACTTTATTTAATAGCTCAGGTTGTTCTTTTAGAAGATCAAGTGCTTTAATAGAAGCTATGACAACGGATGGTGGCACAGAATTGGAGAAAAGATACGTGCGAGATTTCTGACGTAGTAATTCTATTATTTCTTTTTTCCCAGCTATATACCCGCCCACTGCTCCGCCAAGCGCTTTACCAAATGTTCCAGACAATATATCTACTTGCCCCTGAAGTCCGAAGTGTTCCGGTGTGCCTGCACCAGTATCACCTAATACTCCGATAGCGTGCGCATCATCCACGAAGAGCAGTGCCCTGTGTTTATCTGCAAGCTCCTTTAGTTTAGGTAGTTGAGCTAAATACCCTTCCATGGAAAATACTCCATCGGTCACAATTATTTTAAAACGATAATTTTTATCCTTATCTTCTTCTAAGAATTTTTCAAGTGTCGCGACGTCGCCATGTGGGTATATTCTTTTTATAACATTTTCTTTTTTACAAAGTTTAAAAGCATCGATGATGCTGGCATGGTTTAATTCATCACTATATATAGCATCTATGTGTTCAGCACTACCGAGAGCTTCATTGGTAATAGTCGCGAAAAACCCCAAATTAGACATGAAGTTCGTGGAATAAAGAATACTATCTTCAACTCCTAAAAATTCTGAAAGCTTTTTTTCTAAGACTTTATGAATATTTTCGGTGCCAGAAATAAAACGTACGGAAGATAGTCCAAAGCCATACTTATCTATCGCATCCTTGCCAGCCTTAATAATTTCTGGATGGTTTGCAAGCCCTAGATAATTATTTGAAGCAAACATTAAAACTTTTTTGCCCGCGATATCTACTTCTGGCCCTTGCGCTCCCAGCAACTCTCGCTCAACCTTAAACTTCCCAGCTTGCTTTAATGCCCCTAATTCGTGTTCTATATCTTCTTGTAATTTCTTGGTATACATTTTATTTCCCCAGTTTAATCTTCAAATTCTTAAACATATCTTCCACCATTTTTGGTAAATCAAACTCGTGCTTCCAGCCCCAATCTGCCCTAGCCTCACTGTCGTCAATACTTTGTGGCCACGAGTCGGCAATCGCCTGGCGTGCATCAGGGACATATGACATTTGAAAATTTGATACATGCTTTCCTACTTCCTCGGCTATCTCTTTAGGAGAGAAACTCATAGCGGATAAATTATAAGCCATTGTAGATTTTATTTTTTCTTTTGGTGCAGCCATAAGCTCTATTGTTGCGCGTAGGGCATCATCCAGATACATCATAGGCAGATAAGTATTTTCGGAAAGTGGAGCAGTATATTTACCATCATTGAGTGCCCCATAAAATATTTCAACAGCATACTCAGTTGTTCCTGGGCCTGGTTCCGATTTCCAGCTCAAGAGACCAGGATAACGTAGGCTACGTACATCCAAGCCATAGCGCCTCTTGTAATACTGACACAGAAGTTCCCCGGCATACTTAGTAACTCCATACATAGTCGTAGGTTCAAGTACTGTATGTTGAGGTGTATTTTTTTTCGGAGTTGTTGGTCCAAAAGCCGCGATAGAGCTAGGCCAAAATATTTTCAAATTCTTTTCAACCCCTAAATCTAATATTCCTCGCAAGCTACCGACATTAAGATCCCAGCAAAGTTCAGGGTTAGCTTCCCCACCGACGGAAAGCAGTGCTGCTAAATGATAAATAGTATTTATTTTTTCTTTATCAACAACATCAGCAATGGCGGATTTATCCGTGGCATTAAGTTTGAGAAATGGTCCCGTGCCGGAAAGCAAAGGATTCTCGTCTTTAATATCAGAAGCAATCACGTTTTCTCCGCCATACTTCTTTCGTAATTCCTGCGTAAGCCCTACTCCTACCATCCCCGATGCTCCAATAATTAAAATTTTTTCCATAATGTTGTATTATACACTATTTTTAATAACCAAACATTTTTGATTTATGATAAGGAATATATTGACCCTTCACCATCACCAACCAATTATTAGCTAAGTCTGAGCTCGATTCGTCTGCTTCAAAGCCAAGCTCTGAGGACAATTTAAACATAGCTGTATTTCTATCATCCATTCCAGCCCACAATTTCATATTCGGAAATTTCATCCTATAAGTATCCATCACGAATTTTGTAAAATTTTTCATCATTCCTCGTCCCCTAAATACTGGGTATGATCGCCAAGATATCGTATGCCATTCATTTTGAGTTTTATATTTTTCATCTTTACCAAATTTCTGAGATTTTATCCCCAGTGGTTTCGGGCCAATCCAAATAACTGCAGCCAGGGCATCAGTCTGTTTATGAACTAAGCAAAATGGAGTTCGCCCTTTTTTATACCAATCTTCATAAGAACCAACTCCAAAACGATTTCTATCACCCGTACTATTTTGCAAGTCAACATCACTCTCGTCTAAGGACAGTTGTTTTAATTGTTCTACATATTCCTTTCCTAAACCCACGAACACATCATATTCTTCCCCTCTTTGACATATCGCATCAGCAATATGAATAGAGCTAAAGATTGGTAGGGGTAAGGAAAAGGTTGGTAAATTGTCTCTAGGAATAATTTTCATCTTATTCTACGGTTACACTTTTTGCTAAATTACGAGGCTTGTCAACGTCATTACCTCGCTCCACTGATATGAAATATGCGAAAAGTTGCATCGGGATAAAAGCTAAAATTGGAACCAATATTTCTAATGTTTTAGGAATATATATGACATCATCAGCAATATGCTCTAACTCTTTATTACCGAGAGTTGTGAGGGCTATGACCTTACCTCCACGAGCTTTGATTTGTTGAATACTGCTTTTGTTTTTTTCATACATACTGTCGAGAGGTGCGATAACTAAAGAAGGGAAATTTTTATCAATTAAAGAAAGTGGCCCATGCTTAAGCTCTGTCGCATTTATCCCCTCAGCATGAATATAAGAAATTTCTTTTAGTTTTAGTGCCCCTTCCATGGCTGTACCTGCATTATATTTTCGCCCAAGGAAAAAGAAGTTATTACTATGTTTATATTTCTTAGCTAACTTTTTTATTTCATTAGAATTTTTAAGTAATTTTTCTACTAAAACTGGAAGCTTATTCATTTCTTTGATTAGTATCTGCCCTTTAGTTTTCGAAAATCCTCGCATCCTACCTAAATACATAGCGAGCATAATCTGCAGTAATACTTGTGAAGTTGAAGCCTTAGTAGAAGCTACGGCTGTCTCTGGGCCGACGTGGTTATAAATCCCCGCATCCACTTCTCGTGCAATACTTGAGCCGATAACATTTACAATTCCCAAGGTTAACATTTTTTTCTTTTTCGCCTGCTTTATCGCATTTAAAGTATCCGCTGTTTCACCAGACTGAGATATAGCCAATAAGCCAGTATTTTTTAGTATAGCACTGTCACGATAAGCAAACTCGGAGCCATATTCTACTTTGGTTGGAAGCCCAGCTAATTCTTCAAAAGCATATTCTCCGATAATCCCTGTGAAGCGTGCGGTGCCCATAGCCACCGTGGTAATATTTTTTAAATTTTTTAATTCTTTTTCAAACTGTTCTAAACCACCAAATTTAATATTCCCATCAGATAAAACTAGTCTCCCGGCCATAGTGTTACGTAAAGATTCTGGTTGTTCAAAAATTTCCTTCAACATGAAATGAGGGTAGCCTCCTTTTTCTAGTTCCTCGATTTTCATTTCCAATTTATGAACATATGGATTTTTTATTTTGTTATTGATTGTTTTAATAATTAATTTTCCTTTTTTAATTATTCCCATCTCTCTATCTTCTAAGTAAATTACCTTATCGGTGTATTCGATTATTGGGGTTGCATCCGAAGCAATAAAAAATTCTGGGTTATCTTTATCCCCGCCCATCCCTATGACCGCCGGAGATCCAATCTTAGCTACTACGACAGTGTCTGGTTCATCTTTAGATACGACTAAAATTGCGTACGCTCCTACCACCTCAAGAAGCGCTAAGCGCACTGCTTCATCTATAGATACTTTCGTATTCTTTTGAATATCTTCAATTAAATTTGCTAAAACTTCTGTATCAGTGTCACTCTCAAATTTATAACCCTTTTTTATTAAAATTTCTTTTATTGGTAAATAATTTTCAATGATTCCATTGTGGACAATGGCAATATCCCCGGAGTTTGATAATTGTGGATGAGCATTGCGGTCTGAAGGTACGCCGTGTGTCGCCCACCTAGTGTGAGCAATGCCGACTACCCCAGAAATATTTTTATTGTTTTTTACTAAATTTTTCAACTCCGCAACTTTGCCTTTTTTCTTGAAAACCGAAAGAACACCCTTATCTACAAGTGCAATCCCCGCAGAATCATAACCACGGTATTCTAACCGCTCTAGGCCTTTAATTAAAACGGCGTAAGCTTCCCTTTTGCCAATGTATCCAACAATGCCACACATGCCTAAAATATACCAAAAATCGCTCTTCTAAGCTAGGTGCAAAATTCTTACGTTCTCCTTATTCATCTAGTATTTCAAAATCACCCCCAACCTCCGTGGCAACCTTTTTTCTACGAATAAAATACACCGCAGTAGCCCCAGCTCCGATAAAAATCAGAGATAAAACAAGAACATAAAATGAAGAAAAAGTATTATCAGACAATCCATCAGTAGCACCCGAATTTATCGCTAAAGCTCTTAAATTTTCTGCCCCAATTTTATTTTCTAAATCAAAAGATAAAATTGGGGCTGGTTTTGGTGTTGCATTTTTATACCCAACCCCCCTTGAAGAAAAAGACGAATAGTTAGCGTAGCTATATACTATATCTTTCTGAGAGTTCATTAATTTCAAATCATTTTTATCAAAAAAAGAAAAATTAGTAACTTTTCCAGGAATAATAATTTTATTTTGCGCTCCGATAGTTGTGTCATGAGGAATTGTAAAAACTTTTTGATTACTTGATAAAAGCCAATTGGAAATATTTACTGGGTAATCTGCATTATTGGTAAGTTCTACAAAAAAGTCTTGCACATCTCCCACTCTAGATATGGAAACACTGGCGGGAATTACTTTTATAATCATTTGGCTAGTAGCGTCTGGTGTATCGGCAAAAGAGTCAGGATAGTGAGCGAAGATCACAGTATAATCCCCAGTGTAAAAATAAGTATGTGTAAATTTATCTGTGTTTACTACTCTAACTTCTCTAGAATCTCCGTCTCCGAAATTCCAAAAATATCTTCCATTATAAAGTGGCCCACCATCAGTTACGAAAACTTTACCTTCCATTTGAAAAGGAATACCGACATAAGCGAGTGGCTTAGCCACAATCTCGGTTTTAATTTTTTGTAACACAACCGGCTTTTGGTACGAAACGGCACTTGCTCCACTTCCGCCAGTAGTAGAAGTATCTGTATTTGTGGAGTTTGAAGTATTATTTGTAATATTTGTATTATTGTTATTTGAAGAAGACGCCTGATTCGCTGCCCCTGGAGTAGGTGTAGAAGCAACCCAAACTCCATTTACGATTTGAAGTGACTTTCCGTCTCCAGTTGCCCCTTGCGTAGAATTATAATTCACTGAATCAATTGGAGAATTTTTATCTCCATTATTTATTTCTATTTTCCCAGTATCGTTGGAGAGAGTATAAGCACTAGTAAAAATATTTCCGGAACTTCCCCACTTAGCCGTGAAGGAAGATAGTTGTGAAGTAGGAACAACGACACCGTAATCTCCCTGATGCAAAACTGCAGAGCCAGAAGATGAAACTATGCCATGATTAGAGGTTGAATTACTTATGAGAAGTTTCAGTGTCGTTAGGTCCACATCGGTGGAATCACCATTGTAAATTTCCACCCAATCAATATCTGAACCATCCAAGTCATACATTATTTCACTTATCACTGGACTAGCGGAAGCAACACCACACGAGGAGAAAAAGATAATACCTAGAAAAAATACAATAAGTTTTTTAGACATAATGATTTTTTAAATATTTATAATATGCTACAATAATATCATGAAACATAATTATGACCTTGTGGCCATTGGGGATACTGTCATTGACGCCTTTATTAAATTAAAAGAAGCAAACATAGTCGGCATCCCAGACACGCCAGATTATAAGATTTGTTTACCTTTTGCGGAGAAGCTCCCATATGAAGAAGTCTTTATAACCCCGGCTGTCGGCAATGCGGCCAATGCTGCTGTATCCTCGGCCCGACTTGGTCTCAAGACTGCCTTAGTCACAAATCTAGGAGAAGACCGTGAAGGAGAAGACTGCGTCTCTGCTCTGACGAAAAACGGTGTCAGTACAGAATTTGTAAAAATAAATAAAGGTATAAAAACAAACTCTCACTATGTACTCTGGTATGAAGCTGAACGCACAATTTTAATAAAACATGAAAATTATCAATACTCTCTGCCAGACATAGATGACCCGAAGTGGATTTATTTTAGCTCAGTGAATGAAACCGCTTTTCCTTTTCATTACACTGTCGCCGACTATCTTGATTCTCATCCGGACATAAATCTTGCTTTTCAGCCAGGTAAATTTGAAATAAAATTAGGAAAAGAAAAATTAGCAAGACTCTATAAACGTTCTAAGATATTTTTCTGTAATGTAGAAGAAGCGGAGAAAATATTAGGAGTCAAAAAGGGAGATATAAAAGAATTACTAACAAAAATGCATGAAGAAGGCCCTGAGATTGTAGTCATCACCGACGGACCAAGAGGCGCTTATACTTATGACGGGAAAGAATATTTATTTATGCTTCCATATCCTGATATCAAGCCTCCGTACGAACGCACAGGCGCTGGAGATGCATTCTCTTCTACAATTGTCGCTACTTTAATCGCCGGGAAAACTCTAGCTGAAGCTCTGACTTGGGCAGGAGTAAATTCCATGTCTGTGGTCCAAGAGGTCGGCGCCCAAAAAGGCCTTCTCTCGCGCGAAAAAATTGAAGAATATCTTAAATCCGCTCCGGAAGATTATAAAGTAAAAATAATATAAATAAAAAACGCCCCGAGTTCAATAACTCAAGGGTCGCTTTGATGCGTCGGTGAGGCAGCGCTTCCGCTGCCTCACCTTGTGAGCTAGCCAATCGCCCGGTAGGCAGCGGCCAGCTCTTCCGCCGTTACTCTTTTCTTCACCTCCTTCTTCGCCGAAGGCGAGGTCGGGTCTTCCATGTTGGCGGGTGGGATCTGACCCAACAGCACAGGTTCGCCCGCAAGTACCTGTTGTTTTTCTTCTTTCGGGGCCGTTTCGCCTTTCACTTCTCTCATTGGGTTTTCCTCCAAATTTAGCCTACCACCTTTAATTATTTTTTCAAGACTTTTTTCACTGCCTCCTTGATAGCATCTTTGCCCATTTTGTAGTGTTCTATAAGTTCATTTGGGGTTCCGGACTGTCCGTATTGGTCCCGTACTCCGACGAATTCTATCGGCACAGGGAAATTTTGAGCTAAAACTTCGGCGATAGCCGAGCCCATCCCGCCGGCTATCTGATGTTCTTCAACAGTCACAATTTTTTTGCATTCTTTGGCGAGAGCTATGACGGCTTCTGTGTCCATGGGTTTAATACTTGCCATATTCATAACTTTTGTTTTCACTCCTTCCGCTTCTAATTCTTTCGCCGCAAGAAGAGCTCTATGCACGAGACCACCAGTCGCAATTATTCCCACGGAAGCTATCCCTACATCAGGCATCCAATAAATCTCGGCTTTGTTTATATCAAAAGAAGTTTCTTCTGTCGTCACTATCGCTGTCTTCTCACGAACAAGTCGTAAATATGCTGGGCGTTTAGTCTCGGCGAGGGCTAGTGTCGCCTTTTTAGCTTCTATGGCATCACACGGAGAAATTACATCCATGTTCGGCAACACTCGCATTAAAGCTATGTCTTCAAGAGCTTGATGTGTTCCTCCATCAGGTCCTACGGATATGCCAGAATGTGAACCGACGATTACAACCTTTCTGTCATTGTAAGTTATGGTCGTTCTGATTTGTTCCCAATTTCTTCCAGGAGAAAACATCGCATAAGAAGAACAAAATGGAATCTTCCCCATGGCTGCCATACCTGAAGCCACAGTCACTAAATTCTGCTCAGCGACGCCGACTTGGATAAATCTCTCAGGGAATTTATTTGCAAACAAGTGCATCTGGGTACTCTCCGTCAAATCCGCACAAAGTCCGACGACATTTAAATCTTTTTCTCCAGCGACGAGCAACCCCTGCCCGAAACCTTTCCGAGTAGGAACTTGTTCTACATCGTCGTTAAAAATTTTCGGATTTAATTTTAATTTCGGATTAAGCATCTTAATATCTTGTATTTTTTAATTCTTTAAGCGCCATCTCGCCTTCTTCCTTGCTTGGCGCTTTACCGTGCCATTTATAATCTCTTTCAAATTCTTTGACACCTTTGCCAGGAATAGTGTGCGCAATAATTACCGTGGGTTTCCCTGCCATGGACTGCGCTTCTTCTACAACTTCATTCAAATATCTAAAATCATGTCCAGAAACTTCTATCACGTGCCAATTAAAACTTTTCCATTTACTATGAAATGGCTCAAGTGGCATCACGTCTTCAGTTACTCCTTCAATCTGAATATTATTTCTATCCACAATAGCTATGAGATTATTTAACTTATTTTTCCCTGCAAGCATCATAGCTTCCCAGGTATTTCCTTCATCCATTTCTCCGTCTGACATAAAACAATAAATAAATCTATCTCCGTCTTTTTTATCAATCTTGTCTGCTAGCGCCATACCTACAGCTTGTGAGAGCCCAGAGCCGAGTGGGCCAGAAGAAGTATCGACGTATGGTAAATATTCTCGGTGTGGATGCCCCTGCAGTCTGGTGTGCAATCTACGTAAAGTTTTTAATTCTTC
>JBAYHW010000005.1:0-85003 GCA_041665925.1 Minisyncoccota bacterium
CCGCATTCCTCCCCAAACCCCTCCTGCGGGCAGAATTCGGAATCTCGCCAAAAGATACAGTCGAGGAAAATGGAAATCCTAATCCCCAAAATATTTGTTTCCATTTTCCGAGTCCATTTTGAATTAGCACATTAGCCGAGCGTAGTGGAAATATTAAAATTAAGAAAATCGTCGAGCGTGCACATTAGCTTTAATCATTTGGATTTAGCTCGAAATAGTTTCGAACTTTGTCCAACATACACCGCCTTAATTATGATATAGTGTTGTTATGACACCCGAAGATAAACTAAAACAAAAAATCTGGCGCTTTATATACAGTTTTTTCTTACCAGTGAGGAAATTTCTTTTAAGGATAGGCCTTATTTGGCACAAAAAGGGCAGACAGCAATACCACGTTGGTTGGCTTGCTCCAGGAAAGACGCTAGAAGGAATGAAGAAGCATTTACACGAAAAATGGGGTTTTGGGAATCATTTTATTGCTTGGGTGGACGAAGACCAAGTTTTAAGCTGGAGAAAATTAACAGATTTCCAGGACCAATACCATTTACGGGTTTATAAAGACGGAGAAATATGCGGGCATTTTGAATTTACTCCGGAAGCACACCCCGTAGAACACATGGAAGAGAAAGGTGAAAGAGAAGCGAAAGAAGACTTTTTAAAATTCTTGGGAGACTTTGTAACAGAAAAAAAACATATTTCGCATCTTACTTTTGATCCAGACGCATTTGATCCAAAATCAGAAATTTCCTTTGACCAAGCTAAAAAATAATTTTCATGGATGAATTTGGAAATTTTAATGGTTCACCAGAGAAAAGAAAATGGATTTCTGTTACGTCAGAATTTCAAAGTTTAAATGGAGCATATCCGGAAATTAAAATAAGTCTGGACGCAAAAGGTGAGCCAGGGGCATTTGCTTTTTTTGATATTGACGGCACACTGGCACACTTGTCTTCAATTCACGGGAGAGCTATAGCAAAACTTTTTCCAGAACAAGAACCAAAAGAGTTGGAAGCAACGTATTATCGAGGATTTAAGTTGGGGAATTCCTTTCGAGAATTTGATCGCATGCGGGGCATTTACACAGATGGGCATACAGAATGGAAAGATCCAGAAGTTTATCTTAAAGATAGGTTTATTCCTCATGCGAAAGAAATTGATGAACCAGGGAATTTGGCGCATGAAATAGCAGCTGGAATTCTAAAAGCATACGGAGAAATTGCTGCACAAATTTGTGATGAAATATTTGAGAAAAATCCAGAGGAATTTAAAAAATCAAATATCGCACCGATTTTTAAATTAGCACAAATGTACGGTCGGCTCGGAATTCCAATGGTTGGTTTTACTGCTAATGCAAAAGTATTGGTAGAAAAATTAGCGAAATATTTAGGGCTTTCAGATATTTTTATTGATATTGCTACAGATGAGACAATGGCGGGCGGAGGGAAGGAGATAGCCATAAAGCATCTTATGGGGGTAATTGAATCAAAAGGTATTAGAGTGCCGAAAGATAAATTAATATTTGTCGGTGATTCTTTGCGGGGAGATATAGGGACAGGCAGAGGCTTGGGATTTAAAAACAAAGGCATTCTTGTTTTGAAAGACAAAGATGAGCTAATAGCCATTGAAGAACAAATAAATTCTGACCCGGAATTACGAAAATTAGCGGACACTATTAACATAGAGGGTTTGACGGTAGAAGATGTCCCGCTAGACGATAAAGGCAATCCGATCCTTCTTTCTCGGTTTAGAAAACAATTTTTAAAAAAACTATAGTTAATCTGTTTTAGATTCAGGCAATACTAAGTCCCAGAGTTTGCCGGCGACGTTTTGAGGTTTACCAAAGAGAGGGTAATGATGTAGGTCAATAAAAGGCAGACTGTTGCATTCAATAATCCCGCTATGCTGTTCTTCTTTCCAAGATTTAGTTATATCTTCCATTATAAAATCTACTCCTACAAGTGGATCTTTTAGGAATTTTCCTACATGTTCCAGCATCTCTACATTGTCAGGATGAATAATGTCAGTGACGTCTGTCGTAGTACCTCCGCATCCGCGGCTAGTTTTCTGAGAGAAGGTAACTATGCGGCCTTTTTCTGGGATATCACTCATTTTTATTCCTTCACGTTTTAATTCTGTTTCAGCATCCGGGTCAATTATTATTTTATGAAAAAGAGGACCCTGGCGTTCCGGGCGCGCATTTTCTTTATCCATAAGTTCTTGTAAGGTATGAATGCCGTCTCCGGTGACTTCAGGTTGATCGCGTTTTATAACCGCGGCTAATTTTTCGTCCACGAGAGTGCCTCGGAATAAAAAGCCACGCAGTTCTTCTTCTATTACCACCAGCGGAGAAAGTTGCTTTGCTTTTTTAAATCCATAAATTAATTTTTCTTTAGTATCAATGTGGATCAAGGTGTGGCGGGAGCGGGAGCCGAGGTTTGGCTTGGTGATTACAGGTTTGGTGATGCTGTTAAAAATTTCCAAAGCAGTTTTTTTTCTGAAGGCGACTCCTCCGCGAGCGACAGGCAGTCCTTCTTTTAAAAATTTTCTTTTCATTATGCCTTTGTTATCCATCCATTTCAGAGAAGGGGATTCTTCTAGTCCCGGACGAGGTAGTCCATCAAAGAGTAAAGTTTTGCCTTTATACTCTGCGATAAATCCGTCTCTGATTGGTCCTAAATGAAATTCCCGCATTTTTATCCCACGACGCGTAGCTTCATCCCAGAAACACTTTGTGCGCCAAGTATCTTTTTCGTCAGGCTTGTCAGTAAAATACCCTAGTTTTAAAAAGACCATTGTTTTAAAAAATGGAATTGAAATTTTATTAGAAATTTTTTCTGCTGTGTTTTTAAACAAGAGTTCCATCAGATCAAACAATGGTTGGTCTAGGTACCCCAACACCACCGAGATGTAGGCGATGCTATGTATTTCTTGAGCTGGTTCACAATCTTTGCAGTGTCTCATATTATTTTATTTTTTTAAGAATAACCCCCAATCTTTTTTAAATAAAACTTGGCACAAATGGAAAATACTATAGGTGATAAAATAAGCCGAAGCTACATCTATAGAATAATGCAAATGTCCCAAAAGAACAACAAAGGCAAAAACTATTGAAAAACTTAAAAAAATATATCTTAAAGTTTTATATTCCCAAAAAATTAATGCAAGTAGAAATGGCACCCCAGTGTGGCCAGAAAAGAATAGGTCATTGCCGGTAAAAATACCACTAAACCAAGAATGATTAAAAAATGTTGAGTCTATGAGTGCGCGAGTAGGGAATGGGCTGATGTGAGTCAAACTAACAAAAAACGATCTTATGAGGGTAAAGAGAGCAATACTTTTCATAACAAAAGGCATAGAATATGGTCGTCTTAAGCCAGCTACTACTCCTATGCCCGTAAGCAGTAAGGCTCCATAAACAAAAATATCTCCTACATCCCAGACGCGAGTATTTGAGAGGATAATATCCGTTACGGGTTCACTAACAGAACGAGTAACATAAAAGCTTGCATAATACTGGACGACGAGGCTTATTGTCAGCAAACCTAAAGCACTAAAAAAAGACAGCAGAAAATTCTTGTCGGTAAAATGAATTTTGTAAGATTGCATATATTGATTATAGCAAATTAATAATATTTTACCTTACATCCTTGTATGCTTTTGTGGCAGATTTTTTCATAAATACTTGGGAGAGAAAATTTAACATATATATAAAAGCTATTTTTAGTGTACCTTGGTGTAGCAGTCTTCTGGCAGAAGAATGCATAATAAAATCTAATTTAAACTTTACCTTACCAAATTTGCTTGCTCGGCGGGCGATATTAGTATCTTCTCCATAGAATTCAATCGACGTATCAAAGCCGTTCATTTTATCTAAAACCTCTTTTTTAATTATAAAATTTCCACCGACCGCCATATATCCCACAGCGAGATAGATGGGGTAGGCTAAGGCATGCCAATATATTTTCGATATAAATTTTTGCAATTTTGAAAAATCATAATATACATAGGGGCCACTCAGGCATACTAAATTTTTATCCTGGCTGAATTCATCGAGCGCAACATCTAGCCACTTTTCTGGCATTTGCGTATCAGCATCAATATAGGCAATAAGGTCTCCTTTTATTTCATAAAAACTTCGTTGCCTAGCGCGCACTTGTCCTTTCTGCGATTCATCGACGACTCGTACCATTTCATATTTTTGAGCTATTTCTTTTGTAGTGTCCGTACTTGCATTATTAACAACCAATATTTCATGCAACCTACCTCTGGAATGCTTGATAGCGAATTCAATACATTTCCCTATGTATTTTTCTTCATTGTGGGCAACAATAACTAAACTTATTTTTGGATTATTCATAACATTACTTCACTCTCAAATTTCTCATTTTTATAATTTGATATATTGGACCAAAAATTGAAATTGTCCTAAAAATATCTACCATCATAAAAAAATCACCCTTCAACCCTACCCATAACCCGTTTTTTGTAATTTTATATGGGCTGTCAACATTTAACCAAGGCACGATTTTTATTCGGGAATTGTTGGCAATAATCAATTTATTTAGAAAAACTTCAAAACCAAATGGCTTTAAAGAAATTATTTTTTCTAGATGTGGGGTGATAATATGACGAGGCAAAACTCTTTCTCCGGAAATATAATCCATTCCCAATCTATGCCAGAGTCTCGGAGCGTTTCTGCGCAAACTTATGCTGACATCGGCGACTTTATTTATTATCGGGGAGATAAGATCATTAATATTTTGAATAGTTAGTCCCGCTAGGTCAGCATCAAGCAAAAAAATAAAATCACCAGAAGATTCTCTAATTCCATCATACAGGGAAATACTTTTCCCTGTATTTTTATTATGAATGATAAGTTTAATATTTTTAAATTTTTCCACTACAGCAATTGTGTCGTCAGAAGAACCGTCATCGATTACTATGATTTCATCAATAAGGGGATGACTAGCCACAATTTCTAAAACTGCCTGGATTCTTTTCCCTTCATTATATGCTGGGATAATGCAAGAAATTTTTTTGTTATTTCCTGTGATCATGTATTTTTTCCATGGAAATAATTTCTCTCTTTGCGTACTTAGTTATTGATATGTAAACAAAGATGAGTAGAACGACCAATACAGCCATAAGTAAATATGCATAATTTATATATTTTAAAGCGAGCTCATATGAATTTCCCATATAGTATCCTATAGTCATAATAAGGCCATACTGGAAAATTGAAATAGGTAGAGTATAGGCAATAAATCTTCTGTAGGTTATTTTGACAATACCTGCACTAATCAAAAAAGGGATAGCCATACCGTAGGCCAACTTGCCGAAAAACATTGTTTTAAAAGTGTGTTCAGTCCACAACCTTTTAACTATCATTGAATGCTTTGCAAAAAAATTAGAATTTAGAAAATGCTTTTGAATAAACTTAGATTGGTCACTAAAATAACCAATAAAATAATAAATAGTATCGGGGACAATGTCGCCAAACAAAAGGACAATAAAAGCGATCCTAAAATCAAAAATTCCAGAATATACCAAAAAGCCAACCACTAAAGCTATTAATGGCCCCTCCACTGCCGCGAGAGGAAAAAGAATTAAATATTTATATTTTAAAAGCAAGATTAAAATTGGCTCCATTGGATTGTATTATATCAAAAAGCGGGCACTAGTGCGCCACAGTGAAAGCGATGACTTTTCTGGCCCCAGCTTGTCTCAATACTTTCTTGGCTTCACTCAAGGTGGCGCCGGTGGTCAAGATATCATCTATTAAAATTATATTTTTATTTTTTATTAAATTTTCATTTTTGACTATGAAGGACCCTATAATATTTTTTAATCTGGCACTTCTATTTTTAATCTGGGCCTGGTGAAGAGTTTCTTTTGGTTTGATTAAAATATTATTTAACAAGTGCATGCTTAAGTCGTGGCGTAAAGTGCTTAGCTTAATCATTTCTCGGCATAACAATTCTGCTTGATTGTATCCTCGTTCTCGATACCGCTTTGCAGACAAGGGGATAGGGATTAAAATTGGTTGCGAAAAGTTTTCCATTAAACTGAGTTCCGACAATTCTTCAAGCATTTTCTCATAAACAATTTCAGCAAACACCACCGCGAGCCTTTTCTTCCCTTTGTATTTTAGTAGCCACAATGATTTCTTTATACTTGGATGACGATAGTCATAAATGGGGAAAATCCATTTGGCACTTTCACGTTCGGCGGCTGGGGCTTCTCGCAAGCAATCTAAGCACAAATCCAGCCCTGTTTTACCACATAATATGCATTTTATAGGAAAAACTATCTCTAATATAGTGTTTAAAAAACGCATATATGATATACTTAAGAAGTATTTTAGCATAAATAAACATGAGTAATCTTCTTAAAGATATATTTTCTAATTTGGGTTCTTTTGGTAAAGGAGGAGGAGACAGCGCTATCGGAATAGATATCGGTTCTTCTGCGATTAAGGTTGTTGAAATAAAAAAGAAAGGAGGTAAGGCGGTCTTGGAAACATATGGGTCAATTGCCCTAGGCCCCTATGACAATCTTGAAGCGGGGCGAGTCACTAATCTTCCAGTGGAGAAGGTTGTTTTAGCCTTAAAGGAGATAATTAAACAATCCGGAGCGGCTGGGAGTTCTTTAGCTGTGTCTATCCCTGTACAATCGAGCCTGATTTTTATAATTGAACTTCCAGCGCAGATAAGCGATGCGGAAATAGATTCAATAGTACCTACTGAAGCTCGTAAATACATCCCGCTTCCTATCACCGAAGTTTCAATTGATTATTTTATCTTACCAAAAAGAGAAGCTTCTTTTGCAGAAATGAGTAAGGACAATATCAATTCAACTACGCCTTCAGTTGCCTCTGATAAAATCAACGTCTTGGTTGTAGCTACCCAAAATGACGCCGTAGCGCGGTATCGTTCAATAGTTTCTGGTTGCAATCTCTCCGCTTCATTTTTTGAAATTGAAGTTTTTTCTTCCATACGGGCAAATTTTGAACACGAACTTTCTCCAGTTTTGCTAATGGACTTCGGTGCATCACGAACCAAGCTTTCTATTGTAGAATTTGGCATGATTAAGGGGTACCACACTATTGATCGGGGTGGGGCAGACATTTCGAACTCAATTTCTAAATCTCTAAGCATCCCTTTCACAGAAGCAGAAAAAATGAAAAAAGAATTCGGCCTTTTCGGTAATCCAACAGACAAAAATCTAGCAGACATAATAAAAGTGCATATAGATTATATCTTTTCGGAAACTAATAATGTATTATTAGGATACGAGAAGAAGTATAATAGGACTATTAGTAAAGTGATATTTACAGGTGGAGGTTCACTACTAAAAGGGTTATCAGAAGTGGCAGTAAATAATTTTAAAGCAGAGATAGAGCTCGGGCATCCTTTCTCTAAAGTAGATTCTCCTGCCTTTTTAAGTAAAGTTCTTGAGAACATGGGCCCAGAATTTGCAGTTGCACTTGGTTTGGCATTGCGAAAATTACAATAAGTGAGATAATACAATAAGGGAAATGGAACAAAACTTTCAAACATCTTTTATACCCAAAAAACCGATAATTCCAGAACGGGTTTCTTCTTCGCAACCAATCGGTCTTTTGTTTATAATTGCGTTGCTGATTCTTTTTGTTGTGCTTCTGTCTACTGGAGGGCTTTATTTTTATAAAGGAATAGTTGCAAAAAACATTTCTGGAATGGAAAATACATTGAACTTAGCTCAAGGCCGTTTTGAGCCTTCTAAAATAGCTGACTTGCAAGTCTTAGATAAACGTTTACGGGCGGCTAATGAAATATTATCTAAACACATCTCCATCTCTCCTGTTTTTGATGCACTTCAAAAAATTACCCTAAAAACTGTTCGCTACACTAAATTTTCTTATGATTTAGGCACAGAGAAAAATTCAAAAATTAGTATAAAAATGTCTGGCCAAGCTATCGGCTATCGTTACGTGGCGCTTCAGGCAGATCTTTTTGCTCAGAATAAAAATCTTATTGATCCCGTATTTTCTAATCTAACCCTGGACAATAGCGGAAATGTTATTTTTGATTTAGAATTTTCGGTCGAACCATCTTTTGTGAATTATAAACACACTATCGCCACCCAAAATTAACTTTTATGACAAGATTTATTGCCCCAGTTATTTTAATAGGAATTTCGGTCGCTGTGTTTTTATTATTTACTAATCCTATTTACAATGAAATTTCTGCACTGAAATCACAAGTAGGTTCTTATGACGACGCCTTAAATAACTCTAAAGCCCTAGAAAACGAAAGGGATAAATTGACGGCTAAATATAACACGATTGATAAAGCTGATTTAGCAAAACTTGAAAAGCTTTTACCAGAAAATGTTGACAATATTCGTTTGATTTTAGAGCTAGAAAAAATTATTACTCCCTACGGTATGGTTTTGAAAGATGTAAAGTACAATACAACTGATACTAGCGCTACTCCAGCGAACGGGGTAGGACAGAGGGCGATAGCTAACAAGCAAACACCAAAAGACTATGGAGTTTTTGAATTGCAGTTTTCTACTTCCGGAACTTACGACAACTTTATTAATTTTACCAAGAATCTTGAAAACAATTTAAGAATTGTAGATATCGCATCCATTAATTTTTCTTCAAGTGCTACCACTGCTGGGTTGTTGTCTAAAAAAGATGCGACAGAAATTTATAAATATGATTTTAAAATTAGAACTTATTGGTTAAAAAATTAAAATCAAAAATACAATGGCAAAAATTCGAAACATAATAATCTTTGTAATAATTCTCGCCGCGATATTTTTAGGCTATTTATATTTTATAAAACCACCCGGAGACGAAGCTAATTTAGTTTCTTCTTCTAGTTCTAGTAAATTACCCAACATAGATGGGTCAGTGGACAACAACACAAAGACAGATGGTCAAACATCCTTAGTTGCCAAAGATTTCTTAGCTTTATTGCTAAATGTTCGCAACATTAAACTTGACGACTCTGTCTTATCTGATCCAGCATTCCTAAATCTACAAGATTCAAGTATTATTCTGACTCAAGACGGAACAGAAGGGAGGCCTAATCCATTTGCTCAATTTGGGAACGATACTGTCTCTACTGCTCCCGTTACCCCACAAGACAATCTTGACCTTAGTGACATTGACGGCATTATAGATGGCACTTCTACTACTCTTCCAGACCTCTCTGCTGAGCCAGACACAACAACAAAAACTCCAGCCAAGACTGATCCTTCTAAGACTTCAAAAGCTCAAACTTCTACTACGCCCTAATGTTGATTAAATTATGAGTTTTCTAGAAGAATTAGCAAAAAAAGGAATAATCAATAGTAGCCAAATTGGTGAAATTAAAAGTCGCGCAAAAGAAGAATATAACGGAGACGTTGTGGCGACCTTGGTTCAAGCTGGTGTCCCAGAAGACAAAATTCTCGAAGCCAGAGGAGAGTATTTAGGTATTCCGGTAAAAAATATAAACGTTGAAGAAATGTCTTTTGACGTTTTGAAATATATTTCCGAAGATTCCGCAACCCACTACCACTTTGTGCCTATTGAATTGAAAGATGGGGTGCTGGAAGTTGGAGTCATGGACCCAGAAAACATTCAAGCCATGGATGCACTTCAGTTCATTTCTACTAAAATTGGGATTCCTTTTAAGGTGTATTTAATTTCTAAAAGTGACTATGACGGCATAATGCAAAGCTACAAAGGTCTCGGTAGTGAGGTGGAAGCTGCCCTAGAAGAGTTAAGTAAAGAAGAGGGTGGGGACACAGGAGTGAGCGAAGACAGTCTTAGTAAAGAAATAAAAGAAGTCAAACCAGGCGAAGAAGTAAAAATAGTAGAAGATGCCCCAGTGATAAAGATTGTGGCAGTTATTTTACGTACTGCTTTAGAGGGGAACGCCTCAGATATTCACATCGAGCATACGGGAGAAAAAGTGAAAGTGCGTTTTCGGGTAGATGGAGTTTTACATACGACTATAGTTTTGCCGATAAATGTTTATGGGGGAATTGTGGCTCGTATAAAAATTCTCGCAAAATTACGCTTGGATGAAAAACGTAAACCCCAAGACGGTTCCTTTAGTGCCAATATTGATGGGCATAAAATAGACTTCCGAGTATCTTCTATGCCGGCGTACTATGGAGAGAAGATTGTTATGCGTATTTTGGATTCTGAAAAGGGCGTTAAACCTCTCGAAGAACTTGGTCTTTCAGAAACGAATTTGAATATCATAAAAGAAGCAATAAAAAGACCATACGGACTAATTTTAATTACTGGCCCGACGGGGTCTGGTAAATCTACAACGCTTTATTCTATGATGAATGCGCTCGATAAAGAAAAAAGTAACATCGTGTCCCTCGAAGATCCGGTAGAATATCACATGCCTGACATAAATCAATCACAGATGATGCCTGAAATTGGTTACACTTTTGCCTCTGGGCTCCGCTCTATTCTTCGCCAAGATCCGGATATCATAATGGTTGGAGAAATACGCGACAAAGAAACAGCACAGCTAGCTATTCAGGCGGCACTAACCGGACACCTGGTACTTTCCACTCTCCACACCAACAGTGCTGTCGGGGCTATTCCTCGTTTGGTAGATATGGGCGTAGACCCTTATCTGATTGCTCCTACGTTAATTGTTTCTATTGCTCAGCGTTTGGCTCGGCTTACTTGTGCTTCTTCACGTAAAGAGCTTCCTATGGATGCGAGTGTTAAAACACAAATAGAAGAACAGATGAAAGATTTACCCGATCAATTTAAACCAAAAATTAGTGACAAAATGTTTGATACTGTGCCCTCAAATGAATGCCCTTCCGGTACTAGGGGGCGTATAGCTGTTTTTGAAATGTTTAAAATAGAAAAAGAAATGCAAGAAGTTATATTGAAAAACCCTACCAATAGGGCTATTTATGAAGTGGCTCGTAAGCAAGGGATGCTGATGATGCGGGAAGACGCTATGCTTAAATCCATTGCTGGGTTAATTCCATTTACCGAGGTTTACAACTTCAATAATGACAACGAGTAAAGTTGTCCACAGGGGGTTCTATTGAGGCTTATTTTGTAGTATAATTGAGTTTATTAGCCTTAGCTAAAATATATGGAAGGAGAAAAGAAAAAAATTTTAATAGTTGATGATGACAATTTTCTTTTAGATATGTATGCGTTAAAGTTTAGTCAGAACAACTTTGAAGTTCATACTGCTTCTTCGGGGGTTCACGCGTTAGAAAAACTAAAGGGGGGGCTTTCGCCTGACGTCATGCTGATGGATATCATCATGCCGGAGATGGATGGTTTTGAAGCATTGGGGCAAATAAATGCACAAAATTTGTGCCCCAATTGTTCTAAGATAATTTTATCTAACAAGAGTGAGCAGAAAGACATTGATGAGGGGAACAAGCTCGGAGTTGCTGGATATATAGTAAAAGCGAATTCCACCCCAGCTGAGGTTATTGATCAAGTTGTAAAAATTTTAGAAAAGAAAGTTGTCGTTTCAAAATAAATAAATACTTGTCCTGTACTAAATTTTTGATTACGGGGCATAAAGATAAATATTATTAATAAAATTTTAGTACTGGGATGGATTACAAAAAAGAACTTGAAGAACTTGTTTTAGATGTTATTCGTGAGAATGGTTCAGACCTACATTTGGGCGCTGGGCGAGTGCCAGCTATCCGTGTTTCTGGAGAATTAATCTTTCTGACTAAACATGCAGTCTTAACCCAAGAAGATGTTTTTGGAATTTTGGGTGAAATTTTAGATAAAACAAAAATTGAAAAATTTAAAGAAAACCTGGAAGCAGACTTTTCTTATGATTTTAAAGGTGAGGCCAGACTTCGCGGTAATGCTTTTTTCCAAAAAGGTTTAGTCAATATAGTTTTTAGACTAGTTCCAAAGGTTCAAACAATGTCAGAATTACACCTGCCACCCATGCTGGCTGATTTAGCTCGTAAAAAGCAAGGATTTTTCTTAGTTGTCGGACCTGTCGGGCAAGGTAAATCTACTTCACTTTCGGCTATGATTAATTTAATAAACGACGAGCAAACCAGGCACATAGTGACCATTGAAGATCCAATAGAACATGTCTACATAGCCAACAAATCCATAATTAATCAACGAGAAATAGGTATAGATACAAAAGACTTTCACGTTGCCTTGAAAGAAGTGTTTAGAGAGGACGTGAATGTGATAATGATAGGGGAAATGCGTACACCTGAAACTATTTCCACAGCAGTTACCGCAGCTGAAACCGGACACTTGGTTCTTTCAACATTACATACCAACAATGCTTCTCAGACCATTGATAGAATAATTGATTCTTTCCCTGGAGACCAGCAGGACCAGATTCGGGCTCAACTCGCTTCTTCCTTACTGGGTATTTTTTCTCAGAGATTGATTCCTAGAATAGCCGGGGGGCTTGTGCCGGCTTATGAATTGCTTCTAAACAACAACGCAGTAGCGAATTTAATTCGGGAGAAAAGAACACACGAGATAGATGTAGTAATAGAAACAGGATCGGAGGCGGGGATGGTGGATTTGAACCATTCATTGATGGAGTTGGTGCGGGCCGGAGAAATCTCTATTGAAAATGCTTACCAGTATTCACTTAATCCTAAAGGCCTTGAGCGCATGATATAAGACTACTTGTCCCGTACTAAATTTTGATTACGGGATATAACGATAAAAATTATTAATTAAAATTTTAGTACTGGGATGTTATTTAAATATAAAGCCATAGACGTAGAAGGAGTAAACAAAGAAGGAGAAATAGATGCTCCGAACCGCGATATTGCCATCAGCGGACTTCAGCGTCGAGGACTTGTGGTTATTACTATTAAAGAAGAAGGAGAAAAGAAGTCACTTCTGAAGCTTTCTTTTTTTGAGAAAATTAAACCCAAAGACGTCGTTATTCTCTCAAGGCAGATAGCAACACTTTTTGACGCTCAAGTCTCCGCACTGAAGGCCTTTACCATGCTGGCCGCGAATACAGAGAACAAACTTCTTGGCCGTAAGCTGACACAAATAGGTGATGATTTGCAATCCGGAGTTTCTATTTCTGAAGCATTATCACATCATCCCGATGTTTTTTCTAATTTTTATATAAATATGGTCAAGGTCGGCGAAGAAACAGGAAAACTTAATCAAACTTTTCTTCACTTGGCAGATTACCTTGATCGTCAATATTCTCTAACTTCTAAAACGAAAAACGCACTGATTTATCCATTTTTTGTTATCATTACCTTCTTTGTTGTTATGACCTTGATGTTTACAGTAGTTATTCCTAAACTTTCTTCTATAATTCTTGATTCTGGGCAAGCTGTGCCATTTTTTACGAAAATAATTATAGGGATTTCAAATATTTTCGTCCACTACGGATTGTTTCTTTTACTTTTCATTATACTTCTCGGCTTCTGGGTGTGGAGATTGGCAGCTACTGAAAAAGGGAAAGTATATTTGGACGGGTTGCGTCTTTCTACTCCAGCTATTGGGAACCTATACAAAAAGTTATATCTTTCTAGAATTACCGACAACTTAAATACCATGCTTTCTTCTGGGGTGCCGATAGTTCGAGCTATAGATATCACTGCTGAAGTTGTCGGGTCTTTGGTCTATAAGAAATTATTAGCCGATGTGGCCGACGGAGTAAAGTCTGGGCTAGCGTTATCTGCAGCTTTTTCTAAGCATCCCGAAGAAATACCTGGGATGTTGATACAGATGGTTCAAGTGGGAGAAGAAACAGGTTCTCTGGGTAATATTTTAAAGACTTTAACTGATTTCTATAAACGCGAAGTGGATGATGCCGTAGATACCTTAGTCGGCTTGATTGAGCCAGTAATGATAGTGGTTTTAGGGTTGGGCGTTGGGATATTGCTCGTTTCTGTATTAATGCCGATATATAATATGGCTGGAAGTATCAGTTAATGCCTGTGGATAACTTAGTTGTGTATATGTTATATAATATAGACATTAAAAATAAGTCGAGATTATTTATTAATTATTAATAACTTACCCTGTTACGGGGTGAAAAGAATTTCTTATGAAGAAAATGAATAAAGGTTTTACGTTGATTGAACTTTTGGTGGTCGTTGCTATAATCGGTATTTTGGCGTCAGTTGTTTTGGCTTCCCTAAATACAGCACGAAGTAAGGGCAAGGACGCTTCTGTTCAAGCAAGTATGTCTTCTATGAGGGCACAAGCAGAACTTGGAGTTAGCTCATCTGGTACGTATCTTGCAGATCTTTGTACTGCATCAGGTGTTGGCTCCTTGACTACTTTAATTACTGCAGTGAATGCAAGTACAGCTAATGATGTTGTTTGCGGACAAAATACAGCAGCTGGGGTTGGGCCTACTGCATGGGGCGCATCTGTACAATTGCCAAGCTCTGAGGGAGGTACGGCTTCTTTCTTCTGTACAGACAGTACTGGATTTGCTGGAGTTGTTGGAGCAACCGCAACAGTTACAGCTGGAGCTTCCAGTGGAGACGTAGCTTGTAACTAAACATTTCTAGGAACTCATTGTTTTACACAGACAAAAACCACCCGTAAAGGTGGTTTTTGTCTGTGTATTTGGTACAATTAATTAATTAAAAGGCATTATAAAATTAATAGTAAAAGTTATGAATAAATTAAATATTAAAAAAGGTTTTACCTTGATTGAGCTTTTGGTTGTGGTGGCCATTATTGGTATTTTAGCCACCTTAATTATGGCTTATTTAGGTGGTGCTAAAAATAAGAGTAGTGATGCAAAGATAATGGCACAAGTCGGACAGATGACTGCTCAGGGATTTTTATATAATGGTGAGACAAGTACTGGTACTGTTGTTGGTCCAGTAAACACTGGCATAGCTGGAGCAGCAGCCAATGGTACAGCACCTGCGCAATTATTTAACGCAACAACAACTTCTTTAAGTAGCTTATATCTTTTAGCTAATGAATTACCAGGAGGTACATATATTTATTATGGTTGGGATGGGGTTGATGTAAATAGTGGGGGGAAGTGGTTTTTTGCAGCTTCGCTTTCGACTGGAGCATTTTGCAATGACAATAAGGGTACGAAAAAAGTTTTTGTTGGGGCTTCGCCGACGATTCTATCTGATTTTACAACTGCATTTCCTAATGCTACGGCTAGCGATGGATATCGTTGTGATTAGTTAAAAGTTAAATATGATTTCAATCCTTACAATTATCTTTTTCCTTTTTGGGCTCATTATTGGGAGCTTTCTAAATGTGGTTATATTTAGACTAAATACAGAGAAATCTTTCGGAGGGAGGAGTGGTTGTATGGTTTGTAGGCATCAACTTTCTTGGTATGAGCTTATTCCTATTTTGAGTTTTGTATTTCTTAGAGGTAGATGTAAAAACTGTAAAACTAAAATATCAATTCAGTATCCACTAGTAGAGCTTACGACTGGAATTATCTTTGGAGCTCTTTTTTTAAAGTTTCAGGATGTTTTCTTTTTCAGCAATACAGTTATCTTTAGTTTTACCTATGCGTATTATGCAGTGATGTTTGCTTTGCTTATAGTTATTTCAGTCTATGACTTGAAACATAAAATAATTCCAGATACCCTGTCTCTCATTTTCGGTATTCTAGCTTTTGTCGGACTATTTTTATTTTCTAATTATATTTTCTTCCTCCACACACCTTCACTTCTAGAATTCCTTTCGGGGCTATACATAGCCGTACCGTTTGCTTTGTTTTGGTTGGTATCTGGGGGGAGGTGGATGGGGCTTGGAGATGCCAAGCTTGCCATAGGGCTCGGGTGGTTGCTAGGGCTCTCTGCTGCTCTGTCGGGGATAGTGGTTGCTTTTTGGGTCGGAGCTGTCGTCGGGATTATGTTAATTATTTTTTCCAGAAAACACGGAATGAAAAGCGAAATTCCATTTGCCCCATATTTAGTTCTCGGAGCATTATTAGCCTTTCTTTTTGAGCTAAGTATTTTCCCAATTTTTTAGAGAATAGATGAAGAAATTAAATAAAAAAATAAAGACAAATAGGGGAATGACTTATGTAGAGCTAATAGTTGTTCTGTCTATTTTTTCGGTGTTGTCTTCGGTGGCGATATTTAATTACGGAGATTTCCAAGCTAGAGTTGATATTAAAAATTTAGCGAGTGACATAGCTATAAAAATTGTAGAGGCACAAAAAGCTTCCTTAGGCGGAGCACTACCTTTATCTTTTGCCCAACAATCTACCGATCCCAACTGGAAACCATCTTATGGAATTCACATAACATCTAATGCCACTTTAGATATTGCTGGAGCTAACGATAAAAACTTTATATATTTTACTGATATTGATAGCGATAAACTATTTACGGGCGATGGGCCAAATTGTAATGGAGAATGTTTAGATTATATTTCAATAACCAAAGGAGAATACATAGAAAAAATAGAAAAGGTATTAGGAAATGCCTATACTCCAATTGCAAATACAGACGCACTTACCATTACCTTCACAAGACCAGATGCGAGTGCAGTTTTTAGTGATTCATTGGGTATATTGTCTGGTTTTGATTATGTGAAAATAACCCTTTCCTCGGCCAACCAGCGAGTCAAAGCATCCATAAGAATATATCCATCAGGGAGAATACAGATAGATTAATTATGAAGAAAATTTTTCCAAAACTGAACAAAAAACAAAGCGAGGGCTATACAATAATTGAAACCATGATAGCGGTTTCTCTTTTTGTGATCATAGTTACAGTAGGAATGAATGCACTTTTGAATGCTAATGTACTCCACAATAAATCTCAAGACATGAGATCTATTATCGACAGTTTAAGTTTTGCAATGGAAGATATATCGAAAAATTTAAGAACTGGGTATGATTATCACTGTATCGACGACGGGGACCTTGCACTTATAGATTCCCATAGTTGTATTACGGGAACTGGCATTTCTTTTAAATCTTCGTCGGGGTTGCAGTTTATATACTATTTAGAGAGTGGAGCTTTTGGGGATAATATTTTTAAATCAGTTGCTGGAGACCCAGCAGTTCAGCTACTTCCAGATGAGGTTGTCATAGATTCAGTCGATATTTTTACGGTATCTGGGGCGCAGTCTACAACAGCACCAACTCCTGATTTTAATCAACCTTTCGTCACTATCAGACTCGAGGGTCACATAGACTATAAAGACACCTCTACGCCGTTTTCTTTACAAACTTCAGTTTCTCAAAGAGGAATAGATATTTAAAATGTTAAAAATTTTTTCAAAAAAAAATAAAGGCGGATTTACTCTAGTGGAAACACTTGTGGCTATTTCAATTTTTACAGTCTCTATTCTCGGGCTTATGTCTATTTTATCTTCTGGAATTTCTAGTACTACTTATGCTAAAAATAAAATGATTGCCGGGTATTTAGCACAAGAAGGAATAGAGTATGTGAGAAATATGCGCGATACTGCCGCACTCACGGCAGCAGATGCTGACACTGGGTGGGCTAACTTTAAAACTAGCGTTGCTCCACCTGCGTTACCTCCTGTATTAAATAGCCCAGATACTTATTTTACTCGCATCTTATCAGTGGAAACCACTACTAACCCGGACGAACTCAAGGTTACCTGTGTTGTTTCTTGGACTCAACCTTCCGGTCCTCAAAGCGTAACCTTGTCAGAGAATTTATTTAATTGGATACAGATATGATAATAAAAAATACACAACAAAATAGAGGGTTCGTGATTCTCTTTGCGGTAACCATTGCGGCGATTCTTTTAACCATAGCTTTAGGTGTGGCCAACATTGCGCAAAAAGAAATAAAATTTAGTACTTCAGCTAAAGATACCAATGAAGCTCTTCTTTCGGCAGATACCGGTATTGAGTGTGCACTTTTATACGATAAAAATAATGCTTTCCCCATCGGCGGACCAGCAAAACCCCTTACTTGTGCTTCATCTAATATTATTCCTGTATTTTCAAGATCGGCTACTGTTGGTTCCTACGATTTTTATATTTCTGGGGTAGGTAATAATATAAAAAATTGTGTCAAAGTAAATGTTACTAAAGATAGTGCTGCTGTTTCCGCTACGGTAAGAACAACAATAACTTCTAAGGGTTATAACAACAGTGATCCAGGTTCTATAAATTGTGAGTTAGTTAATCCTGAAAATGTTAACGAGCGTGTTCTCGAAGTGACATACAATACCGGAGATTCTCCAAGCGCTCCTCCATCCACTGTTCCAGTTTGTGATACTACCTTCCCTAATGATAAATTTAATGTTTGTTATTTTGCTTTTACTCCTACTGCCGGCGATCCTCCAATTGCTGAACCAATTACAGACGGGACAACTCCAATATTATATAGTCAGTATCCTGACCCACTAGCAACTAGTGTTGGGTCGTCATCAAGTCCAGTAGGAACTTGGGCAGGTTTTGACCATGATTGGGGAGCTTCACCTCTAGATAATGCTATTTCTCCAACCAGTCAAAATAATGAAGTTACTGCTATATGGCGAGGGCGGATAAATTTTAAGGCGGGGACCTATACCTTTAGAACTACTTCTGATGATGGAGTTCGTTTAAACGTAGAAGGCGTTGACGTTATTAACAATTGGACTCTTCATGGTATAACCGGGGACAGTGCTTCGGTGACTTTTCCTACTGCTGGTTATAGAAATGTCCAATTGAGTTGGTTTGAGCATACCGGAGGAGCACGAATTAGATTTAGGTGGGACTATTCAGCTACAGGAATAGGTAGTGGTGGGGATATAACAAATTCGGGAGGATATACTATCCACACATTTAAGAATAGCGGAACATTTACTGCTCCAAGTACTGTATCTTCTGTTGAAGTTCTTGTGGTGGGGGGCGGTGGCGGTGGCGGGAAAAGACATGGAGGAGGAGGGGGAGCAGGAGGAGTAATTTACAACGGTTCTTATAGCGTTACTCCAGGTCTAAGTATTCCCGTGACTGTCGGTGGAGGCGGAGCAGGTGGCATTGAACAGGTTATTGAATCGGATAAAGGAGGACAGCCCGGAGGGGATTCTATTTTTGGAACACTTACAGCTAAAGGAGGTGGAGGGGGAAGAACGTACGGTCCAGGAGGAACCTCTGGAGCTGGAGGATCTGGCGGAGGAGGCTCAGGGATTTCTCCCGATGCTCGGTTGGGTGGAACAGGGACATCTGGGCAAGGTAAGAATGGGGGGTCTGGTAGTTCTTCAACGTCAAGTGGAGGTGGTGGTGGGGGTGCGAGTGCATTAGGGGGAACTGGCGGTACTAATGGCGGAAACGGTGGGGCCGGGTTGCCATATTCTATTTCTGGTTTATCGTTGTATTATGGCGGCGGCGGCGGCGGCGGGAGTGAGAATGTTGGTGGAAGTGGTGGATTGGGTGGAGGTGGACATGGGGGTGACCAAGGAGGAACAGTAAACCAAACCGCTGGTAGCCCTAATACAGGAGGGGGGGGTGGAGGGTCTCGAAGTATTATTCCAGAGACAGACAATGGCTCTGACGGTGGGTCTGGTGTTGTAATTATTCGTTACCCTACTCCTTAATTAGAATTTATTTCTGCTATGGAAAAAGAGAGAGTTAAAAACCGAATAAAAAAATTGCGGGCGGAGATTGCGCGGTTACGGGGAGAGTATCATATCAAGAATGCCCCAAACGTGACGGATGACGTCTATGATTCTTTGACCCGGGAGCTCAAGAGTCTACTGAAAGAATTTCCAGAATTTGAAGATGCTAATTCTAAAGAAAACAGAGTGGCCGGAAAGCCATTGGATAAATTTGTAAAAGTAAAGCATAAAAACAGGATGCTTTCTTTGAACGATGCTTTCAGTGAAGAAGAACTTAAGGATTGGGAAAAAAGAATTAAAAAATTACTGGTCGGAGACACAAAGTTCAATTATTTTTGTGAGGTAAAATTTGATGGTTTGGCCGTGTCGCTTATTTATGAAAATGGAAAATTTATAAAAGGTGCTACGAGGGGGGATGGATTTGTCGGAGAAGACATAACTCAAAATTTAAAAACAATTCATTCTATACCGCTTGAACTTAAAAGTCCTTACCCGAAATATGTTGAAGTTCGTGGGGAAGCAGTAATGTCTAAAAAGACTTTAGAAAAATTAAATAAAATAAACGAAAAAGAAGGTAAAGTCTTATTTGCTAACACCAGAAATGCAGCTGCTGGGAGCTTGCGTCAGCTCGACCCCAAGCTCGCAGCCGAAAGAAGCTTAGACTTCTTTTCCTATGATATAGCTGAAATTTCTGAAGACGAAAAATTAATTACGCATTCTGACAAGCATAAGTATCTAAAAAGCTTAGGTTTCCCCGTAGATAGTCATGACGCAGTATGTAAAAATTTAGGAGAAGTCACTTCTTTTATTAAAAAATTTGAAAAAATTAGGGCGGGATTTGCGTATGGCACAGATGGAGTCGTTATCTCAGTAGATGATTTAAGATTACAAGAAGTGCTAGGGGTAGTAGGTAAGGCCCCTAGGTATATGTCTGCCTTTAAGTATCCAGCCGAGAGGGCTACTACAGTGGTGAAAGATGTGAAAATAAATGTTGGGCGCACTGGCGTGCTTACTCCGCTCGCCATATTTGAGCCCACGCTTGTAGCGGGCTCTATGGTGGGCAAGGCGACCTTGCATAACATGGATCAGATAGAACGCTTAGATTTACGTATTGGAGACACTGTGGTTATAGAAAAAGCAGGGGATGTGATTCCGAAAGTGGTGGAAGTTTTAACTCGGATGCGTACCGGAAAAGAGAAGAAAGTAAAAATGCCGACAATTTGCCCTGTTTGCACTTCACCGGTTCAGAAAATTTCTTCGCGCTTAACCCTAAAGGGCTCCGACACGACTCAGAAATTTTCCAAACCCGCTACGCAATCAGTGGCTTACTACTGCAGTAATCCTAAGTGTCCGGCAAAAAATGAACGATATTTAGAACATTTTGTTTCTGTTTTTGAAATATATGAGTTGGGGCCGAAAATTTTAAGACGTTTTAAAGACGAGGGACTTATCACTGATGCTGCAGACTTATTCTCACTGACTAAAGATGATTTTACTACTTTGAAAGGCCTGCCCCGTAGGAAGTCGCAGACTTTCCTGTCGGGGTTCGGCGACAAGTCAGCACAAAATATAATCAACGAGATAAACCACAAGAAGAAAATTCCATTATCTAAATTTTTATGGGCTCTCGGGATATTGCATGTGGGGGAGGAAACAGCACGAGATCTAGCTGTCCATTTTGGCACATTAGAAAAATTAACAATTTCAGCACAAAATCACGGAGAAGAAATTGATAGTATAGAAAATATTGGTCCGGCAGTTTTGAAAAGTGTCACCAACTTTTTCAATGATAAAAGTAATTTGAACTTTATTAAAAAATTAGAAAAAAATGGAGTAGTAGTAGAAAAAGCAGAAAAAAAGAAAGCGGGGAAATTTTCAGGCATGCTTTTTGTTCTCACGGGCACACTTTCTACTATGTCTCGCGAAGTAGCGAAAGAAAAAATCTTGGCACTAGGTGGTAAAGTTTCCGGATCCGTTTCTAGAAATACCAATTATGTAGTAGCAGGGGAAGAACCTGGTTCAAAACTTGTTACAGCTCAAAAATTAGGAGTAAAAATACTGAGTGAGAAAGAATTTTTAAATTTCCTAGTATAGGGGCGGAGGGTAGGAGATTCGAACTCCTGGTGGATTGCTCCACACACGCTTTCCAAGCGTGCGCACTAGACCGCTATGCGAACCCTCCAATATTCTTAATTTACACTATTTTCCCTAAAAAGCTAGAAATAAGCTTATGTCTTGTAATATTTTGACGGATGGAACGACTTAAACAGTAAGGGCTTATCAGTAATTTCGTTTTTAAAAATATATGAATTATATACACAAATTTTTACCTTCAATAATAGTAATAGTCTTTTCATTTTTAGTTGTTTCGTCTGTCGGGGCAGTCACTAACTCACCCAGCCTGGGGATGGCAAAGACATACGCTGTATTAAGCAGTACATACACCAACACTAGTGCTGGAACCGTAATCAATGGGGACGTTGGATTTACTACACCACCAGCCGTTGCCCCTTTAGGGACGCATCTAAATTATGGCTGGCTAGCTCCGTATGCAGTGGCTGGGACAGATCAGGCTACAGCTCTTTCTTCTTTAACTTCGGAAGGTTGCACTTTTAATTTTCCTGGAGGAGCTATAAATTTATCTACAGATACTACACATGGACCGATAGGTGTATATACTCCGGGTGTGTATTGTAGTACTGGAGCAATGGATATAGGAGGACCTTTAAGTTTAAATGGGAACGGAACTTATGTTTTTAGAACAGGTGGTGCACTTACTTCTACTGTGGGAGCTATCGTTGCATTAAATGACGGAGCATCTGCTTGTAACATATTTTGGATTCCCACTGGGGCGACTACGCTTGCCGCAAACACTACATTTTTTGGAAATATTATAGACGATGCGGGAATTACAGTAGGAGCAAATTCTACTATATTTGGAAGGTTGTTAGCTTTTGCTGGCACTGTAACAACAGATACTAATACTATTACAGTTCCAACATGTTCTTCTGGCGTTAATGGGACAATAGGCGGTGGAATACCTTCTCCAGTAAATGGAACAATAGGTGGAAATGTCGGTGGAGGTGGAGTAAATGGAACAATAGGTGGAAATGTCGGTGGAGGTGGAGTAAATGGAACAATAGATGGAACAGTTGGAGGGTTTGTGAGTGGAACTATTGGCGGAATAATTGATGGAACATCAGGAGGGGGTGGGGGCGGAAGTAGTAGCGGTAGCAGAAGTAGCGGTGGCGGGAGCGTCTTGGGAGCTAGTACTGGTGGCAATTCGCCTGGACAAGTCTTAGGAGCCTCTACAGAAAATGTTCCCGGTTTTCCTAACACCGGATATGCTCCTGAAATAAGATATGATTTTATTCAAATTTTCACTCAAATGGTCTTGGCTCATATTTAGTATTGTTGGAATAATATTTTTCTTAACATTTTTTTTACTTCAAAATTATGATAGAGGAGTAGGGCTTTGGAATGACGAAGGGCTATCTCAACTTCCAATGCGACTTAAAATTCCATTAATTAATGTTGATGCAGGGGTAGAAAAAGTGGGACTTACCAAAGAAGGAGTAATGGGGGTACCGAAAGGTCCAGCTGAAGTAGCGTGGTATATGCTCGGCTCAAAACCAGGTGAATTTGGGAGCGCAGTTATTGCTGGTCATTCTGGATATAAAAACAATCAACCCGCGGTGTTTGATAATTTATACAAATTAAAAAAAGGAGATAAAATATATGTAGAAGATGATGTTGGAAAAGTTATTACTTTTATTGTTCGAGAAAGTCGCAGTTATGACTCGAACGCAGATGCCTCGTCTGTCTTTAATTCTTCTGATGGCCTAGCTCACCTAAATTTAATTACTTGCTCTGGATACTGGAATGAAATAGAAAAAACCCATTCAAGTAGACTTGTAATATTTACCGATAAAGAAGTAGAATAGGGTGTGAAGAAAATTCTTATTTTAAATAAAAAAGAAGGAGAAACGCCCTTAGAATGTTTGGGGCGTTTTCGTGCTCATAATAAAAAATATAAAGACATAAAAATGACTTATGCAGGACGCCTGGATCCTATGGCTAGCGGGCTCCTTTTAGTCCTGGTAGGAGATGAAGTAAAAAACAAAGAAAAATATTTAAAATTAGACAAAGAGTATGAATTTGAGGTTCTTTTTGGTTTCTCTACAGATACTTATGATATTTTAGGCAAAGTACAACATTCTCACATTCTCAAGAATATTGGAATGTTGGAATTAGAGAAAATTATAAAAAATAATTTGAAACATTTTACAGGAAAATTTGTTCAAAAGTATCCCTTGTATTCTTCAAAGACAGTCGCTGGGAAACAGCTCTGGGAATATGGCCGTGAAGAAAAAGAAGTAGAAATTCCAACCAGAGAGGTGAATGTTAGGAAATTGAAATTTATTAAATTACGAAAAATAAATAACAAAAATCTTTTTGTAAATATTGAAAAAAATATTGAAAAAGTCAAAGGGGATTTTAGGCAAAGTGAAATTTTGAAAATATGGAAGAAAAATTTAAAGATCAGTTACTCTGTAGTATTTATTGGGAATTTTAAAATCAAATGTAGTAGTGGCACTTATGTGCGGGGGATAGCCAATTCCCTAGGAGAAAAAATGAATGTTCCAGCTTTAGCATATTCAATAAAAAGGACAAAAATTGGAAAATTTGGTAAGATGTCGTAATGGGAGCACAAACAATTTTAACAATTTTATTCGGAGTTGTGGTGGTAGGATTTCTGGTAGCGGACCTTGGGTTTTTCAACAGAAAGAGCCACAAGATTGAATTTAAGCCCGCACTTTATCAATCTATATTTTGGATTGGTATTTCGCTTGTTTTCGGAGCTTTAATTTTTTTCTTTATAGATAAACAGACGGCTGTTGAGTTTTTTAGCGCATACGTTACGGAAAAGATGCTTTCTGTGGATAATCTTTTCGTTATTATGCTCATATTTAGCTATTTTAAGTTGGAAGAAAAATATCACCACAAGGCATTATTCTGGGGGATACTTGGAGCCATAGTTTTCCGCGGTATATTCATCGGCGCTGGAGCATACATTATTCACCAATTTTACTGGGTGCTGTATGTCTTTGGAGCCATTCTTTTATACACTGGTATAAAATTATTGGCAGATAAAAAAGAAGAGCACATTGATTTTAAAAATAATAAAGTTATAAAATTTGCCCATAAAATCTTTCCTTTTACTGATACTCACCACGGAGGTAAATTCTTTTTTAGAGAAAATGGAAAATTTTTCTTCACTTCGCTTTTCATGGTAGTTATTATGGTAGAAGCGACGGATATTATTTTTGCTGTGGATTCTATCCCAGCAGTCTTTGCTATCTCTCAGAACCTTTTCGTAGTTTTTACTTCCAACATCTTTGCCATAATGGGCCTGCGAGCACTTTTCTTTTTACTTGAGAATATTTTGCACCGCTTCCACCACCTCCAGAAAGGGCTAGCTGTTATTTTGATATTTATCGGAGCTAAAATGCTTTCGGGGATATTTGGCCTTCACATATCTTCCTTTGTGTCCTTCGGAGTAATAATGTTTGCACTCGTGGCTTCTATCGCATTGTCGTTTATCTTTCCTAAAAAGATTTAAAATTTCAGGTGTATAATGTACCCAATGTCTACCAGTATAAAGTTTGAAGACAAATATGAGCATGAGTATAAAAAGCTAAACAAAGCCCAAAGGGAGGCTGTGGACATTATAGATGGCCCAGTCATGGTTGTAGCAGGCCCTGGGACAGGCAAGACTCAAGTACTCGCTCTCCGCATCGCGCAGATTTTAAAGCAAACTGATACCAAAGGGGACAGCATTCTTTGTTTGACCTTTACGAATTCTGCAGTAGGAGCCATGCGTGAGCGCTTGGTGCGTTATATAGGTGAGGAGGGGAACAAGGTTAATATTTTTACTTTTCATAGCTTCGGTTTAGAAATTATAAAGAAGTTTTTTAAAGTTTTAGGTTTGCCGAACCCGCCGACACTTCTAGATGAATCCGAAAATGCTGTATTTTTTGACGAGATTTTAGCGAGTGAAGATTGGAAATTTCTTTCACCACGAGGAGATAGAGCTCGATACTTTGAAGATTTAAAATCAATAGCCTCTCTTTTAAAACGAGAAAGAATTACGGTGGAAGATTTTACTCTGGCCGTAGAAGTGGAAATAAAAACCTTAAATGAGAGTGAAGATAGCATGTCTACCAGAGGAGCTCGCAAGGGGGAGCTCAGGCAGGAAGTGATAAAAGAAATTGAAGGCTTAGAGAAAAGTATAGAAGTCGCGCGATTTTTGAAAGTCTATGAGTCTCGAAAGACAGAAAAGAATATGATTGACTACGATGATATTCTAGAGAGCTTGGTTCGCATTGTGGAGACTTCCGATGACGCCAAGGCCCACATTCAGGAACAATATCTTTATGTTTTAGTAGATGAACACCAAGATTCCTCTCGGGTGCAAAATGAATTTCTCGCGCGCACTTGGGGGGAAGTGGAAGCACCAAATATATTTGTGGTGGGGGATGATCGCCAGCTTATTTACGGATTTGCCGGGGCTTCAATTGATCATTTCGTAGGGTTCCAGAAAACCTTTCCCGAAGCTAGGCTCGTACCTCTCTTAGAAAATTATCGCTCCACGCAAGTTATCCTTGATGCCGCTCACGCTCTTCTGCCTAGTGTTTTATCTAAAGAAAAGCTTATTAGTCAAAGTATAGAAACGCACCCTATTAAACTCATAGAAGCTCAGACTCCGCGTGAAGAAATATTTATGGCGGGGGAGGTGATAAAAAATAAAATTGCAGAAGGGCTTGATCCCAATGATTGTGCCTTACTTGTGCCCAAAAATGCACAAGCTCGTACGGCCCTCGAAATCCTGCACGAAATTGGGTTGCCTCTAACTCTTCAAGAATCACTTAATCTTTTTGACCAAAAAGAAGCACATGCATTGCTGAGAATACTTAAAATCATTTCTCGCGAGGATGCCCCGTCGCTTGCACTTTCTTTTCTAGACGAATTATCTGGCATACCACCCCTCGAAGCTCATAAATTCTTAGTACAGTTAAATATGCGTGAGCTTTCTTTAGATAGTTTATTAAAAGCTCCGAAAACTCTCTGGGGTGGTGGGGCCACAGAGATATGGCTTGGGAAACTTGCTAAATGGCGCAAAGATGCACAAGGAAATGAGTTATCCGCACTTCTTAAAATTATTGGTCAGGAAATCTTGGATGAAAAAATTAAAAAGAAAAAGCTTGTACCCATTGAAGATATTGTCACTACGTTTTTATCTCTTTTAGAAAAACGACCCGAGGCCTCCTTTGATGAGTTCGTGGCTTACTTGGAGAAGGTGGAAGAATATGGAGACCCTATTTCCCTTATTACTGGAGAGAAGGATGGCGTGCGAGTACTCACGATGCATAGAGCTAAAGGGCTGGAATTTGATTTTGTGTGGATTGCCCACATGGACGAGCGCTCGCTTACTGGAGGACGGAGGTTCAATTTTTCTCTACCGGAGAATATTTTAGAAAAAATAGAAGAGCGAGACATTGATGCCGTCAAGCGCAAGCTTTTCGTGGCTATCACTCGGGCCAAGCGTTTCTGTACTCTTTCTTATGCATTCTCCTCGCATAAAGGACGAGAGCAAGAACTTACAAAAATTATTGCCGATCTTCCAACTGAAGTTTTTAAAAAAGAAAATGCAAAAATTATGAGGGGAGAAGAAAAAGAAGAGAAGGATTTTTCTGAGCTTAATAAAATGGTTAAAGATAAATATGCTGAGCGTTACATATCTGCTTCTTCTCTTAATAACTTCTTCGAATGTTCCCGGAAATGGTATTTCAGAAATTTACTCCAGATTCCAGAGCCCGAGAATGAGAATTTGGTTTTTGGTAGTTTAGTGCATGCCGGGATTGACCAAATTATAAAATCTAACAAAATAATCCTTCCAGAGGATAAAAATGTATCCAAGGTTGTAAAGGCCTGGGCAGAAATACGCTTGTCGGAGCTAGCTCCTGATCGTTTGAGCGAACAGAGTGTATCTCTACGCGACGATAGATTCCCGCATCTTTCCATTTATGGCAGAATAGATTTGATTGAAAAATTAGAGAACAATGAAGTGCGGGTGACTGATTTTAAAACAGGTGGTGTTCGTAAAAAAAGTGAAATAGAAAAATTAGACGACGAAGGGAGGATGAGTAATCACCTGCGTCAGCTTTCAATGTATTCTTATCTTTTAAACAAAAGTCCAAAATGGCAAGCGGAAGTGAAAGAGTCGCGACTGGAATTCGTAGAGGCTAAAAATCCTAAAGATATCTTCTACAGTACAGAAATAACAAAAGAACAAATGGAGCTTCTAGTGAAAGACATTGAAGATTATGATAAATTTATAAAAGAGGGTGAATGGATAAACAGACCATGCAATTATAATTCGTACGGCAAGAATACCGAGTGCGAATATTGCAAAATGGCAGAGATTTACAAATAATTTTTAAAATGATAATATCTAAATATGGTTATTAAGCGACAAGTAAACAGTTCTCCGGTACCTCCATCCACAAATTGGGTGGTTGGTTTTTGCGCTTAAATTCTCTTAAAAAATAAACGCAGACACGGGCCACTCAAAAGGTGGTTCTTTTTTATTAATAATTTAATCAATAAAACATATGCGTCTAGTAATTAAAATAGGGACACAAGTTATTTCAAGTAGGACTGGGCTTGATACGAGGCAAGTAGGAAATATTATCAATGACATTTCGAAGCTTTTTAAACTGGGTCACGAAATTATAATCGTGAGTTCTGGGGCGATAGCTGCTGGTTTACCAGAGCTGAAATTCAAGAGCAAGTTAGAGAAAAAAGTTGCTGCTGCTGTGGGTCAGCCATTACTTATACAGAGCTACATAAAAGAAGCGAAAAAACATAAAATTACAGTTGGGCAAATCTTGATACTCAGCGACGACTTTACCAATCATCTTCACTTTAAAAATTTCCTTTTAAATATTGAAGAAATGTTAAAGCATAAAATTTTGCCTATAATCAACGAGAACGACGTTATGAAAAGAGTTGATTTAAGAGTAAATGATAATGATGCATTGGGAGCTATGGTTGCAGTCGGGGTGCGTGCTGATAAGTTAATTATTTTAACTAACCAACAGGGGCTTTTTACTAAAAATCCTGATCATGACAAAAAGGCTAAATTAATAAAACAGGTTGATATTATTAACTCTAAAATAAAAGCTCTGTGTCTTAATAAGTCTCAGCTGGGAGTCGGCGGAATGCTGGCTAAGGTTAATGCAGCTGAGTATGCTACAAAAAGGGGGATAGAAACCTTAATCGGGAATGGGAGAAAAAAAGGTATAATTAACGAGGCCACCAGTGAAAATTTTTCTGGGACAAGGTTTATTGCTAGACATAAAAATAAATAATATGAAAACACAAATAACAATTATAGGTTTTGGTACAATGGGGAAAGCTATAGGTAAGGCATTAGCAAAACATCGAACATTTAGGGTTATCGGCATAGATAAAATAAATTCTAATTCCAAGCTGACAGAGAAAAATATTAAGCAGTCTGATTTTATTATTCTCGCAATCAAACCGCAAGATGCCAAAGTAGCTATTGAGAAATATAAGATATTTTTTAACAAAAAAAGTATATTAATTTCTATTATGGCAGGGGTATCAATAAAAAATCTTGCTACGTTGTCTGGACACAAGAAAATAATAAGGATGATGCCTAATTTAGGGCTTTCTGTTAATGAAGGGATAGCAGTTTGGCGGGCATCTGGATTATCTAAGGAAGAAGTAAAAAATGCTAAAAAGTTAATTGATAAAATTTCGGTAAACTTTGAAGTTAAAAACGAAGATACTATAAATAAAATAACAGCAATCTCTGGAAGCGGGCCAGCATATTTTTTCCTATTGGCAAATTGTATGCAAGAAGCTTGTACTAAACTTGGTCTTAATAAAAATCAAAGTAAACTATTGGTTCAAAAGACATTTTCGGCTTCAGCCTTACTAGGGAAAGAAGGAGCTTACTCTGAACTTATAAATAAAATTGCATCTAAAAAGGGGACGACAGAAGCTGCACTGGAGATTTTCAAAAAGAATAGAATAGAAGAAATTGTATTTCAGGCGGTTGCTGCGGCATATCATAGAGCAAAAGAATTAAACAATGAACAATAAAATATTAAAACAATTGAAAAGTGCAAAGAAGGCTTCAAATAATTTCGGACTTCTGCCCCATGCTAAAAGGATTTCAATTTTAAAAAAAATAGTGATAGGGTTGCGTAAAAGTAAAAAATTAATAATTCAAGCAAATACTAAAGATTTAAAAAATCTAAGCTTAAATGATCCAATGCGAGACAGATTGCTTTTAAATCAGGAAAGGATAGAAGCGATGATGGGGGATATAGAAAATATCGTAAAACTAGAAGATCCTCTAGGGGATGTTTTTGATTGCAGGAAACGCAACGGGCTTAAAATTTGCCGCAAGAGAGTACCCATTGGAGTGATAGGCGTTATTTATGAATCACGACCAAATGTCACCACTGACGTGGCTGCTATTTGTATTAAATCTGGGAACGCTGTAGTTCTAAAAGGAGGGAAGGAGGCCAGAGAGAGCTGCCTAGTTCTCTATAAAATTATTAAAAAGGCGCTAGTATCCGCTGGTGTTAATCCTGAGGCGGTGCAATTTATTGATCCTAAAATCCCAAACGCAGTATTAGATGTTATTTCAGCGAATAATTTAGTTGACGTTATTATTCCTCGTGGGAGTTCAAATCTAATAAATTTTATTCGAGAAAATGCAACTATTCCTGTTATTGAAACAGGTGCTGGGGTTTGTCATACCTTTGTGGATGAATCCGCGAAACTTGATTTATCTGCTAAAGTTATTTTTAACGCTAAAACTCAACGGCCAAGTGTATGCAATTCTTTAGATACACTGTTAGTTCACACAAAGGTTGCTGGAGTCTTTTTGCCAATGGTTGCTCGACTTTTAATTCAAAAGAAAGTAGAGATTTTTGCCGATGTCGAGAGTTTCTCATTGTTAAAAAATATTTACCCAGCTAGCCTTTTAAAAAAAGCTCACACTGGTGATTTTGGACGAGAATTTTTAAGTCAAAAAATGTCTATAAAAATTGTGTCCAGCTTTAATGAAGCGAAAGAACATATAGAAAAATATTCCTCTAAGCATTCCGAAGCAATTCTTTCAGAAAATCAAAAAAATTGCCAAAGGTTTTTAGATGAGATTGATGCAAGTGTTGTTTATGTTAATGCCTCTACTCGTTTTTCAGATGGCGCGGTGTTTGGATTAGGTGGGGAAATAGGAATATCTACATCTAAGCTTCATGCCAGAGGTCCTATGGGCCCAAAAGAAGTAACTACATATAAATGGGTAGTACAAGGAAAATACACGACGAGAAAATAATTTAATTTAGAAAAATTTGGGGCCGTTGTCGAGCCAGCCCAAATAAAAGCCCACAAGGGTTAAAATGACAGTTACGATAAGTAAAATTATGTAGATTTTTCTAGGTTGGGCATTCATAAGTAAAGTATACTAAAATCTTGTAATTTTGTCTTTTTCCTATAAGATAACACTATGGCAAATGAGGAATATGAAATAATTCTTTTCTATAAATATGTGCACATTATAGACCCAGAAGCTGTAAAGACGTGGCAGATGGGTGTATGTCAAAAACTGGAATTAAAAGGTAGGTGCATTGTGGCCACAGAGGGCATCAATGCGACCTTCGAAGGCACGAAAGAAAATATTCAGAAATATATTAAAGAACTAGAAAAAGACAATAGGTTTTTAAATATTCATTTTAAACTAAGTGCTGGCACGGGGGATGCTTTCCCGAAACTTTCCATCAAAGTCCGGAAAGAAATCGTGTCTCTGCATCTAGGCGTGTGTGATATAAACCCAAATGAAGTTACAGGAATACATTTAAAACCGGAAGAACTGCATGAGTGGATAAAAAATAAAAAAGAATTTTATATCGTAGATATGCGAAATGCCTACGAGCACAAAGTCGGGCATTTTGAAAATTCAATTTTACCACCTATTGAAAACTTTCGTGATTTGCCGAAAGTGGTAGAGCAAATTTCACATTTGAAAAATAAAACAGTGCTTGCTGTCTGTACTGGGGGAGTGCGTTGCGAAAAAGCTTCAGGGTTTTTGATTACTCAAGGTTTTGCTGACGTGTACCAGCTCGATGGAGGGATTGTGAGCTATATGGAAAAATATCCGAATGAAGACTTCAAGGGCAAATTGTATGTCTTTGACGGGCGAGTGACTATGGGATTTTATACAGATGATACTAAGCATACGATAATAGGGAAATGCGATGCTTGCGGGGACACCAGTGAGAATTATGTGAATTGCGACAATCCTGTGTGCCATAGGCACTTCATAAATTGCAAAAATTGCTTAAATAAGAATAATGGAAAAGCATTTTGCGTTGGCGGATGTGTTCTGTCTCGCCACGGGCGTAAAATTAGCCCCGTAGAAGCTGATTTGGTATAATTATTTATTATAAGTTTAATTAATATAAATATATGTCAAATGACGAAGAGGTAAGTTTAAAAATGGGGGAGCATCATGTTAAAGATAATGGGCATACCCATGCATATGAGGCTCTAAAAAACATGAATGAAACGCAACGAGAACAGGTTTTTCATGCTGCGCGTCATTCTCCGGAAGGAGGGTTTTTTACTGCTCGCAAGGATGGAGTAGATCATCAATTCAGAATATCAAGTAATGGAACAATACATAAAGTATCACACTAAATGTCCGACAACAAAACAGGAACAATTCATCCACTGACACTTCTAGCTGATGAGGCATATCAGACTTTTTCGGAGCTGGGTTTTGAAATTGTTACTGGACCAGAGCTAGAAAGTGAGTGGTATAACTTTGACGTGTTGAATGTTCCGAAAGACCACCCCGCTAGAGATATGCAAGATACATTTGTAATAAAGAATGAAAAGGAAAAAGTTTTACGTACTCACACTACGGCGGTCATTGCTAGAGCAATGGAACAAGCTGGCAAAGACGGCAGGATGCCTGCTGCATTTATTTCCGTGGGGAAAGTTTTTCGTAACGAAGCTACCGACTTTTCTCACGAGATGCAATTTTATCAGATTGACGGCGGCATGATTGGAGAAAACATATCCTTGGCGAATTTAAAAGGCGTGCTCACGCATTTCTATAAAAAAATGTTAGGGGATGAGGTAGAGGTAGAATTTCGACCGAGCTTCTTCCCATTTACCGAGCCGTCAATAGAAGTCTTTGCTAAATTTAACGGTAAATGGCTTGAAATGATGGGCGCTGGTATGGCGCATCCAAATGTATTAAAAAACATCGGCTTGGATCCTAAGAAATATCAATGCCTGCTCTTCGGTGGGGGGCTCGACCGCATAGCGATGATAAAGTGGGGGGTGCCAGATGTCCGGCTTTTTTATCAAGGAGATTTACGCTTGAACCAAATTTAATTTATGAAATATTCTTACAACTGGCTGAAATGGTATATTCCAGATGCTCCAGAACCAGAAAAATTGGCGGATATTTTTACCTACCACTTAGCCGAAGTTGAGAATTTAGAAAAATTACCGGATGGGGATACTGTTTTTGATATTAAAATTCTTCCAAATCGTGCACATGACCTACTTTCACATCAAGGCCTGGCACGAGAACTTTCTTCGCTTTTAAATATTGCATTTGTTGATCCGACGCCGAAATACAAAATCCCTGAATCTAAACCAAGTGATTTAAAAATTGAAATAGAGAGCGAGAAATGCCGAAGATATTCTGGAAGAATAATTCGTAATGTAAAAGTGGGCCCAAGTCCAGAGTGGGTAGTAAAACATCTAGAATCTATCGGGCAGAGAAGTATAAATAATATGGTGGATGCGGCGAATCTAGTGATGTTTGATTGCGGACAGCCGACGCACATTTTTGATTTAGATAAAGTACAAGAAAAGCTAGTGATTAGACAAGCCAAGGAGGGAGAAGAATTAACTACCTTAGATAATAAGGAATGTAAATTCAAATCGGCAGATATGGTCATCGCTGATGCAGAGAGGGCTCTCGCAGTTGCGGGGATTAAGGGAGGGAAGATAGCAGAGGTAGATAATAATACTAAAAACATTATTCTTGAGGTAGCGAATTTTGATCCGACAGCTGTGCGCAAAACTGCACAATCATTAAATATATTTACAGATGCTAGAAAGCGTTTTGAAAATGACTTGTCACCAGAGCTTGTGTCGTACGCCATGCGAGAACTTTCGGCGCTTATTTTAGAAATGTGCCCTGAGGCTATTTTTGAAGATGTGGTGGATGTGTATCCAAAAAAGCAAGAACAACAAAAATTGAAATTCAGAACAGAGAAAATTTCAAAAGTTTTAGGGCTAGAAGTTTCCGTGGAAGAGATTAAGGATATTTTAAAAAGATACAATTTTTCATATACAGAAAAAGGGGGAGAATTTGAAATAGAGGTGCCCCACATGCGCTTGGATTTAAATATCGAAGAAGATATGGCTGAAGAAATAGGGCGAGTAATAGGCTACGATAAACTAAAAGGAGTGGTATCACATGTGGATTTCAAACCTAAGCAAAATGAGCTGTATACGAAAATAGTTTGGGCTAGGAATAAACTTAAAGAAGAGGGTTATAGCGAAAGCATGACCACAAGCTTTGCCAATAAGGGAGAAGTGGAGGTTATGGCTTCAGCTTCTGATAAAAATTTCTTACGCACGAATTTAACAGATGGACTAAAAGAAAGTATTAAATTAAATCAGACCAATGCTCCGCTTTTGGGGTTAGAAAAGATAAAAGTTTTTGAAATTGGGACAATATTTAAAAAGAGTGGGGAAGAAATGCATATTGCTTACGGAGATAAAAAAGAGATAAAAGAAATAACATTAGATGAATATACTTCACAGATGGAGAAAAATTCTGTCGCTTTACCCGCAAGCGGGCTCCGACACGAGCAAAATTTTTCTCCATCTGCTTCACCAGTTTTTAAAATGTGGTCATTGTTTCCATTTATTGCGCGCGATGTTGCAGTGTGGGTGTCGGATACAGTCGAAAGTAATCAAGTTCTTAAAGTAATAAAGGAGAATGCTGGTGACATGGTAGTTCGAGGGCCGGAGCTTTTTGATGAATTTAAAAAAGATGGTAAAGTTTCCTATGCGTTTAGAATTGTTTTTCAGTCTTATGACAGAACTCTCACGGACACAGAAATAAATGAAGTGATGAACAAAATCTCTGAAAAAATCAAAGCTAATGGTTGGGAAGTGAGGTAATTTCTATCCTATTTATATTTGTTTTGTATAATGGTACACTTTTATTTGGATGAAAGGGGGTGATACAATGCTGAGTGACCGGAGACACTGGCGAGAGGCTCAGAGTCGAGACGACCAAAATAAATGGTCTCGACTCCCTGGGGCCACGGTGTCCGTCGCTTCTCTCCTTCCCGACGGGGAGGGAGCGAAGACCGAGAATTGTCTCCCCGACGATTCTCCCTCCGATGAACAGTCGGAGGAAAGCTAGGGGACCAGGAGGCTGTCGCATCTGCGGCCGCCTCCTCTTCTTTTTTACCCAATTTTACAACACAAAATTCGCTAAAAATCACTAGCAAAATATATAGGTTTTTGGTATAATATAGCTATATGGCAAAAGACGAAAAGGACAAAAAAGATGGCGCAAAAGGCCATCATTATGATGCCTCTGACATTTCAGTCCTAGAGGGCCTAGAGCCCGTCAGGAGACGTCCAGGTATGTATATCGGTACAACAGGGCCCGAAGGCTTGCACCACCTCGTATGGGAGATTTTTGACAATTCCCGCGACGAAGCCATGGGAGGATTTTGTAATGATATTGAAATTGTACTTCTTCCTAAAAATCGTATTCGAGTAGCTGACAACGGCCGAGGTATTCCCGTAGACATGCACAAGAAGACGAAAGTCTCTGCACTTGAAACTGTGATGACCACCCTTCACGCTGGAGGAAAATTCGGGGGAGAAGGATATAAAGTTTCCGGAGGTTTACACGGTGTTGGTGCATCTGTCGTTAACGCACTTTCAATTTACTGCAAGGCTGAAGTCCACCGAGACGGAGGGAAGTACATGCAGGAGTATTCTCAAGGTAAGAAAAAGTCTGCCGTTAAAAAAATCGGTGCATCTAAACTCCATGGGTCTATTATTTCTTTTGAACCAGATCAAGAAATTTTCGGAGATATAAAGTTTAGCTGGGAAACTATCGTTAACCACATTCGTCAGCAAGCATACTTAGTGAAGGGGCTTAAAATTTTAATTATTGACGCACGAGAATGGGATAATTCGAAAGGCCTAGATGAATCTGATGTATTTTATTTCCGAGATCTTGGCTTAGAGCTTCCATCGGTAACTTTTTACTTTGAAGGAGGACTCATTTCTCTTGTAAAGTATTACAATAAATTTGTTAAACCAATTCAGGAGAATATTTTTTATGTTGAAAAAGAATTGGACGGAGTCGGCGTAGAAGTCGCTCTCCAATACGTGGATGATATCACCGATAGAATTTTTCCTTTTGCCAATAATATTTTTACTCAAGAAGGAGGCACCCATGTGACTGGATTTAAAACAGCGCTCACGAGGACGCTCAATACTTACTGCAAGAAAAACGAAATGATGAAAGAGTCCGAAGGAGGATTCACCGGGGAAGACGTCTTAGAAGGTTTGACGGCTGTTATCTCTGTGAAGCTTCGTGAGATACAATTTGAAGGTCAGACTAAAGGCAAACTAGGAAGCATGGAAGCTCAGGGTGCCGTGGCCACTGTCTTCGGGGAAGCATTTGCAAACTTTTTAGAAGAGAATCCAGATGAGGCTAAATCCATCATAAACAAGTCAATTCTAGCTCTAAAGGCACGCAAAGCCGCTAAAGCAGCGAAGGATTCCGTATTACGTAAAGGCGCACTAGAAGGCATGACTCTTCCTGGTAAGCTTGCTGATTGCCAGAGTAAAAATGCAGCAGAGTCCGAACTATTCCTCGTAGAGGGAGACTCCGCAGGAGGTTCCGCAAAGCAAGGGCGAGACAGACGCACCCAGGCGATACTTCCACTTCGCGGAAAGATCTTAAACGTGGAGCGCGCGCGCATAGATAAGATGCTCGCTTCGAAAGAAGTGAAGTCGCTCGTCATAGCTATGGGTACATCCATTGGAGACACTTTTGACTTAGATAAGATGCGTTACCATAAAATAATTATTGCCACAGATGCCGATGTGGACGGTTCACACATTCGGACGCTTCTTCTAACACTCTTTTACAGATATTTTAGGCAAGTCATAGATGCTGGGTACATATACATCGCTCAGCCACCACTTTATAAAATTAAAAAAGGAAAAGAAATTTCTTATGCTTATACCGATGATGAAAAATTAAAAATTGTCGGTAAAGGCGCAGATGTGAGCGAGATACAAGATGTAGAAGTAGTAGAAGGTGAGGGTGAAGAGGAAACAGAAGAAGAAGAAAAAGAAGAAACAGCCAAAAAATCTACCAAAATTCACATCCAACGCTTCAAGGGTCTCGGAGAAATGAACCCGGAAGAACTCTGGGAGACGACGATGGACCCTGCACATCGCGTGCTCAAGCGTGTAGATATTTCTGACGCTGAAGAAGCCAATAAAATATTCGATATTCTTATGGGCTCCGAAGTCCCACCTCGAAAATCTTTTATCCAGTCAAACGCCAAACTCGCTGAAATAGACATATAGTTAAACAAAAAATCCCCAAACGGGGATTTTTTGTTTATTTTTTATTCTTAATTTCTTCTAAAAGTTTTGAGATAAGTTCTTCTTTTGAAATTTGGCCTAGCTGGCCGGCGTCTCGGCATTCCAAAGTAATTTTGTTTGCTTCAATTTCTTTATCGCCGATAACTATCCAGTAAGGGAGCTTGTTATTTTTAGCATCGCGGACTTTGCCCCCCAAGTTTCCATCATTATCATCTAGTTCAGCGCGAATATTATTTTCTTTCAATAACTCAAAAACCTTTCTAGCTTCAGCGTTATGATTTTCGCGAACAGGGATGACTTTCACCTGCACTGGTGCGAGCCAGAGAGGGAAGGCGCCGGCGGTGTGTTCTACGAGAATTCCGATGAATCTCTCCAGAGATCCATAAATTACCCTGTGTATTGCTACAGGTCTTTTTCTTGTGCCATCTTTATCCATATATTCTAGTTCAAAACGCTGTGGTTGCTGAAAATCTAATTGAATAGTACCCATTTGCCAATCACGACCAATTGCATCTTTCATTATGATGTCTATTTTAGGTCCATAAAATGCGCCATCTCCTTCAGCGACAGAATATTCCTTATCTGATTTTTCTAAAACATTTCGGAGGGCTTGTTCGGCCTTATTCCAAGTTTCTATTTCACCCAAAAAGCTTTCTGGGCGGGTTCCTAACCTGAAACGATATTCCAAATTAAATATTCCATAGAATTCTTTACAAATTTCCATAATAGATCGGTATTCATCTTCTATCATGTCTTCGCTGACATAATTGTGAGAATCGTCTTGCTGGAAAGAGCGACAGCGGAGGAGGCCATTCAATGTTCCTGATCTTTCATATCTATGAAGTCTATCAGTATCTGACAAGCGGAGGGGCAGGTCTTTATAACTCACTTGCATGGATTTGAACACTACCATGGCGTTCGGACAATTCATTGGCTTGATACCATAAACTTCATTTTCTCCCATGTCTGCAATGAACATGTCATCTTTATAGTGGTCCCAGTGTCCAGATGTTTTCCAGAGATCAGATTTATTTACTAATGGGCTTGCAATTTCTAAATAACCAAGTTCATTGTGCCTTTTGCGCCAATAGTTTTCTAACTCTTTATATAAGATTAAACCTTTAGGTAACCAATACGGCATTCCTGGAGAAGTTTCATGGAACATAAAAAGCCCTAGCTCGCGGCCAAGTTTCTTATGGTCCCTTTTTTCTGCTTCCTCTCTTTGTGCTAGATAAGCATCTAGTTCTTCTTTATTTTTGAAAGCTAATCCGTAAATACGGGTGAGCATTTTATTTTTTTCATCTCCACGCCAGTATGCTCCGGCTATGCGGTCGAGCTTGAAAGAGTCAGGTAGTACTTCATCCATATTCTCCACATGTCCGCCCTTACATAAATCCCAGTAACTCCCAGATTTATAAAAAGTTACCTTTTGTCCTTCTTTAGTAAATTCATCTATTAGTTCTGCCTTGTAGGGGTTGCCTGGGTATTCTTTTTTTGCTTCGTTACCAGAGAGTTCATGTTTTTCGAATTTCTTCCAAGTAGGTAAAATTTTATGCATTACCTTCTCTATCTTTGGTAAGTCCGCATCCGAAAGGGGGCTAGAGAATTCAAAGTCGAAATAAAAACCATTATCTATCGCTGGGCCAATGGTGCGCTTGGTATCTGGGTAGAGTTCCATAACTGCTGCGGCGAGTAGGTGAGCCAATGAATGCCTTAAATTGTGCAATTTATCAGGGTTTTCCATAATATTATGACTATATCACAATTGTGGGTTTTTTTAAACCCATTTTGCTTGACAAAAAATTTTTTAGGTGTAGCGTGAAAACGAGTCTGTAGAAAGGAGACCGATCATGACTCAGACGTACGGTGTCTTCAATCCGCCTCCGGAGTCCAAAAAAGCTCCGCGGTGGAAGATCATCGTCCTCATTCTGTCTGGGCTCGTTCTCGGTGGCGTTGGTTGGTACCAATTTGTCCACCTTGCGGCACAGCAGTAAAACGGACCAAGCGGGGTTGTCGCAGAACATCGCGACAACCCCACTTCTTTTCACGTGACCCCCATTTTAAATGAAATACGATATATTTAGGATTTGCAATTCACCCATAATATGCTAGTATAAAAACACTATGGTAGTACGAATGAGACATACAAAATCGCATACGAAAAACAGGCGCTCGCATCATGCACTAAAGAGCACTAGTTTTACGAAGTGCGAAAACTGCAAAGCTTTAAAGCGACGACACACCGTCTGCTCTGCTTGTGGCTTTTATCGAGGGAAAAAGGTTTTAGATTTGATTAAGAAGACAGAAAAGAAGCAAAAGAAAGCCAAAGCCAAGAAAGCTGAATCCAAATAAGTAATTTTTGTTTTTTAACACAATGGCAAATAGGCACCTTTCCAGATCAATAGTGCTCCAGACGCTTTTTGAGTGGGACTTCTCATCTCAAGATAAGAAAACTAAAAACCTAAATAGCGAAGAAGTACAAGAAACTTTAAAAAGAAATTTAAAAGAATTCGCTCCTGGTTTTGAGGATGATGTTTTCGTATTTTCTCTCATAGATAAGGTGTTAAAAAAACAAACAGTCATAGATGAGATTATTGGAAAAGCAGCCCCGGACTGGCCAATAGATAAAATTTCTGTCATTGATAGAAATATTTTAAGAATTGGGCTTACCGAGCTTCTTTTTGGTGATAGAAAAGAAGTGCCTCCGAAAGTGGCTATAAATGAAGCGATAGAGTTGGCGAAAACTTTTGGCGGAGAGAACTCTGGCAAATTTGTAAACGGCGTCCTCGGTGCTGTGTATAAAGAGATAGGGGAGCCGGGTAAAGAGCAAATCAGTAAAAAGAAAAAAACAGACGAACCTGTCGATATAACAAAGTTGCCTATAGATAAAAAGGGAGGGGCTCTGGTATACGCTGACCATGATGGGAAAATAATGTTTGCCCTAGTGCACGACGTGTTTGGATACTGGACAATTTCCAAAGGAACAATTGAAGACGGAGAAAACGAAAAAGAGGCTACTATTAGGGAAATAAAAGAAGAGATAGGGCTTGATATTGAGATACAAGAAAAGTTGGGAGAGAATGAGTACGTTGCTTCTCACCCCGAAAAAGGAAAAAGTTTAAAAAAGGTGGTATATTTTTTAGCTAAAAGTGAATGTAAGGAATTAGAATTAGAAAAGTCTGGAGGCCTAGACGGAGCTCGTTGGTTTGAGCTTTCAGCTATACCCGAACTTCGAATTTATAATGATATTATCCCATTGATTAGTAAAGCAATTGAAATATTAACCACCGCCAAAGCGGGACAATAATGATAAAATTTTCAGATTTTGAGAAAAAAATAAAAGTGGTTTTTAAAGATAAAGCATTGCTTCAGCAGTCTTTTACCCATCGTTCATATATAAATGAAAATCCAGGAGTGTCTCTGTCTCACAATGAACGCTTAGAATTTCTGGGGGACGCTGTGCTTGAGCTTATCGTTACAGATTTTCTATATAAAAAATATCCACAATACACCGAAGGGGAATTGACGGCAGTGCGTTCCGCGCTGGTGAATGCAATTATTATTTCTGAAATTGCTAGCGACATTGGTATGAATGACTACCTGCTTTTATCTAAAGGTGAAGCTAAAGACAATGGTAAAGCAAGACAATATATCCTAGCCAATACTTATGAAGCTGTTGTTGGTGCCATGTATTTAGACCAAGGGTATGATGTCGTGGATAAATTTGTGACACAGACTTTACTCCCAAAGACTTCGGACATAGTCAGTAAAAAACTCTGGCGTGATGCGAAGTCCTTAGTGCAAGAGAAAGCGCAAGAATTCGTATCTATGACGCCTGCTTATAAAGTTCTCACGCAGTCTGGCCCAGACCACGACAAACATTTTACTGTTGGTATTTATTTCGGTACAGATTTAATCGCCGAAGGTAAAGGTAAAAGTAAGCAAGAAGCCGAACAGAAAGCAGCCGAAGCCGCTTTAAAAGTAAAAAATTGGCAAGATTAAAATAAGAAAGAAATAAGGATGCGCTTAAAAACACTTCAACTAAATGGTTTTAAATCTTTTGCACAAAAAACTGTTTTAGAGTTTGAGAGTCCTATCGTGTCTATCGTGGGGCCGAATGGCTCCGGGAAGTCCAACGTTGTAGAAGCTATCCGTTTCGTCTTGGGGGAGCAATCAATGAAGTCTATGCGCGGTAAGGGGGGCTCTGACCTTGTTTTTAAGGGTTCGAAGAATCTATCTAGAGGTTCTAAGGCAGCTGTGACTATTTATTTTAATAATACTGATAAAATTTTTAAATTATCAAACGATAACGGAGATGATATAAATTTAAATTATGATGTAATTTCGATTTCTCGTGAAGTTTATTCCGATGGGGTCAATAAATATATTTTAAACGGATCCGAAGTCAGGCTGAAAGACATACACAACTTACTCGCTTCAGTAAACATCGGCTCTTCGGGGCACCACATCATATCTCAAGGAGAAGCAGACAGAATTTTAAACGCTTCGGCTCGCGATAAAAAAGAAATGGTAGAAGACGCACTCGGGCTTAAGATTTATCAATACAAAATAAAAGAATCCGAAAGAAAACTAGAAAAGACCACAGAAAATATGAAAGAGGTGACTATGCTCCGAAGGGAGAATGCACCCCACTTGAAATTCCTAGAAAAACAAGTAGAGAAATTTGAAAAGGCTAAGGAAATGCAAACAAGTCTGGCTAATCTATACCGAGAATACTTAAGCAAAGAAAGCATTTATATAGAAAATGAAAAGGAAAACCTATCACGAGAGAGGAACAAATTGTCGGAAGAACTGCGAGGTATAAATATAAAAATTTCTGCCACCGAAGATACTAATAAGCAAGAAAATAAAAAGATTGAGGAATTGCGAATAGTGGAGCAGAGGGTCAACGGAATCCGTGGAGCGAAGGGAGAGCTCGAGCGCAAGCTAGGGAGAATTGAAGGAATATTAGAATCAAGAGAGAATAAAGTAAAAGTCGCCGGAAAATGCCCACTCTGTGGTAGTGAGATAAAAGAAGGAGCAGAACAAATAGAGAAAAAGCATAACGAAGAGAAAGAGCTGGAAGAATTGAAAATTTCACAGGCTAATACTGTGGCCGAGATTAGAAAAATTGAAGGAGAAGAAAAAGAGGGGATTCAAATTATTGAAAATCTCAAACAAGCAATAAATACAGAGATGGAAGCCTTGCGTGACTTAGAGCGTGAGAAATTCGCCTTTAAAGTAAGACACCAAGAGCTTTCTTCGGCGCTTGAGCTCGTAGTTATCAAAGAGGCGAACCTAAAGAACAGAAAAGAAGCCTTCGAAAACGAGATAAAAGAGGGTGGGGCATTAATTGGCTCGGACATTTTTTCATATAAGAATTATACAGTTGAAGAAAAAGTAGAACACGAGACTCAAGAAGAATTAAAAAAGAAAATAGAACGTATAAAGATAAAGCTTGAAGATGCAGGCATGGGCAATGGGGCGGAATTGATGAAAGAATTTGAACAAGTTTCTGAGCGAGATCAATTCTTAGCCAAGGAGCTTGAAGACTTAGAGAAGAGCATAGAATCTTTAGAAAAACTTATTGTAGATCTGAAAGAAAAGATAGATTTAGAATTTAAAGAAGGGGTCAAGAAAATAAATGTGGAATTTCAAGAATTTTTCTCACTGATGTTCGGCGGGGGGCACGGAGCGCTTTCAATTGTCGTAGAAAATAAAAAGTCCCGACGCCCTGCGGGGTCGGGATCCCGACCTGATGCGTCGGGAAAATTTGAAGACGAGGAGTTTGAATTTGAAGACGACGAAGAAATAGTTTTCGAACAGGGGATAGAGATAAATGTGTCCTTGCCTCACAAAAAAGTCAAAGATTTACATGCGTTTTCGGGAGGAGAAAGATCCCTTACATCCATCGCGCTTCTCTTCGCTATGTCTCAAGTCAATCCGCCGCCATTTCTAGTTCTTGATGAGACAGATGCCGCACTCGATGAAGCCAATTCTCGAAAATATGGAGATATGCTAGAAAAACTCTCTAAGCAATCTCAACTCATCGTGGTTACTCACAACAGAGAGACGATGTCTCGAGCTGGAGTGCTCTACGGCGTCACCATAGGTGGCGACGGTGCTTCCAAACTTCTCTCTGTGAAGTTCGAAGAAGCCACCCAGATTGCTAAATAGAAATAGAGTGTTAATCTTTACCTTGGGTAGCAGGAAGGAGAAACGATGCGAAGTCGCCCCTTTGAGGAGACGATCCTCGAGACGATAAGCGAGATGTGCATTCCCCAGGTCGAACTGGTGGCCAATCTGATACTTAGGACCACCATCAACAACAACCACGATGAGATTGCCGTCGCCTGGCGGGAGCGATGCCTGGAACTGGGACTCCGCGACCACATGGATGTGGTCGCGGCGCTCGAGTTTAAAAGGCGAAGTATCCAGCCCGCCTACAACGCTGTTTTCTCTGGCATTTTCGATCAGTAGTAGCAGTGAGCCCGTGTGAGGAGTCCGCGTACTATACGCTACCCCGCGGGCTTTCTCATTTTATTTCTTCCAATCTTTAACCTGCACGCCACCTTGGATTTTAGTGACCACGAGCTTCTGCCGTTCTTTCCAGCCGAGTGCTCGCACGACTTCGATCGGCAGAGTCAAATAATATGACCCGCCCGACTGCTGTAGATTTCTAATTTTTGCATCTTTTATTTTTCTCATCCCGTTAGAAATTAAGCTAATAAATAAATCCTGTTAGCTTGACGGAAATCTAAAGATTTCCTATTTCTAACGGGACTCATACATGTAAGTATATACCAATCCCTGGGGATATCCCTAGGGAAGTCCCTAGGGATTCGCAAGAATCCTATATCTGGACAATAGTAATATTTAATGTTAGAAAATACTTGAAGGAGGACTCGATATGAATTATCGAGCAAAGATCAAGCGGGCCAGAGCCCGCCGGTACCACGAACGTTGGAAGGCAGCGCGACGCGCTGGCCTTCCCAAGGGCCCCAGCGGGACCACCAAGTCGAATCTGCTTCGGCCGAGCAAGCCGGTACGTCGGGCACACCAGAAGGAGGGGGACGGGTGGTGCCCCGAATGCTGGTCTTTCATGTGCCGGGCGTGAGCGGCCTGGGGCTGTCAATCAAAAATGCACAAGGAGGAGGTTACCGTGTTCGTAATTGAGCATCTCGAGCAGTTTTGCCAAGACCACCCCGAGTTCTTCGGCGATAACACGCGTGAGTGTGTTATCGCCGAAGCCAAGAACCGGGCGAACGAGGAAGGAGTTCTCATGTCCGCTGAAGCCGAGAGCCTTCTCGGCCCGACTCTCGCGTTCCAGTTCTTCTCGGAGATGACTAGCACGAGCAAGCATCTCCAGATCAGCATGGAAGTTGCGGAGCGTCTGCGGAAGAGCGTTCGGTAATCCTGGTTAGCACAACCCCGTCGACGACAGCGAAGTCGGCGGGGTGGGGCTGGTGGGTTCTTTAAAATCGTGTTAGTAAAACACGAACCTTAAAAGGGTTCGTTGTATCGAGCCCTGCAAGGAAAAGAACTCTTGCGGGGCTTTTCTAATTGGTATATACCAATCACTAGGGAAGTCCCTAGGGACTGATCTACGCCATGGCGTAGATTTCTTAGTATATTATATATGATAGATTAAGGAAGTTTTAATTTTTCCTCTTTGGCAGGGATTATTTTATTTAGTTGGAAAACAGAGTTAAGTTGGGTTTGATTTTTCTTTACTGATATAGAGCCGTCGCGGTTTAACTTTATTTCTAGAAGCATACCTTGCATCGTAGCTTTACTCCATGATTGGTCAAACACAAAGTTCCCGAGAGAGTAGGCAATGAAACTCGCGCACGAACTTTGAGTGCAATCTTTCCTGCTGTATACTTCTGTATCTTCAACTACGTGCGGATGATGTCCGATAACTATTTTTGCCCCCGCATCCACGGCTTTATGGGCGAGATATTCCTGACGAGCATTGTGCCTTGGTTTATATTCATCGCCGAAATGGAAAGAAACGACGAGATAATCTACTTGCTTTGCAGCATTTTGAACTATCTCATTAAAACGAGGGTTGCTAGCGAGGAGTACACCTGCTTTTTCTTCTCCGGCTTCCATCCACGAAGGGCCGACGTCAGAAAACCCAAGGTAACCTATTTTCATCCCATATTTTTCTATGATGACTGGAGTCTCAGCCTCAGCGCGGTTATAGCCTCCGCCAGTATAATGTATTTCATTTTCTTTCAAGCGCCCTAGAGTGTCAACGTATGCAGTGCGCCCCCAGTCTCCCACGTGATTATTCGCAAGAGATAAAACACCCACTCCGGCCCCTTTGAGCGCGGGGATTACGCCGGGGTCCATTCTAAATGAATATAAATTTTTCTGGTCAACTCCTTGATCTGACGCGGTGCCCTCTAAATTGGCGAAAGCGATGTCTGACTTTTTAAATATATCTACTTTTTCAAAGATAGCTGAGTAATCATTGTTGAAATTTTTTACCACCGAAGACCTCACGCCACGGTCGAGCATTATGTCTCCACCGAAAGCTAGCATTACGAAAGATGGATCTTTTATTTCTGGTAGACCAACTTTTTCTTTAACCCAGTCGGTGTTAGCGTCAGCTTTCCCTCCATAATAAATATATTTTTTTAAATATTTTACAATTGATTCCACATCTTTCTTCCTATCAGTACTCTGAAGTAGGGTGATGGCTATAGGGCGAGTGCCAGTTTCACTAAGAGGAAGATTGAAAAGAGATACTACTGTTTGCTTGGCAGGGTCGGTGTAGCCACTTTTACCTCCTGTGTATCCGTCTTGGCCTAAAAATTGGCTGATGTTGGACCAGCTGTGCTTTTTGTTTGTGTAGCTTCTTTTTGTGGTAATGCCCACTAGGTCTGGTTTTTCTTTCGTTAAGTATCCGGTTAATTTAAAAATATCAGAGACAGTAGATTTATTGTTTATAGAAAGTCCGCTCGGATCGGCAAATGAAGTGTTTGGCATTTTTAGAATCTCTGCCACCTCATTCATTTTTGAAATAAAGGAATCTCTACCGAAATGTTCGGCGATGGCTTCAGCCGCGTCGTTGCTAGATTCTAAAAGGAGCGGGTAGAGCAGGTCGGTAGTTTTTATTTTTTCCCCAAGTTTTAATTCTCCATTGGAGCCAGAGGTAGCTAGAGCTTTTTTGCTGACTTGTACTGTGTCATCTGCGTTGGTTATTTCTGTGGCTACTAGAGCTGTCATCAGCTTGGAGACCGAAGCGATAGGGAAGGCCACTTCTTGATTTTTTGAGAGAATGACTTCACCAGTATTCAAATCTCCGACAAGATATGCTTTCGCGGAGACCTTCGGTCCGCCGTTCGTGTCTTTATTGACATAAAAATATTGAGATTTTATCTCTTCGCGGTCTTTAGGAATAAGCTGAACTACTGAAGCGAGATTGTTTGATGATTGCCGGAAGTCGTTAATATTAAGGGCAGAAAATACTGACGATGTAAAAAATACTCCAATTAATATTGAAAATGTGGTCCACAGTATTACATTTATTTTTTTTCTTTTTTGAATAGGACTCATCCCGTTAGAAGTTTTAATAATTTATAATTTATTTTATTAGTCTCGATAGTTGAACTTCTAACGGGACTCATATTAAAACGTAATCAATAGTTTTTCTCTCTAAGTCTACACCTTTTACTTTTATTTTTACTTTATCACCTAGTCTGTATCTTTTTTTTTTCTTTTGCCCGACTAGTTCTAGTTTCTTTTCATTGAAGACATAGAAATCATCATTCATATCTCGCATTCTTACTAGGCCTTCACACTTCGTCTCTACTTCTTCTACATACATACCCCATTCTGTCATTCCACTAATTACTCCACTAAATTTTTCACCCATACGCTTAGACATATATTCTACTTGTTTGTATTTGATAGATGCACGCTCGGCGTCGGATGCGCGTTTCTCTTGCTCTGAGGCGACTTCAGACATTTTTTCATATTCAAATAACTTTGCTTGAGCTACTTTTTTCCCCACGAGGTGATTTGCGAGGAGCCTGTGGATGATTATGTCGGGGTAGCGCCTGATAGGGGAAGTGAAGTGAGTGTAATGTTCGAAAGCGAGTCCATAATGCCCGATATTTTTTGTAGAATAGATGGCTTTAGCCATAGACCTTATCACCGCGCGGTTGACTGTATCTTCTTCCGCTTTTCCCGCTAAATTCTCTAGAAGTTTATTTATTTCAAATGTAGGAATGACTCCATCCCGAAGAGTTACCTTGTGCCCCAAACTACGCAAGAAGAATGCTAAGTCAGTCATCTTTTCTTTACTGGGCAGGTCATGAACACGATAAATTGAAACACTCTCTTCTTTCCCTTTTTCCTGCCCGACCGAGTGGCCTCGGCCGTTCGGGCGGGTCGGAGATAAAATCTCAGCTACTTTTTTATTGGCTAACAACATAAATTCTTCAATAAGTTTGTTGGAGTCGCCACGTTCTTTTTTGATAACTTTTATTGGGGTGCCGTTTTTGTCTAAGACGAACTTTACTTCTTCTTGATCTAGAGATATTGCGCCTTTGGCAAATCTTTCTTTAGTTAATTTTTTAGCTAAATTGTTTAAGATAGCAAGCTCATGGTGTAGGGGAGTGCCTGGTTTTTTTATAGAAAGCTCCGCTTCTTCATAAGTAAACCTTTTTTGAGAATGAATCACTGTCCGACCGAACCAAGCGCTTTTAACTTTGGCATTTTTATCTATTACGAACACAGCGCTCATGGTCAGCCGGTCTTTGTTGGGCACTAGACTGCATAAGTCATTCGAAAGAATTTCTGGAAGCATGGGGATGGTTCTGTCTACTAGATATACTGAAGTGCCTCGTTCGCGAGCTTCCACGTCTAAGGCACTGCTGACTTTCACATAATGCGAAACGTCAGCTATGTGGATGCCTACCTCGTATTCTTCTTTTCCTATTTCTTTAAAAGATATTGCATCATCGAAATCCTTTGCATCTGAAGGGTCAATAGTAAAGGTTAAAACTTTACGGAAATCTTTACGCCCAGCATAATCGCTCTCTCTTATGCCTTCGTGTTTAATTTTTCTCGCTTCTTCTTCTACTTTATTTGGAAGTTCGGAATCAAAACCTTTTTCCATAGCTATGGCGTGCATTTCGGTGTCATTGTCTCCAGGGTAGCCTAAAACTTTAACCACTTTTCCTAAAGGAGCTTTCTCTCTTTCTTTCCAAGATGTGATTTCTGCGAAAACCTTCTGCCCAACCTTTGCTCCATTTAGAAATTCTTTTGGAATTAAAATATCCGTATACATTTTCGTATCATCTGGCTTCAAAAAGAAAATAGATTTCTCTAATTCTAGAATCCCAGCGAAACGCATCTTGGCGCGAGAAATTATTTTCGTCACTTCAGCTGTCTGCCTACCTTTTCCCTTCGGATGGAGGAGTATCTCCACCGTGTCGCCATGCATAGCGGTGTTCAAGTGCTTGAAGTCAATTTCTGGGTCTTGCCCCTTATTTTTACTGTCTCCAAGAGCCACATATCCTGTGCCTTTGGCCGAGATGGAGATAGTGCCCCTTAGCTTATTAGTGTGTTGTTTCATTGTATTTAATATAGCAAATATGGGGCAAAATAGTGGTTGACAAGCACCCCAAAATGTGCTATACTATACCACAGAAGAGCGAGGTGGCCATTTAAGCACCTGCTCAAAAGGAGAATTGACAAATGAAGAAGCTCATCGTCATCCTGGTGGCCGTGTTGGCCACCGCCTGCGCCACCACCGGCGTGAAGCTCGCGGAGCAGGCCGCTCCGCAGACGGTTCTCTTCGCTGACGTGACCACCTGCCTCAAGGCGGCCATTGACGCAACACTGACTCCGACGGCGGCAGCGGAATTCTGTCTCGAGGCAAGACGTCTCGAAGCCGACCGCGCAAAAGCCACCGCCGAAGCAGCGGCCAAGGCGGAGGCGAACAAGCCGGCATGTGGGCTCTGCCTCATGCCGGGGACAGGATACGGATACTACAACACGTATCCACCGCCTCCGCCGCGACCGATCGGCGGCTACACCAACACCGTCGTAGCATACACGGAACACAAGGTGAAGTAGGCATCACATCGAAGGGGATGTTTTCGTCCCAAGGCGTCGTCGCAATCGCACGACGCCTTTTCATTTTCATTTTTCTATACCAACATTGACAAAATGCTAAAGTATGGTAGTTTGGAGCAATGTCAAAGAAAGCCTTAGGGTTTATTTTAATAAGTATATTTTTCCTTTTATTTGGATACGCCAAGTCTGCAGCAGCTTGCTACACTTGCTACCCGTATTATTACGGATACTCTTTCGGATACGGCACCAACGATCCTTACTATGTAGGGGACTCTATGGGTACTAATAATTATTTCCCAGCGAATCAACCTATCTTGGTAAATACCGGCAGGCTAAATGTCACTGGAGTGGAATTTAATACCAATGGTGGTTATTACGGAGGGAATACATATTATAGTGGATATAATACCATCGGAGTGAATGAATATTTTCTAACAAACCAGAATGTGTCCGTGGGCACCACACAATACAATATCGGAGGAGATATGTATGGAGTAAACAATTACTATAACGCCGACGATAGATACTATGCAGACGACAGATATTTCGCTCGCGAAAGACATGATACAAGTGAAAGATATTCTGTAAGGAGAGGAGGGACCGGCGAGAGTGAGAGGTATAGAGTAAATTAAAAAAGATAACTAGAGATTTCTCGTTTGCCTTTTAAATAATTTGTGTTAAGCTAAGACCATGTTAAAAATAAGATTACAGAGAATAGGCAGGAAGAACGACCCATCTTTTCGGGCAGTTTTGACTGATTCTAAAAACAGCACCAAGAGCGGAAAGTTTTTAGAAATTTTGGGTACTTATAACCCAAAGGCAGGAGAGAAAAATTTAAATGTGGACAGGATAAAGTACTGGATGAGTAAAGGCGCGAAGCCTTCTGATACGATGCACAATTTCTTAGTGCACGACAAGGTCATAGCAGGTAAGAAAATAAATGTCTTGCCGAAGAAGAAGCCTACAGTAAAGAGAAAAGAGTTGAAAGCTAAAAAGTAATTCGGTATAATTGATGCATAGCAGTAGCTGTCGTAACACTGCAAATTTACAAGAAGATAATTTTAAATTAATATGGAAGAAGCAGATAAGATATTTCTAGAGTATGTAGTGAAGGCTCTCGTAGATAATCCGAATGATGTAAAAATAGAAAGGACTGTGGACGAAATGGGCGTACTTATTACCCTTACTGTAAATCCTGCCGACATGGGCAAGATCATCGGTAGAATGGGGAACACCGCGAAAGCTATCCGCACTTTGCTCCGCATTATCGGTATGAAGAATAACGCTCGCGTTAACTTGAAGATCAACGAACCAGCAGGAAGCATGCGACCAGAGCGAGAATCCATCCCACACATGAATGCTACAGGTAGTGGCCTCGGCGCTGCACCTTCTACACTAAAGACTGTAGATGAAGCAATGGATGAATTGAAAGGAATCTAGTTTCTTTAAAGAGCGAATACAAAAGTTTTCTGATGGGCAATACAGTAGCCTCCCATTGCGAAAACCTTTGTATTCGCTCTTTTTGTTATATAATGCCAAATATGCGTTTTCATATAATTACAATTTTCCCCGAGGTGTTCGATTCTTATCTGAAAGAGTCTATTATTGGGCGCGGAATTAAGAATCAATTAATTGATGTAAAATTCTACAATCCAAGAGATTTTATCAAAGCACCGAAGAATAATTACAAACCAGTAGACGACAAGCCTTATGGCGGGGGACCAGGTATGGTGATGCGTGCTGAACCGATACTGAAAGCAGTAGAAGCTGTATTGAAAAAAATTAAAAGTAAAAAACTTCTTATTATCAATTTTATTCCGACGGCACCAAAATTTACTACTTCTTCTGCTAAAATACTTTCTAAAAAATACACTGACCTAATTTTAATTTGTGGCAGGTATGAAGGCATAGACGCCCGAATAGATAAGATTTTGAAAACTAAAAAGTTTTCTGTGGGGGATTATGTGCTCACGGGTGGGGAGCTTCCTGCGATGATTTTAATTGACTCCATTTCTCGTCAGGTTAAAGGGGTCCTCGGTAAATACGAATCCCTAGAAGAAGAACGAGTCTCCAGTAGTGAAGTCTATACTCGTCCAGAAATTTTAAAATACAAGAATAAAAATTACAAAGTGCCTAAAGTTTTACTCTCCGGCAACCATAAAAAGATAGACGAGTGGAAAAGGAGATAATATCCACAGAAAATATTTGACAAAAGGAGGGAAATAGAGTAGGCTATTTGAGATTCATTGATTGAGTATCGGATGCAATCCTCGTTTTATTAATAGGTGTTTATTAATAAGTATATCCGACGTTAGTTAATAAGAAGTAAAAAGAAGCTAAAGAAAAGCATTTTTCGTCTGTTTTTCTTTTGTTTTTGTTTCTTCTGGTTGCTATCTAGGGCTCAATCAATATGCAAAAAGCACACGCTCGTCCTAAGAAGTATTTTGGCAGATACAAGAAGCCTCTTGTAGAGTTTCCTAATTTAATAGAAGCCCAAGTCAAAAGTTTCAAATGGCTCATCGAGACGGGCATTGGGGAAGTCTTTAAAGAATTCTCTCCGATCATAGACTACTCTGGTAAAAAGTTTCAATTGGAATTCACCTCTTTTTCTTTAGGTGAATCCAAGACTGACGAAAATAATTCTAAAATAAATAAACTCTCTTACCAAGGGCTACTAAAGGCGCGAGTAAAATTGACGAATAAAATTCTTGGCACCGTGAAAGAACAGGAGATATTCATGTCTGAGCTTCCTCTCATGACTCCACACGGGACATTTATCATAAACGGCGTAGAGCGCGTCATTGTGCCTCAGCTTGCACGAAGCTTCGGAGTTTTCTTTACCGAATCTGAAACTAAAGGTACACGATATTTCGGAGCGAAGGTTATCCCAGCTCGCGGAGTATGGATTGAGATAGAGTCTGAAGCAGACGGGGGTATATACATAAGAATAGACAAGAAAAGAAAGTTCCCAGCGACGGCGCTTCTTCGAGCTATGGGTTATGAGACGAACGAGATGATCATAGAAGCATTTAAGGGTAATCCAGCAATCCAAGAAACTATTAAAAACTCTTTAGCTAAGGACGGGGTTAAGAGTTTGAACGACGCCTACATAGAAATATATAAACGTCTCCGAGACGGGGACATGGCGACAGCAGACAATGCTAAAGAATTTATTAATTCTTTATTTACCCCCGAGAGATACGATCTCTCTCCTGTCGGACGCTTCCGATTTAATCAAAGATTTAATAAAGACATGGGAGAAACAGAAATGGCTCGCCGAGTTATTTCTAAAGAAGACTTGGTGACGGTTATTTCACACATTGTATCTTTAAACAACACCCCCCTAGCGAAAGCAGACGACATAGATCACCTAGGTCAAAGACGAGTACGTTTCGTTGGAGAAATTTTACAGCAAAAGATTCGTACAGGTATGATGCAAATCAAAAGAAACATTCAAGACCGAATGTCTATTATTGATGTAGATACAGCTATGCCGATAGCTATCATAAACCAGCGTCCACTCCAGGCTAGAATTAAAGAATTTTTCACTACGAACCAACTTTCACAATTTATGGCGCAGGAAAATGTTCTCTACGAGATAGAACACCTACGCACACTCTCGGCGCTTGGGCCCGGAGGACTAACTCGTGAACGAGCAGGGCTCGAAGTTCGTGACGTGCACCCTTCGCACTACGGACGCGTGTGTCCTATTCATACTCCTGAAGGTCCAAACATCGGACTTATTTTACACCTTTCCACTTACGCAAAAATAAATGATTTCGGAATTATTGAAACTCCTTATGCAAAAGTAAAAAATGGCAAAATCACTTCCGAAATAGTTTACTTAAATGCACTAGAAGAAGAAAAGTACAACATTGCGCATGCGGGTATTCCTTATGACGAAGAAGGAAAAATCACTAAAGATAAAGTAGAAGCTAGAATTAAAACAGAACCCGGAATGGTCGCTCGCGACCAAGTGGACTTCATTGACGTTGCTCCGAACCAAGCTTTCTCTATCGCTACATCCATGATTCCGTTTTTGGAACACAACAATGCGAACCGTGCACTCATGGGTAGTAACATGCAGAAGCAAGCTGTGCCTTGCGTGCTTCCAGAGATGCCACTAGTTGCGACAGGCATAGAAGAATTAGCGTCTCGAGATTCAGGCAGACTCATAATTGCGCTCGAGGACGGAGTTGTATCTTACCTAGATGCCAAGAAAATAGTGGTCAAAGGGAAAGACGAAAAACATGAAAAAACTTATCCGTTAATTAACTTCTTACGAAACAACAACTTTGCAGTTTTTCATCAGCGTCCGCTTGTGAACGTCGGAGATAAGATAAAGAAGGGAGATGTGCTTGCAGATACTTCTAGTACCGTTAATGGGCAGATTTCTCTAGGTCAGAATATTTTCTTGGCCTTTTTGTCATGGTCTGGGTCTACATACGAAGACGCGATTATTATTTCTGAAAGATTAGTCAAACAAAGTAAATTTACCAGTGTTTATGTGGAAGAATTTACAGCTGTAGTTCGTGATACTAAGCTTGGGCCTGAAATTACAACTCGAGATATTCCTAATGTCGGAGAATTAAAATTAAAAGATTTGGATGAAGATGGAATCGTGCGCATCGGAGCTGAAGTTCGCGAAAACGATATTTTGGTTGGTAAAATTACACCAAAAGGTGAGACAGAGCTTACCCCAGAAGAAAGATTGCTTCGTTCAATATTCGCTGAAAAAGCACGTGATGTGAAAGATACATCACTTCGTATGGAACACGGTAAACGTGGACGCATCATCGGAGTAAAGATTTTCTCTCGTGACTTAGGCCACACCCTTGAAGCAGGAATCATAAAAAAGATTGTTATAGAAGTTGCTCAGATTAGAAATATTTCTGTCGGAGATAAGCTCTCAGGACGACACGGAAACAAAGGCGTTATCTCTATGATTCTTCCAGAAGAAGATATGCCTTATACCGCAGATGGAACACCAGTAGACATTATATTGTCACCACTCGGCGTGCCTTCTCGTATGAACTTGGGACAAATTTTAGAAATGCATCTCGGTATGGCGGCAAATAGTCTGGGTTATCAGGCTATCGTCCCTCCATTCTTAGGAGCAAAACATGAAGAAATCAGAGAAGAATTAGTGAAAGCGGGGTTACCAGAAAACGGCAAACTTAAACTTTTCGACGGTCGCACCGGAGAAGCTTTCCAGCAAGATATAGCCGTAGGTTATATGTATATGCTCAAATTGCACCACATGGTGGAAGACAAGATTCATATGCGTTCTATTGGTCCTTACTCACTTATCACTCAGCAACCGCTCGGAGGTAAAGCTCAGGGTGGAGGCCAGAGATTCGGAGAAATGGAAGTCTGGGCACTTGAAGGTTACGGGGCAGCTTATACTCTCCGTGAAATGCTTACTATTAAATCTGACGATATTCTCGGAAGATCAGCTACTTTTGATTCCATTATTAAAAATGAAACCATCAGACCACCAAATTCACCAGCATCGTTTAATGTTCTTCTAAATTATTTGCGAGGTCTAGCGCTTGATGTCGATTTAAAAAAAGGAGCAAATAACGAATAAAACATATGAAAACATTAAATACAACAGAATTTGACAGTATTGCATTAAGACTGGCATCTCCAGATCAAATCAAGGAGTGGTCCTTTGGTGAAGTCACTAAACCAGAAACGATAAATTATCGTACTGGCCGAAGTGAACGCGGAGGTCTTTTTGATGAAAAAATATTTGGACCTGAAAAAGACTACGAATGTTACTGCGGGAAATATCGCCGAATTCGTTATAAAGATATTATTTGTGAAAAATGCGGAGTTGAAGTTACCCGTTCTATAGTTCGCAGGGAGAGAATGGGACACATAGAACTCTCTACACCTGTGTCTCATATTTGGTTTTTACGTGGAGTTCCTTCTAGAATGAGTATCTTATTAAATATTTCTGTGTCCGATCTCGAGAAGGTTATATACTTCGCTGGATACATAATCACTAAAGTTCACGAAGAAGAAAAAGAATCCATTCTTTCTGGGCTAGACAAGGAATATAAAACGAAATTAAAGAATTCTGCTGATGATGATACTCGAGAGAAATTGAAAAATTTGCTTTCAGTTACTAAGAAAGAAATTGGAGAAATTTATGAAGGAAAAGTGTTAAACGAAATTTCATTCCATCATTATTCTCTTAAATACGGTACATGCTTTGAAGCAAACATAGGGGCAGAAGCTATCTATTCTATTTTCAAAAATCTTGATTTAAACAAACTCAAAAATCTTACCGAAAAGATGCTTGAAAAAGCGAGCGCAGCTGAAAAGGAAAAGTTGCAGAAAAGGCTTTCATTAATTCGTGCCATGACTTATGCAGGTATTCGCCCAGAATGGATGTTCCTCACTGTTATCCCAGTTATTCCTCCAGTTCTTCGCCCGATGGTGGCGCTTGACGGGGGAAGGCACGCGACTTCTGACTTGAATGATTTGTATCGTCGAGTTATAAATAGAAACAATCGTTTAAAGAAATTAAAAGAGATAAATGCTCCTGACGTTATTCTTAGAAACGAAAAAAGAATTATTCAAGAAGCCGTGGATGCGCTTATAGACAACTCTATCGCGAAACAAAATGATTCTGCAGCAATGAGCCAGTCTCAGAAACGCCCGCTCAAGTCTCTTTCTGATAACTTGAAGTCCAAACAAGGTCTTTTCCGTCAAAATTTGCTCGGTAAACGCGTGGATTACTCTGGGCGTTCAGTTATTGTTGTCGGTCCACAGTTGAAACTTAATCAATGTGGACTTCCGAAGCATATGGCTCTGGAGCTTTTCCGTCCATTCGTTATCTCTAAGATTCTGCAGGCTGAGCTTGCCTTCAACATTCGTGGAGCAAATAAATTAATTGAAGAACGTACTAGTGAAGTCTGGGCAATGCTCGAAGAAGTTATCCAAGGTAAATATGTGCTCTTAAACCGCGCACCGACTTTGCACCGCCTGGGTATTCAGGCTTTCAATCCGATATTGATCGAAGGCAACGCTATTCAAGTGCATCCTCTTGTGTGTCAGGCCTTTAACGCTGACTTCGACGGAGACCAGATGGCGGTGTATGTGCCACTTCTAGAAGAAGCTCAAGCAGAAGCTAGAGACTTGATGGCATCTAATAAAAATTTGCTTAAACCACAGAACGGAGATCCTATTGTTAATCCTAAAATGGATATGGTGCTTGGAAGTTATTGGATGACTAAATCTGTCGACGGAGAGGTAGGTGAAGGGAAATATTTCTCTAGTCCTAATACAGCTATCACGGCTTACGATTACGGCGTTGTCTCTTTGCGCGCTAAAATAAAAGTGTTAGCTACTGACTCCCATAAATATAGAAAGTTTGACGGAGGAATTTTCGAAACTTCTGTCGGAAAACTTTTATTCAATAGTATACTGCCAAATGACTTTGCTTATGTAAATGATGAAATGAACCAAGACAGGTTGTCTTCACTTCTTGATGAAATTATTGTTCACTCGGGAGTAGATAACACGCCACCGATACTAGACAAGATAAAAGAATTCGGTTTTAAATACTCTACTGTTTCTGGCACTACTTGGGGATTAGATAATGTTTCTCTTTCTCCAGAGAAACCGAAGATTATTGCACAAGGGAAAAAACTAGAAGAAGAAATTATCGCTCAATGGAGCGATGGGTTGCTCTCTGAAGAGGAAAAATACCAAAAGATTATTGAAATTTGGACTCAAACTAAAAAGAATTTGGAAAAAGTTTTACCAAATACACTTGATAAAAAAGGTTCAACTTATGACTTGTTTACTTCTAAGGCGAGAGGAAACATGACTTCCTTGACTCAGATGACAGGGATGATCGGTCTTATCCAAAATAACCAGGGTAAAATTTTGGAATTTCCAATTATTCCTTGTTATTTAGAAGGATTATCTCCAATTGAATACTTCGTTATTACTCACGGAGCTCGTAAAGGTGCATCTGACACAGCGCTTAACACTGCTAAAGCTGGATATTTGACTCGAAGACTTGTAGATGTGGCTCAAGACGTGGTGATCACCGAAGAAGACTGCGGTACCAAAGAGGGCAAGATTGTTTCTCGAGAAAATATCTCAGGAATTGAAATTCCACTTTCTAAAAACATTCGCGGACGTGTCTTAGCTTCCGACTTGAAAGATTCAAGCGGGAAAGTGTTGTACAAGAGAGGATTTTTAGTTACTAAAGAAGAAGCGTACAACATTGAAGGAGCAGGATTCGCGGAAGTATTCGTTCGCTCACCACTTACTTGTAAAACAGTACACGGACTTTGTGTCATGTGTTATGGTCTTGATCTAGGAAGAAATAGACTTGTAGAACCAGGTGAAGCAGTAGGTATTATCGCAGCGCAAGCTATCGGTGAGCCTGGAACTCAGCTTACTCTTCGTACTTTCCACGCTGGAGGTGTCGCCGGAACAGACATCACCACAGGTCTTCCTCGTGTTGAGGAAATCTTCGAACGAAGAATTCCAAAGAACCCAGCTATAATTTCTGAAACAGATGGAGAAGTCCTATCTATTACTGCTAAGGACGGAAAAGAAAAAGTAATTAAGGTCTTGTCCGATTCAAAAGAAGACGGCAAGAAAAACGAAATGGAATACATTGTCGCTTTCCGCAGAACACCTATCGTCAAAGCAGGGGATTCTGTAAAGAAAGGACAACTATTGACTGACGGTTCTGCTGATATTGCCGAAATGTTTAAACTAGGAAGTAAGGAATTAGTTGAAGAATATATTATCGGTGAAATAAATAAAGTTTACGAATTACAGAGTGCGTCCATCTCTAGAAAGCATACAGAGATAATTATTCGTCAGATGTTCTCTCGCCGAAAGATTAAAGATGCCGGAGAGACGAATTTTTCAGCTGGAGATATCGTTGAAAATACGGCTTTCATTGAAGAAAACGTAAGAGTGGAAGACATAAATGGGAAAAAAGCTACAGCAGAAATAGTGGTACTTGGTATTACTGAAGTTTCTCTCCGCACCAAGAGCTGGCTCTCTGCGGCTTCATTCCAAAATACTAACCGTGTCTTAATCGAGAATGCTATCAAGGGTGGAGTAGACTCACTCCGAGGCTTGAAAGAAAACGTCATCATCGGACGATTAATTCCAGCAGGAACTGGATTTAAGGGTAAAGTTGTTTCTGTTAAAGAGGAATAAAATTATTTATGAACTCTCCCGTTACTAAAATTAAGGAGAGGCTATCAATTGAAGAAGTAGTCTCTTCTTATATAAAGTTAGAAAGAGCGGGCGCGAACCTGAAGGCTCGGTGTCCTTTTCACAACGAGAAGACACCATCTTTCTTTATTTCTACAGACAGGGGAACATATTATTGTTTTGGTTGCGGGGCTTCCGGGGACATCTTTACTTTCGTGGAAGAATTTGAAGGCCTGGACTTCAAGGGTGCATTGAAGCTTCTCGCTGATAGAGCAGGAGTACCTCTTGAAACTTATACACCTGCGATGAAAGAGGCCGAAAGCGAGAAAGAGAAGATTTACAGGGTGATGGAAGAATCGACGCAATATTTTGAAAATAATTTAACAACTAATGCTGAAGCATTGAATTATTTGAAATCTCGTGGATTAAATGAAAAAAGTATCAAAGATTTCAGAATTGGCTTTGCAATACTGGATTGGCGTAAACTTTACGACTACTTAAAATCTAAAAACTTTTCTGAAAAAGAAATCGAACGTGCGGGCTTAGGAAAAAAGCCAGAAGATGCCGGCAAGGCTATGTACGATAGATTCCGTGGGCGAATAATGTTTCCTATTGCTGACTCTAGCGGAAGGGTAGTAGCTTTTTCTGGAAGATTATTTGTTGAAGATAATAAATCCGCAAAATACTTAAACAGCCCAGAAACACCTATTTTTAGCAAAAATGCAGTACTTTATGGAATAGACAAAGCCAAAGATTCTATTCGTAAAAATAATTTCTCTATTTTAGTGGAAGGGCAGATGGATCTTATTCTTTCACACCAAGCTGGATACAAGAATACCGTAGCTACTTCTGGGACAGCTCTATCTGATTCTACAGTTTCTAAAGAGCGGGTTGTCAGCAACCTTGGGCTCATACGGCGTCTGTCTAGTAACCTCGTGCTTGCTTTTGATGCTGATAAAGCTGGGGCAAATGCGACTATTCGAGCGGGGAAGATAGCTCTTTCTCTCGGGATGGACGTAAAGGTTGTAGAAATGGGGGATGGGGTTGACCCAGCCGATTTGATTGTTAAGACGGGAGTAGATGCCTGGAGAGAAGCCATAAAGAATTCAAAGCATATAATAGAATTTCTATTAAATAAAGTTTTAAAAAGTGTAAATGGGGATATGCGTAAAGCGGGGAGAGAGATAAAAAGCGTTATCCTGCCTTTCGTTAATGCCCTTGAAAGCTCAATAGAAAAAATGTTTTTTCTCAAAAAGATTAGTGACCAATCTGGTATTTCTATTGATGCCTTACAGGATGATTTAAAGAAGATTGAAGAAGAATTAAAATATGAAAAAGAAGAAATTAAAGAAGCAGGAGAAGCTTTGAAAAAATTATACAGGAAGGATTACATAGAGCGTAAACTCTTAGGTATAGCTCTCTGGCAGAAGACACTAGAGACACCGACGGTAGATTTCGAAACTATTTTTAATAAATTAGGAGAAGTTGTAAAAAAGTATGAAGACATAAAACAAGACCTTATTTTTGAAGCCGAAGTATTTTATACAAATAACGAGAATTTAGACAAGAGTGTCCAAGAGATGTTCCTGAATCTTGAAGAAGAACATATTAATGAAGAATTGAGTAAAAAATTACTAGAATTAAATAAAGAACCTGACGAAGAAAAAGGGAAACGAGTTTTACAAGAAATTAACGAATTAAATAAGAAAAAAGAGCATATTAAAAATAGTCGAATGAAAAAATAATATATGAAAAAGAAAAACAAAAAATTAAAGAAAAAAGCTAAGGTTGTAAAAAAGACGAAGACTAAAAAAGTTAAGGTAAAAAAAGCGAAAAAGTTAAAAAAGCAAAAGAAGGTTGCAAAAAAAGTTGCCAAGAAGGAGAAAGTAAAAAAACTATCTTCTGGTGAGAAAAAGGCAGAGAACCTTAATCGTATTTCTAATGAATTAATAGAAAAGGGGAGAAAAAGAGGTTTCATTACTTATGACGAAATACTAAAAACTTTTCCAGATATAGAAAATAATATTTTGTTTTTAGACGAACTATACGAAAAGTTCTCTATTGCGGGTATTGATGTGCTCGAAGGTGGGAATTTGTTGAACTTAGATCTTGATTTAAATGATAAAGATTTGAATAAAGGGTCTATGCATGACTCCATTCAGATGTATTTGAAAGAAATAGGGCAGTATCCACTTATTCACGCCGGAGACGAAAAGGATTTAGCTAAAAGAATTGAACACGGAGATCTTGAAGCCAAAAATTTACTTGCTAGAGCAAACTTACGTCTGGTGGTTTCTATTGCTAAGAAATATGTGGGGAGAAGTGCGAATCTCACCCTTCTCGACCTTATTCAGGAAGGGAATTTAGGGCTTTTTAAGGCAGTGGAGAAATTTGACTGGACTAAGGGTTATAAATTTTCAACTTACGCTACATGGTGGATTCGTCAGTCTATTACTCGAGCACTTGCAGATCAGTCTCGAACTATCCGCATTCCAGTACACATGGTGGAGACAATTTCTAAATATAAACAAGTACACAGGAGACTTTCTCAAGATTTAGGGCGAGAGCCATTAGCAGAAGAGATAGCTACAGAGATGGGTATTCCTGTAGAAAAAATTCATGTGATTGAAAATATCTCTCAGGAAACAGTATCACTAGAGCAGCCAGTTGGAGATGATGACGATAAGTCAACACTAGAGAATTTTATTCCAGATGATAAGATTTTACGACCAGACCAAGAATCTTCTCGCAGAATTCTATCTGACCAAATTCGCGAAGTTCTAGACGAATTAAATCCGAAAGAAAGAAAGATACTAGAAATGCGTTATGGGTTATTAGATGGAATTCAACACACTCTTGAGCGGGTGGGGGAAGAGTTTGGAGTTACCCGTGAACGTATTCGTCAAATTGAAGCTAAGGTTCATGAAAAACTTCGCCAACACGAAAAGATTTCACGGCTTAAAAATTACTTTGATTAAATTTAAAAATCCCCCGTATGGGGGATTTTTAAATTAGGTGTTACTTCAGTAAGATTCCCAGTATTTTATTTACCATATCAGTAGGTAAGGCACCATTCATGCTCATTACCTTTTTATTATTAGAACTAAATGACACAGCTCCAGGGCTACCAATCGCACTTTCTATATCACTTCGCATCTTCGTAGTTATGTCCTTTTTAGTCATGATTACGTTAAATGGAGTTCCAATTTGACCACTTTTATTTTTTTCATCTATACTAGCCTGTATTTTATCTTTATATTTTCCACTATCAAGGCAGGAATTAAATTTAGCAACATCTAGTCCAATAGCTTGTGCTATTTTAGGAAGCTCTGAAACTTCAAGTTTATTGTTAGATTCTGTTCTTTTGAAAACTTCATCTATGTATTGCCAAAAAGCATTATTACCTCCTTGTTCCCAGGCACATTCTGTGGCCTCTGCTTCATAGAAAGCTTTAGGGTGGAGGCTAGGTATAGGGTAATGTCTGAATACCCACGATACTTTGTTGTCATTTTGGGATATAACCTCGTGCATAGTGTTGTGGAAAGATTTGCAGAATGGGCATTCAGTATCTGAGTATTCGACTATTACAACCGGGGCGTCTATATTGCCCAAAACGTGTTCATCAGCCGAAACCTTTTTAACATTCATTGTAGCTGATCTGTCGTTTGGGTCATTTGTGGGGTTTATTGGTTGTGGAGCAGTACCTCTTAATAAGATAGCTCCAGCTATTAATGCGCCAGCTATAATTATTGCTCCAACTATAGGTTTCTGGCTATTGGTATTATGTTGTTTGTTTTCAAGGTTATTTTCTTCCATAATTTTTTATTATTATTTAGTAATGTCCTATTGTAGCATAAATTTTTAATATGATATAATACAAACATTAACATAAATCTGCCCGACTGAATAGTCGTTCAGGCGGGGGCCTTTTAATAAATTAACTGTTCTACGTAAGTAGGACTACAAAAAATATGTGTAATGTAAATGGTAAGTGTGGCTGGGGAGGGTGTATGTGTTCAAAGATAGGTAGAGTTCTACTTATTGTTGGAGGTTTAAATTGGGGTGTGTTTGGTGTCGGTTTGTTGATGGGGAGTGAAATAAACGTAGTAAATATGCTTTTAGGTAAGTGGCCAATGGTAGAGGGGCTTGTATATGTGCTCGTAGGACTTTCTGCACTTATAAAAATGTTTGGCTGTAAGTGTAAAAAATGTAAAGAAGCATGTATGGCTTGCTGTGCTGAAGAAGGAAAAATGGAAGAAAAGATGTAATTTTCTGTAAATTATCCAAAAAACCCCTTACTTACGTACGGGTTTTTTGGATTATCAATACACTTAAGCATAAGTGTATTGAGTTTACATTTAACATAGAAAGTGTTATATTAGCTATGATATTATGACTTCAATAGGGGATATTATATTTTATGTGTCAGTTTTTTTGTCTGTTTATGTGCAGGTCTTTTTTTTCGTTACTTTTCTAGAGAATAGAAAGAAAATAATTACCAGAAATAGTAATATTAGCCTTGATTTTTATCCAGAAGTAACTATTGCTATACCTTGCTGGAACGAAGAAAAGACAGTAGCCAAAACTGTGCAATCTCTTTTGAACCTAAATTATCCAAAAGATAAAATTAAAATACTCATCATTGACGATGGATCTACTGACAATACACGAAAAGTTATAAATAAATTTTCAAAATATTCAAACATAAAGATTTTCTACAAAAAGAATGGAGGGAAACATACAGCCCTCAACCTTGCGCTAGAAAAGGCTAAAACAGATTTTTTCGGATGCTTGGATGCGGATTCTTTTGTAGATCCAGAATCGCTTGTGCGAATTATGAGTTATTTCGAGAAAGATCCTACTACCATGGCTGTAGCTCCTTCGGTAATTGTAAATAATCCCAATAATGTTATTCAAAATGCCCAGAAAGCCGAATATCACATGGGTATTTATTTTAAAAAAATGTTGGGGTTTTTCGGAGCGATAAATGTTACCCCAGGACCTCTTACCATTTTTCGTAAAAAAGTCTTTAACGATCTTGGTCCATATAGGCATGGCCACAATACAGAAGACATGGAGATAGCATATAGAATGCAAAAGAATAATTATAAAATAGAGCACTGTAATGATGCGTATGTTTATACCAATACTCCGGGGACAGTTGCTAAACTTTATAAACAAAGATCACGATGGATTTATGGATTTATCAACAACACCATTGATTACAGGCATATTTTTTTAAAGAAAAGATATGGGAATTTTGCTATTTTTGCTTTACCAATGGGGGTAATATCTATTCTATCCGTTAGCTTTCTTTTCGGTAGAATTGTTTATAGTATTGGATATTTTTTATATTTAAAAATTATTCAGATCCAAACAATTGGCTTGAACTTCAGTGTCCACAACTTTAGGCTTGATCCATTTTTTATAAACACAAAATCTTTTATATTCCTAGTTTTTGTTATTTATTTCTTAATAATATTTGCGATTATTTTTGGCAGAAAAATGACCAAAGAAAAAACAGCTTTCTCTTGGAATGTTTTATATTTTTTCCCAGTGTTTAGCATAATTGCTCCATTTTGGGTGATTAAAGCCGTTTTCAACACTCTCTTACAAAGAAAACCAAGGTGGCGTTAGAATAATATATTAAAAACATGAATTCAAATCAAATTGATTGGAAAAAATATTTAATTGTCTTCCTGTTGACCATGGGTCTATTCATTACTGCGATCTATTTGAGTAATTATTTCAGTGACAGGAAATTGGGCGAACTTAAGTCAATTCAAGACAAGATATCCATAGATATTCTGTCTTCGGAGACACAATTTTCCCTACTTTCTGAACTTTCCTGTAAGAACATTTCTGACTCAGTATTTTCAGATGAACTAGGCGAATTGGGGAGCAAGCTGGAGTGGAGTCAAAACAATTTAGGGGCCACCGAAGAAGTTTCTTATTTAAAGAAATATTATTCATTGCTACAAATTAAAGATTATCTTTTGACAAAAAAGATTTCTGCACGTTGTGGGGTAAAGTCAGCTTTCATTCTTTATTTTTATACCACTGCTGAAAACTGTAGTTTATGCCAAAAACAAAGCTTGGTGTTATCAACCCTACGTACAACATACCCCGAGCTACGAGTGTATTCTTTTGACTACAGCACTGATCTCTCCGCCGTTAAGTCTATGTTACAAATATATAAAATAAAAGACACAGCCTTACCAGCTCTAGTAATAGAAGATGACGTCTTAACTGGTTTTCAAACCTTGGAAGACCTAGAAACTAGAGTTAAAGAATCTTTCAAGCTACAAGGAGTTGTTCTTCCCGTAGATAAGAACAAAGTTCAACCTGCAGAAAAAGTTAAAAATTAAACCACAGCTTTTCTTTTCTTGAAATATTGCATGAAAGGTTTTTCTATGTATTTATAAGACAGAGTTGCAAAGAGCAAAGTACTACCTATAAATATGAAATACATCAACAAAATATTGAAAATTGAAGGTTGAAGTCTTGGATAAATTCCGGCTATGGTTCGCTCTATTGGTCCATGAATCATGTATAGCGAATAAGAAATGTTTCCTAGATATATCAAGGTGGGGTGAATTAAAACATGATTTAGTGCGCTTTTTTTGTCTAGGGAGGTAATGAGAATAAAAGGAATTAGAAGCAGCCAGTAAGCAACAATAATATAGGAAGGTATTGTGAAAAACCACAAGCTAATTCCACCAAAGATAGCTAAATAAATAAAATAAAGATGATCTTTCTTTAAATTAAACTGTTTTATCAGAAAAGCTTTATATAAAAACAACCCTGCTATAAATTCAAAGCCAGAACGAATGATTGAGTTGTAAAAATTTGGGCTATCAATAAAAGAAGAGGATTGGTTAAACATAAGTATGCTAGCCAGACTAAGCATAATCCCAAATGAGACTAACAGGAATAGTTTTCTTTTTTGCGTATCATCTAAATGCGTATTAACTGATTTGGTATATTTATTTATTACAGAGATAAAGCCAACAATAACAATGAACCACCAGACCTCAAGGACAAGTGTCCAAGCTGGGTAGTTCCAGGCGAAAAAGTAAGATTTGTCAAAAATAGGAATAATTTGTATCAGAAAAATTTCCGCTAACCACGATTTAACATTATAAACTCCTGGCAGTGTTATCCCTTTCAATAAAAAAATATAAGATAAAATACTTAATATAATTAATATAAATATATGAATAGGGAAAATGCGGGTAATTCGAGCGCGACAGAATGTTAGATAATCACCTAGCTTTTCTGTTGTGTGTATTTTATATGCATGGGCCAAGACGAAACCGCTTAGAATAAAGAAAAAATCAACAGCTAAATATCCATGTCGGATCATTGGGAAAAATAACACTAAACTAGTAGCTGGGAGTGTCCAAGATATATGCCCCACGGCTACCCAAAGTGACGCTATACCCCTTAGACTGGTGAGATTATAGAAATATTCTTTATTTGAAGTAGGGAGCATTGTTTTTATGGAGCCGCCTCTCGGATTCGAACCGAGGACCTTCGCTTTACAAAAGCGTTGCTCTACCAACTGAGCTAAGGCGGCAATACTTAACACATTACAAACTTTCTTCTTCTTTTACTTTTTGTTTAATTCTTCTAATCTTGTGCTTGTATTCAGAAATAACTTTTAAAAATTTTGAAATTTCTCGTTTCTCGTTTTCCACAGTTTCTTTTCTTCCCAGATCCTTTATTTTTGTTTTAATTCCTTGATAACTATTTTTTATCAAGCTAGAAGCTCTAAAATAAAATCTTATAGTTGCAACCAAAGCATTATAACTATGTTTCCTTGCGCCCCTGATTGTAGAATGTTTCCATTCTTCTAAAACTGGGGCTTTTAATACAAATTCTGATCTTTCTAGAATTTGTCCATTTTGCAACAGCAACAACTTCCTTCCAATCATAAAGGTTATAGACAGAAGTGATGCAAAGAATAGTATGAGAATAAAAGTCATGTTTTTAAATTGAATAACGTTTCACTTCCTTTATTTTAGCATTATTTTTCTCTAAAAGTTTGCCTACAGTCAGCTCGCCATCTTTGATGAATACTTGATCCAATAGAGTTTTTTCTTTGAAATATGTAGCTATTTTACCATCTAGCATTTTTTTCTTTATATCTTCAGGCTTGTCTATAGAAGCTACTTCTTTGGTGAAAATTTCCTCCATGGTTTTCTTAACCTCTTCTGTGATTTCTTCTCTAGACATGTATTCTGGTTTCATCGCAGTAATGTGCATAGCGACATCTTTCGCTAGATCTGCATTGCCACCTTCCAGAGAAACAATAACTCCTGTTTTGTTATTGTGAACGTAATTTCCCAAAACCGATCCTGAAACTTCAAATGCCTCACCTAAGATAATATTTTCACCAGTTTTTTGTATTACGGGATCAATCATATCTTTAGCAGAGGTCTTCATTTTTTCTACTCCGTTTTGAAAGGCTTCATTTGTAAGTTTGGTGAGCAGGGTAGAGAAGTCTTCATTTCTAGCAACGAAATCAGTTTCACAATGTAGTGAGACAAGTACAGCTTTGCCTCCATCCATCTTTATAGAGACTCGGCCATCCTTAACTTCTCGGCTACCTTTCTTCTCCGCAATGTCAGAGCTAGTCTTTTTCAATATAGCCAGTGCTTTATTCATGTCACCTTCAGCTTCTTCCAAGGCGCGTTTACACTGCATTACTGAAATACCAGTAGCATCACGAAGTTCCTTAACTTGTTCTGTGGTTATTTGTATAGACATATATTTTAAGCTTTTTTTAGAGGTGCACTTGTTTGACCTTCTTTATAAGCATCTCGTATTGCTTCGGCAAAAAATTTAATAGAAGGTATTCCTGAATCATTAGCTACAATAGGGTAATCTATACCCTTGATATTAGAGTCTGAATTAACTAAAGCAATCACTGGGATACCTGATTTTCTGGCTTCTGTTGCCGCAATGTGTTCACTTTTAGCATCTACGACAAACAATGCATCAGGGGCCTTTTTTAAACCAAGTAAGCCCGTGTAATATCTGGCCAGTTTTTCCATTTTCTTCGCCATAACCACTCTTTCTTTTTTCGTATATTTATCTAGTCCGCCTGTCGCAGTATCCTTCTGGTAGTTTTCAAGTTCTAAAATTCTCTTTTTGATTTCTGTGAAGTTAGAGAGGGTGCCTCCTATCCAGCGTTCAGTAACATACGGCATGTTTAAAGATTCAGCAATATTTTTTGTTGCGACTTTGGCCTCTGGCTTTGTGCCCACGAAAAGAACGGTTTTGTTTTGAGCACCGAGATTCTTTATAAACAAAGCGGCTTCATCCAAGAGAGCACTCGTTTTTTCTAGGTTTATAATGTCACCTTTGTTCTTAGTGGTGTATATATACGAAGAAACTGAAGGGTGTCGGCGTGTTTTACTGTAGCCATAATGAGCCCCAGCTGCGAACATTTGTTCCACTACAGAATCGTTTTCTTTGGCGTTTTTGACTTTTTGCATAGGGATAATATAGCAGAAAGCGGGACCTTTTGCAAATTTTATAGAAAAGTTGGAAATGAATTTTTGTCCTTTGACCAAAAGACTTTTTTCGGGTAAGATGAGCGATATGAGACAATCTAAACTTTTTACAAAAACAAGGAAAGAAGCACCTGCAGACGAAGTGTCCAAGAATGCTGAGCTTCTTATTCGGGCTGGTTTTGTCCACAAGGAAATGGCTGGTGTGTACAGTTATTTGCCCCTTGGATTAAGAGTTTTAAAGAAAATTGAAAATATCATTAGGGAAGAAATGGATAAGGTTGGGGGGCAAGAAGTTCTCATGTCTACTTTTCAGCCGAAAGAAAATTGGGAGAAAACTGGTCGTTGGAATGACTTAGATGTTTTATATAAAGTTTCTGATGCGTCAGGGCACGAGCTTGCTCTTGGTCCTACTCACGAAGAAATTGTGGTTCCAATTTTAAAAAATTACATTTCTTCTTATAAAGATTTTCCTGTGGCTGTGTATCAAATTCAAAACAAATTTCGCATGGAGTTACGTTCTAAATCTGGAATTTTAAGAGGCAGGGAATTTATGATGAAAGACATGTATTCCTTTCATACTTCACAGGAAGACTTTGAAAATTTCTATGAAAAAATGAAAGAAGTTTATAAGACTATTTTCAAGAGATCCGGCGTTGGACACATCACCTATATGACTTTTGCTTCAGGGGGAACATTTTCAAAATATTCTCATGAATTTCAGACGATCACTTCTGCCGGTGAGGATACTATATATGTAGATGAAGAGCAGGCAATAGCCGTAAATAAAGAAGTTCTAGATGGCGAAGTTTTGGCTCAGCTTGGTTTAAACAAAGAAAAGTTAGTGGAACATAAAGCCATAGAAGTTGGTAATATTTTTGATTTAAAAACCAAATATTCAGCACCTTTTGACCTATCTTTTACCGACGACAAGGGCGAAAAGCATACTGTTTTAATGGGTTGTTATGGTATTGGGCTGGGCCGGCTAATGGGGACAGTGGTAGAAGCTTTGGCCGACGATAAAGGAATAATCTGGCCAGAATCTATTGCTCCCTATGCTGTGCATCTTTTAGCTTTAGGTGAAGATGAGGCTGTTTTAAGTGAAGCAAATAAAATCTATGAAAGTTTAGTGAAAGCTGGCATTGAAGTTTTGTTTGATGATCGCACTGGGTTGTCAGCCGGAGAAAAATTTTCAGATGCTGACTTACTTGGGATACCATTTAGAGCAGTAGTGTCAGCACGAAGTATCAAAGAAAATGGGATTGAGTTGAAAAAAAGAACGGAAGAAAAAGGAAAAGTGATAACCCTTGATGAATTAATAAAGCATGTTCGATAAATTTTACAAATTAATTTCTAACGACATCGGCATAGACTTAGGTACTTCGAATACCTTGGTGTATTTAAAAGGGCACGGCATAGTTATCAACGAGCCTTCAGTTGTGGCGGTGAATATTAAAACGAATCAAATTTTAGCAGTTGGGACTAAAGCTAAGGAGATGCTTGGGAGAACTCCTGGACACATTAAAGCTATTCGTCCCCTTGTAGACGGAGTTATTTCAGACTTTGAGGTGACGGAAGAAATGTTGGCTTACCTTATCAATAAGGCGGACAAAGTTTCTAAAAAATTAGCTAGACCTCGGGTTTTAGTAGGAGTACCTTCTGGGACGACAAACGTGGAGACACGTGCTGTTTATGATGCGGCAAGAAGTGCTGGAGCGAGAGAAGTTTTTCTCGTAGAAGAACCTATGGCGGCAGCTATCGGGGTTCGTCTTCCTATTAAAGATCCCGTCGGATCTATGATTATAGATATTGGTGGAGGTACTACAGATATAGCAGTTATTTCTTTAGGAGGAATTGTGAAATCAAAAAATTTAAAGATTGCAGGAGACCGCTTGAACAACGACATTATTGCTTATATGCGGGATGAATTTAAAATCTTGGTCGGGGAGAGGACAGCGGAAATGGTAAAAATTGCTATTGGTTCTGTGATTCAAGGAGAATATATGGAGACTGAAGTTCACGGGCGAGATTTACTTACTGGTCTTCCTCGCGAAGTTGTCGTGACAGATTCCGATATTCGAGAAGCTTTGTCAGTTTCTATTAAAGGTTTAGTTGAAGGTGTAAAAGATATGCTAGAAACTATTCCTCCAGAAATTTTGTCCGATATAATGCACAGAGGGATCACTTTATCTGGTGGCGGAGCACTTTTGCCAGGACTTGATCAATTACTCGGCCGAGTTCTAAAAATTCCAGTTTATGTCGTGGAAGATCCTCTGTCAGCTGTGGCTCGAGGCACTGGAGTTATTTTAGACGATATACCTCTTTATAAAGATGTTTTGATAGGTAATCAAGATGAGTTACCTCCTAGATAAAAAAATAAAACAAAAGAAAATTTTTAGAATCACCCTTGGTGTCGGGGCTTTGTTGATTTTATTTTTTTTCCGTTCTGGAATTTTTAGCGGGCTATCATACATAAGTCAGGGGGTTTTCCACCCTGTTTTCCTAGTGGGGAATGATCTCGGTGGAAAATTAAAAAATCTTAGTTCATATTTTTATTCAAAAAATTCTCTCACCCTAGAAAACCAAGACTTAAAAACAAAATTACTCACCGAAGAAATGCGAATTGCCAATTACAATACTCTTTTAGCCGAGAATGAAAACTTGAAAGAAATTTTAGGGAGGAAAAATTCAAAATCTCCTATGGTCTTGGCTGCTATTTTAGCAAAACCAAACCAAAGTCCTTACGATATCCTAACTATTGATATTGGCACAGCGGAAGGAGCAACAGTAGGGCAAATAGTATTTGCTTTAGGGAACATACCCATTGGTCGTATTGCGGAAGTTTACCCCAATTCTTCAAAAGTAATTTTATTCTCTAGTGCCGGCGAAAAAACGCAAGTTTCAGTAGCTGGGCAAAATCTTTTTTTAGAATTAGTTGGGCGTGGAGGAGGGAATTTCGAAATGATTATGCCGAAAGATTTAACTTTAGAGAAAGGAGTACAAGTTGTATTACCTGGGATTAATTCTTATGTCGTAGCCATAAATGAGACAATAATTTCCGATCCTCGTAATCCTTTTACCAAAGCGCTACTTGTTAGCCCTGTTAACATACAAAACCTTAAATTTGTGGAAGTAGAAATTTAACCTGTCCCGTACTAAATTTTTGATTAAAACAAATGACCATTAAAAATAAAAGTTTAAAATTTTAGTACTGGGATGTTTTTCAAAATAGAAAAAAAATTAAAGCGGGGTTTAGGACGAGTTGGAGTTTTAAAAACTCCGCATGGAGAAATACATACCCCTGCTTTTGTGGCTGTGGGCACTAAGGCTACCGTGAAGTCGCTTAACCCTGAGCAGGTACGAGAGACTGGTACAGAAGTAGTTCTTGGTAATACTTACCATTTATATCTTCAGCCGGGAGATGAAATAGTTCGGGATGCGGGAGGTATAGGAAAATTTATGAACTGGCCAGGGCCGACGATGACTGACTCGGGAGGTTTTCAGGTTTTTTCACTGGGAGTTGCCTATGGAAAAGATATCTCAAAGGTAACAAAAATTACAGATCCATCGCTTTTAATTCCAGAACGTTTTGATGATTCGGACGCCCCAAGGCTCGCGAAAATAGGACAAGATGGAGTTTCGTTTAAGTCACATCTTGATGGCTCAATTCACTACATTACTCCAGAAAAATCAATTCAGATTCAGCACAACCTCGGCGCAGATATTATTTTTGCTTTTGATGAATGCACTAGCCCGGCGGAAGATTTGCGTTATCAGGAAGAAGCCTTAGAGCGTACGCATCGTTGGGCAGAGCGAAGTTTGAAAGAACACAAGAAGCTGGGGGAGGAAAAATCTTTCTCTGCGGGGTCGCTGTCTGTGCTTGATAGCACAGCGCTGCCTCTCGGCTCGTCAGCCTGCGAGACACCCCACAAAGAAAATTTTTCCTCCCCAGCTTTGTTTGGAATTGTGCAAGGTGGACGAGATGAAAATTTGAGAAAAAAATCAGCGGAGTTTATTGGGAGTTTAGATTTTGATGGTTTTGGTATTGGTGGATCTTTCGCTAAAGAAGATATGTCTACGGCCGTGAAATGGGTAAATGAAATTCTTCCGGAAGAAAAGCCACGTCATCTGCTCGGCATAGGGGAGCCGGAAGATTTATTTATGGGGATAGAAAATGGTGTAGATCTTTTTGATTGTGTTTTACCCACTCGCTTGGGTAGAAATGGGACTCTGTATACCAAAAGGGGCAAAATAATAATAATGAATACGAAATTCCGAAATGATTTTTCTCCGGTTGAAGAAGACTGTGCGTGCTATTCGTGTAAGAATTATACAAAGAGCTATATAGCTCACCTTTTTCACGGCAAAGAAATGCTAGCGGGAACTTTAGCTTCTATTCATAATCTATATTTTATCGTGAATTTAGTGAATAAAATAAGACAATCAATTTTAGATGATAAATTCTTTGAATTTAAAGAGAAATTCTTGAAAGAGTATACTAGATAAGCTATAATATATAGGTTCTGAACAAAATGAAACAAAAAAGGGAACTCAGAGAATTAATGAGGAGATTTATTTTCTTAGGTGTTTTTGTGTTTTTGTTATTTTTATCTTTGAACACTAAAGCTTTTGCTTCAGAAACACTGGGAAGCATTGATACAGCATATAAATATGCTTGGGGAGAAAATATTGGTTGGATAAATTTCGGCTGCGATGATTGTAATGTGGAAATCACAGATACCGCTATCACTGGGTATGCGTGGAGTTCTCAATTTGGCTGGATAAACTTAAATTCAAGTACTGCTGGGGTGTTGAATACTGCCACGGGAGTTCTTTCAGGCCGTGCCTGGAGTTCAAATTTGGGTTGGATTGATTTTGATGGAGTAACAATAAATACGAGCGGAGAATTGCTCGGCTATGCCACTCTAGATTCTGACAGTAGTCAGATAAGTTTCAATTGTGTGAATGGAAGTTCGTGCGCATCTGCTGATTTTAAAGTAAAGACAGACTGGCGACCAGCAAGTGTTAGGACAAGTGATTCTGGTGATGGGGGTTCAAGTGGAAGCAGGCCGAATACTCCCGCAAACCCTCCTGCTAATCCACCCATTCCACCTCAAGCTAATCCACCACCTTTTTCTGGGATAACTAATAATGTTTCTGACATCATAAATAAAGCTTCTGATTTTATTTCTTATCTGTTTAATGGAAAAGAAAAACCATTACCTTCGGCGATAGTTGAAGTTCCGAAGATTGCTCCATTTGCGTTCCATGCCGAGTGGAATCTTTTGCCAATGAGAGCTATAAATTCTTTCGTCTTCGCTCCTCTACCATATGAGATCCGTATCCTTGCAAGTAAATTCCCTGAACTTGATAAAACTCTAAAAGAAGTCGGCGTAGAAAGATTTTCTGATGTGAATAAATTAACAGGAGTGAGCTTAAACGTTCCGGGGTTGGCAGATATTTTAAACACAACAATTAAAAATGTTGGACAGAAAGAATTAGCCGAGCTAGAAAAAATACAAGGCGTGACGCTCGGCGTACCGGGAGTTTCTGGCGCTCCAGGAAAACTTCCAGGGAATATCGGCGTGCCAGGTATCTCTGGGATAGGCGGAGCATTACCAAGCAGTGTCGGCACAGGGAAGATTGCACTTATCGAAGGGTTACCAATAGCGAAGTTTACTCTAACTGCGAAGAAAAATTTACCATCTGAATTCGTTTTTGCTCGGGGAGCAGGGGAGCTAGTAGATTTGAACGTTGCGCTTTCTGTTGGAGATAGAGGGGAAGTGACTCAACGTATTTCTTCTTTGCCAGGTAAAATTTTAAAACTCGTTGTTAAGCCCATAAGCAGTGCTAGAAGTGTGACAGGGTATATCGTGTTTAAAGCACCGACTCCAAGGGTAGCACAAAATTCAATTCTTCGTTCTTCGCTCACTGCGTCAGCACTTTTCTCTATGAATGATTTGGTTCAGACTATTTCCGACCCTATTCCAGTTGAGAAAAAATTAGTTTTGTCTTCTTTTGAATATACAGACCCCGACAAAGATGGTATCTATACTGCAGATGTAGTGTCACCCGTGGTTCCAGGAGAATATGAAATCATTACCGTTATTGATTATATAGATCCAGTCTTAGGTTCTCGCAAGATGAGTATGGTGACAGTCATAGACCCTGAGGGATATGTATTTGAGAAAAATAATGGGAAGGAGACACGCATTCCTTCGGCTATTGTGTCTCTTTATGCTCTTAATTTATCTACTAAACAATACGAACCCTGGAAAGCAAAAGACTACAGCCAAGAAAATCCGCAAATTACAGACATCAGGGGGACATATTCATTCCTAGTACCCGAAGGTTCATATTATTTCCACGTAGAAGCACCAGGATATGAGCCCTATGAGGGTAAAGCTTTTGTCGTCGTAGAGGGTAGTGGTGTCCACCAAAACATAGAGCTTAAATCAGGGTCGAATTGGCTTGCACTGCTTGACTTCCAAACGGTTCTTCTGATTGTTGTGTGCTTATTATTAGTGTATAATTTATATCGTAATAACTTGCGAGATAAATTAAATAAATTATTAAATAAAAAATGATTGAAAACAATAAACGTGCTTTATATCTTATAATTTTTGGTGTTCTTCTTGTTGGTAATGTTTTCTTTGCGCTTAATTATTTTACAACCAAGGCAGAGCTGCAAGAAATACAATCTACTACTACAAAAGCTGTATTAAATGAAAAAGTTGTCAATTTCGCTTCAATGTTTATTAAACAAGTCTTACAAGCGGATAAAGAAGTGGACTTTGAGACGCGCTTGTCGCTAGAGAATGCTGTGCGTGATTTAAAAGATGAGCAAATTATGGCAGAATGGCAGAAATTTGTCGGCTCGAAGACAGAAGCTGAGGCTCAAAATAGTGTGAAGAGGCTTCTCGGTATCTTGATAGGCAAAATTCAGAAATAAGGTTTTTGGAGTGGTTATTGCTTAAATAAAAAACTTTTTCAATATGGATAGCATAACAAAAATAGTATTATTTAAAAATAAACAGATACGCAAGACACTTTATAATCATGAGTGGTGGTTTTCTGTAGCAGATGTATGTGAAGCTCTCACTGATAGTATTGATTCTGGAGCTTATTGGAGAAAACTAAAACAAAGGCTAACAGAAGAAGGTAGTGAAGTCGTGACATTTTGTCACGGGTTGAAATTATTGGCTCCAGACGGAAAAATGAGAGAAACGGATTGTGCTGATACAGAAGGAATATTTAGGATAGTTCAGTCTATTCCATCACCCAAAGCCGAACCTTTCAAGCGTTGGTTAGCTAAAGTAGGCTATGAAAGAATACAAGAAATTGAAAATCCGGAGCTTGCCACAAAAAGGACCAGAATGCTTTACAAGTTAAAAGGGTATAGTGATGATTGGATAGAAAAAAGAATGCGAGGCATCGTTATTCGCGAGGAATTAACTGATGAATGGAAAAATAGAGGAGCAAAAGAAGATAGAGATTATGAAATTTTAACAGCAGAGATTTCAGAAGCTACATTTGGAGTTACTCCGAGTGAATATAAAAAATTAAAGGGTTTAAAGCGCCAAAATTTGCGTGATCATATGGATGATTTTGAATTGATTTTTAATATGCTCGGAGAAAGAGCTACTACAGAAATACATCGTACTGAAAATTCTAAAGGAGTTTTTAAATTAAAAGCTGATGCTAAAGCAGGGGGCAACATTGCTGGTGGCGCTCGCAAAAAACTTGAAAAAAGATTAAGGCGTTCAATTGTAACCAAGAAGAATTTTTTAAAATGAAGTTTATATTTAACAAAAAAATAACTTATATATTCGCAGCGATAGTGCTGTCAGCCTTTTTCGGCAAGATAGTTTTCGCAACTCCGCCTACTTCTTATTACACCCCAGGCGAAACTTTAAATCCTACTTGTTTACCAACTGACACAAACTGCGATGTGGCAGCGCCCCTTACCTCAAGCAATATTAGTGACACTGCATATGGAGCGGGATGGGATACTGACACGACTCATGCTCCTTCTAAAAATGCCGTCTATGACAAAATTGAAACTGTTGTCGGCAGTGCACACGACGCACTCACCTTAGGCACAGCAAACGGACTTTCACTTTCAACACAAGCACTTAGTCTCGCGCTCGCTTCTACTTCTACGACGGGCGCGCTTTCAGATACTGACTGGGACACTTTTAATAATAAACAAAATGCATTTGATTTTACTCTTTCAGGAACAACAGGCCAAACTTATACTCTCCCTTCAACAACAGCAACCCTCGCCCGCACTGACGCCGCGCAGACTTTTACGGGATTACAAACTTTTTCTACAAGTCCGACGAGCCCGGGTAGCGGAGCAAACACAGAAAGGTGGGGTGCTGGGGCAAGCACTAACAGCACAACATATTCATTGGCCTTAGGAAATAGTGCAGCTGTATCTGGTAATTATGGTGTTGCAGTTGGATATAGTGCCTCGGCAACAGGTGATTCAGGAGTTGCAGTTGGTAGGCAGACTACTGCTTCGACGTATGGTGTCTCATTAGGCAATCAATCAAATGCAGGGGCAGATGCAGTTGCAATAGGTAGATTAGCGACCGCAACAGGTCCACATGCAATAGCTATAGGTCGCGAATCCGCAAGCGCATATCGAGAATCAATTGCATTTCGATCTTCATCATCGGCCGATTACCAATTTCGAGCGGATATGACAAGTGATTGGTACGCCGGTAGTGGGCTGGGTTATTGGCAGTTGCAGCCAGTACCAGCTACAGGTACGGATACTGCAGGCAAGAACATGATGCTTTCTGGCGGTAAGGGTACAGGTAACGCTATCGGAGGTTCCTTAATTTTTTCAACTTCTGATGCCGGAGCTTCGGGTTCTACTCTACAATCTTTGACTCCGAAGATGACGATACTGCCGAGTGGATATGTGGGAATCGGAACCACAACACCTGTTGAAAAACTACACCTTTCCACAGACGGCGCAGATGTATCTCAGCTGATTTCTGCTTATGGTACAGGATATGTGCCCAGTTTGAATGTTTATAACGCTAGAGGAACAGAGGCTTCGCCCAGCGCTTCGCAACAAAATGATGTTTTGGGTCAAGTAGCTTTTCAGGGATTCGATACAGCTCGAAGTACGGGTGCATTAATTAAAGGAGAGTCGGATGGTATCTGGGCATCAGGAGGAAATAGTTCAGATAATCCTTCGAGGTTGACTTTTTGGACAACCTTAGATGGAGATGGTACTCCAGCCGAGAGAATGAGAATAGATAGTAATGGACGTGTCGGTATAGGTACCACCTCTTTATTAAGTGGCAATGCTTTAACAATAGCAAGTGGTGACATCGGGACAAGTGGCGGAAGAAGAATATACAATGCAGATGGTGATTCTGGTGGTGTTACGATCTCTGCAGCCCTTCAACTTCATAGTTATTATGGAATGCATTTTTATTCCAGCGAACACGTATATGCTTCTCAGTTGGAAAGGATGACTTTAACCAATACAGGGAACTTCGGTATCGGAGACACTACTCCCGACTATCTTCTCGACGTCGCAGGAACTGCGGGGTTTGATGGACTGGTAACCGCAACGGGTTTTTCCGGACCGCTTACGGGTAATGTTACTGGTAATCTTACCGGAAATGCAGATACCGTCACCGGACTTTCTGTGGTTTCTGGAAAAACATTGACGGTAAATAATTCACTTACTTTGGCTGGCACCGATAGTACGACTATGACATTCCCTTCTACGAGTGCAACAATAGCCCGCACCGACGCCGCGCAGACTTTTACTGGACTACAAACGGGGCAGTTTTCGGCCCCTACTGGTTCAGCCACCAATATCGGATACGGTTTTTTGGGTGCCAACACTGGTCTTTATACAGATACAAATACACAGATCAACATCGCGTTTAACGGAGTTAGGGGCGTCGCTGTTAGTGGCTCTTCCATTACCCATTTTGACTCGGCTGGGAATAGAGCAGGGATGGCAGCAAGTCCAACAGGGGCAGTATTTGGAGAAGGGTCAGCAGCATCGATAATTTTAAATCCAGGATCTACGGCCACTGCATATGTTGCGGCTAATACAACTTCCACAACACCTTTGGGCGCTACCGTAATCGGACAAGGAGGCTCTGGCACAAACATTGCCGGAGCATCTCTCACCTTCGCTGGCGGTAAAGCCACGGGTAACGCAGCCGGCGGGTCTCTAATTTTCTCAACCTCAGATGCCGGAGCTTCGGGAACAACTTTGCAATCTTTGACACCGAAGATGACAATTTTGCCGAGTGGGAATATCGGGATCGGAACAGCGACACCCGTCACAAAACTCGACCTAACCGGCGCGCTCGGTTCAATGGCTGCATTTAAAATGAGAAATACTGATTCAGCTGCCGGTGCAACTCAAGCGGTTATAGATGTCGGATTCTCTGATACTCAGAGATTAACCATGGGAAGTGCCGGAGTTTTGGGTGCTCCTTATTCCAATAAAGGTTATATCCTATCACAGGGCAATACTGCTGGTCTGGACTTGATGACCACCTCGAATACTCAACCAATTGCTTTTTCTCCGAACCTGGTAACAGCTATGACAATTTCTGGGACCGGAAGCGTTGGTATCGGCGACACTACGCCTGATTATCTTCTCGACGTCGCGGGGACTGCGGGGTTTGATGGACTAGTAACTTTTAGTACAAGTCCGACGAGCCCGGGAGCTGGGACAGACAGTGAAAGATTTGGGCTTAATGCACTTGCAGCTGGGACCAGGGCGACTGTGGTCGGGAAGGGGGCAAGTGGGTCTGGTACAAACAGCACAGTATTTGGTTGGGGAGCAAGTAGTAACACTGACGATGTGGTCATGGGAGTTTTAGCGTCTGGCACTGGAGCATCTGGCGTTTCGCTTGGAACTTCGGCCAGCCTTAGCGGTGGCCAGTCGGTATTGGTTGGGGCCAATGGCCAAGTTACCGGAAGTTATGCTGCAGCATTTGGGTATGGTACGCGAGCCAATTATAACTATTCAATTGCTCTTGGGGGAATGGCGGCAACAACTGCTACAAACCAATTTGTTGTGGGCAGTAATTTCAATGGCGTTGTGCAAATTAATGATGTTTATATTGGTTCAGGTGTCACTGATACCGCACCAAAATCAGTTACCTATAACGCCACTGGGGGTTCAGGTACGGATATCGCCGGCGCATCTCTCACCCTCGCAGGTGGTAAAGCTACAGGTAACGCAGCCGGTGGTTCATTAATTTTCTCAACCTCAGATGCCGGAGCTTCGGGAACAACTTTGCAATCTTTGACACCGAAGATGACGATACTGCCGAGTGGGTATGTTGGCATCGGCGACACTACGCCTGACTATCTTCTAGACGTCGCGGGCACAGGAAATTTTGATGGTCTCCTTACCGCAAGTATCGGTCTTTCTCCAGACGCAAATGACGGCGCATATCTCGGTCAATCTGGTACAGCTTTCTCAGACCTATTCCTTGCATCGGGCGGAGTGATAGATTGGAACGCGGGTGACGTGACCCTCACCCACTCCGCGGACACTTTGACTTTAGCCGGTGGAAGTTTCGATATTCAAGGTGCGGTGACGATGGGTACCGGTACGGAAGCGATGCGCATCACAGCGGATGGTAATTTGAAAATTGCAGGCACAGCTACTCGCGCCACAACTGAAGGCACAAATCACTTGGATATTTTTGACGGCACAGCCCCAGTCGGCACCCTTGCGAACGGCATTTCTTTGTACTCCACCGCCGGTGAATTACGAGTCATGGATGCTGCAGGTAACGCCACCCTATTATCTCCGCACGAGAATGAGCACAACTATTGGGTCTTTGATTCCGCCAACGCCGAGACTGGAAAAACTTTGGTCATAGACATGGAGCTCATGATCAAAGATATAAATGATAGCTTTGAGCTTGATTATATTCATGAGACTCAAGATGGAGAAATAGTGCCCCGCAGTACCGAAGGTTCCTTACTCGGGAAACTTTTCTCAAAAGTTTCTGCTTGGCTCGCAGATGCTACAAATGGCATAGCGAAAATATTTACCCAAGAAATAGAAACGCAGACTCTGTGTGTCTCAGACGAATCAGGTGATAAAACATGTATTACAAAATCCCAGCTCGACGCACTTCTTATTAACGCAGGCACAAGTGGCATATCGTCATCAGGTGAATCTAGTGGAGGAGGCTCCTCTTCGTCACCTGCACCGGAACCAGAGTCCGCACCAGCCACCCCGTTAGAGCCAACGGGTTCTACGAACCCTGCCTCTAACGGGGCAAGCACCACCACACCTTCCATCCCGCTAGAAACAGGATCAGATTCATCTGGATCCGTGGTTTCTAACGGGACACCCGAACCAGTTGCAGAAGAGCCTGCAGCGGAAGACCCAGCGCCAGCGGAGCCCCCAGTAGAGCAAGCGTCGGAGCCTGCACCTGAACCTCAGCCGAAGGCTGATCAGCCTTCGGCTGAAGCCCCCGAACCCTCCCCAGAGCCTTCTCCAGAGCCTAGCGTATAATTGACCTATGAACATGAAGAAATTTTTTCTTAATCCCTACACTATTTTTTTTATTACTATAATCTTGGGTATGGTTTTGCTGTACGTATATGTGTTGAGCCCTGAACCTGCGGGAATCGGACAAGTCATAGGTTCCCAAACTTTTTTAAATGAAAAGGGCGAGCTTGTAGTCAAATATGCGTACGTGGGAGGAAGAATGGATATTGCTGTATCCTCCAACGTGGAAGAAACAGCTAAAGAAAAGAAAGTTAAAATTGTGGCTGAAGATTTGGAAGCTCGCACATCCAGCTCCCGTACTTTTGTCACTAATAATCCAGCGGTGAAGATTTCCGAGTTTACATCCGGACCCAACTATTTCAAAGACGATCAAGCCAATTGGTGGCAAGCCGAGTATGCTTACACTACACCCGAGCAATTTGCTCTTCTCCCCAAGACCCCGCTCTATGCGCGCCTCACCGACGATTCCAAATTTGCCTTGGTAAAAAAAGCTTTTGCTACGACTGATACTTTTTATCCCGCAGCCGGAACAGGTGGAACAGGAGTGGATGGATATATTTATAATTCAGGCGCCGATTGGACAACTGTGCGATCAGCAACGTCTGGAACAGGAAGCGCCACCAGCACAGGATCCGATACTGTTTTCGTCTCGTCTAATTTTGTAAGTAGTGTATACACAATTCGTCGAGCTTTTTTTTCATTTGACACTTCATCTATTCCTGACGCTGACACAATTTCATCAGCTACGTTTAGTCTTATCGGACGAGACGGCGGCTATGAAGCTACCGATGGCCAGCCATGGATTCGGGTAGTGGGTGCAACTCCAGCCGCTACGAACGACCTGACCACCGCAGATTTTGACCAAATAGGGTCAACCCAATACGTTGATTCACCTCCTTCAAACGCGACATGGATTGCTAACGCAAATGTGTATGTAAATATGACATTGAATGCTACGGGCATTGCCGCAGTTAGCAAAACGGGGAACACTTACCTCGGGGTACGAACACGACAGGACTTGGACAACATAGCTCCAGTGAATGGCAACAATTACTGCTCCACTCACCTTGCGGATACATTCGGGACCGCCAATGATCCCAAACTCGTGGTGGTCCACGCCACTGTTCCTTCCACAGGTTCTGTTTTTAAGCAAGACGTAATTTTCAAAAAAGAAGTGATTTTCAAATAACTAATTGCATTTTTTAAGGTAGTTGATATACTTGGCAACGAGTGAAAAGATAGGAATTTACTTAAATGGTCAAGAAAATAAAAAAATCAAAAAAGAAGCCTGGCAAGAATTGGAGAAAATTTTGGAAACTTGGGTCTGATGAATTCAATACGCAGTTTTTTGGTGTGAACAAAGAAGGGGAGCTTACCGCCACCGAAGGGCACCATATTTACAATTTGAATGATCTCGCTCACAAATATGGCACCCCACTTCAGATAATCCTTCCATTTGTTATCGAAGACAGACTCAAGGATTTGATTGGATATTTCCAGGCATATATGAAGATTTATGGATATAGAGGAAAGTTTTTCTACCATTATCCAATGAAGGTAAACCAGAACAAGGAATTTATTCTCCCTATTCTATCAGAAGGAGGGAACCTGGAGGTCACGTCTGCCAATGAACTCTGGCTAGTAAAGAAGCTCTGGGAAGGGGAGAAATTCAATAGTAAAATACGGGTACTCTGCAATGGTCCTAAGACTGACCAGTATCTAGATTTAATAGAAGAACTTCGAGGCAAGGGGATGAGCATAGTGCCCATCATTGAAAGCACGGACGAGCTAGACAGAATTTCAAAGTATAAAGGAGATGTAGGAGTGCGAGTAGATCTAAACGTAAAAGCTGACACTCACTGGGATAAAAAGTTTGACCGATTCGGCTTGTCCGAGAAAGATGTGCTAGATTTGGGTAAGATAAAAAATCTAAAGATAATGCATTACCATATGGGCTCCCAAATAAAGACCCAGAAGAGTATTCTAGATGGGGTCAAGCATGCTTTTAGTATTTATGTACAACTACAAAAGACACATCCATCCTTAGATACGCTTGACATAGGTGGAGGCTTCGGGGTTCCCTACGAAAAGAAAAAGTTTTATACAGCTAAGGGGGTTTCTAGTAAAATAATTAAAATTTTAAAAAATTTATCAGATAAAGCGGGCATCAGACATCCGAACCTCGCTGTGGAATGGGGGCAGTATATCGTTGCGCCGTCACAAGTGACGATATATAAAGTAATTTCGGAAAAGTCTATACCGAAGGCCAATGCTAAGTCTTGGTACATAGTGGACGGAAGCTTTATGAATGACTTGAAAGATACCTGGGCCATACATCAGAAGTGGCACACCATACCTGCGAACAACATGCACGGAGCCCTTAAGACAGTCTGGCTTGCAGGAAGCACGTGTGATTCTGATGACAAATACACAGCAGGAGGAAATTATATTTTAATGCCGAAACTTCACGAGAACAAAGACCAAATTGTGGCTATTTTAGATACTGGCGCATATCAAGACGCTCTAGCTTCCCACCACTGTTTACTCTCAGCACCGATGAAAATAATTGCTCAAGATGGAATGATAAAAATTGCCCGCAAAAGAGAGAGTGCGGATTCAATAGGGAAACTCTTTGGTTGGAATGGGGACCATAAATAATATTTACTTTTTTAAGATTCGTAGTATAATCTATTTTAGCCCTGTACGTTGATAGCTACTCTTCGGTGTAAATCGAAGGGAGGAAAGTCCGAACACACATTTCTCGCCTAGCGAGGATTAAACGTAGTGGGTAACCCCCATCGTCCGCAAGGATCGAGGTGCGAACAGTGACGAACCGATTTAGTTCGGGTGAAACGGCAAAATCCTTACGCGTGTGCAAGATCGTGCTCCGACTTCGGTCGGAGAGAATCGCTTGATCCGCCTGGTAACAGGCGAGACAGACAAATTGCTATCCTTTGACTTCGGTCAAAGAACAGAATTCGGCTTATAAATACAGGGCAAAAAATGAAAAATCCTCTCGAAAGAGAGGATTTTTCTGTTATCATGTACCGAATGCAATAGGAGCTTGCTTTTTTTATTTAAGTATGCTATACTATGGTAGTGAGTGTGAGGTGTTCTCACATTTATCGTAAACAATGTATGTGCCGCAAAACCCCGCCGCAAGGCGGGGTTTTGTTTGTTTATAGGTTGTTTTTTTGTTAAAATATTCACATGAATACACAACAAAGTACCTCTAGTGAGCCTCGTGATGACCGTTGGCATTACCTAGAGTCCAGAGACGAAAAGCACGAACAAAATTATATTGAATGGAAATACTTTAACTTCGTTCAAAAAGATTTGTCTGGTTACATTATCTATTATCTTATAGATCCAGAAAAAAAGACAAAATTTGGTGGAGGCAGGCTTCTGGTTAGAATCTTAAAAGATGGAGTTTCTTATGGTTTAATCAGAAAAATTGATATGGATAAGATAGAGCTCGACACTGTCTCTGCCTCAATGCGTATGGATGGGGCGAAAATCACCGAACATGATTCTTACCACTATGAACTAGACTGCAAATTGGAGGACATGTCTTGGAATTTAAATTATAAACAGCATGCTCCTTCTATTGAATCTTTTACAAATATTCACACTGGCTTGATGCGCTGGGAGAAGGTGAATTGGTTGATTAAGATGCCTAGAGCTGAGGTTAAAGGTGATATTCAGATTGGGGAAGATATTTTTCACATAGACGGGCTTGGCTATAGTGACACAAATTGGGGTGAGATGGTGCCATTTTTCTCAAGGTATGAATGGGGGCAATACAACGAAGAAAATTTTTCTTTAGTTTTTGGATTGTTGTATGGATTAGAAAAAATTAAGTCTACTTACGTGTATTTAGTCATTGGTGAACACTTGGTAAAATTAGAAAATACCGAATGTGCCGTGGAACATTCCGAGTGGCAAAAAGATGAAAGCATTGGTATAAATGTGCCTAGTAAGAATACTTTTATAGTTAAAAATGAAGAATACGAAGTGAAATTTAATACGACATTGCTATATCATGATGCTCCAGGGCTGAAGGTCCACCCTCTTCTTCCGAGTGTTGTTATCTCAGAACAGATAGTGGAATACGAGGGGACTGTATCTCAAAACGGTAAAGTTATCCATACGTTTAAAGGGCGTGGTTTTCAGGAATGGTCTGGGAAAACTTGGAAAGAAGTCCCTGTACCATTTTAGTTTTTTTTATTAACTAACAACTAATTTTATGATTACACCCGAATTAGAAAATTACATAAAACAATCTCGTGCTCAAGGAGTAGCTGATGCTCAAATTCGCCAGAATCTTATGGCAAGTGGGGGCTGGAG
>JBAYHW010000006.1:0-46082 GCA_041665925.1 Minisyncoccota bacterium
TTCTTCTACGGGGAAATATCCAGCGTGAGCCATCGTCGCATAAAGAACTGGACAAATATGCCCATTTGAGAGCACTACACGGTCTCTGTCTTCTAAATTTGGATTTTTGGGATCATGTTTTAAAATATGAAAATAAAAAAGGGTAAAAATGTCGGCCATACCGAGTGGGCCTGCCGTGTGCCCACTTTTGGCCTCTACCAACATCTCAATAATAGACATACGAATGTCATTCGCCTTTTTAGCAAGCTCTGTAATTTTTTCTTCAGGTAAAAACATATTTACAAGTTTCTAAACCTTTCTACAAACCCTATTTTATCATAAGAATTGAAAAGAACCGAACCAGTAACTAATTTTGTTGCTCCTGCTTCCACCAAAAGTGGTGCCGTTTGCTCAGTAATACCTATATCCACTTCAATTGGTAAATCAGAATATTTTTCTCTTATCGATTCTACAACCCCATAAGTTTTTTCATCTAAAGAAATCCCACTAACCCCTATTTTGTCGTTCCCCATACACTGCACAAAGTCAACAAAAGGGACTAAAGGGTAAATATTGTCTAAGGGTGTGCTTGGTTTAAATGCAATACCAAATTCAATGTTATCTCTAATGTATAAATCTATCCCTTCTAAGAAATTACGGAAGTCTTCTAAATTTGGCATCGCTTCTAAGTGAAAAATCATCCTTTTAGCCCCAAGCTTCATGTAGATATCGAAGTTCTCTACGGCATCAGCCACCATCAGATCAAGCTCAAAATCAAACTCTTCCCAAAACGGCACTCCTTGTTCTTCATTCATTATCTTCTGAAAATCATAATCGTCAAAACCACCAGACGTAAACGGCCAAGTCTGACTCGGCACATAAACACCATCACATAAATCAATCTGTATCGTTGAAACGACTCCACGCAAGGAAGCAATTTTATTTTTTAATTCCTCGTATGTCCTAAATGGCAACACTGATGCAATTATTTCTGTCATATATTTATTCTAAACCTAATTTTTCTTTTTGTTTTTTTACCTCTTCTATAAGAATATCGTGAAAAATTCCATTTGAAGCTATAAAGGATCCTTCGTCTGCCAATTTCCATTCATTGCCGTCAATCCCAGTCACAATCCCGCCCGCCTCGGTGACTAGTAATATTCCAGAAGCTGCATCATATGTCTTGAATCCCATTTTGATGTCCGCCTCAGTACTACCTCGTGCGATATGCGCCAAGTCTAGTGCTGTACAGCCAAAATCTCTCACTGAAGCAACCACGTTTTCAGGTAAGTAATGTAATAAATTTCTTCGTAAGACTTGTGAAGAATTTCGGCCTACTGCAACAGTAACAATACATTTATCTCTATTCGCTTTTGATACGTGAATTTTTTTATCGTTTAAATACGCTCCCTTCCCTTTTTCTGCATAAAAAAGAGAACGTGTCACCGGATTATAAACTACCCCTACAAGTATGTCATCACCCTGTAATAGTGCTATCGAAACAGCAAAAAATGGAATTTTGTGTGCAAAATTCCTACTACCATCTACGGGATCTACATACCAAGTATAAAGACTTGTACCTTTTATGGCGTCTGTCTCTTCACCAACGATAGAATGATCGGGAAAATTTTCAGAAATTATTTTTTTAATAACCTCTTCAGATTCTGTATCTGCTAGAGTAACCATACTCTTGTCCTCTTTCACACCTCTTTCAATTTCTGTCTCTTGGTGTTTCTCTAGAATTTTCCCCGCTTCTAATGCTGCTTTTATGGCTACTTCTAATTCTGGTGATTTATTTTCCATAAAATTATCCGAGCTTTTGTACCCTTCTAATGTGTCGTTCTTCACCTGTAAACGGGGTTTTAATGAAAAGCTCAATAGCAAACTTTATCTGATCTACTGAAAGAAACCTCGCGCTGACAGATATAATGTTGGCATTGTTGTGAACCCGAGCCAATTTTATCATTTCATACGGGTCGCTACTTTTCTCTCCCTTAATGTCTATCGCTGTCTGCGGTAAAGCTTCAGAATAAAAAACCATAGCTCGCGCCCCTGGCACACGATTTGCGCAGATAGCTTCTCCTGTACCCGTACCTCCTAAAATTACTCCAAAGCTTCCAGTATCTTTAACTACTGCTTCTGCAACTGGCCGTATAAAGTCTGGGTAATCGTCATCGGCATCATATACAAAAGGTCCCTTATCTTCAACCTCATACCCTAAACCTAATTCTTCAAAGTATTTTTTTAACTCCTTCTTTAGCTCAAATCCAGCATGATCAGTGCCAATATAGATTTTCATATACGCTCATTCTATCACTTATTCACTTGCCTGTGCAATTCTGAAAATAAAGCCACGGTTCTAGCAAAATCTTTCTCAGTAACTATAAAAATAAACTCAGTCGGGGTAGAAATAAGCTCTTCGATATTGATACGAGCGCGAGCTGTCACTGAAAGTAGGGAGAAAAAAATATTCGGCATACCGAAAACTTCTTCCCCATACGAAACTCCCACCGCCGCAAAATTATTATTCACTATTTTGGGTTTAGCTTTAAAATGCTTCAAAATCTTTTTCTCTAAGCTGGTCGAGCAGAAAATGTCTATTTCTTTTGTCCCTGCAGTGACCGTAAAAAAATCTTCTTGGGAAACAGAGATTTTTTGCTGCAAAACCTCGAGCTCTTTCAAAACTTTATTATCTCGTTCAAAAGCTATTTCAGATATCGGGAGCTTAGTGGAAATATTGGTAATCGGCACATCCACAATGAGCGGTTTAACTTTTTTAATTTCTTTCCGAATTCGCGAGAGAGATACTACCAAGCTTGTAATCGTCACGCTTTTTTTAGTAAGTTCTTCAACTTTTGGTTTTATGCGATGCGCATAGCTACTCATATTCATATAGCCGTTAGACAAAGCAAAATACGCCTCTAGTTCTTTCATCACAATATCTCGCACAATTGGTTGTATTTTGATCATATTTTGATATTCTAACAGATTTTACAAAAAGTCTCAAATATAAGATGAATATTAAAAAACTTAATGTTTACAATGATAGTTTATATCATTGAGTAAATGAGGAAATCAACCCAAAATTTATTAGATGCTATAGGCAACACACCTTTAATAAGAGTCTCGTTCAAAACTAAGGGGGAAATTTTTGCAAAATTGGAATATTTAAACCCCGGAGGTAGCATCAAGGATCGTTCTGCTCTTTTTATAATTGAGGAAGCTGAACAAAAAGGTTGGTTGAAAAAGGGCGGTACAATCATTGAGTCTTCATCGGGCAACCAGGGAGTTGCCTGCGCAATGATAGGCGCACTCAAAGGTTACAAAGTCATTATTACTGCTTCTCCTGCAATGAGCGAGGAAAAAGTAAAAACAATAATGGCTTACGGAGCAAAGGTCATACACTGTCCTGCTGTGCCAATCCACGATCCAAAAAGTCGGCATAGTGTGGCTGTGGCACTAACTAAGAAAATAAAAAATTCTTTTATGCCGAACCAATATTTTAATCTTTCTAACCCTAAGGCTCATTATTCCACTTTAGGTCCCGAAATTTGGAGACAAACACAAGGTAAAATTACGCATTATTTCGGAGCAGCGGGTACTGGAGGAACTATCAGTGGCGTTGGAAAATTTTTAAAAGAAAAAAATACAAATATTAAAATTATGGCTGTTGATGTCGATACATCTTTCCACTCCACGGACGGCAATCCAAAACCCTACAGAATGGAAGGCATCGGCGTTGATTTTGATACTCCCTGCTTAGATGAATCCGTAATCGATGAATTTTTCAAGGTCTCTGATAAAGATGGTTTAGGAATGCTACCTAAAATGGCTTCAGAGTACGGGTTACTGGTTGGCACAGGAAGCGGCGCGGTATCTTTTGCTGTGCAAAAATATTTAAAAAACCTCAAAAAGACTGACGTCGTGGTTATGCTCTTCGGCGACTCTGGCCGCGCTTATTTATCTAAGAATTATTATTAATAACTATTAACGTTAATTTTCTAGCTAATTTTTCCAAATTCCTTAGTATACGATATATGATAGGTTAATGAAACGAGTTATCAAAATAGGTTTAGTTTTTTTCGTATAAGAACTTCCACCTTCCTCTCCCAGCGCGAGGAGGCAAACCAGCTCTAAGAATTTTTTCTAAGATTCCCCAAAGGTCCGATTTTTCTTGTCTTATGGCTCGAAGAATAGCGGAGTATTTGCCTATGTCATATTTTAGCGACATTCTGAATATAGTGCTGTAACTCATGCCTAAAGATTCGGCTATGTATGAAACTGGAACTTCCTGAGACAATAGGTAAATAACAGCAAACCGTTTCGCTAACATAACCTTTTCGGTCTTAGTTAAGATGTCACCCAAAAATAGACCGGCTTTAGACCTCCGTGCCGACTTTTCAAATGCTTGCCCAAATTCTTTATAAAGTTTGTTGAGAATTTCCTGCTTTAATTTTTTAGAAGACACATGCGGCATAAGAATGCAAATTGTTTATTTTGTTAGTATATCATATATGATATACTAAGGAAACGATTTCATTTAGATGCAAGTATTACAATGTTGAACAGTAAGATTGTAGCCCGTTCATAACAATTCCGTTTGTCTGTACTTCGTAAGTTTTTTCTCCAAATGTAGCAGGAACTGCGCACGTATGAGACATAGACCCATCCCATCTCGGATCTTCAATCTCGGTTCCATATTGGAAATTACACTTTCCATTTGTAATTCCCGTAAAAATAAAAACTGTGCTACCAAATCCAAAGTAAACGGTTTCACGTCCGGCCTTACAGGTGGAAAAATCGATCTTAATTTGAGTTGTCATGCCAGAATCAGGAATGCTAGTCAATGTCGATTTATTTGTTTGAGTAGTCTGCTCAATAGGTGAAGTATCGGGGTTGTTTGAATTTTGTACTTTTGGTTCTGAACTATTAGAAATATCTACTTGTCGAGTTATGTTATTATCTGTTGTAATTGGATTTTCCACATTTGTTGTCTTATAAACATACACGCCATAACCAGCCATCGCTATAATTACTATTATCAGTAAAATTGGAACAATAAACCCTTTTTGTAATTTTTTCATATTTTTTAATTATTTTATAGTCTCCCCTGTTTTGATGACGTGGTCAATGAGAGTGTAGGTATACCCCATTTCGTTGTCATACCAACCCATAACTTTTACTAGATTTCCTCCGACAACGCGAGTCATTGCAAGATCGGCAATCGAACCATAGTGACTTCCAAGAATATCACTTGAGACGAGTGGCTCTTCGGTCACCGCAAATAGTTTACTCCAATGTGCGTCCCCAGCAGCTTTTTTAAGAATAGAATTTACCTCCTCAACAGTAGTATCTCGCTTAGCAATAAAAGTAATATCCACAATAGATCCTGCCGGCACTGGCACTCGAACAGATATTCCATCGAAGAGCCCTTTGAGTTCTGGGAAGGCTTTCGTCACAGCTATAGCTGCACCAGTAGAGCTAGGCACGATGTTCTGTGCTGCTGCTCTGCCTTCTCGCATATCTTTTTTACTTGTACCATCTATCAACGCTTGTGAAGCAGTGTATCCGTGTACAGTATTTAAAACTGCTTTTTCTATACCAATGGCTTCATGTAAAATCGCAATGAGCGGTGAAGCCGCATTCGTTGTGCAAGATGCATTTGAAGTAATGTCGCAGGTACCAAACTTATCTTCATTGACTCCGAGCAAAATTGTCTCCCCCGGCACTGTGCCGTCTCCTTTTGAAGGAGCAGAAATTACAACTTTTTTTGCCCCAGCATCAAGATGCACTTTTGACTTTTCAAAACTTGTGAAAAGTCCGGTGGATTCTACCACCACGTCAATTTCTAAATCTTTCCAAGGCAATAAACTCGGATCCTTTTGCGCTAAAACTTTTACTTTTTTACCATCAATAACCAGACTGTCGCCATCAATTTGAATATCGTGTTCCCATTTTTTGTAAACAGTATCGTACTTAAGAAGATAAGCCATATTGGCAATAACGCCTAAGTCATTGACAGCTACTACCTCTATTTCAGGCCTTTCCCAGGCAACTTTGAGGAATGCCCTGCCAATTCTGCCGAAACCATTAATGCCCACTTTGATTTTTTTCATGCCCATATTGTACCAAAAAGAAGTTAAAACAACAAAATTAAAATGTGCTATTATAGGGAAAATGCCTGAAGAAAAAGAACAATTTATCCATCTCCATACCCATTCGCACTATTCTCTCTTAGATGGGCTTTCTAAGCTTGAAGATTTAGTAGATTTAGCTAAAAAATTCAAAATGTCAGCTTTGGCCATCACTGACCACGGCAATATGTATGGAGCTATTGAATTTTATAAATTGGCAAAGGAGGCCGGGATTAAACCCATACTTGGGGTGGAGGCATATATCGCCAACCGCAGTAGACTAGACAAAGATCCAGGAATAGATAATAAAAGATTTCATCTTACCTTGTTGGCGAAAAATCTTCAGGGTTATAAAAATTTAATGAAGCTGGTGACTCTTTCTCACATAGAGGGATTTTATTATAAACCACGAATGGATAAAGAGATCTTGAGACAATATTCAGAAGGTATCATTGCTCTATCGGGGTGCCTAGGTGGAGAACTTTCTCGTGCACTTGCAAACAAAGATGAAGAAAAGGGAGAATTAATAATAAGAGAGCATCAGGAAATTTTCGGTAATGAAAATTATTTTCTAGAAATACAGCACCACACAGATGTACCAGATGACGAAGAAGTAAGAAATAGAATAATAAAATTGAGTAAAAAATTAAATGCTCCGCTGGTTGCAACTATTGATTCTCACTACCCCCTGAGTGGAGACAATAAGGCGCATGAAACCCTGCTCGCTATCCAAACGAATTCTGACATAAAAGACGACAATAAATTCTCTTTCGGAGATAGTGATTATTCGTTTATAAGTACAGAAAAAGCCTTAGAAATATTTAAGGACACGCCCGAGGCTGTAGCGAACACGGTAAAAATTGCCGATATGTGCAACACCGAACTTGAGTTAGGGCGCTGGGTTTTCCCTGATTTTAAGGTGGAAGATGTGAAAACATATAATGAAAAACTCCGTGAGCTTACTTTCGAAGGAATAAAAAGACTCAATATAAAAGAGACACCAGAAGTAATTGAGCGAATAGAATATGAGCTCAAGATTATTGTTGACAAAGGTTATTCGCCATATTTCTTGGTGGTTGGTGACCTTTTAGATTATGCCAAGAAAAACAGCATCCTAACGGCCATCCGCGGTTCAGTCGCTGGCTCTATGGTTACATACCTTCTAGGTATTACAAATATCAACCCGATAGAATATAAAATTCCTTTCGAAAGATTCTTAAATCCATTTCGACCATCTGCTCCCGATATAGACATGGACTTCGCCGATAATCGCCGAGACGAAATGATAGAATATGTAAAAAGTAAATATGGTAAAGATAAAGTTGCTCAAATAGGAACCTTCGGAACGATGATGGCCCGTGGAGCAGTACGAGATGTAGCACGAGCACTAGCCTATCCGTACACAATAGGAGATAGAATTTCTAAAATGATTCCTATGGGTTCTCAGGGCATGCCCATGACCATAGAGCACGCGATGGAAATAGTCCCTGAATTAACTGATGCATATAACAAGGAAAAAGACACCAAGGAAATAATTGACCTCGCCAAAAAGCTTGAAGGCTGTGTCAGACACATTTCTGTGCACGCAGCTGGAGTCGTCATCGCACCCAAGCCACTTTCAGAATACACCCCGATACAATTCGACCCGAAGGGTGGCAAAATTATTACTCAATACGATATGTACAGTATTGAAGAAGCTGGACTTTTAAAATTTGATTTCCTGGGAATTAGAAACTTAGCAATCCTAGCCGATGCCATAAGTTTGGTTAAAAAATTCTATAACATTGATATTAATATAGAAAATATTCCTCTCGATGATAAGAAGACCTTCGTGATGTTAGCTAATGGACAGACGGAAGGACTCTTCCAACTTAATGGATCTGGAATGACTAGATACCTAAAAGAGTTAAAACCAACATCAATTCACGACATCAATGCCATGGTTGCCCTGTATCGCCCGGGCCCCATGGAATCCATTCCCGAATATATTAAACGCAAACATAATCCAAGACTCGTAAAATACTTAGACCCAAGAATGAAGAAATTTTTAGGCGAATCTTACGGGCTCATAGTTTATCAAGACGATTTACTCCTTTCAGCTATTGAACTCGCTGGTTATAACTGGGAAGAAGCCGACAAATTTCGAAAAGCCGTCGGTAAAAAAATTCCGAAAGAAATGGCCGCCCAAAGAGAAAAGTTTACTAAGGGAATCATTACCAATGGACAGACGCCAGAGTTTGCAGAAAAACTTTGGAAACTTTTTGAACCATTCCAAGCATATGGATTCGGAAAGGCGCACGCCGCCTCATACGGTAAAGTCGCTTATCAAACTGCCTATATGAAGGCGAACTATCCTGTGGAATACATGGCAGCCATCCTGACAGCGGAGTCCGGCGATGTGGAAAAAATCGCTGAAATTATAGAGGAATGTAAACATATGAAAATACCGGTGATGCCTCCGCATATAAATGAAAGTTATGGCGGATTTACTTGCCTCCCAGAAGAAAAAGATACAGTTATAACCGAAGAAAATAAAAGTAAAAAAATAAGGTTCGGTTTATATACGATAAAAAATTTAGGCACAGATATATCTGATACTATCATTTCAGAGAGAAAATTAAATGGGAAGTTTAAATCGATTACAGACTTTTTAGACCGCATCAAACACAAAAATTTAAATAAGAAATCCATGGAAGCATTGATAAAGTCAGGATGCATGGATGACTGGGTAGACCGCGGTATTCTACTTGCCAATCTCGAAGCTATGCTGGAATACAATCACGAAGGTTCTAAGCAAAACGAAAATCAAACTTCTCTTTTCGGCGGAATAACTTCAGTAAAAGTTCCTGAATTTAAAATGCAGGAGGCCAAGGAAGCAACTCAAGCAGAAAAACTACTTTGGGAAAAAGAACTACTGGGACTCTATATTTCTGGACATCCCCTTGACCGTCTGCGTGATAAATTAGAAAAACGTACCATGAATATCAAAAGGGTAAAAGAAGAAATGGGTAACGGCATGCAAGTCACCGTAGCTGGAATCATTGAAACATCAAGACAAGTTGTAACGAAAAATAATGAACGCATGGCTTTCTTAAAAATTTCAGATCTGACGGATGCCATTGAAGCCGTCGCCTTCCCTTCCATATTTAAAGAATCTATTGATATCCTGGTCCCTGAAAAATGCATTGCCTTCTCGGGCAAAGTCTCAAACAGAAACGGCGAAAAAAGCATCATTATTGAAGCAGTAAAGGAGATTTAATTATAAATTTGTTATAATATAATTATATGGGAGAAAAATTATCATCAGTAAATACTTCAGAAAAACAATCCCCTACCCATTTTCAACAACTTTTGAAGATGTTAAGGCTTCCCGAGACTGCAACGGAAGTTGATATCAAAGACCGATTAGAGCAGGAAGAATTCAATGAGTTTATAGGCAAAGTCGAGTTAAGAAAAATATTACCTGCCGAACAACCAATCCACGAGGGCAATAATTCCTTAAACGTTTGGCGAGAGATGTATTTTAGGAGATTTGATAAATTTCTGGGGTATAACAAAAATATTTTAGGGAAAATGTCTGCGAGATTTTTGAACGAAAAAACAAAAAAAGAATACAAAGGTACTAAAGAATGGTTGGAAAACGTAATCAGCAATTTTCGCGCCATTAGAGACTTATGTAAAATTCAACTTCCCTCACCTAGCGAAGAAGAGCTTGTAAGGATTTTAGACAATTGGCCCACTCACAAATAAAGATCAGTTATACAAACTCATCGCTTTTTCTTTGCTTTCGGTAAAGATACACTCTACGGCTTCGGCGACTTTCTTGGAAAGTTTTTTGAGAGTTTCTAGTTCTGACTTTTTAAATTCACCAAGAATAAATTTAATAACATCCTTTTCGCCATGTGGTTTCTTTATTTTGCCTGATGGAGTCGTGGGTGCTATACCTATTCTAATACGAAGAAATTCCTCGCTCTTTAGTGCTTTGATTATAGAACCTAGGCCATTATGCCCTCCACTCGAGCGATTGAAAGATATTTTCATTTTGCCTATTGGTAAATCAATGTCGTCATAGATGACCACTAAATCTTTCAAATCTTTTTTAGATTTTACAAGCTGAGCCACAGCCTTGCCAGAATTATTCATAAAATTGTCTGGCATCAAAAATTTGATTTTAATTTTTTCAAGCTTCGGTTCTATGAGTCCCACCAAAATACGACCGGTATTATGCCGTGTCTTTTCGTATTCTTCTCCTGGATTTCCTAAACCGACTATTAATTTCATCCCGTTAGAGATAGGAAATCTTTAGATTTCCGTACCTATTTTAACTTTAATAAAAATCAACCCTAGTAATAATTTAACATTTATAAAAACAATTCACTACTCAATCTCTAATGGGATTCATTACACAATAAAAACCACTAACATGTCAATGTTATTTTATGCTATATTATAAGCCATGGAACCAATAAAAATTGAAGAAAAAACAAGGAAACAATCGTTTTGGGAGCTTGTACGTTTTGCTTTAATAGCCCTATTAGTAGTCATACCTATTCGTGTATTGATAGCTGAGCCCTTCATCGTATCGGGTTCTTCAATGGTGCCTACCTTTAAAAATGGAGATTACCTAGTGGTAGATAAACTCTCATACGAATTAGGGTCACCAAAAAGAGATGATGTGGTTATTTTTCGTTATCCCGGAGATACAACAAAATTCTTTATAAAAAGAATAATCGGTCTACCAAATGAAACTGTAGATATAAAAGGTAATGATGTAACTATAACAAACACTCAATACCCGGAAGGATTTAAGCTAGACCAACCTTTTGTGAAAAATATAGCAAATAACGACACCCATTTTGAACTCAAGAGTGATGAATATTTTGTACTTGGAGACAACAGAAGCGCAAGCTCCGACTCAAGGTATTGGGGTGCAGTTAAAGAAAATCTTTTAGTCGGTAAAGCTTTTGTTCGTTTGCTTCCGATTAACAAAATAGATATTTTCCCTGGTAGTTATAATCAAATAAATTAATATGAAAAAAACAACTCACGCCAATAAAACTAAAGGTGCCGAATTGACATCACCGAAAGGCATGCGAGATTTAATGAACGAGGAATACTACGCCTTTCAGGCATTTTTTGAAAAAGCACAAGAGGTAGCTGTATATTACGGCTTTAAGCCAATAGATACTCCTATTTTAGAACAAGAGGAGGTTTTTACTGGTGCTATAGGCGAAGGCACGGACATTGTGGATAAAGAAATGTATACTCTGAAAACAAAAGGTGGAGACCATCTAGCTCTTCGTCCTGAACACACTGCTCCCTTAATGCGCGCTTATGTAGAACACGGAATGCAGAATATGCCTCAGCCAGTAATGTTTTATCAATACGGCCCAGCTTTCAGACATGATAAACCCCAGCGAGGTCGCTATCGCCAGTTTTGGCAATTTGATTTAGATAGTCTTGGAAGTGATAAAAGTATAATGGATGCCTTAGTTGTGAAAGCAGGTATGAGTATTCTAGAAGAAGCTGGAGCAACGGACTTATCAATAGATATAAATTCTATTGGAGACAAAGAATGCCGAAACGGGTATTTAAAAGAACTCACTAATTATTATAAAAAACACTTGAGCAGTTTACCGGCAGTGGACCGAGAAAGATTAAAAACTAATCCCTTACGCATCCTAGACTCCAAAGAAGAAAAAACAAAAGAAATCAATGAAGGCGCTCCGGATTCTGTTTCTTTTCTCTGTGCATCTTGTAAAAAACATTTCAAAGAAGTTCTAGAATATCTGGAGGAAATGGACATTCCTTACAACATAAACAAAAACTTAGTCCGAGGACTTTCTTATTACACCCGCACCGTCTTCGAAATAATAGAACAAACAGGCGGCGAAGATGGCACCCCACTTACTCTCGCGGGTGGAGGACGTTATGATTATCTAGCTCGCCAGGTGGGCAGTAAGCGTGATGTCCCTGCTGTCGGAATATCTATCGGCGTAGACAGAATTATTGCCTCTCCTTGGTACAAAAAGCTGTCTCCCCGCATCATGAAAAAGCCAAAGATTTATTTTATTCAACTCGGCTCAGAGGCTAAACTTAAGAGCTTAAACATTATAGAAATACTACGTAAAGCTCATATCCCTATAGCTCAATCACTTTCGAAAGATTCATTGGGTTCACAGTTAGCTATCGCTGAAAAACTTGCGATCCCCTACTCTATTATTTTCGGAGTTAAGGAAGCGTTAGACAATTCTGTTATTGTCCGAGATATGTCAAACAGATCTCAAGACACAGTGAAGCTTTCTAAACTTCTAGAATACCTAAAAGAACTAAAATAACAAATACAAAAATATGAAGAAAATTCTTCAACAAACAGAAAAAGTCCTCCGAAAAACGGCAGATGAGGTGCCTGTAACAGCAATACACACTCTAAAAATACAAAAAATTCTAAAAGAGATGTCTTCAGCCCTAAAAAGCCAAGACGACGGCGTAGCAATAGCCGCACCGCAAATAGGATATTCTTTACGTATATTTGTGGTCTCAGGTAAAATTTTTGGTAAAAACTTTGCTAGAAGTAGAGAAGAAAAACTATTAAACGACAGTTATGTCACGGAAGTAAAAAAAGAAATTATCAAAGATCTTGTTTTTATAAATCCGAAAATATCTAAGCTATCTAGAGAAAAAGACTGGATGCCTGAAGGTTGCCTCTCTGTCAGATGGCTGTATGGTCAAACTTTCAGATCTAAGAAGGCCACCGTCACGGCTTATGATGAAAATGGTAAGAAATTTGTTCGTGGTGCTTCAGGGCTACTCGCCCAAATATTCCAACACCAAACAGACCACCTAGATGGAGTCCTATTCATCGACCACGCCAAAGATATAAAAGAAGAGTTGCCTAAATAATATGAAACTAAATTTTGCATTTTTTGGTACGCCTGACGTGGCCTCTCATACCCTTGAAATTTTAAAAGGGGATGGTTATATACCTTCCTTAATAATAACCTCCCCTGACAAGCCAAAGGGGCGTAAAATGCTTATAGCTCCCCCACCGGTGAAAATTTGGGCAGAAGAAAACAATATCCCATATATTCAACCAGAAAAATTGACTAAAAAAGAAATTTATAATGTTTTGAGAACCCTTTCGTGGGCTGACGAGCCGAGAAGAGCAATTTTACAGCAGGAAAATATGCGTGGTGAACAAAATATTATAGATTTCTTCCTGGTTGTCGCTTATGGAAAAATAATTCCTGAAGAAATTTTAAATATACCGAAACTTGGCTCAATTAACATACATTATTCCCTGTTGCCGAAATATCGTGGAGCCTCACCCGTTGAATCCGCAATACTAAATGGAGACATAGAAACAGGGGTGACTATTCAAAAAATGGTTTACAAAATGGACGCTGGGCCTATAATTGCCACAGAAAAAACAAGTATTCTACCTGATGAAACATCTCCAGATCTAAGGAAGCGCCTAATCAAAATCGGCGGAGAACTTTTGATAAAAACTTTACCGAAATTAATAAATAAAGAAACAGAGGAAATCCCCCAAGATGAAAGCAACGCAACTCACTCTAAAAAAATTAAGAAAGAAGATGGATTAATTGACTTATGCGACAACGCTGTAAAAAATTACAACAAATTTAGAGCCTACGCCACCTGGCCTAGAACTTTCTTTTTTAAAGATGGCAAAAGAATCCTAATCACCAAAACAAAGTTAGAAGAAGGTAAATTTATTATAGAAAAAATTATCCCTGAAGGTGGCAAGGAAATTGACTATACAAATAACTAATACACCTCTTGTTGGTAGCATTTTTCACAATAAACTATATCAGGACTGTCTGGAGAATAGGAAGTCTCAAATTCATTCGGACAATGTCCTTCATTATGTAAATGATGAATGGCAAAATTCTTATAAACTCCGTTTTCGGATTCTACTCCCGCACACTGACACGATCTATGCCAAAGCTTAGATGAATTTAATTTATTTAATCTTCCGTAATAACGACAATTAGGGCAAAGTCTAGGAAGCGGTAAATTCATTCTTTTATAAAATTCCAGCTCTCTAGGAATGATTCTAAAGGCTGTCGTACAGCCATGCTTACAATCCCCCATATCAGCACAACCTATAGACTGAGTTAAAATATCTTCACTGATATCTTTAATATCATCTGGCAGGTCTTCTGGTTTGATAGTAATATCATAATTTTTAGTATTAGGGTCTTGCCATCTCAATCCCCTACTTAAAGCTTCTTCCTTGGTAAGTGGAAAGTATTCCTGCGCTACTGTTTCATTATATGCAAACATGGATAACTCCATTGGACAAAATTCTCCATATTCTCCTGCTGCTGTCATTTGTTTTATAATTTTTTCGGTTAAACTTTTGTACTCTTCTTCTGAATATTGTTTATTAAAAATACAAAATTCTTTATTCTTTAGACCAATACATGCAAAAACATTTTTAGATTGATTACACATAAAAGAGTACTGACTGTCGGTAGAATGCACGGCACGCAAACAGAATTTTACATTGTATGATCTCCCACTACTAGTACATTCATATGCGAGTTCTGTATCTCCCCCACTGTAAGTATCCATAGAGTCTTTATAGCGCATATTATCCCAAATATATCGTACATTTTCGCAATCCTTAACCCCGAAACTCATAAAAACATTTTTAGAGCCAACAATATTGTCTCCGGTAGAATTAGGAGAATTTATAATAGTTAGATTTCTATTAATACTATTTTCGCAAAGTGTCTTAAATTCTTTTAAGGCTTTTTCTTTTTCAGCAAAAGAGCCTGAATTGTATTCGGCCATTTTCTTTATATATTCTTCTTTAGAAAGTTGTTCGTTTTTAAAACAATATTGTTTATTGCGTAAATTGGTGCACATAAAGCAATCAAGACAATTTTTACAATTAAGAAGCATGCTGGAATTAGCGCAATTTTCAGAAAACATAGAAAAACTTAAGAAACTACATGAAATACACTCAACGCACTCATATAGAAATTCTGAACCATCGAAGATTTGCATACAATCTACGCAATCTCTAGATCTATTTACCCGGTAACCATAAAGAGCATTTGTAGAATAATGAGTCCTAGCACATAAATAACAATCCTTGGAGCGACCGACGTCATTGTTGTAATCACAATTTTCAGAATTCTCTATACGTAAAGATGGCCACGGCATCTTGAGCATAAATTCTCTCATTTGAGGGAAAAATGGCCTAGAAAAATCATAGTCTTGCCCATACTCCATGGGGTCAAATTCATCACTATACCAAAACTTTTGATCGAAAACTTTATGCGGTGAATCCGGCGAATACACAGAAATTATATCTTTACCAGTTTTATCGCATTTCCTTTTATATAAAATTCGTTCATTTCGGAAACTCATCCGACGCATTTGCCTACAATCCGTACATAAAGTCGGTGGAGGAACTTTTACTTTTTCATAAAAATTAAAATCCTCAACTTCGATATTGAAAGTTTTTTTACAATTTTTACAATTCCTTGTTTCCATCACAGTCCAAAGTGTATATTTAGTATTTAGAAGTAAAAGGATTTCGTTTAGAAAGACCTTTGAGCATTTTTTTGACGCTCTTGGCACCGCGACGGAATAATGTCTGCTTGCGGTCTTTGTTCTTATTTATCTCGTTAAAAAGAATCTCTTTGACTTCGTCTACGGCACTATACAAATCTTCATTATCACTACTGCCATAGAAGTTGTCGCCGTCTATGGTTATGGAACAATCTGCATGAAAAACTTCTCCAGCCTTGTGGTGATTCGTAGACTTTGAAACCTCAAAAGAGACTTTGACCTCCCCGGCCTTTGTTTTTATGTTTGATAATAATTTTTCTAGGTTGGTTACCCGTTTTAAAACATAATCTTTAATAGCTTCTGTCAATTCCATGTTTTTACTTTGTAAATTTATTTGCATGACTTTATTGTAGCATATGTTTGCTATACTTAGAACATGTCTGAGAAAGTAAAAATTCTAATAGTCGGCAACGGTTTTGGAGGGGTATATACCTTGAAAAACCTACATAAATCTTTCTGTGGAAAGAAAAATATAGAGCTCGCTATGGTTGGCGATAAGAATTACTTCCTCTTTACTCCACTTCTGCATGAAGTAGCTACCGGCAGCCTAAACCCCAGCAACATCATAGAGCCCATCCGAGAAGTCTTGGGGTGTTGTATAGATAAATTTTATCTTGGAAATGTGCAGTCTGTAAATTTAAACACTCACACCGTAAAATTACAAAAAGAAGATATTGCATATGACTATCTAGTGCTCGCTCCTGGGGCACAAACAAATTTCTTCAATACTCCTGGATCTGAAGAAAATTCTTTTACTCTTAAAAATATTGAAGACGCTATAAAAATAAAGAACCATTGCATTGCTCAAATGGAACGCGCGTCACACACAGAAGATGAAGTAGAGAAAAGGAAAATGTTAAAGTTTGTCGTAGTTGGTGGAGGGCCTACGGGAGTAGAGCTGGCAGCAGAACTTGCAGAATTGATCCAAGAAAGTTTCTATCGTTATTACAAATGCGACACTTTAAAATATGTATCTATGGTCCTGATACAAAAAGGGCCGGAGTTGGTACCACAATTCCACACTAAAACACGAAAGAAAAGTCTTGAGACACTTCTTAAAAAAGGCATAGAGATAAAGCTCTCAAGCACTGTGAAAGAAGTAAACTCCAAATTCATATTGGTAAATGATAATGAGAAAATATTTTCTGAAACAGTAATATGGGTTGGTGGTATAAAACCAGTCAGTGTATCATTCGACCAAGAAGTAGATCGTACGCCTGACGGAAGAATTCTAGTTAATGAATTTTTACAACTACCTAAATACAAAAATGTCTATGCTGTGGGTGATGTCTCGGCGTTCAAAGATAAAAAGACTAGTACTTATCTTCCGGCACTCGCCCAAGTAGCCGAAAAAGAAGCGAAAACTGTAGCAAAGAACATCCAGTTAACAATATGTGGCAAAACTCCGCAAGAATTTAAATATAAAAGTCTGGGATACTTATTATCCTTGGGACAATGGATGGCCGTAGGTGAAATATTCCATATTACTTTTTCAGGTCGCTTCACTTGGTGGCTTTGGAGGACAGTATACTTAGTAAAATTTCTTTCACTACGAAAAAAGATACGAGTCGCCATAGATTGGACGATGAATATATTCTCTACCCGCGATATTTCACAACTCTAAAAACTATTTTTTCTTTTTTATATTCCTTGTAAGAGCCCGGAGAACAATATCAAGCTCCATTGTAGCCACCCCCACAACTGTATCTGCTCCTCCGTAGTATATATAGAGTAATTTATCTTTTATCACCATCCCGCAAGGGAAAACAACGCTGTTTACTACTCCAACCTTTTCATACTGCTCTTCTGGCTCAAATATTGGGTCTGTAGTGCGCGCTAAGACAATAGCCGGATCATTGAGGTCAAGTAGTACTGCCCCAACCCTGTAAGTATGATGGTTCTTAGAAATACCATGATAAAGGAGCAGCCAACCATATTTAGTCTTCAGTGGTGGAGCCGAAATGCCAACTTTTAAACTATCCCAGGAGTTTATTCGCGGGCCAATAATTCTGATACATTTATTAACAGTTTCTGTTTTAAAATTAAGTGTTTTTATATAATCTCCACATATCTCATCCCCGACTCGGTGAAGGATAAAATACTTACCTTGGGTTTTTTCTGGAAAAATACAAGTATCCTTATCATCCAGACCTGCCGGAGTAATGAGAATTGGTTTTTCCCATTGCCAATTTTTCTGTAGAAAATTTTTCTCCAATATGGAAGTTATAGCTACTCGTGGTGGACCAATGCCATCAAAGGCGGTATAACACATATAAATGGTTTTCTCTATCTTAGTGAGTCGTGGGTCTTCGCAACCTGAATTCCCGCCTGTAACCTTTTTCAATTCAAAATCTTCTCTAGGTATGTAAACAGGAGCACTTTGTCTTTCATCAATAGTGACACCATCTTTTGATGATGCATATCCTATAGATGAAGTATTGTCTTTAGATAGTGCCCTGTATAAAATGTGGGTCGTGTTTTTTATTCGCAATGCCGCAGGGTTAAAAGTAGCTTGAGCTTCCCAGGCATTGTTGGGATTTGGAGTAATAATTGGATTTTTAGCAGATCTAAGAAAGTGCCACTTTGGTGCAGTTTCGGGACGCATGGTCCCAATAAGGTCGGTAATGTTCACGTGAGCCATGCAAGTCGTTGTGTCTGCAGCCCCATAATATATAAAAAGTGTGTCTTTTTCTAAGATTGCGCCAGATGGGAAAACTATGTCAGGCACGTGCCCTAAAAGTTCGTAGGATTCTCGCGGGACTAATATCGGACCCCTGGTGTGTCCTGTAATTTTTTGTGGGTTATTGACATCCAACAACACAGCCTCCACCCCGAAAATTCTCTCAAAATTATTTCCCGAAGGAAAGTAATTTTGAATATGAGAATATAGAAACAACCAACCATGAGAAGTCTTTATGGGGGTCGCCCCCACTTCTACGTGATCAGATGCAACTCTTTTGAGATCAATTGTATGTTTATCAATATTGTTATACCAATCTGCCCAAAAATTTTGATCCCACAATTCTTCAATATTCTCCACTTGGGCCAGTGCGATTTTCGCAGGAGGCATATCGGTATTCACTGTTAGGATTACAGTAACTTTTCCGTCTACCCGCTCCGGAAAGAGTGTCATAGCTTTAGCATTAAACGGAGTCACCAAATGTCTTTCATTTACTTTCTTTAAGTCTTTAGAAATTGCGACAGCGACTTTAATTCCACTCGCCTCAAAGGGGTATTTAGAAAGTGCTGTATAAAATATATAATAATTACCTTCAAAATACGTAATTCTGGGATCTTCACACCCGTATTTTTCCCAATCTTCTGTGGGAGTAATAAATGGCACCCGTTCTTCAAAATGAATATTGTCCTTGCCTTTACCTATACCTATAATAGAAAGTTGTTCTGGAGTACGAAGTTTGTCTTCTGACCCTATGGCTCGATATACCCCGTAATACGTTTTACCTTTTTTCACGACACTCATATTAAAAGTCGCAAAATCTTCCCAATAATGGTCTCGGTATGGATCAAGAATTGGATTATGGTGCGATCTTTTTAATACGTACATAATTTATTCGCCTTTCTTTAGTTTGGAGACTTTGTGACTTTTGAGTTCTTCTAAGAATTTATCCAGATTCGCCGTAGCCACACAAGACACTGTGTCTGCTCCGCCGTAATATACGAAAAGTTTCCCGTCTTTTACTACAGCTCCACAAGAATAAACAGTGCCAGCTTTATAACCCTCATTTTCATACCACAGATCTGGGGCTAATATCGGATCTTCGTTTTTGTAAAGAATCTTAGTTGGATCTTTGCTGTCTAAAATCATTGCCCATAATTTGTATCTACCTGGATCATTTTTTTCAATTTTATGATACAAAATAAGCCAACCTATTTTAGTCTTAATTGGTGAAGGACCAATTCCACGCGTCAAGCCATCGCGCAGTTTCCAAAGAGGACTATTTTGGTGCACACTGTGAATAAATTTTTTACCATCCAATTCTCGCAGATCCTTAAAGTAATCAATCATTATTTTAGGAGAGATTGCATGTAAAATTGCATATTTCCCTTTAATTTTTTCTGGGAAAAGCGCCCAATTCTTATGTATCTCTCCCGGAGGGGAAATTAACACCGGCTCTCGCCAAGAAAAGCGTTTGTTTATAAAATCTTCCAAACTTACAGAAGTAAGTGCAATTCTGACTGACCCCCAACCATCAAAAGCGGTATAAAGCATATACACCATACCTCCTAAGAGTGTTAGCCTTGGGTCTTCGCACCCACCACCCCAACCGCCCCCAGAAGATGTGATTTGTGGTACTGATTTCCTGTCAGGATTAAATTTAGCTTTCGCATAATACGCGAGCTGTTTAGAATTGTTGTCGAAATATATTCCATCGTTGGATTTGGCATATCCCAGGACTGACATATCTCTGTCTCCTATCGCCCGATAAATAACGTGTATCTTACCGTCGCTGTAAATAGCGCTCGGATTAAAGGTGGCTTTCGACTCCCAGTAAACGTTCTCCGCTGGTTCTATTATGGGGTTTTTCTTTGACCTTTCTAGTTTCAGTGAAGATTTCTTTTTTAGTATTTTTCTCTTTAGAACTGTTCTCTTTTTAGCAGTTTTTACTGTTTTTTTCTTTATGACCTTCTTTTTTATGATTTTTTTCTTCTTTTTTAAGACAGCCATACGTCTATATTATATAACTAAACGACTTTTTAACCAATCTATTTTCGTATTAACCCTAGGAATTCTTGGGTTTTCTGATTCATTAAATCTTCCGTTTTAGCCTCTACGTTTAAGCGTATAAGGGGCTGGGTATTGGAAGAGCGCACATTTGCTCGCCAGTCATTGTATTCAACAGAAACACCATCAGTATGGTCAATCTTAGCGTCTTTAAATTGAGTCTCTATTAGTCTAAAAATTTTATCAGCGTCCTCAAAAGTTTTTAAGTCAGTATTGATTTCTCCTGAAATGAAATAATTTTTGAAATAGTCGTCAAATAATTCTGAAACTTTTTTATTGGATTCTGAAATTATTTGAAGTAAAAGCAAAAACGGAATTAAACCATTGTCCGCATAGTAAAAGTCATTAAAATAAAAGTGTCCGCTTCCCTCTCCACCAAATACAGCATCTTCTTTCCTCATCCTTTCTTTGATAAAACTGTGACCCACCTTATTCAGTAATGATACCCCTCCAGCTTCATTTACTGCATCAACAACTGCCCACGTTCCCCTGGGCTCATAAACAATTTTTGCCCCTTTGTGGTTTCTGCAAAAATATTCGCCTAAAAATGCTGTTAAATAATATCCCGGAATTAATCGTGCATTTTCATCAAAAAGAAAAAATCTGTCAGCATCCCCATCCCAAGCAACACCCATATCTACTTTTTCTTTTTTTATTAATTCTTCTGTCTCTGTTCTGTTTTCTTTAAGAAATGGATCTGGTGGACCTTTAGGGAAGCTTCCGTCTGGAATTTCATTTAATGGAATAATTTCAAGGGGTAAATTTAATTTTTTAAGATTCTGAATAGCTAAACCAAACATTCCATTTGCCACTACCTTCAATGGCTTTATCTTATTCCTATCCACGAAACTCAGACACTTTTCTAAATAGTCGTCTAATATATCTTTCGTGGTTACTTTCCCAAGCTTGGAAGCTTTATAAGCATATCCAGATAAAACTAGTTGTTTAATATCATTTATTCCGCTATCGCCGGATATGGGCACGGCATTCTTACGAGACATTTTTATTCCATTATATTCTCGTGGATTATGTGAGGCCGTAATAGTAAGCGCGTCATAGCCATATTCTCCAGAAGCAAAATTATACATGTCCGTACTAATTTCTCCTATATCAATAACGTTCACTCCGTGGTCAATAAAGCCATTCTTCATAGCTTCAAACAATACCGGGCCGGACAAGCGCACGTCTCTCCCTAGGGCAACAGTTTCTGGTTGGATAAATTTGGCATAAGCCTGAGCAATTCTGTAAACTACATCTGGGTTAATTTGCTCAGGGTAAACACCACGAACATCGTAGGCATGAAAAATAGTAGGGTCAATAATAATATTTTCTTTATCTAATGACATTTTATTTTTTTATTTTTGTGTGCTTTTTTACAATATCTTTTACCAACTTAGATGAACTTCTGACCTTCCCTCCATGCCCTACGTTATATACCATATTTATTCCAAGTTTTTTATGAATTTGTTTCTCTTTATACAAAGAAGAATTGGGGTTTTCTGCATCCTTTTCATTTCTGTCTCCACCATTTGCAAAGATATGTGGCCTAACCTTTATTAAATCTACACAAATACTCATATCTTTGGTATTTTTTTTGTGACTACTTAAAAGAACCCGATCAACGGCTTCAAATGCCTCAATTATCTCTTTACGCTCGTGATCGGGCATAAAAACATACCCTTTCTTCTCCCGAAGCCAATGGTCGTTATTTATGACTACGACAAGCTCATCTCCGAGCTTTTTCGCCTCATTGAATAACCGAACATGCCCTATGTGTACAGGATCGAACCCGCCACTAACCATCACCACTTTTTTAATTTTTTTTGGTGAAGATTTCTTTTTCATCGGTACTGTAAAATTTACTTAAGTAAAAATCTAAGAGTGGAAACAACTCTAATTTTCTTGTACTCTGGAGAGCCTGGATCTTTATCGGAAATATCAAACACTCCCTGGTTGCCACGAGCCACCTTGCCAAGACGAGAGCCTGACTCGGAAGCAAACTGTTCGGCACTAGTTTTCGCATTCTTGATAGCTTCGGCTAACATTTCTGGTTTAACGCTATTGATATCTGAAAATTCAAAAGCAATAGAATTCTGATTTAGAGTGACCCCCTTCTTTACTAGCAATAGAGTATCTTTGGAAGCTGCTCTTACTGCGTCAACTTTTTTTGTGTAAACAGACAATTGAGTATTAGAATTGTATCTAAACAAGGCATCTTTATAAGTATCTTGATAAATATTAACCGGAGCGACATTTATTTCTGAATCTTCAAAGCCTTTTTCTTTTAAGAAAGTTTTAATTCCGAGAAGGTTTTTTTCAATATCGGCGTACAGTGAATCAATGTTATTTGATTTAACTTCAAAGTTTAGAGACCAGATAGCAACATCAGCTTTCACGATCTTCTCAGAAAGACCTTTAACCTCCACATAAGTACCTTGCTTTGAGAAATCTTTCGCTGCTAAGAAGAAAACCACCGAAAAAATCATCAGTACTGCACCCATAATCCATACACCGTAATTTTTTGTATTATCCATTGATTTTAGTAGAAATTATTTTTTAAACTTATTACGTAGAGCTTTCTTCGCCAGCATTGCTCTCTTTATCTCCAAGCGTTTCTTGGTCTTATGTGAACGTCTTGATTTCTTCTTGGGACTAAGTGTTGTGCCTCTTTTTGCCATAAAATGTATTATTGGTTAAATTAATAAGATTACAATAGTATACCCTAAAATACAAAAAAACTCAATAATTTAGTTGGAAAAATAATGGGCTTATTGTTATCCACACCCCCATAGCTTTCATTGCTTCGTTTTAATATAATTATTAAATTAGTAATAATTAATTAATTTTAAATTATATGGAACCAAATCAAAACGAGCAAGTTCCCCCAGTGTCTCCACAGGGCAGTGTGGGTGGGTCATCTTTTACTCCTCCCCCTTCTCCACAGGGCAATATCGGCGGGAATACCGGCCTGGCTATTGTTGCTTACTTGTGGATATTAGTAATAGTTCCACTAGTGGCCAACAAAGACAACGACCCTTTTGTAAAATTTCACGCTAAGCAAGGGCTCATCCTACTCATCGCCTGGGTGATAGTGAGTGTTTTTAATAGCATGTTGTGGCGAATGACGTTTTCTAGTTTTGGCATCGGTTCACTCCTCAACCTTGGTTGCTTTATACTTATGATTTTCGGCATTATTAATGCCTCTAGTAGACAAATGAAAGAACTCCCACTTATCGGGCATTTAGCAAGTAAGTTTACTTTCTAGCTAGTGAAGTTCGGCGACTAGGGCAATTGTGAAGTCGTCGGGCGGCAAACCCCTTTTGAATCCGCGTCATACACGGCTTTTACTTCTTCTGCTGTTATGGCCTTGGTCGCAATCATTATTTCGTCTATAGCACCATTGAAATACCGACCCGGAAAATATGGGTGGCTGCCGATTCTAAGGTTTTGCGCACTCGCAACACGAGAAACCTTTAGGGCTCTCTCTTTTTCTAATACCCCATTCACGTACATTTTTAACCCGGACGAATCCCACGTTCCCGCCACGAGATACCATGTTCCCGTTTTCACTACTGTGTCCGACGCTACATCGGTGCCTGTTCCAACATAAAAGTGAAATTTATTATCTTTGTTTATTTGAAGATCAAAATCTTTGCCCTCACTCCCCTTTCCAACAATTTGCATAATGTGAGATGCGGAAGGCAAAGAATCAACTTTGACCCAAGCCATGATGCTGCCAGCCTTCGTGGGATCGTTGTAAACACTGCTCGAGGCATCCAAGTATGCAGTAACGCCATTAAACACATGCGCGTCTTCTACTTTGCCGGGGGCAGAGGAGAGACCGCCCCTGGGAAAGCCAATATTATTGTGCTTCCACTCCATGGCTTCGGAATACCAGGCAGTTAACCCCAATGGTTCTTTGGCGCAAAAAGCGCCGGGTTTGGCTTTGACTGCGTCAGCGCCTTGCGCAACCTCTGGAATTTTAATAAGAAGAGATTGCTTAATGGCATTAAAATCTTCAGCGTATTTTTCAAACAATCCCGCGGTGGCGGTAGCAGTCAATACAAAATAATCGCTTCCCGCTAAAACCATATATTGCTTTTGAATTATTTTTAGATCTCCGTGCGAAGTGTCATTAAAAGTGAACTTTATTTCATGGGCAGGATATCCTTCTGGGGTCACTGTTTCATCCTCGCTTAAAACGAAATAGGACGGTGTATCAGAAATCCATGTCGCCTTAGAAGCTTCGGCTATTTGTTTTATTGTGGTACCGGGTGCTATGGGAGAGATGCGGGCTACGCTCAGATTGGCAGTAAAATTTTCCTCGGCGGGAGCACGAAAGTAATCTGCTCCGTCTTTATCATTGTGGGTCCAAAGCCTGGGGTATGTTAGAGAATAGTATTCGTTCGAAAAAAATTGTTTCTGAGCCTCAGAACTGATTGGTTCTGTTGATATTTGTACGCTACCCTCACTCGACTGATTAGAAAGTCCGTTTTGGAAAGGCCAAATGTGCTTGTAGTAAGTATATCCGCTTGCGACCCCTAAAAGTAAAAAGATGATAAATACCAAAACGTAAAGTCCAGTGTGACTTTTTTTCTGCACATACATACCAGGTGTCATGGTTTGTTGTACTTGTCGTGGCTGAATAGTCGGCGTAGGGGCTTGAGGTGAAACTGGAATTGAACTCGTAACAGGTATTGGTGAAATCCCCGCTTCTTTTAGATCAGCTTCGCTCCAGCCACCCGACAAAAGATTTTGATATATTTTCAAGTCAGGCATGCCTTGCATACGAGCCTGTTTTATGTAATCTTGCAATTCTTGAGTAATCATTTTTTATTATTAAATAGGAGTAAATTTGTTCGACAAAAACTACCTAAATAATAACATTTGGGTATATCAAAATCATCTTGGTTATCCACATTCTGAAAAAAAGATGTCAAACACCTACTTTTTATCCACAGAGTAGTCTATGCTATCAGTTATTACTAAGTGACGATAACTTATGTAGTAATTTGCGAGTAGCACGGCTCCGATGACCGCTAGGATTATTAATCCGTTTGTAATCAAGTCTTTGTGGTGATTTCGCATTTGTATAAACAAGTAAAGAAGTAGAGCTAAAACCACAATAAAGAAAATAATATTTAATATTATATTAGTGGTGTTTCGAGGTGAAGCAAATAATTTCTGCAAGAATGATGGTTGCTTAAATGTATCATCATTGATATTTTCTTCGTTAACCACATCCTCGGCTCCGAGGACGTTTGATGAATTTTCTTTTACTAGTTCTGGAAGTTTTTCTACTTTTAGTTTGAAAGATTTACTAGATGAAGTAGGTTTTGGTATTGGTAGAGGGTTCGCATATACCTGTGCTACGAAGACTGTATTTCGCCCTTGATAGACACCATTTGCTACACCAGTACCCATCTCAGTATAGTTGCCTTTAACTATGTTGGCCTTATGAGTAGGGCTATTCATCCAAGCTCGAGTAACGTCCTGTGAGTCACTAAAATTGACTGCCAAGTTTTCTCCGGCATACTGATATTTGTATCCGACTTTTTCAATCCAATACCATGGAGTTTTCCCTTCTGGGCTCGTATGCGCGAAATAGCCTTTCGTCGCCATGTCTTCTGCTTTCATTAAAGCCGCTTGGTTTAAAATTGGATTTACAAAAAGAGTTGAGAGATTTTGGATATTGCGTTCAGTGTTAGTTAAACTAGACAATACTGCCGGTAAAACCGCAGCCATGCCTCCAGTAATGTTAAGTTGGCTAATAGTCGGAATTAAAAAAGAAAATATTTCTAAAAATATAACAACAGCGATGATGTTGCGAGTACTCAAGTCACGCAAGAAATGCGGACGATGATCGTTCCCTTCGTGTGGAATAAAATGCTTTTTAAACCAAGAAAACATGGAAGAATTATAACAAACAAAACCCCACCTGTAAAGGCGGGGTTTTGTGAAGTTGATTAATAATTATTTATTCAAAACTGCTCTCGTAAGAGGACCCACAACTCCGTCCCCCACCAATACATTCGCAAGCTGAAATTTAATAACCGCTATTTTGGTCAGTGGTCCAAATTTTCCATCAACCACTAAGATTCCATATCCAGCAGTATTTAAGAATTTCTGAAGCTCAGTGACTTCACCTTTCTTGGTTACGTCAGTAGACCCAAGTCTCATAAATTGCGTAAAGATAAATTTCTCAGCACCCAAAACTTCACCAGTTGTTGGACCTGTTGCAACAACTAGAACCTGCTCATTTGATCTTGCCCTACTTCCGCTACTACTACTACCACTACCACTGCTGGTGCTGGATGTCGTTCTAGAAAATTCACCACTTACCGCTTCAGGCGAACCGTGAGAAACTGTTCGGAAGAAGTAGTTCGTGTTAGCAGTGAGGCCAGAGACAGTTATGTTGTGGCTCGTAACCATAGGTTCTTCGTCAGAAGTACCCGTAGAGTTCGCATAACCGTAATTTGGCGCTTCACCAAGCTCACTATGTGAAACCGTATCATAAATTACGCGACTTGTTGCCAAGTGATCCGTAGTCCAGGTTACCACAATAGAGGTCGTGGTTACCGAAGCCGTTGTTGTCGTTTCTTCAGTAATAACTGGTGCTGTGTAAACTTTGTGGTCGTATTCACTTCCGGTATTAAAGTAATTATCAGCTAAGTCAACAATTGATGAACGCGTTTCAAGTACATCAAGATGAGGGTCATCTCCTGCTTGTATCGGGTTGGTTAATGTTATAGTTATTTTTTTGTTTGAGTAGCTAACATTACTGATTTCATAAGAATTTTCTCCATCATAAGATTCTCCGTTGTAAACTATGAAGTCTGAAGCTTGTGGATGATGACCATCCTCATTATTCTGTAGGTCTTCATTAAACATAACCTCGATTGTGCTTAGATCGGTAGCATCAATTTCTCCAGAAATAGTTGGAGCATCGTTGTCGCTAACTGTAATCATATCTTCTAGTGTTGAAGAATTACCTGCTCCATCAAGCGCTCTCACTATATAATTAATATTGGCTGTTGAATCCGAAGGAATAGATTTATCAAATGTGTATCGTCTCTGTTGAGCGTCATTTCTATCAAGACTAGAGGTGGTTTCAGTCATTGAGGTATAACTTTCACCATCATTGAAACTAATTTCCGCAGAAGCCACTGATACATTGTCATTGACGGTAATGCCAATGGTTGTTGTTTCTCCTGTTGTTCCCGTGGTTCCAATGTGAACTCCAAAAGTTGGAGATGTTATATCAGTAGTGGAAGAAGTTATGTTAATATTATCAAACAAAAATCCACTGCCGTCAGTTTCGGGCGCTGCGCTTCCACCTACACGGAAGAGAAGATCGTCAGTTGTACGTGGAGTTGGCTCTGCAGAGGCCTCAGTGTCAAAACGGAAATAGTTTTCCCACGTTGTGCCTGTGTGAACCAATACTTCGTCTATGTAAATCTTAACAATGTCGTTTGAAGGACCGTCAACATAATCTATGACAAATTTGGCTGTATGTGCCGTAGTTCGAGAAAGACCGGATGCAACTGTGGTCGGAGAAAAATTAGCCGGATTATCAGTGCCTGGAGTATCATAGAATATAACATCTATTCCCTCCGCCTCATCACTAAATCCTAGATAACTCATACGTGAGCCATCGCCACGATCTGGCGAAACCGAAATGAAAAGTCCGGACTGTTGTGTGGACTGTGTCGAAGCAAAATCAAATTGTGCTTCAAAATGATTTTGACGTGTTCCACCAGACATATCACCGTTTGTGGAATCAATTTCACCAGCTTCGTTAGAATTTGAAGGGGAAAAAGTTTGATCTCCAAAAGAACCACTAGTGACAGCATTAGACAAACGCAAGGATTTACAACCAAAACTTGAATATCCGTAGGTATTATCAACAACTGCCTGATCATAAGAACCCGCTACACTCCAGCCATCTTGGCCATTTACTGAGCCCAAACTAAAACTGTCAAAACTGGTATCACTACAAGCAGGAGTTTCATCTTCTGCATCAAATTCCGTGAAGTGACTAGTATCAAACACCAGTGTGCCAGCTTCGTAACTAATATCGGTAATATCTGGATAATTATCATCTTCTGGATCAATAATATCGCCATTATCATCTCTTACAATAATATTCGGTTCCGAGTCAAAATCTAACCCATACATATAGATCTTGGCTCCGGTTGCATTCATGGCGGCAGCGGTCGTTGAGTCAAATTTCACATGACCATCTGTTATTTCCATTGCTGTACCCAAAGATTGTATAACAGCAACAGTAGCTTGATCACTCAAGTTCAAGCTAGTGGTAAAAACAATTTTTCCTTTGCCTACTTTTTCAAAATATAAAGCAGTAGTTGAATCAACTCCAGTTTCAGAGTCTGGTGTGTCTGAAGGGTTGGTTAATTCTCCTATATTCGTGACAACCCCCTCTCCTCCTGCATATAAAGCTGTATCTATCGTACTTAATAAAGGTGCTGTTTGCCCTCCAGTCCCCGCATCATTAAACCAACCTTTGGTCGGAGTACCAGGAGACCATGTTGTATAATCAGATCCTAATGCGGCCGATTGTCCTGCTCCCGGTGGAGTAGCATAGCTAGTACTGTGAATAGGCGTATTATTATTATCTAAAAGTGTAATAGTGTCAGCATCATTATTTAACCATCCTGTAACAGAAGCGTCATATTCATATACAACAATTCCATGAGCTGGTATGGATCCAAGTGAAGTTAATAATTTCACATGATCCGCAGTATCTACCAAATACCAATCAGTCAAAGGAATATCATCATTCGTAGTATTCAATAGTTCAACCCATTCAGTATCCCCATAGGGAACAAATTCGTTAATAATTACTGCTGGAGGAGGAAGATCTAGAGCTCTAGTTGTATTAGCTACAAAAAACCCACCTAAAACCACTACTAAACCCAAACTAAACGATAGATATTTTTTCATAAATTTCTTAAAAACTTATAATTATTAATAATATGATTATTCCCTCACCATACAACTCTTAATTTTACTGTCAACAAGTTTTGGTGCACAAAAGGTGCATAATAAGTGGATAAAAACCGCTAAAATACCTTATAAAATAAAGAGCTTTTTAAGGATGAGGCTGTAGTTTTAGCACTTTTTAAAATATCATAGAAATGTTGACTGTTACTCCGAATATTGACAAAAGCTATGAATAAACTACACTTTACTTATATATTAATGAATAAATAAAATATTATGCCAGAAGGACAACAATTTAATGGAGGAGATAGCACGATTGCAAAAAAAAGGACGGACCCTTCTTCTGTTACCAGACAGGGGGATTTGGTTGCTTTGACAAAAGAAATGGAAGGATTGACCGGAGAAAAATTGACCAGAGAAACATTTATTGATGCTCTACGTTCTGTTGATTTTGTTCCATCTTCAACTGGAGTAGAAATTTCCACAGAAGAATTGATTAAGACTTTTGAAAAATTAGATAAAATGACGCCCGAAGAAGGAGAATTGATATTTAAATCCAGAGATAGTCTCGCGGGGTTTCTAAAAACAATTTTTGGTGTTACCAATACTCTTTTTATACGAGATAAAATGGTTGAGCTTCTTTCGACACACATACAAGGTTAAGGTGAATTTCTTAGATTTATATCCCAAAAATATTCCTCTTAAGAACGATGTATTCGTTTCCATTAACGAGGCACATCCCTTCTACTTTTCTAAACCCTGAAAAGTAAATTCTCTATTTTAAGTAAATCTCAATGTTTTTTCTATGTTGCTCATAGGTTTTTGAGCAGTGAATTTTCCTTTTACTGTCATGTAAATAATAGAGACAATCTGTCTTTTGTGGGTTATATGCTGCGGTTATGGCATCTATCCCTGGGTTCGCTATGGCCCCAGGAGGTAAGCCTTCGTGTATGTAAGTGTTGTAAGAAGATTTTATTTTTTTATCTGCAGACTCAACTTCTTCCCACCAGCCATCTTCTTCATTACCTTTTACATATTGAAGCGTCGCATCTATTTGCAATTTCATTCCTTTAAAAATACGATTCCAAATAATTCCGGAAATTAATTTCATATCTTCCTTCCCTGCCGCCTCTCTCTGGATAATAGAAGCTACCTTAAGTGCCGTATTTTCGTTTAATACTTTTGTTGTTTTTGGTTTCTTTATTTTACTAACTTGAGCCTTAAACTCATTTGTCATGGTCGCACTTACTACTGACGGGTCCTCGTCTTTAAATATCAAGTAGGTTTTAGGAAAATAATGCCCTTCCACGTTCGCAGTATTTATAAATTCTTGTTTATCGGCATCGTTCCAATCAAGCTTATCTGCCATGACATCTGCCACTTCTTCTTTTCGAAGTCCTTCCTGTATACGTACTATACGCATATAGGGATTGGCTAAATTCACGTAAAAAGACAGCTTAGTGAGAAGCTCTGGGTCAAATCTGTAATAGAAAAAAATAGGTAAAATTATCGAGGCCACAAGGACAGGTAATATAAAGAAATATTTTTTCATACTGTAAATGAATTATAACATAAAATGTTAGGGCTTGTTTTCTTTACAAACCAGGGACAAAAGTCATGACTAATGTCCAAACAGAAAGTGTAACAAATGCCCAAGCTTCCATCAAACTGTTACCTTCTTTGTGTTTGATAAATAAAAATATTTGTCCAAATAAATATAAAACAAACATTAACAACGAAAATATAAACAAAATATTGGCACTAGTATTTCTTATAGGAAAAGTTATCAAAACTAGAGAAATAGGCATTATAGAGAAATAATACTTCGTAAAAAAATTATGGATTACTGGGTATTTCCTGTAGGTAAAAATTGCAACCAAAATTGTGGCTAAGTTTGCGCTTAGATATAATAAACATCCCAAATTTAAATAACTTAGAGAAAATTTTTGTGTCAGGTAGAACAAAAACATTATTTGAAAAAATGTTCCAACGATAAGCCCCAGGCCAACAATCTTTCCAACTTTTTTATTTTCAAGAGTTGCCAAGCTGACTGTCTCTCTTTTCGTATTTATTCCGTAACGGATCGCAGGATAAATCACAAGCACCCAAGCTGAAAAAATAGCCAGAACTCCTGAGAACTTGATGAATACTTGAAACATAGAAATATTATAACAAAAAACCCATACGAAAGTATGAGTTTTTTGTTTTTGGCTCCCTCTAGTAAGCAAGTTCAGAACTCTTAATTGGAATGCTATCAAAAGCGAACTGCAATTTAGTGGAATACTTTCTCTATACCAACAAGAAACGGCTTTTAGTTTATAAGTTAGTACCAGTCGTTAGCATGGTTACGTTCTAGTACCATTCAGAACTCGTTGATACCAGATGGGATAAGAGTGTAAACGAAAGGGTGTCTGCTTCTTTCGTTTTACGAATTAAGGGTAGTGGGTGTTTTCTTTCTCGGACATTTTTATTTGGCGGGGATGCCCTAATATATTTAGAAAATTTCCAGCTATTTTTTCTTGTCATTCAGGTCTTCAAACTCTGGATTCACTGTTTCTTCTTTTTTCTTAGACCCCATCGGTGGAAGAGGTTCTATTTTTTTAGGAGGCGGAAGTTTTTTGGGGAAGATTTTTACCCTCGTCTTCTCATCTTCTTTGGTTACTTCTTGTTTGTGTTGCCACCTTTCGCCGCGAGGAGCCAAGTATGTAATTCCGTAATCAAAAAACGTATTGTTTTTAGTTTCAACAAAAATATGTGGGCATTTAGCAATGGTATCTCCTAGTGGGTCTATTTCAACAATTCTTTCATAAGGAATCACAGCCTCTATCTCAAAGAAAGCTTGATTATCGCGTTCGATTGTATCAAGAAAATCGTGTGCACGGCGAAATGAATCATCGTAATCTTTAGGTTTGTTCCAAAAATCTTCGTGACCCCAGGCTAGATTCACTTCTTCAGTGTAATCCCACTCAAGAAGCTTCATTCCATTAAAATCAATTTTTCTATAAGCTGGATACCTCCTGGTCATTAGCCTAATTCCTTCATGAGTATGACCCATAAAGTAATAGGTTTTCCATCGAGGATGCTCTTTGAAATCTGGTATTGCTCCGCTATAGGGATAGTTTGTATCATTGGCATCACGAACCAAAACTTCCATAAATGATTCGCGGTCTACAGCACCAAGATGTTTGACCACTTTTCTTTTAGTTGCTAATAAGCTACGAATTTGGGTGGCGACAGTTCGTCTTCTGATTATTAGAGAAATACCAAAATACCCATAGAGCAAATTGTCATTCTTTGGTTGGAATAACATATCCTCTAAATCCGCCTTTCCCCATAAATAAAATTCCTGCACGCCCTTTTCGCGCATTTTTTCTCTGAATGCATCACGTGTCTTTTTTGAGAAATCACAAGGTGCTGCAAAAATAACTCCATGGGGAATATCCGCTCCCCTGGGTATCATTTCATCAACATATTTATTAATTTTTGCAGGAGCAATAGTTTTTTCCCTTTTACATTGAATCTGCCAGAGTCTGTCTAATGAAGAGGATATCAGCTCTTCCTCTAATTCATCCTCACTATCTTTTGTGGGCTGTTGGTTAGTTGCGCCAGCTACTTCAAAACCTCTTGCATCATACCCATCATCTGCACCTAGTCGTCCTGTAGGCTCAAGTAAACGCCATTCCCTAAAGTCATATATAAGCTGGCGTACTAAATCCTCGAAACGATGAGGTTCAAGGTCATTGAAGGGTAAAGGATTCAAGGTCCTGGTTGTTGTAGGAGTTTTTTTCATTACTACTGTGGATAACCAATTGGCATCTAGTGCTATCTAGTACATTCGGTTACGTTCTTATTCTATTCCACTTGTCTTTACTTTACAATGGTATACACGGTAAAATTACATTGTTCATCGAAAATAATCCCAGAGTGAGGAGATAAATTATCAAATCACTACGTGCTTCAGTAAGATGAAGCATTGCGTCGGGCGAAGGGAAACCCGCTAGGTAGGAATCATTGAGAAGCTACCATTTCAGCTCACATTTTTGTGGGATGCGATGGTAGCTTTTTACTTTCTGCAAACCGCAACTAATTGAGTTGCGGTTTTTATGTTATCTACACAAGCAAAAAAAGAAATTAAGCATATTGAGGAAAAACCAAACAAAGTTGGTTTGACCCGAGAAGACAATCAGAAACTTGTTGATGTCTTCGCGTTGCTTATTAAAGTAGATAAAAGAATAAGCCCCCACCTTTATAAGCCTAATAACGCTACAAATGATTGATTCAATATGCCTTTCAATTCCGTGTAGTGAAGTAAAGGACATTGAGCCTAATGCCCAGAGCATTACTGCATGGGAATTACATTCCAAGACTAAGCGATACACGAAGTATGTAAAAAATGTTTCTGTAAATAAATCAGGAACTTACTACCCTCATCTGACAAGGTACACGAAATGGTTTAACCAAGAAGCCAACGTACGCATAGAGTTCTCTGTTCCAAAACTGTTTTTTCAAAACAATCTCGATGAACTAGAGGATGCAGATTTCCTAAATGTTATTACTGTTCTACAAAAACGTTTACATGAAATGGACGTATCTATTTCCAAAGAAGCCCTGGTGAATAGTGTGGTAAGTGGGGTCCATTTCTCAAAGAATATCGTCTTGGAAAATGGATACACAACCAGTTATCTTATAAGTGAAATGAATAAAATAAATCTTAGGAAAGTTTTTGATTTTACTCGCGCAAAGTATACAAATGATGGTCAAAGCCTTTATGCTCACACGGCTTCGCATGAACTTATTATTTACGACAAAGTAGCGGATATACTGGCAAGTGAAAAAAGAGCTATGGATAGAGGTCAATCTGCCTATCAGCGAAGTATCTTTGCGGGGGTAGAAAAGAAGAATTTGCCCGAAGTCATACGCTTTGAAGTACGACTGGTTCGTAAACCGAAAATGAATAGCGTTCTCGGAAAAGTTGGACATAGTAAAAATCCAACTTTTAAGGACGTATTCAATTCTCAATTAAGTCGGAAAGTTATTTTGCTTTACTGGCAAGAAATTATAAAGGCTGGAGGCAGTGTGGCCTTCTCAATCCCTCTAAGTAGCAAAGACATGTTGCGGGCTATCTTTATGGCGAATAAGGACATGAAGGCAAAGCAAGGAATTTACCTAGCTGGGTTATCAATTATTGCTAGAGATGGGATAAGAGAACTGCGCTCAATAGTTTCAAAGCAATCAGGAGAACGGACATGGTACCGAATTTCAAAAGATATTGCGCTCGTAAATAGTCTTATTACACAGAATAGAGTCAGAGACTGGGTACGACAGATAGACCACAAACTTGCAAATTATAAAACCTATAGAACAGGTAGGTTATCCACCTTACCAATTTGTAATGTAAAGAAAAGTAAAGTATCATCATTGATATGAAAAGAGTAATTATCGTACATCAGTGGATGGCTGGAGCTGAAGCAGATTGGCGGCCTTGGCTAAAAAATGAGTTAGTCAAACAAGGTTATGAGGTGTTGGTACCAGATATGCCAGAAATTGATACTCCTGTTATTGATAAGTGGGTGAATCATTTATCAACCATTGTGGGCATCCCCGACGAAAACACTATTTTTATTGGACATAGTATTGGATGCCAAGCAATTTTGCGCTATTTGGAAACCATAGATGTATCTATTGGAGGGGCAATATTCGTTGCTGGTTGGTTTACACTCACTGGTATGGAAGATGAAGAAGTTGAAAAAATAGCTGAACCATGGATAAAAACTCCAATAAATTTTGAAAGGATAAAGGAGGTATTGCCAAAATCTATTGCTATCCTTTCTGATAATGACCCCTATGTACCCTTGGAGAGTACAAGAATGGTGTTCGAAAAAGAGCTGGATACAAAAGTAACCGTTATTCCTAACGGTGGACATATTACTGCCGATGATGGTTTTACAGAGTTGCCACAAGTTCTTAGTGAACTTCAAAAATTATAAAAATATGAAAAACAAAGAATTTTATACTGCAAAAGACTTGGCTGACAAATTAGGAGTAAATATTATGACTATTTATCGTTATATAGGAGCTAAGAAACTCAAAGCATACAAGTTAGGAAAAGAATTTAGGATTGAGAAAAAGGACTTCAACAACTTCCTTAATAAAGTGAAAACAAGGTGATTTATATGCCGAGCAAAGGTTACAAAATGAGCAAGGAACATAAAGACGCTATATCTAAGGCGCTAAAGGGTCACGTCTCTTCTGAGGAAACTAGAAGAAAGATTGGTCTGGCTAATAGAGGTGTTTGGATAAAGTTCAATTGTGATTATTGCGGAAAAGAAAATGAAGAGAAACAATCACATTATAAGAAAAAGGTACGACATTTCTGTGATGCAAAATGCTATGCATCTTTCGTAAAAGAAAAACAGCCATTAGGTGAAAAGAACGCGTATAAGGGAGTAAGGAAGATTGGTGAAAACAAACAGGTTTATCATCGCAATTATGTAAAAAATCATCCAGAAAATATAGCTCACTTAAAAGCTCGAAGATATGCACGAGAGCGAAATGCTGAAGGCAGTCACACTTTGGCTGAGTGGATTGCATTAAAACTTAAATACGATAATAAATGCATTCATTGTAAAGAGTTTAAGCCACTCACAAAAGACCACATCTTACCTTTAGCAGAAGGAGGTACAGACTATATTCACAACATTCAACCCCTCTGTCGAAACTGCAATAGCAAGAAATGGAAGAAATTGGACTACGTTATTTCCCAAAAATTATGAAAGCAATAAAAGTCTCACGCGTATCAACAGAAGAACAAAAAGAAGCTGGTAATTCACTCCCAGCTCAAATTAAACGTATAGATGATTATTGCAAAAGAAAGGGCTTTGAGGTCATTCGCTCTTTTAGTTTTGATGAGAGCGCTTACAAAGATAAACGGGATGAGTTTGATAAGTTGGTTGAATATGTCCAAGACATTGCGAAGAAAGAAAAAATAGCAGTTTGTTTTGATAAAGTAGACCGTCTTTCAAGAAGTGTTTTTGATTCAAGAGTGGGCACTTTATATCAAATGTCCGTAGAGGGAAAAATTGAGCTTCACTTTGTTTCTGACAACCAGGTTTTGAACGGTAGTTTATCTGCAACAGAGAAAGGTGGTTTTGGTATGAGTCTTGTGATGGCAAGCTATTATTCAAATGCAATTAGTGACAACGTAAAACGAGCATTTGAACAAAAACGCAGAAATGGTGAATGGACTGGAGGGGTACGCATAGGATACAAGAATGTATCACTTGATGTTGAGAAGAGATTAAGAAAAGATATTATTCTTGACCCCGACAGAGCACATCTAGTTCAAATGATATTTGAGCTTTATGCCACTGGAAATTATTCGATGGAGGCAATTCGGGTGAAGATTACTGAAATGGGATTAAGAACTCGTGACGGAAACGTTTTATCGAAGAGTGGAATAGAAAACATTTTGAAAGATAGTTTCTTTTGTGGGATTGCTGTATCAAAGAAATACAACCTGACTTGGGTTCATAATTATCCTCGCATCACTACAAGGGAGATATTTGATAAGTGTCAAGAACTACGAGCAAAACGAAAGACATCACGCCCAAAATCTCTCTCAAAGGATTTTATATTTAAGGGTTTACTTAAATGTCAGAACTGCGGATGCTCAATGAGTGCTGAAATTAAAAAGGGGCGTTTTGTTTATTACTCCTGTACAAATGCAAAGCGTATTTGTAAACGAGTATATGTGCCTGAAAAGACACTCCTTGAGCCTGTGTACGAGCTTCTGGGACGCTTTGAGAGCATTAAAGAGGAAGTTCAAGATGGCCTGGTTAGGGAGCTAAGGAAGAACACAGAATCAGAGGTGGTTTTCCATAAAGCCCAGATAAGTCGTATCACCAGTGAATATGAACAGATAAAATCGAAAGATGACAGGTTGCTAGAAAGGTATCTTGAAGACAGCACGAGTATTACTAAAGATATCTATGACAAAAAACATCAAGAATATGCTGATGCACTCCAGGTCCTAGAGATAGAACTTAGTGAAAATAGAAAAGCGGACTATGACTACCAAACCACGGTAGCTACTGTGGTTTCTGTTGCTCGTCGCGCAAAGCAAATCTTTGAAGGTTCTGAACCATCTGAAAAACGAGCACTTTTAAACTATATACTTCAGAACCCAACCGTAAACGAAAAGAAGCTATGTTTTTCAATAGCTTCTCCGTTCAATCTAGTCCTAGACCTAGCTGATAGTCCTATTTGGCTCCGGGGGTAGGGATCGAACCTACGACCAATCGCTTACACTTATCCTCTTATTACTAAAAGGGATGGACTATATCATCTTCATATTTTGAAAATAAAATTTTCAAAACTTAGAAGCAAGGCGCTTCGACTGATTTTGAATCAGGCTACTCCTCGAAAGGATAGTCTCTGAACCTGCCCTAAACTTTAGGGATTGGCTGCTGATTGCCCTCTGGTGAGGGTTTCCAGCAATTCACCTTGTTTTCGATCTATTTTTCAATAGAAAGCTGCGTTATACCTGACTCGACTTCTCTGTGACAATTTGCACAAAGTAGCACACACTTATATAATTCTTTTTGCACGATACTCCACGCACGAGTGTATCCCTTATCACCAACCCCAAAACTTTTATCTTTGGAATTTATATGGTGAAGTTCAAGGGCACCAATACATTTTGTATATCCACAAATTTGGCATTTGCCGCCTTTGTATTCAACTGCAAGAACTTTTATTTTCTTGCGTCGTTTTGCAACAGCTTTAATAAGTGCTTCTCGTCTATCGGCATATTTCCTATTATCTGGCATAAATCTATCATACCAAAGGGTGGAAATTTCCACAGGCGACCGCTCTACCGCTGAGCTACCCCGGAATTTATTCTTTTTTCTAAGGAACTTTACCTATATTATCAGAAAACACAGAAAAAACAACAAAATTTGTGCCCCTTCCCTGACCACAAATCCTTTATGAATATGATGTATAATAGAAACATGAAAATTGAAGTTCTGGGTTCAGGGTGTGCAACGTGTAAAAAATTGTTTGAAATAGTTCAGAAAGCAGTATCAGAATTAGGGATGAGTGAGAAAGTTGAATATATTACCGATATTCAAAAGATTATAGCTATGGGGCTAATACAGAGCCCGGTTCTCGCGATCAACGATAAACCAGTATTGGTTGGCTTTAGCTCTGACATAGAAAAAATTAAAAAAATAATAGAGAGTAGTAAATAGTTATGAGTATTTTTTACCCTATACAAATACTGGCCAATTGGCTGACATATTCTATTTTAACAATTACTCCGAAAACACTTTTAGCGGAAGCTGTTAACTTTTTTATATATGACACACTTAAGATCTTTATTCTTTTATCGGTTATTATTTTTGCTGTTTCAATAATTCGTTCATATTTACCACCAGAAAAAATTAGAGCAATTTTATCTCATAAAAATAAATATATGGGGAATGTTGTGGCATCACTTCTAGGAATCATCACTCCCTTTTGTTCTTGTTCAGCTATCCCGTTATTCCTTGGTTTTGTACAAGCAGGCGTACCCCTAGGCACAACTTTCTCTTTCCTGGTAGCTTCGCCGATGATAAATGAAGTGGCACTAGTTTTACTCTTAGGAATGTTCGGCTGGAAGATTGCATTGATATATACCCTAAGTGGGCTTATTATTTCTATTTTATCTGGAATAATTATAGGAAAAATGAAAGTGGAGAGTTTAGTTGAACCATTTGTATATCAAAACACTATTAATGGAAATATAGAACTACCGACAATGACGAGAAAAGAGAGAATTATTTATGCGAAAGATTATACTCTAGATATATTAAAGAAGGTTTGGATTTATATTTTAATAGGTATAGGCATCGGGGCTTGGATACATGGCTATGTACCTGCTGATTTCCTAGCCACCTATGCAGGAAGCGATAAATGGTATGCTGTACCCCTTGCTGTCTTGATAGGTATTCCACTGTATTCAAATGCTACTGGAGTTATCCCTCTTGTTTCCGCTTTAACAGAGAAGGGGGTGGCTATGGGCACAACGCTGGCTTTTATGATGTCTGTAACCGCCTTATCCTTGCCAGAATTTATGATTTTAAAAAGAGTTATGAAAATGAGATTGATTTTTATTTTTGCTGGGATTGTAGGAGTAGGCATCACCCTTACTGGATATCTATTTAACATCTTGCTTTAAGGGTGACAAAATAAATTTATTTAAAACTATCTTGAATAAGATTATTTCTCATCATCCCCTTTTGTGGGTTTGTTCTTTGAAGATAATTCCCCATCATTCCTTTCATAGGGCCACGCTGAAGTAGGCTATCATTTAAGCCAGTCATGTCTATAACAACTCCCGCAATTACAACAACAAGGATAAAGCCACCTATTAAAATCCATGGACTTTTTTTATACGAAAAGTCGTATTGACGAATAAGCCAAATCCCCGCTATTAAGCCCGTAACAGCGAATACTGCCGTCCACCAAGGGAAATTTGAAATCATTTGATCAAGCCGATATTCCCCCATAGGTCCATGTGTACGCACTGAAAACCTTACCAACCCTATAAGAAAAGTTGAAACAACTACCGAAGATATCAATCCGAAGAAAGTTAAAATTGACCCAATAACAAAATATACCCTTGGTTTCATCTTGGCTTTACCTTGATGGATTTGGTTCATAACATTTTTTGTAATGTTTTCTAATTCTTTTGGCATATATTTTTCATTATTTTTTTAGCTCTACTAATCCTTATTGCAACTGTCCCCATTGGAATTCTCAAAATATCACTGATATCTTCGTATGATTTCTCATCAACATAGTATAAAGAAAGCGGTTCAGAATATATTAAAGGGATGTTTTTTAAACAACGCTCAACTTTTTCTTTTGATTCTTTTTCTTCATACTCTTTTTCAATATCATCTTCGCTTTCGAAATCCCAATCCTCGGGCAATGGAATTTCTTTTTTGTACTTTTTAGCTAGATTCATTGCTTGATTGTGGGCTATGCGATACATCCAGCTAGAAAACTTCTTTTCAATATTAAAACTATTTAAATTTACAAAAGCTTTTATAAAAGATTCCTGCACCACATCAATTGCCCTATCTTCATTTTTAATTAAATTATTTACATAACGTACAAGTTTCTTCTGATATCTCTCAATAATAATAGAATAAAGATCTTTATTAGAGGTTCTTACTTTTAATACTATCTCTTCATCTGTTAACTCCTTACCTTCATTCATACTAGTATCTTAGCAGTTTTTAAGATAATACATCAAACCCCGATTTTATTCGGGGTAAGGTGTACTAAATCTAAATTATTAATTCATACAATTACCTCTCCCGGCACCTCTACCGAACCCACTACTCGCACCTTGCCCACTGCCATTTTTTAACCCAAGCCCAAGCTCTTGTCTGATTTTTTGAGCTCCCGCCAAGTCACCACTTTTAGCTAATTTATAAGCTTCAGCAAACTTTGCAAAGTTGTCTTTATTAACAACCTGGGTGACTCTCCCTTGATTTTGCATAAGTGCTTTCCAGCCCGTGTAATCATTTGTCGCAAAAGCTTTCTCAATAGCAGCCTCCCTCTCTACTGAGTAATTAGGGCCTTTGACGCTCATATCGCCTCTATATGCATTTGCGCTATTTGCAATTGCTCCTGATATTCCTAACACTAACGCTAGTGTTCCTAAACCTAAAATTATCTTTTTTGTCTTATTCATGTTTATTATCTGTTTAACTGTTAATACTAATTCGACCCTATACCTCTAATACAATACAGTAGTCATTTTTCTTTCAATTTTGAATATCCCCACCCAGTTCTAGTCTAGACTGTCTGGGTGTATAATAAAGTTATTAATAAGCTTAATAATAATTAATGTCTATATGCTAAAAGAATTTAAGCAATTTTTACTTAGAGGAAATGTCGTGGATCTTGCTGTTGGTGTCGTTATCGGTGCGGCTTTCGGTACCGTGGTTACAGCTCTGGTGTCTGATTTATTGACCCCGCTAATCTCAGCTATTGCTAAAGTCCCAGATTTTTCCGGATTTTTCTTTACCTTAAATGGCAGTAAATTTATGCTTGGTCATTTTATTAATGCACTCATCTCCTTTATACTCGTGGCTGCGTCAGTTTTTTTCTTTGTGATTAAACCAATGAATTTCCTCATTGCAAAATCACGAAAAGGAGCCCCCGCAGACCCAACAACAAAAAAGTGCCAGGAGTGCCTTAGTGAAGTCCCAATGGATGCCAAGCGCTGTTCTCATTGTACTCAAGTTATCTTATAGCTATACGTAAGAAATCATTATTAATTTAATTTTTAATTATGGAAATCACAATCTTTTTGGCAAAATTTTGGGGAAGTCTTTTTATGATTCTGGGCGCCTTGTCTATTGGTGCAAAATTGTTAGGAAGAATCATAGAGTATACCGAAGACAGAACTGTTACTATTTCTACTGGCTATATTACTTTTTTGTTGGGCTTGGCTACAGTTGTCGCTCACAATATATGGGTAATGGACTGGCCAGTTGTCGTCACTGTTTTAGGGTGGGTTACATTATTTAAAGGAATTGAGAAAATAGGTTTTCCTGATCGCGTTAATAAAAAAGCCCAAATGTTTAAAAATCAATCCATGCTTTGGGGTGGTGTTATATTTCTCATTGGTGCTTTTATTTTTTGGATAAGTTTTAGTTACTAATTATAGTTTTTGTGTGTTTCATAATAGTGTATAATTATACTATTACTAGTTTAATATTTTGTATAATGACAAACGAAAAAAAGATAGAGTGGATTTTAAGAATTGGTGTCGCTGGAGAATTTTTAGGTCATGGAATGTTTGCAATTATTGGTAAAGCCGACTGGGTCGCATGGACCCAAAAGCTAACTGGGCTAGATTTAGCCACAGCTACAATGTTTATGACGGTAGTCGGTGTGGTAGATGTTGTATTAGCCTTAATTATACTTTGGAAACCAATGCGTCCCCTTCTTCTCTGGATGGCTTTCTGGGGCTTCTGGACAGCCCTAGTGCGTCCGCTTGTAGGTCTCCCAATATGGGACTTTATAGAACGTTTTGCCAACTGGGCTGCGCCACTAGCACTCTACTTCTTGTATAAAAATAAAAATCAGTAATCTTACCAGACCCTGAAGAAAATTCTAATAACCGGAGATAAAAAGTAGTCAAATATTTTTGGTTTATATGCTTTGTAATCGAAAACAATAGCTTCTTTTTTCCATTCTTGAACAATTCCTGAAAGCTTCCGCACAGCATTTATGTCTTTTAAAAAAATACCAACTTCCGAATTAAGTTCGAAAGAAATAAAGTCTAAATTATTGGAACCAACAATTCCCTCTCTATTGTCAATTATCATAGCCTTCGCATGATTCATTTTGGGCTCTAGGAGAAAATTTACACCTAATTTAGAAAGCTTGTACATAAAGAAATATCCTACTCTATTAGCCCAAAAATTATTAGTGGTTTTAGGTACAAGAACTTCGACTTTTACCCCCCGCAAAACCGCCTGATGCAGAGCGACGATAAACCACCTGGAGGGCATAAAGTATGGTGTAACTAAAACAATACTTTCTTTAGCCTGATGCAGGTTTTCTTTATAAATTTTTTTTAAATTATATTTTTTCCTAACTGGAAAATGTTCCACTAGCCAAGTTCGTGTTTTGTCTAGAGCTATTGGACGATTTTGTGCTAAAACCATTTTATCATCACCCCTAGATTGACTATAAACTTTAGCAAAAGATCTAATGATGTGTTTAATTAATTTTTTCCCTTTGACTTCAATAACTAAATCATTCCAAAATCTAAATCTTTGACTCAAGTTCACTCCCCCGATAAAAGCTCGAAGTCCATCTACAACTAAAATTTTACGATGTGTCCGATGGAAAAAATAACTCTGAAAAAGCAACTCGGCCCCACTCTCCCGCATGCCAACAACAGCATTCTTGCTTAATTCAGAACTGCCGGAAGAATCTAAGACAATTCTTACTCGTACTCCATTTTGAGCTTTTTCTTTTAAGAGCGTCAGGAAATCATACTGAACCATGTCGTTGCTAAAAATATACATTTCTAGATAAATGTATTCTTTAGCATTCTTGATAGCTTCAAACATAGCCTTCCAAGCCCGTTCAGAATTGGTGAAAAACTTATATTGCATTACGCTATTGTACACTAAATAATACAAAAAAGTTTGCATTATTAACAGAATAAGCTAGAATATCTTTGTGTATATTTGGGCCGTTAGCTCATCTGGTAGAGCACCTCATTTGCAATGAGGGGGTGGCAGGTTCGAGTCCTGTACGGTCCACCATTTAAAAAATGTGCCAGAGGACCTGATTAGTGACTTCGTGGTGATAGATTATCTCTGAGGGTTTAATGACAGCGCCTAAGGCCTTCGGGCTTCTGTCGGCGGCCATTTGTTTAAATTCTGCATATTTCCACTGATTCGCAGCATTTAAAATTTTACCTATAAAACCACTAGCCTTAAAGAGCTTGATGGCATCATTGATATTGTCCGGCAATATCCGCACCCGCTCACGTTTGTCTTTATCTTTCACTAGCAGCTGACCTTCTAGTCCAGTCCTAAGAATGGTATACAGTGTAAGGTAAGGGTTTGAGTCTGGAGCAACAGAGCGTACTTCTATGCGCGTTGTCTTTTCATTGCCAACAGGAATACGAATCATGGATCCACGATCTATGGGTGAAACTTTGATTTGATTCGGTGCTTCGAAGTGTGGGTCAAGTCTCCTGTAGGCATTCACACTAGAATTAAATGCTAGGCAAATCTCCGGTGCATGATTCAGCAGTCGAGAGATAAAATTCCAAGCAATATCAGATAACCCGTCTTTACCCTTAGCGCTGTAGAAAATATTTTTACCATTTTTTGCCAGAGAGAAGTTGATGTGCATCCCAGAACCATTAATGCCCACCATGGGCTTAGGTAGGAATGTAGCCGTCATTCCGAGATTGTCCGCCACCTGCCGACAAACTAGTTTGTATAGCTGGATGTTGTCTGCCGCACGAAGTACATCGCTGTAAGAGAAATTCATCTCAAATTGTGAAGGCGCCACTTCTGGATGATCCTTTTCATTAAGGAAACCCATTGCCCTCTGGGCCTCTGCAGCTCTATCTATAAACTGACGCAAGCGATCAAGCGGTAATGAATGATAATACCCACCAGTAGAGATAAGAGTGAATCCATTCTTACCATATTCTTGTTCGGCGTTAAATCCATCCACCAGGAATCCTTCCACTTCGGCAGCGGCAAAAGCAGTAATGCCGTCTTTATTCTTTAGTTTGTGCGCATAGAGCTTGAGCTGCCCGCGGAAATCAGAAATATATTGTTTACGATCTCTGTCTAAAACATCCACAAACATTATAACTTTTCCAGGACCGAAAATATCTGCAGGAAGAAAACGGATGCTCCCCCAGTCTACCGACAGGCGCAGGTCAGACTCGTGCTGTTCTGAAAATCCGCGGATGGAAGATCCATCAAAGGTTAAGTTGTCTGCGGAATCTAGTAAGAATTTTTTATCATAATCCAACATATGAAAACGACCTTCGAGGTCGGTAAAGCACAATGTCACCGCTTTAATTCTTTTTTCTTTTAGTAAGTAGGCGCGATACTCTTTCTCAAGTGTTCCTGGGCTCATCTTTTCGGCATCTTCTTTCGCTTTTAAATTCATCTCCTCCAACGTATCGTAAGGAATTTCTAAAAAGTTCTTCAAATTGCTCACCCCCGTGGATGTGTTATCCATATAAAATTATCTTAAATTAGTTAATAATTAATATAAAAATACTATAATTTATTATAATTATATACCTAACTAATATAAAATAGCCTGTGGATAAATAAATATAAGTTCGAAAACACCTCTCTTACTGGCAACTCACCTCCAATTTGGAAAAATCCACTCCAGTGATCAATTTAGTTTGTTTTAAACTTTCTTCGTTGTATAGGGTAGTAGAGATAAACGTAAAGAACGTAGCATTTGTCGCAAGCTCAGCATCAGCACCCATAATCCCTAAAGAATTTTGGACTTTTTGGAGGTCCGCTTTTACTTCTTGTATACCCGAATTTAAAAACTTGCAAGACTTGTATGGCGCTTGACTTGACTTAACAGTATTTTCTTCTGAAAAGTTAAGAACACAAAAATCTCCTTCTGGTTTAGTTGTGTAATACGACGTACCGAATTTTGGATCGGAGAACGATAACTTTAACTTTGCAGAGACGCAGGGAGAAAAAGCTCGTCCCATACAAGCATTAGCCTCTCTAATGTTCGTAGCATTTTGAAGGTCGGTGCTAGCTTTATTAAAATCATAATCTTTACTGTAAATAAACGCTGTTCCGCAGTCTTTTCCAGCGGATACTGGCCCACTCAACCCTGAACTCTCTTCTGGCTCGGTAGCCGGATTTTGCTCTGGGGTGTTTGTCGTTTCATTTGTTTGCTCATCAGATGGTGTATCAAAAACTACATCTGGTTCTAAAGATGTCTTGTTTAAATATTGATAACCAAAATATCCTCCACCAGCTAAAATTAATATTCCGATTACGCTCAAAATTAGCCCCATGTGGCTCGCAGTGGCTACTACAGTAGGTGCTATCGAAGCTGGTGTACTAAAA
>JBAYHW010000007.1:0-40022 GCA_041665925.1 Minisyncoccota bacterium
CATATCGATAAATATGATTTTTAGCGTAAGGAGGGTGGTTTTGGTATAATTTCAATATGATAGAACATCATGATAACTTAACAGGAAATCCTGCCACTTCTCATATTTTAGAAACACAAAAAAATCCAGAATCAAAAAAGGGAAGAAGATTTTCAGTTGAAGTTAAGGGGCATAAATTTGATTTTATAGAATTTCATTCCGCCGAACCATCGGATACTTTGATTTTGCACTTTCCTGGATTTGGAGAAGACGCGGAACAATATGCCGAATCAATGAACACTCTTATGGGAGAAAGCTATTACACATTGGCATTAGAAGGATATGGCGAAAAATTCTCTGGAGAATATTTAATCGAAGCGCTAGAGCAGGCACTTACGTTAAGTGGAAAACATAGGGTAGTTTTTCATGGAATATCTTTTGGTGCAGGGGTCGCATATGACTTGATTAGTAATCCCGTTGTTCGTGATTTCTTAAAAAGAAACAATGTAGTTGGTGCAATTTTAGAAGCGCCGGTTTTGGACAACAGGCACCTTCGAAGAGCATTAAGGATAGCCGGGGAAAAAACACTTATGAGGGCGGGTATGTTGTTTGACAAGATGAGGGATTTAAAATCTTTAGCTCCCAAAAAAGGTCTCGTCAAACTGTCGCATTCCCAAAAGGAGAGTATGTTAAGTGAAGCATTGCGGGAAAAAACAACAGACAGAAAAATAGAATTACCCGTTTATGTTGTTTTTTCAAAGGATGAAAGTATTTCCGATAACGAAAAAATAAGGGAAACACTAGAAAGTCAGGCGAAAAATATGAGTTTTAGTATAGTGGCAAGTGCAGAAGATAATGGGCACCATATTGCTGATGATAAGTATGAATCGATGTGGAAAGCCGAAAAAGAAATAATAGATGGCTTTGTCGAACGCTCTGTTTTATAGTAAAATTATAATATGCAATCTGATACTAAAAAAAGAGTAGGAATATTGCGAGGAGGGTCGGGGAGAGAATACCATTATTCTTTACAAAAAGGGGGAGATATCATTTCACATATCGCAGAGAATTTAGGAGATAAATATAAGACCTTCGATATATTGATTGATAAAAATCATATTTGGCATTTCAATGGTGTGCCTATCAGCCCGAGTGATTTAGTAAACAAAATTGACATAGCTTGGAACACGACGCATCCCAGCTTTTCAAATATTTTAGACAGCTTGTCTATCCCACATATTAGTACTCCATCTTTCCCAGCGACACTGCAAAATAGCAAAGAACTTCTAAGAGAACACATGAAAGAGCTTGGAGTGCCGATGCCTCGCTCAATAGTTTTACCTCTTTACCAGAAAGATTTCGACGGACCAATAGAAAAATATCCCATGAAGAAAGCCAAAGAAGTTTTTGAGAAATTTTCTTCGCCATGGATAGTGAAATCTTTTACTCCGGATTCAAATATGGGTATACACCTGGCGCAAACTTTCCCTGAATTAGTGGCTGCCATAGAAGACGGCGTGATGCATGGTAAGAGTATTTTAGTGGAGGAATTTATTTCTGGCAAAATCGCGTCTTTACACACAGTGCCTAGATTTCGGGGAGAAGATATATACACCTTCCCGCTAGGGAATACCTTCGGGATTTTTTCATCAGAAGAAAAGGAACAGCTCATGAAGCTAGCACAAGATTTACATGTTCATTTAGGGGCCAAGCATTATCTAAAGTCTGACTTTGTCATGAATCCTAGGGGGAAAATTTACCTTTTGCAGATAGAATCCACCCCGGATTTAAAGCCGGATTCTCATTTTTCTCAAGTTTGTTTATCTGTCGGTGCTCAACCGCACCAAATAGTAGAACATATCTTAGAACAAGTCTTATGATATAATTTAATCACTGAATTGTTTGTATCTGTAGCGGGTGATCGCACTCACATAGGCACATATGTTGGAGTTTCGCCACCACCCGCTTCAAATGAAAATAATTTCTTAACCACACCACACAAATGGTGTGGTTTTGATTTAGTTAAAATAATATTTTAAATTTTTAAGCACGGATATTTTTTTACTAAAAAATTCCTCGTGCTCACGCCGTCGCGTTCGCAAGTCTTAAAAATCCGAAATATTATTTCCTTGAGTTATCCACAGTTTTGATGAAAAACTATTGTATTCTGTTTTAATATGCGAGATAATTATAGTAGTTCGAAGCAATAAATTTTTTGGTCGGTTTATTGCAAACTAAATTAGTAATTTAATATCGCGCGCGCGAAAAAAAATATGGCAGCAAAAAAGAAAGCAAAGAAGGCAGCAAAAAAGGGAAAGAAGAAGGCAGCAAAAAAGGGAAAGAAGCGAGCATAGTTTCTGTTTCCCACTTAAAGAAAAAATTCCTCTTCGGAGGAATTTTTTCTTTTTTGTGCTAATATATATTTATGGGTTTATTTAATAAAGTATTCGGTGACGAAAGCTCCAAATTCATTAAAAATTCGAGCAAAATAGTAGAAAAAATCAACTCCATAGAGGCTGATATTTCAAAGTGGGCTGATGCGGACTTCTCTAAGAGAACACAAGAATTTAAAGATATCTTAGCTAAAGCAGAAGACAAGAAAAAGGCCTTAGATGATATGTTGCCTGAGGCTTTTGCCATGGTCAGGGAAGCGATGCGGCGGACAGACAAAATTAGGCTTTTCGATGTGCAGATGATAGGAGGTTTAGCATTACATAAAGGCAACATTGCTGAGATGAGAACGGGTGAAGGTAAAACTTTCGTGGCTGTGCTTCCTGCATATTTAAATGCGCTCGGGGGAGAAGGCGTGCACATAGTTACAGTGAACGATTATCTTTCTCGTATTGGCGCAGTCTTGATGGGCCAAGTTTATAATTTTTTAGGACTTTCGGTGGGTGTAATCAATTCTCAGAATGTTTCATATTTATATGATGCGACACATAAAGAAGAGGACAAAGAGAGAGATCAAGTCGGAGAATTTAAAGTTGTCTATGATTTCTTGAAACCAGTTTCTAGAAGGGAAGCATATGCCGCAGATGTAACTTATGGGACGAATCACGAATTCGGTTTCGATTATTTGCGAGACAATTTAGTCACTACACTTTCTGATATGGTGCAGAGAGAACATAATTTTGCAATTGTGGATGGAGTAGACTCTATTTTAATAGATGAGGCGCGGACTCCACTTATTATTTCTTCGCAGTCAGGAGACTCGGAGGACTTTTATATTAAATTTTTTCAAATTGCTAAACAATTAAAGCGCGATACAGACTACGAGGTAGATGAAAAGCTTAAAGCTATATCCTTAACCGATGCCGGGATAAATAAAGCCGAGCAACTTCTCGGAGTAGACAATATTTATACCGAAAAAGGCATAAAATATGTGCACCATTTAGAAACAGCGGTAAAAGCCCAAGCCATTTTTGAAAAAGATAAGGATTATGTCGTTAAAGAAGGCGAAGTTGTCATAGTTGACCCTTTTACTGGGCGGCTTCAGCCAGGGAGACGCTGGAGTGAAGGTATTCACCAGGCTATAGAAGCTAAGGAGGGGGTAAAGATTGAAAAGGAGACTCGCTCAAGTGGGTCCATAACCTTCCAGAACTATTTTAGATTTTATAAAAAGCTTTCGGGTATGACCGGGACGGCTGCGACTTCAGCCGAAGAGTTCTTAAAGGTGTATGGACTTGATGTTATTGTTATTCCGACCAATAAGCCAATAGTGCGCATAGATCAAAATGATTTAATTTTTCAAACCGAGAAAGGTAAATTCCAAGCTATTGCGAAAAAAGTCAAAGAGTTGAATGAAAAAGGTCAACCGGTTTTAATCGGAACGATATCAATTGAGAAAAATGAATTACTTTCTGTCTATTTAAAACAAGAAGGAGTGCAGCACACAATATTGAACGCTAAGAATCACGAGAAAGAAGGAGAAATAATTGCTCAAGCTGGTAAAAGAGGAGCAGTGACTATAGCTACAAACATGGCTGGGCGCGGAATAGACATTAAGCTCGGAGGTAATCCTCTGGTACAGGAAGAATACGAATTTGTAAAAAGTGTCGGTGGGCTTTTCGTTTTAGGTACCGAGAGACATGAAGCTCGCAGAATAGACAACCAGCTTCGCGGACGATCCGGGAGACAGGGAGACCCTGGAGCAACACAATTTTATGTATCGCTTGAAGACGACCTGATGCGCGTATTCGGTTCAGATAAAATTAAAAATATGATGGGCCGTTTCGGCATACCCGAAGATCAACCAATAGAAAACAAACTTATCGGTAGGACACTAGAAGGAGCACAGGCAAAAATTGAAGGTTTTCATTTTGATGCTCGTAAACATACCCTGGAATATGATGACGTCATGAATCATCAACGTAAAATAATCTACGAACGACGACAGAAGATGTTGCGGGCAGATAAAGAAGAAATTGAGACTCTGCTTGGAAAAATTGCGAACACCCACGAAGGCTTTGAAAAAGTAATTGAAGAGAAAAGAAACAAATTAGGAGAGACAGCGTTTTTAGAAACCGTTCGTCGCATAGTTTTATATTCTAACGACAGTCTCTGGATGGAACACTTAGAAGCTATGGATTATCTGCGGTCCTCTGTGAATTTGCGTGCCTACGGTCAGAGGGAACCAATAGTAGAATACAAAAAAGAAGGGCTTTTTATGTTTAAGGAAATGGAAGAAGCGTTGAAAGAACAAGTTTTCTCACTTGTTGGCACTATAAACACAGAAACCCATGTTCACCCTCACGCTGAAGAAACAGGCTCTAAGCAGACACTAGTTACAAGCCATAATGAGCCGAGTGAGGTAAGTGGTAAAAAAGAAGCTGAAGTGGGTAGAAATGATCCTTGCCCTTGCGGAAGCGGGAAGAAGTATAAAAAGTGTCACGGAGCCTAATTCAAAGTTATGAAGGAAATTACGTATATAACTGGCAATCAACACAAGGCAGACTATCTTGCAAAATATTTAGAGCTTAAACTTTTACACAAGAAAGTTGATTTAGATGAAATACAATCCCTTGATTTAAAAAAAATTGTGAAGCATAAAGTTAGACAAGCTTTTGACGCAGTCAAAGGTCCGGTCTTGGTAGAAGATACAACTCTCGAGTTTAAAGCTTTGGGTGGTTTACCTGGGCCATTTATAAAATATTTTGTTGAACAGATGCCACCTGAAGATATCTGCTCGTTGCTTAATGGCAGAGATAGAAGTGCGACTGCTAGATGCATGTTTGGTTATTTTGATGGAGAGAAGGAAACCTTTTTTGAAGGTAGTATAAATGGATCTATTGCCGAGAAACCAGCAGGCGACATAGGGTATGGTTTTGATAAGATTTTTATTCCTGAAGGTTTTTCGGTCACAAGAGCAGAGCTAAACGAGGAAGATCATAAAAATGTATATCTTAAAATCAAACCCATAATGCAATTAAAAGATTTTTTACTTAAGTTAAAATGAAAACACTAACAACTACGCTCGGGATAATCAGTAAAGATGGGAAAGTTTTGCTTGGAATGAAAAAGCGAGGTTTCGGGGCGGGGAAATGGAATGGCTTTGGTGGTAAAGTTGAAATAGAAACCATTGAGGAAAACATGAAAAGGGAAATGAAGGAAGAGTGTGGACTAGATATAATAAATATGAAAAAAGTTGGCATGAACTTCTTTGAATTTGAAGGAAATCCAGAGGTGGTTGAAGTACACATATTCAAAATTGAAGAGTTCTCCGGAACACCGGAGGAATCAGAAGAAATGAGTCCAAGGTGGTTCAATTTAAACGAAATACCTTTTAATGAAATGTGGGCAGACGATAAACATTGGTTGCATTTATTTTTTGAGAACAAAAAGTTTAAAGGTGAATATCTTTTTAATAACTCGAATCAAATTCTAAGAAAAAAAATTGTAGAAGTTGATATAATATAAAGAATGAAATCCATAATTAAACAACTTAAAAAAGTTTGGTGGGGGATTAAGTCTCTTGGAGCGATGCATTACTATGGTAATCCATCCAAGAAATTAAAAGTTGTCGGGGTGACTGGGACAAATGGTAAGACGACGACGGCGACTCTACTTTATAAAATTGCGACAGCTCTCGGCTATAAGGCGGGGCTCATCAGTACTGTAGAAAATATTATTGTTACAGAAGTCAGGCCAGCTACACATACTACCCCGGACTCCATAACTCTCACTAAACTTTTTAAAGATATGCTGGACGCAGGGTGCGAATATGTGTTTATGGAAGTATCTTCACATGCACTGGATCAGAATCGGGTTCGCGGGGTGCATTTTGTCGGTGGAATTTTCACCAATCTAACACATGACCACTTAGACTATCACAAAAACTTCGAAAATTATTTCGGCGCTAAAAAGAAATTTTTCAAAATGTTGCCTCCTAGAGCTTTTGCCTTAACAAATGTAGATAATGAATATGGGGTAAAAATGCTTTCAGGCATAGAAGCTAATAAATTTTCTTACGGCTTTGACAACGAAGCTCATTTTAAAGGAGAAGTTTCTAAAATTGATTTTTCTGGGCTGGAGTTAAAGTTTAACGACATATCCATCCATTCAAAAATTCTTGGGAAGTTCAACGCTTACAACCTGCTTGCGGTCTGGAGTGCTTGTTCGCTTCTCGGTTTCGATATGCAGAAAGTAAATAAAATTTTGGAAAATATTGAGCCCCCTAAGGGTAGATTTCAGCACTTTATGTCTCCGACTGGAGTTTTAGTAGTGGTAGATTACGCACACAGTCCAGATGCATTAGAGAAAATTCTAGCAGCGGTCCAAGAAATAAAAACAGAAAACGGTAAATTGATTTCTGTTTTCGGGTGTGGAGGAGACCGAGACCCAATGAAACGTCCAATTATGGGGAAAATAGGGGCTAGGCTGTCTGATATAGCCATATTTACTGCCGACAATCCGAGAAGTGAAGATCCGGATAAAATTATCAGTGAAATGTTGCCTCAACTCCACAGCGAAGAATTAAAAAGAGTTCTGACAATAGTTGATAGACGTAAAGCAATAAAGAAATCTATTACGCTTGCTAAAAAGGGAGATATTATTCTCTGTGCCGGGAAAGGTCACGAAGACTATCAGATCATTAAAGACATCAAGTCGCATTTCGATGACATGGAAGAATTTAAGAAACTATATGCCAGATTATAAAGAATTTTTCAAAAATAAAAAGGTGACAGTCGTTGGGCTAGGGCTCTTGGGTAAACGCTTGGGTGATATCGCCTTTTTGGCTGAATGCGGGGCGAAAGTTTTGGTTACAGATCTTAAGACAGCCGAAGAGCTTGCTCCATCTATCCAAAAATTAAAAAAATATAAAAATATTACTTATGTCTTAGGTGAGCACAGATACGAAGATTTTGATAGTTGTGACTTTGTTTTAAAGGGGCAGGGGGTGGCACTAGATTCGCCATATATTAAGTATGCCGAGGGGAAAGGTATACCAATAGAGATGGATGAATCTTTGTTTGCGAAATTGGCACCAAAAGTGCAGATTGTGGGAGTTACGGGGACGCGCGGGAAGACTACGACCACTATTTTAATTTATGAAATTTTGAAAGCTTCTGGGATGCGGGTGTATTTAGGAGGGAATATCAAGGGCACAGCGGCTCTTCCGCTTCTAAAAGAGGTGAAAGATTGGGACGTGGTGGTCTTCGAGCTATCATCTTGGCAGTTGCAAGGTTTCGGGGAAGCAAAAATTTCACCTCATATTTCCGTATTTACGAATTTCATGCCGGACCATATGAATTATTACAAGAATGACATGGAGAGTTATTTTAAAGATAAATCTTACATATATAAATTTCAAAATGAAAATGATATGTTGGTTTTAGGTCCAAGTATGCCTGCCCGACTGAACAGTCGTTCGGGCGGGAAAAAAGTTAAAGGTCCAGGTAAAACCATAACAGCCAAGAATGTCCCTAAATCTTGGAAGGTAAAATTAGCTGGAGAGCATAACTTAGAAAACATTGCCTGCGCCGTAGAAGTTGCCAGAATTTTAAAAATTAAAGAAAATGTAATTAAAAAAGTAGTGGAGAAATTCGAAGCAATTTCTGGAAGGCTAGAGTTGGTTAGAAATATTCGCGGAGTAGCTATATATAACGATACGAATTCCACTACTCCAGACGCCACCCTTGCTGCCCTTAATTCATTTCACCAGAAAGTCATTTTAATAATGGGGGGTATGAATAAAGAATTAAGCGCAAAAAAGCTTGATGGTGTTTTACCAAAGAAAACCAAAAAAGTTATTTTAATTCCGGGGTCAGGGGCTGAACAAGTTAAAAATCAAAAGATAAATTTAGTTAAAATTAAAGATTTAAAAGAGGCCTTGAGTGAGGCAATGAAAACAGCTGAAAAGGGGGATGTTGTATTATTTAGTCCAGCTTTTGCTTCGTTTAATATGTTTAAGAATGAATATGACCGCGGAGAACAGTTTATGAAAATAGTAAAAAAGTTAAAATAAATCATGAAAACAAAAACACAAATATTTTTAATTCACGGGGGCAATACTTTTAAAACACAAAAGGATTATTTGTATTACCTAAAAACTAAAAAAATATCCTTAGAACCTAAAGTAAGATGGAGTGATGCTTATTTAGATAAGGAATTAGGAGGAAATTTTGAAATTATTAGACCGCGCATGCCCTTACAAGATAATGCTAAATATGGTGAATGGAAAATGTGGTTTGAAAGGCATATTCCTTTTTTAAGAAATAATATTATATTAATTGGTAATTCTCTTGGTGGAATTTTTTTAGCCAAATACTTATCTGAACACAAATTTTCCAAAAAAATTCTGGCTACAATTTTGGTTTGTCCGCCTTTTGATAATTCGCTGGAAACAAAAGAAGAATTAGTAGGAGGCTTCAAACTCAAAGGCAATTTATCTTTATTAGAAAAAAATTCAAAAAATCTTTCCCTATTATTTTCTAAGGATGATGACATTGTGCCTGTTTCTCATGCTGAGAAATATAGAAATAAATTAAAAAAAGCAAAGATTATTATCTTCAAAAGTAAAAATGGTCATTTCAAGGTTTCCAGGTTTCCGGAAATTATCACAATAATAAATAGTTTAAAGTAAAGTGGAATACCAACAAAAACTTAACAAAATTTATTATTTTTTTAAAAATCCAATTTATAGAACATATTGTTTTATTTTTAGACCTAAATCTCTTGGTGTTAAAATCATTGTAGAAAATGAAAATAAAGTTCTTATGGTGAGAATTAGTTATGCCCATAAACTGTGGTCGTTTCCGGGAGGTGGCGTAGATAAAGGTGAATCTTTTAAAGGCTCAGCTCTTAGAGAACTAGAGGAAGAAGTTGGAATAAAAACCACAGATCTTGTTGAAATGGGCGAATATCATTCAAAGAGAAATTTTAAGCGAAATGTAGTAAGATGTTTTTATATGAAAGTAAATTCTTCTTTTGTAAAAATTGATAATTTTGAAATATCTGAAGCGGGCTGGTATAACCCTGATCAGTTGCCCAAAGATTCATCTTCAGCAGTTTTGCAAATAATGGAAATTTACCATAAATTTAAAAAGAATGTCAGATCTTGATTTAACCAAAATTAAAAAAGTTTTCTTTATCGGCATAGGCGGGATTGGGATTTCGGCGTTGGCGCAGATGTTGTTTAATAATGGGATAAGTGTTTCTGGGGTAACTGACGAAGAAGGGAAAGCAGTTGACGTGTTAAGAGAATTAGGGATTAACGTGTTAATTTCAAAGACGGTCTTTGGCATAGCAGAGGCGGATCTGTATGTGTACAGCGACGCTTGGCTTTATCGCGGACCAGAAATTATTGCTCAGGCACGAAATACTGGTAAACTCGTTTTAAGTTATTTTGAGGCGCTAGGTGAGATTTCAAAAAAATATAAAGTCATAGCTATTTCTGGAACACACGGGAAGACCACGACCTCAGCGATGGTTGCGGAAATGTTGTTAGATGCCGGGTTAGACCCCACGGTGATTGTGGGTTCTTTTGTTAAAAGATTCGGTAGTAATTTTAAAAAGGGGAATAGTGAATATTTAGTCGTAGAAGCTGACGAATTTAATAGACACATGCTTTTTTTCAAACCTTATATCGGAGCTATCACGAACATTGAAGCTGATCATCTAGATGTGTATAAAGATTTGAATGATATTAAAAGCGCCTTCGAGAAATTTTTAGCCCAAAGTGAAAATAAGATAGTTGATTATTCAAAATATTTAGATAAAGTTCCTGAACTCTTAGTTCCTGGGGAGCATAATCGTAAAAACGCGGCCTTAGCTTTAGCTGTGGCAGATGTTTTAGGTATTAATGAAGAAATTTCTAAAAAGTCGCTAGCTAGCTTTTCTGGTACCTGGAGAAGACTAGAGAAAAGGGGGGTTACAGAGAAGGGAACTATTGTATATGACGACTACGCGCACCATCCGACAGAGGTTAAGGCCAGCCTACAAGCTTTAAGAGAACTGTATCCCCGAGGGACGAAAGTTATTACTGTCGTTTTTCAGCCACACTTATATTCTCGTACCAAGGATTTCTTTAAAGAATTTTCGGAGGCGTTCGATGATGCTGACAATGTAATTCTCCTGCCTATATATTTTGCTCGGGAAGATCCGGATCCTAGTGTATCCAGCGACAAATTAGCCGAGGCCATATGCTTGCATCGGGGCGAAGCTGTCGCTTTTAAGGACTTTGCTGACGCCGAAGCCTATGTTAGGGGTATAAACTTAGAGGGAAAAGACGTGTTTGTAACCATGGGAGCAGGGGAAGCCTATAAGGTTGCTGACAATGTTCTCAAGTTTAAGTAACCTGTGTCCACAGGTCATTAATTAACCTATTTTTGGCAATATCTGTCAAGAGGAAAGACTAAAAATATCCTTATTTTACAAGGTTTTTTACATTTGACATACAACAAAATCATTGCATAACTATTGACTTTTAGTTCTGAATATGCTAGTATATTAGTATATCCTTATTATATAGGCGTAAGCCTTATAAATAAGGGTTTTTTGTTAAGGACGGAGTTTTCAGTAAATAGGTTGGCGGAGCACAACCGCTAAAATATGAAAAAGAAAAATCTAATACGTTTCGCGCAATCTCTTGTGATTCTACCCGTTATGGCTATGTCTACTCCTATAAGTAACATACCCAAAATAGAGTTGCCCCAAAACGTACTAGTCCAAAAACTAAATAATACAGCCAATGGATTACTAGCTCTTAACCAAGCTCCTGATCCAGCGGTTAAAATTCTAAAAGCTAAGGCGGAAGCCATTGATGCCTATTTTAGAGAGCGAGATATGCCCCTTGTAGGAACCGGTCTGAAAATGGCCGAAGAGGCAGAGAAGAATGGTCTTGATTGGCGCTTACTTGCGGCTATTGCCGTGCGAGAATCTACCGGAGGAAAGTTTGAATGCAAAAAGGTCCCGAACAATCCTTTCGGCTGGGGTTCTTGTAAAATTGGTTTTAAGTCAGACGATCACGCCATTGAGACAGTTGCTCGCAACCTAGGCGGGAATAATCCCAATACGGCTTACCATTATGATGACAAGACCACTGTTCAGATTCTAAGAGCCTACAACCCTCCATCTATCGTTCCAAGATACGCCGAGCAAGTAATAAACATAATGAATGATATTGGAGAATTAGAAGCAAACAAAGATTCAATTTCAAATACCTAAAATAAATTTTATTTCAGTACATACCAAAAATCCCCCAAACGGGGGATTTTTGGTATTAGAGTTTATTCTAGATAAACTAGAGTCATCTTTTGATCTTTTGGTTCAAAGAGGGTGATTTGGAAATTATAGTTCTTTCCGAGCTCTAGTTTGGTACGTAAGGCAGCCTCACTTGGGAAAGTAGAATTGTGGACAAGTCCAGCGACGCCTTCTTTAATAGATACGAGTGCACCGTGTTTGTTGTACTTAATGACAACACCCTTGATGATGTCACCTTTCTTAAGTTTTCCTTCAAATTCTTTCCATGGGTTTTCCTTTAGAGCTTTTACTGACAGAGAAATTTTCCCATCTTTTATCTCTATAACCTTAGCTTTAATTTTATCGCCTACCTTAAACATGCTCCTTGGGTCTTCTACGAGGCCCCAGTCAAGTTCAGAGATATGCACGAGTCCTTCTAGGCCGTCCTCCAGCTTAAGGAAGATTCCGAAGTCCACGATGCCGGCGATAGTGCAATCCAGATTGTCTCCGACTGTGTATTTACTTAGAATTTCTTTCTTTTCTTCTGGGTTGTTGTCTTTTTCGGAGAAGATCAACTTTCCTTCTTTTGGTAAAGTAGAAATAATCATTACTGAAATCTTTTCACCCACAAGTTTCTTTAATTCTTTTAAGATTTTATCTTTATCTGAATCCAAGACACGAGGGTAGTGGTCAGCCTTGAGCTGAGAAGCCGGAAGGAATCCAGCAATACCTTGCCATTCTAATATGAGCCCACCCTTGTTGGCATCTTTAACCTCTAAATTCAAAATAGTCTTCGCCTTGATTGCCTTTTCGGCCTCACTCCAGGCGAGGGCTTGCTTCGCTTCTTTTAATGAGAGTTCTATATAACCTTCTTCATTTTCTGCGTCTACAATCTTAGCCTTGATGATGTCACCGAGGCTGATTTTGTTTATGACATCCTTAGCATTAATAAATTCTCGGCCATAAATAATACCTGTACCGAAAGGAGCCAAGTCTACATATACTGAAGATTTTTCTACTAAAATAACCGGACCTTCTACCAAGGAGTCTACTTCTGGTCTACTGGCACTACGGCTAGTGATAGAGCTTAAAACTACATTTTCTTCTAATATTTCTTCTTTATCCATAAATAATGCATCTTAAACAAAAAATCCGCCAAAATGAGCGGATATAAGGTCTAGGTTCTGAATCTGCTTACTCATGCTTCATCAGGGTTACCCTAAATCCTGCTTTTAATATATATTTAAGTTGTACTTTTATATTACTACAAATTTTAGAAAATGCAAGGATTTTTGGTTTGTTTTTTGTTCGCAAAATGCTATAATATAAGTAATGATAATCACATATTTCGGAAAACAGTTTTTTAAGATTGGGCAAGGAGATATGGTCTTGGCTTTCAATCCCGTCAGTAAAAGCTCAAAAACAGGCATTTCGGCACACTTCGGGGCAGACATTGCTTTAGTAACTACGAACCACCCTGATTACAACGGCATTGAACAGCTTTCACATGGAGATCGGACTCCGTTTGTAGTATCAGGTCCTGGGGATTATGAAGTTAAAGAAATTTTTATCAAAGGAGTCGCCTCGGATGCTGAGATTGCAGGGAAAAAATACATCAACAGTATTTATTTGTTTTCTGTGGATGGTATAAACATTGCTTTTTTCGGAGCATTATCCAACCTAGAACTTTCAAAAGAAGCCCATGAAGCTATCAATAGTCCCGATATAATTTTTATTCCCGTTGGGGGAAAGGGTCTGCTTGATGCTAAAATGTCTGCGAAGCTTGCGTCTTCCCTTGAGCCGAAATTAATCATTCCAATGGACTATGACGACGCCTCACTGAAATCTTTTTTGAAAGAACTCGGAGAGGAAAAAGCAGAAGTCGTAGATAAATTGACTCTAAAGAGAAAAGATTTAGACAATAAAGAGGGAGAAGTTATTGTTTTTAAAGCATCATAAACATTCCATGCATAAAATAATTCATCACATGCGAAGACAGCCGGAACATATAAAAAGAAGTGTTTTACACATTACCACCTTTGTCTGTGCAATTATTCTTGGATTGCTTTGGATTTATTCTCTCGGCACGACTTTATCAGATAAAGACACTCAAAAGAAAGTTAGTAATGATTTGGAACCCTTATCTGCATTAAAAGAAAATATATTAGGAGGGTATAACAGTATTTCCGAATAATTTTTATGGCCAAAAAATCTTTAGAACCAAAAGAAGAAGAATCTCGCATTGACACTGTTCTACCCGTAGATGTTGTTGCTGAAATGAAAGAGTCATATCTGGCTTATGCAATGTCAGTTATCACTTCGCGAGCATTGCCGGATGTGCGAGACGGGCTTAAGCCGGTGCATAGAAGAATTCTTTTTGCTATGCATGAAATGGGTTTAACTTCTTCGGCGCGATTTCGTAAGTCAGCTGCAGTAGTCGGAGATGTCCTCGGAAAATATCATCCTCATGGAGATACTGCGGTATATGATTCTATGGTGGGTATGGCACAAGAATTTTCTTATCGTTATCCACTTGTGCTTGGACAAGGAAACTTCGGCTCGATAGATGGAGACAACGCTGCAGCTATGCGTTACACCGAAGCTAAAATGTCTAAGATCTCCAGTGAACTTTTACGAGACTTAGAAAAAGAAACAGTAGACTTTCGTCCGAACTATGACCAGACTCGTAAAGAGCCTATAGTTTTTCCTTCCAGCGTACCTGCACTTCTATTAAATGGAACTCTCGGCATCGCTGTCGGGATGGCGACGAATATTCCTTCACACAACTTGGCTGAGGTTTTAGATGCTACTATGCACCTCATAGACAACGATGAAGCTACGACCGAAGACTTAATGCAGTTTATTAAAGGCCCAGATTTTCCTACTGGTGGAATTGCTTTCGGCTCTAAAGATATGCTCCATGCGTATTCTTCTGGGCGTGGTGGAGTGGTGTGTCGCGGAGAGGCAGAAATAGTGGAACAAAAAGATGGGAATTTTTCAATAATCATTACCTCTATCCCATTCCGAGTAAATAAATCTAACTTAATTGTTAGTATTGCCGAGTTAGTTCAAGAGAAGAAGCTTGAAGGCATAAAAGGTTTGCGAGATGAGTCTACGAAAGACATAAGAATAGTCATTGATTTGAAGAGTAGTGCACATCCAGAAAAAGTTTTAAATTATATTTATAAAAATACTCAGTTAGAGTCTAATTTTAATTTCAATATGGTGGCTTTGGTTGATGGGGTACCACAGACTCTCTCCCTGAAGTCCATCTTAAACGAATTTATCGGTCACCGAAAAGAAGTCGTCAAGCGCAGGAGTGCATATGATTTACGCAGAGCTGAAGAACGTGAGCATATTTTACTCGGTTTGAAAAAGGCGCTGGATAAAATAGATAGAGTCATTACAGTTATCCGTGGGTCTAAGACTTCTCAGATTGCTAAAGTAAACTTAATGAAAGAGTTTAAGTTTTCTGATTTACAAGCAAGCGCAATTTTAGAGATGAAGCTTTCTAAACTCGCTGGACTAGAAAGACAAGCAGTAGAAGATGAATTAAAAGAGAAACAGAAATTTATCGCTGCGATGAAAGACTTGCTTTCAAGCCCCAAGAAAATTTTAAAAACTATTTCTGAAGAATTGAAAGAAATTAGAGAAAAATATGCAGACGAAAGGAGAACCAAAATAGTTAAAGGCGGAGTCAAAGAGATTTCTGATGAAGATTTAGTTCCAGAAAAAGAGACCATGCTAGTGCTTACCGCTGGCGGGTATGTGAAATGTACCGATCCATCAGAATACCACACCCAGAAGCGAGGAGGTGTGGGAGTTATTGATCTTGAGACTAAAGAAGAAGATTTTGTGACTATGCTTGTCTCTGGTTCTACCCACAGCAATCTACTTTTCTTTACCAACTTAGGAAAAGTATACCAAATGAAAATGTATGATATTCCAGAAGGACGTCGAGCTACGAAAGGTAAGTCAATAATGAATTTCTTGGCACTCTCTGGTGAAGAAAAGGTAAATTCTATTTTAGCTATGCCTAAAGACTTGAGCAAGACCGGCACTTCCTTAATGTTGGTCACTAAACATGGCACAGCTAAGAAAATGTCCTCCGAAAGTTTCAAAGATGTTCGCCGAAGCGGTATTATCGCGATTCGTTTGGACAAAGACGATCAATTAATTTCTGCACTAGTTACCGAAAAAGATGATGAAGTAATGATTGCCACCGCGGATGGTCAATCTATCAGATTTAAAGAGTCAGATGTCAGGGAAATGGGCCGAACCGCTGGGGGAGTGAGTGGAATCAGGCTAGGTAAAAATGATGAAGTTATCGGTGTTGATGTAGTGAAAAAAGATGTGAAAGAAGGAGCATTCTTAACGATGAGTGCGAACGGTTTCGGTAAAAAAACAAGCTTGAAAGAATATAAAGTTCAAAAACGCGGGGGCTCCGGAGTCAAAACCGCTAAAGTTACTCCAAAGACAGGGAAGTTGATCGTTGCGAAAGTATTAGGAGGAGAAGAGCAAGAATTAATTGCTATGTCTAAGAAAGGGCAAGTTATTCGCACTGCTCTTAAAGACGTCTCTTCTCTAGGTCGTCAGACTCAAGGGGTGACCGTGATGCGCCTACGCTCTGGCGACGGCATCGCTTCTATTGCATGCATATAAATAGTGCATATAATCATTTTTCGTATTACAATATATAGATGTTTGCAAACCCATTAAAAATTCTGAAAGCTTTGGGGCTCAAAGAGAACGACATCGTCGCGGATTTAGGGGCGGGGACTGGACACTATACTATGATTGCGGGGGCACTAGTACCGAAGGGGAAAGTTTACGCTGTGGAAGTGCAGAAAGATTTTTTAGGTACTATAAAAAGTAGAATAGAAGATTTACATGCTAGCAATATTGAGATTATCTGGGGCAACGTTGAAAAAATTGGGGGGACAAAGATAAAAGATGGCATTGTAGATGCAGTCATCGCTTCCAATATACTTTTCCAAGTTGAAGAAAAAGAAAATTTTATAAAAGAAGTTGACAGAATATTAAAACCTAAAGGCAAGGTCTTGCTCATAGATTGGGCGGAGGATTCGTTGATGAAAGGCACAAAGATTTTACCGAAGGGCAAGGCCCGAGAGATGCTTGAACAGAAGGGTTTCTTTTTAGATCGAGAAATTGATGCAGGAAATCATCATTATGGTATGATATTAAGAAAGCAATAAAATGAAAGGAAATTTTCAACTCATCACTATAATTGTTTTCATGGTTGCTGCTGTTGTAGGTATTTTGGTTTTTTCTGGGGCTATACCCATTGGAGATAGTGGTTCAAGTGGTAGCTTGGGAGATGTAGTCTTGTGGGGCACTGTCCCAGCTACAGCGATAGCTAATCCACTTAAAGAATTCAATGATGCGAATCCTGCTTTCGTAGTTAAATATGAGCAGAAATCTGCCGAAACTTTCGATAAGGATTTATTAGAAGCTCTGGCTACAGGTACCGGGCCGGACATATTTTTCTTGCCGGATAATTTAGCATTTCATTATTCTGATAAAATTTTCACCATTCCGTATGCTAGCTACCCACTTGCTTCCTTTAAAAGTGTTTTTGCTGGAGCGGGAGAAGTGTTCTTAACCCAGAACGGTATTTTAGCTTTTCCAATCTCCATAGACCCCTTAATGTTGTATTACAACAGAAGTATGCTAGATGCGAATGGGGTAGTGTATCCTCCTGCGACCTGGAATGACCTTACTGGAATGGTTTCAATTTTAACTAAAAAAGATGAAGCCAATAAAATTACAAAAAGCGCCGTAGCACTAGGCCACTTCGGTAACATCGTTCACGCGAAAGATATTCTCTCTGCTTTATTTATACAAGCCGGTAATCCTATTATCATAGAGAAAGACGGAATGTTTACTCCCACATTAGATGCCCTTGTCGGGAATTATAATCTCCCATCAATTCTAAAGTTTTATACTAATTTTGCCGACCCGAATGACCCTGTCTATTCTTGGAATAGATCTTTTTCTAATTCCGACGAAGCTTTTTCTAAAGAAGATCTAGCATTTTATTTCGGATATGCTTCTGAGATTCCCACACTCGTAAATAGAAATCCAAACCAGAACTTTTTTATCGCTCCGATACCGCAAATTAAAGGCGCTACTTTCAAATCTACTGGGGCTAGGGTAACTGGTGTCGCAATATCATCTTCCTCTAAAAATTTTGACATTGCTTTCACTGCTGCCAACCTACTTACTACCTCTGATTTCGCTTCAAAGTTTGCAGCTGCGACGGGGGTGGCTCCAGCTCGCAGGAATTTACTTTCAATTAAGCCGACTGACGCCTTCTCCCCAGTTTTCTATGATTCTGCGCTTTTTGCTAGAAGTTGGCTTGACCCATCACCGAAAGACACCGATAATATATGGAGTGCAATGATTAATGGAGTGCTGTCCAACGCCATGGATCCAGATGAAGCAATAGGAGATGCCAGCTCCAAGTTGAGTATTTTATTATTTAAGTAACAGCGTCGCGCTAAATGGACGGTTGCGCGACGTGATTTCGCAAAATCAATGAAAAAAATAAAACAATTTTTAATACCCAATATAATGGTTTTTTTAATGTTTGTTTTCCCCGTGTTTTCGTTTGCAGGAGGATTGGTTCCAGATTGCAGGACTGAGTGCGGATGGACTGAAATACTTACTCTTGTGAATAATGTCATTGAATTTATTCTGACAAAAATGGTCATACCCATTGCTGCAATTATGTTCGCTTATGCAGGGTTTCTGATGCTTACTGGAGGGGGAGAAGCGGCTCACGCTAGGACAAAAGCTAAAAACATCTTTACCAATGCCGTTATTGGGCTTCTTTTTGCTGTAGCCGCTACACTTATAGTCAAGGCAGTATTATCAATATTGGGTTATACAGAAGGAACTTGGATTCTTTTTTAATGGGAGGTATAATATAAATATGAATTTTATTAAACATAATTGGCAAAAAATAGTTTTCTTTTTTTATGTTTCTATTTTACCAGTCATGGCTGCGGCTATTGAGACGGTAGATGCTCCAGTTGTCCCTTGCAATAAAGCAGGTGGCAAAATTTGTCCAACTATTGGAGAAGGCTCAATTCCAGAGTTTATCCATACAATACTGGTGGGGGCGATTAAAATCGGTATTCCAGTCATAGCCTTAGCTATTATATATTCTGGTTTTCTCTTTGTTTTTGCTAGGGGGAATTCTGAAAAATTGACTAAAGCCAAAGATACACTTCTATATACATTAATCGGAGCAGCAATACTCCTAGGGTCATGGGCTATTGCTACACTTATACAAAATACGGTTAATGGTCTTGGTGCATAAATTATTAATTAAATAATATTATAAAAATATGGATTCAGAAATATTTAATACCGCTAGGGAGGCAATAGGACAGTGTCTGCATCTCCAGGGTATAGGATATGTAATTTGTAAATTACAACAATTTCTAAACGCAATTATTCCAGTTCTAGTTGCTTTAGGTGTCGTGTATTTTATTTGGGGAGTAGTGCAGTATGTTATAGGAGGAGGAGAAGAAGCTAAGACGAAAGGTAAAGATAGGATGATATACGGCATTATCGGTCTTGCCGTTATCATCAGCTTTGCGGGAATTGTCAATGTTATAGTTAAAACTTTTGGATTTGGTGGGCAGAGTTTGACTGCGCCTAACTTGGTGACTACTACGACGCAAGCTGCTTCTGGGGCTATTTGTACCGTTGGAAATACTTTTCAAGGTTTAGTTGGATATGTAATTTGCCTCATCAACAACTCCATAATTCCTCTAATTTTCGCCATAGCTATAGTTATGTTTATCTGGGGGGCGGTGAAGTTCTTTATTATCAACTCAGACGAAGAAGCGAAAAGAGAACAAGGTAAACAGTTTATGCTGTGGGGGGTTGTAGCTCTTGCTGTGATGATGTCTGTGTGGGGCCTGGTAGGGCTATTTAGAAGCACTTTTGATAAAAACGGAAGTAGGTCAGTTTTACCGCAAGCTTGCCCTCCTGGAGATCCTAAGTGTAACGGAGGGAAATAGCTTTATTTTGTTTATCACTATGGTATAATTAGATAACATTATTAGTTTATTATTATAAGGTCGCTTTTCCGCCAAAGGCGGATAAAATTATTAGAAAGTATTATTAGTTAAAATTACTTATGAAAAAGAATTTAGTTGTATTGTCAGGTTTGGTTATGAGTTTGGCACCGGTTGTAGCTTCTGCCGCAAATTTTTGCGGAAGTGCTCAAAGTGGAACACTAGGAAGTATTATTTGTAAAATAGGAGATCTTTTAAATGCAGTTATTCCAGTGCTCGTAGTTCTGGGTATCGTTTACTTCGTTTGGGGAGTCATTACTTATGTTATCTCCAAAGAAGAAGAGGCTAAAAAGGCGGGGAGAAACAGAATTATCTTCGGTATCATTGGCTTGGTGGCTATCGTGGCTATGTGGGGACTTGTCAACATTTTGATAAGAACTTTCGGTCTTGAAGGGCCAGCAACGGTGACTCTTCCATCAGTTCAGATTAACTAATAATTATGGATGCCTTTATTGGAAAGGTTGTTGAGCAAATCATAAACCCTCTTATTGTTTTGTTGTTTGCTTTAGCTATGGTTTATTTTCTCTATGGTGTTCTTGAGTTTATAATGAATCAAGAAAACGAAGAGAAAAAAACAACTGGCAAGAGTCATATGATCTGGGGGATTATCGGTATATCCATAATGATGAGTGTTTGGGCTATTATGAATATAATTCTCAAAACTTTCAATATTAACGGCATAAGACCTGAGCAGGGAACAGTAGAACCAGATTCGTTTCGGTAAAATAAAAATTGAATAGAAATGTTAAAGGGGTCGTGTCTTGTCTCTCGACAATACACGACCCCTTTGCGTTGGGTGGCAAATCCAACACGATTTTTATGCCATCGCCTTCTATGGCGGGGGAAGGATGTAAGCATCGCGCATCTCGTAGATGCGCACCTCGACTTCCTCTTTCTTGTTTTTCGACTTTATCGTGAAGGGCCCCGGATCGCGGGGTTTGTTCACGTGAAAGTCGCCTTTTCCAGAGTACTCCACCGGCTCATCGATTCCGGGGAAGTACTGGACAATCGGCCCGTCCGAGTCCAGCTCGAACGGGTAGTCCGCTGTGATATCCACGCACGGCGTGGTGCACCGCACCGGCGGAAGCACCAACACTTTGGTGGCTTGCTGCACGGGTGGCGGAGTGGGGGCGGATTGTTCAACGTACGACGAGGTGCGAGTTGTGGTGGTCGTCGATTTGCCTTTTCCAGTGCACTTACTGCCAGCCCAGAAAAGAAGAACGATACCTAGAACTGCTCCTACGGCGATTCCGATGATTTTGCCTGTGCTCATTTGTTCCTCCCGAGCAGGGAGGCGACGATCGCAGTACCAGCGTCGCCGTCGACGTTGATTGTTTGAATCGTCTCGGTCGCCTGGTTGGTCAGGAGCTTAGCCTCCTTGACCGCGTCGTCGTGTTCGAGCCCAGCCCCGCCTTCGGCGATGGGTTTTTCAAGCAGAGCCATGAGCTTGGCGAAGTTCTCGCCTCCCGTAAACTGCGCTTCCTTTTCGAGCAGTTCCACTTTCTTCAGCTCGTAAACTTCGCGTAGCTTCGGGTCAGCGATTCGAACTTGCGGGACGATCATCTCATGAATCGTAACTCCCCAGAGTTGTGATCCAGCGACGTTCTCCCCGAAGGCCATACCCATTACTACATCTAGATCGTTTGCCCGAATCAATTTCCTGACAAACTTATCCACGACGTTGTCGAGGAGGTTCTGGCGATTCGTCGGGTCGACGTCCGTATAGGCTCCCAGATCTTCGACCTGGTGGGTGATAACGATTTCGTCAATTAGGACCCTCGCCCCGTCCGCTGTTGTGGCTTCTGTGGGTTTAAGTGGGGTAACCTTCTTTCTGCAGTCAAACTTGTCTGCAGAGAAACCAAGAAACCAAAAGACAAGGAAAATTCCCTCATCCACGAAGTACTGTTTTCGGTCTCCCATCCACTTGAACTGCGCCCACCACCCGGTGCCATTGTAGCGGATTCCCGTTGCTACGAGGACCAACAGAACTCCTGTGGTCCATTTGGCATTCGGGATCAGCTGTGTCATCTCGCCGAGTACTCCGATTGCGAGAACGAGGATGGCAAAAATGACTCCGAAAACGCGGTCGAGGTTCTGTGCTTTCATGACATCTCCTTGCATCCCTTTTCGAAGGGGATGCTGAACTCTGCCCGCGACAATGCGGACTCAAACCTTGAAACTATTAAACTGTCGATGAGCGACCTTATCGACAGTTTACCACAAAAAAGCAAAAAAGTCAACCCCTGCGGAGCTGACTTTTTTGTTAAATTTCTTTATATTTTATACCTTTTAGTCGTGTTTCATCGGAGCTTCGTAGTAGTTGTCTCTAGCACCGAAGATTCTCCTAACTAAGATGACTATGAGCAAGACGACGATGGCGAAGAGTACCCATTGCACTATTCCAGAAGGTAGGAAACTATTACTTGTACCGAAAACTGCATTGGCGGCCAAGTTGCTAGGTGAGTCTACGTTTCCATTTCCGTTCATTGGATTCGTATTGCCGTAATTATAGTTGTTATTGTTTACTGGGTAGCCGTTGTTATAATTATTGCCGTTGTTTGTATTTGAATAATTATTAGTATTGTTGTTATATGCTGCAGCTTGATTTAATGTGAAGAAAGCTGAGTCAGAAAATCCTCCACCAGGAGCACCATTCCAGACAGTAATATAAAATCCATTACCGAGGTACATGTCGTTGTTGGTCAACTGGATAAATAGGTGAGAAGAATCTATGAAAGTCGTAGCTCTGTCTGCGCCATTTACTCTAGCTATAGAAGTCGGGACGAAGCCTCTTCCTGTAATAGTGATTGTCTTACCACCAGAGCCTACTTCTGCATAACTAGGGCTAACAAAATTTATAGAAGGCGTAGGATTGTTGGGTTGGTTATAGTAATTTCCATCATAGTAGCCAGTATAGAAAGGCGTGTTTGTGCCGTAGCCATAAGATGCTGCAGAAGCTGTCGCCGGAAGAACCAACACGGCAAATGCCAAAATTGTTAATGTTTTTAGGGTGTATTTCATTGATTTTTTATTAATTTTACTCATACATGAAGTATATCATATTCTAATATAAAAGTCAAGTCCCTATACTAAATAGACATACGATAAGTATTTATATAAATTGTGCTGGAGGAGGGACTCGAACCCTCAAGCCTTGCGGCACTAGTTCCTAAGACTAGCGCGTATACCAATTCCGCCACTCCAGCATAATAACTTGTGGTCAGGAATATTTTTCTGCTGAAAAATTTCCCGACCCGGGCTCGGCACGTCTGCCTCCGCCTCGCAAAAAGTACATAAGTACTTTTGTGCGCCCAGAAGGGATCGAACCTTCGACCTTATCCTTAAGAGGGATCTGCTCTACCAGCTGAGCTATGGGCGCAAAAATTTTTATTAAGTTGTGTGCCCGAGGTGGGAATCGAACCCACATCCCTTACGAGACACGATTTTAAGTCGTGCGCGTATACCAGTTCCGCCACTCGGGCATTTGTCCTAAAATATTCTAACATGTTTTTCTTCTTATTGCCTGTTCGACTTTGTCTCACATTGGCAATTTCGCTTGCTGCGAACCAGCAAAAAATTAAAACACTTTAATTTTTTGAGGCCTGGGTGGGAATCGCACCCACGTATATTCCTTTTGCAGAGGAATGCCTTACTACTTGGCTACCAGGCCTTATACTTATCTTATCAAATTCTTTATTATTTAACTTTCAATCTCTGCGCAGAGGAATGTCAGGTTCGCTACGCTCATGCTACTTGGCTACCAGGCCGTCTTTACATCCTACTTTTCTCTAAGCAATTCGTCAATTTTTTGACGATTCTTTTCGCCTAAATCTATCGCCACATCAATGAAGGGGATTATTTTAATTGGCAGATTCTTTTTCAAAAATTCTCGCAGGTCACTTCTTTGTCTTTGTATAAAGTGCAGAGCGGCGTCTTCTTTTTCTCGTGGAAGCACGGTGATGAATATTGTTGCACGTTTTAAATCCGGAGAGCAGGTAGCGGAAGTCACAGTTATGAGCGAGGTTCTGTTGTTCTCCCGGCCTAAAAATTGTGCTGAGAGCTCTTTAATGTGATTAGCTACTTTTTCATTTCGTTCGGGCATTTTATTATTTTTGAGTTATGGCAAAAGCTTCTAGAATGTCTCCCGCCACGACTTCAATTTTAGACTCAATCATCATTCCGAATTCTGCCCCTTCCTCTACAGTGCTTGTCTTTACCTTAGATTTTTCCAAATTCACAATTTTACCGCGGCCGATTTCGAATTCGCGGCGCATTATTTTCACGGTGCTGTTTAGATTGATTTGTCCTTCGGATACCTTACCGCCGACTATTTGCCTCTCTTTAGTTCGGCTGAAAGCTCGGATGATCTTTGCTCGGCCTGTCGTCTCTACTGTTTCAATTTTCGGCCTACGCTCTTCCATTTGTATTTCTAGCCATTCGGTCATTTTATAAATAATGTCAAAGAAAGAAATAGTGATATTCCTATTTTCGGCTGTTTCTATCGCACTCTTGTCAGCTTTGACATTGAACCCGATGACTATGATATCCTCTCCTGAAGCGACACCTTTTATATCGGATTCTGATACTGGGCCGACCCCTTTTCCGACAACCCTGAATTCAGCACCATCGTTTTGTATTTTAGCGATTTCTTTTTCGATGGCTTCTAGAGAGCCGGCTACGTCGGCTTTTAAAATTATGGGGATTATTTTTTTAGTTCCATTTGCATCGGATGTTCCCGAAGTATTACGAGCTGGCGTTTCTTTTTTATCTAATTGCCAAGCTTGAGCGTATTTCTCTGCATCGGATTTTTTCTGGAAAGTTTTGAATTGAGCACCGACTCTTGGCATTTTGTCAAAGCCGACGATACGAACAGGGGAAGAGAAAGTAGCTGCTTCTATAGCTTCCCCTTTAAAATTTTCTATTATGCGAGTGGAGCAAATAGTATTCTCTACGGCCACAGTCATTCCTTTACGGATAGAGCCATTTTTTATTATCAAAGTAGCCATTATTCCACGCCTGGAATCTAGATTTACTTCAATCACAAAGCCTGAAGCTTCCTCTGAGCTTGCGCCGGTGAGAGTTTCCATTTCTGCTAAAATTAAAATTAGCGAAAGAAGATTATCTACTCCAGTGCCGACTTTAGCTGAAATCTCAGCGAAGGGGACAGTGCCTCCATAATTTTCTAAATAGATTTCATTTTCGGCTAGTTCTGTTTTTGTTTTTTCTACGTTGGCTCCTGGCTTGTCTATTTTATTTATAGCTACGATGTAAGGGATCTTGCTTTCGGTGATAGTTTTCCAGGCTTCAATGGTCTGCGGTTTGACTCCATCCTCGGCGGAGACTACCAGGATGGCGATGTCGGCTATTTCGGCGCCACGTTCTCGCATTTTAGAAAAAGCTTCGTGTCCTGGAGTGTCTAAGAAAGTTATTTTCTGATCTACGCCATGTTCGTCTTTATGAACCACTTCATATGCTGAAATACACTGAGTAATTCCTCCGGTTTCACAGTCCACGACATTTGTCTTCCTGATGTAATCCAGTAAAGTTGATTTACCGTGGTCGATATGACCCATGACTGCCACTATCGGCGGGCGCGTTATTACATTGTTTATGTTTTCTGTTTTCATAAAGTGTATTTGTTCTCATTTAAACCTTGGCTTTTTTCAGCGCTTCTTTTTCTTCAGCAGTTAGTTCGTATTCCGATAGTCCTCCCTTTATTGGTTTAGCAAATATACTCATTCGCTCCCTGGAATACAAACTATAAATTACTAAACCATCGTTGTCTTCATTTAGCATCCCGATGGCAAAGCTCTGATTACTACCTTGGTCTGGAAATGGGTTGAAGCGGATAGTTTCGAGTCCACGGATACTTTTCTTTAATTTAGCATTGATAGTCTTTACTTCACTCTCAATGTTTTCTTTTGCTGTCTTTAATTTTGAGATATCTTCTTCTAGAGTCAAGATAGTGTCTTCTAAGTCTTTAGCTTTTTTCCCAAGGAAAAATCTTTTTAGACGTTTTTCGGTAACGATAACCCAAATAGTGCCAATCAAAATGGCTACTCCGACAAACACAAAAAAAGCAACTTCGAGCTTTATATTCATACATTTTCAATATATACTATTTTAATAGTGAAATCAATTAAAAAACAACATAAAATATACTTAGATTACGGGGCTTCGGCTTTTCCGAACCCTAGTTCTATCCATGAGCTCGGAATACAGGCGCGTAAAAAATTAGAAAACGCACGGCAGAACGTTGCCGATATTTTAGGTGCGCGAGCGGAAGAAGTTATTTTTACTAGTGGAGGTACAGAAAGTAATAATTTAGCTATACAAGGGGTTGTTCTAGCTTCGCAGATGCAGAAAAATTTTTCTACGCCTACTCCGCACATTATCACGACAAACATAGAACACCCTTCTGTTTTAGAAACTTATAAGCTTTTAGAAAAAAGAAATTTTGCGGAGATAACTATTGTGCCTGTAGAAGAAAATGGCATAGTAGATCCAAAGAAAATAAAAAAAGCAATTAAAAAGAATACAGTATTAGTGTCGGTGATGTATGCTAATAATGAAATAGGAACCATACAACCAATAAGAGAAATCGCTAAAGAAGTCAGGCATTATAAAAAAACTAGAGCCAAAAGCCTAGTGCCTAATACCTATCCAATTTTTCATACTGATGCGGTACAAGCTGTTAATTATCTTGATTTAAACGTAGAAAAGCTCGGTGTAGATATGCTCTCACTTTCGGGTTCAAAGATTGTAGATTCAGGTCGTATTGGTATACTTTATAAAAAAAGGTCAGTTTCACTTGCAAATATTTTCGGCGGAGGGGATCAAGAAGGGGGACTTCGACCAGGGACGGAAAATCTAGAAGCAATTTTAAAATTTTCAAATGCACTTTCTTTAGTGCAAAAAGAAAAAGACAAAGAAAATAAAAGATTAACAAATCTTCGTAATTACTTTTTCCAACAGCTTAATAAAATTTCTTTTTCTTCAGGATTTCCTGCCACGCAACGTCAACCGTTCACAAAAAGAAATTTTATTAAGCTGGCTATTAATGGTGATTTAGAAAATAGATTGCCCAATAATATAAACATAACAATTCCCTCGATCCCGAGCGACCTTTTAGTGATAGAGCTTTCTGCGCGAGGGATCATGGCTTCTTCAAAAAGTGCTTGTAAAAGTTCTCGGGCAGAAGGTTCTTATGTTATAGAAGCACTTAGCCCTAAGTCGGATCCAGAAATTGGTGGTCTGCGTTTTTCTCTTGGAAAAGATGCTAAAAAAAGCGACATAGACTACACGATAAAATCTCTAACTAAAATTTTGCAAAAACTAAAAAAGTGGTATGATTAGGGTATGGATCCCGTACGAAATCTTTCTAATGAAGTTTTGTATAAGGGATAGGTCAATTTACTAGTATAATAGAATTTCGTACGGGATGGATATTAAAGATTTAAATAAATCGCAATTGATACTGCTTGCAGTCTTGCTTTCCTTCGTGACTTCGATTGCTACGGGTATAACCACAGTGACGCTGATGCAACAAGCCCCTGCTTCTTTTACCGTTCCAGTAAATCGTGTGGTGCAGCAAACTATTGAAAAAATTCAACAAGTAGAGGGGAAGACCCAGACAGTTATAATCAAGGAAGAAGATTTGGTTGTCGATGCAATTGCCAAGAATCAAACAGCTGTTTTTGCAATTACTAAAGATGGAGTGGATATGAATGGTGGTCCAGCTGAAGTTTCCGCTGGGCGAGGATTTGGTATTTCTGTTGAAAACGGAATTATTGTTGCTGATGCGGCGATGGTTCCTGGCGCTGGAGTTTATTATGTAAAAAATGATAGCGGTAAATTCAGAGCGGAATTTGTGGCCACAGATAAAGCTGGATTTTCATTTTTGAAAATTGGGGCTCCGCTAGATGAAAAAAGTAAACTTTCTTTTACCGTTCCCGTATCTGGAGATTTAGATAAAATGAAAGTAGGGCAGAAAGTTCTAGTGTTCGGTGGAAATATTTCATCCTCAATTTTTGAAGTAAATAAAAGAGTGGATATCAATGTTACGAAATCAAATGCTGGGGGGCTCGTCATTAATCTAGACGGAGAAGCACTCGGAATAGCTCTTTTTAATGACTTGAATAACTTTACTGCAATCAAAACTATTATTGATGCATTTACTGCATTAAACCTACCCAAGGCGCAATAATTTTGCTTCTTGACACGTAGTATATACTATAAATATGCCTCCATTAAATAAATTTACAACTAAAGCAAAAGATGCCATAAAGAAAGCCCACGAGCTGGCAATTGAGCGTGGGGTGAACCACGTTTCTTCACTGCACCTACTGGCTGCCTTGCTTCTTCAGGACGAATCCATGGTAAATTCGATTTTAGATAAATTGGAAATTGATACTATGTTGCTTACGGATTCAGTTCTAGAATTAATTGAGTTGCCAGAATCACACAGTACTATTTCACCATCGTATCAAATATATTTGAACCCTGACCTAGCCCAAGTTATAGAGCAGTCAGCGAAACTTGCAGAATACATGAAAGATGATTTTGTCTCTACTGAACATTTATTCATTGCTATTCTTGAAGTTACCAGCGAAGCAAGGGAGACCCTTGCGCGATTTAGAATTCATAAAGATCAAGTTATGAAAGTTTTAGAAGAACTACGCAGTCAAAATATTACAGATGTTTCTGAGCCGAAGAGATTTAAACTATTGATAAAATATACTCGAAATTTAACTAAACTTGCCAAAGAAGATAAATTGGATCCTGTTATTGGACGAGATAATGAAATCACTCGCATTATGCAGATACTGTCTCGTCGAACTAAAAATAATCCAATTTTAATTGGAGAAGCGGGGACAGGGAAGACCGCTGTAGTAGAAGGGCTCGCTCAACTCATTACTAAAGGCAATGTGCCAGAATCTCTAAAAGAGAAAGAATTAGTGTCTCTTGATTTGGGCTTGCTCGTTGCGGGGACAAAGTATCGCGGAGAATTCGAAGAAAGGTTGAAAGGAATCATGAAAGAAATAGAGCGCTCTGATGGTAAGATAATTCTTTTCATCGACGAGATACATACTATCGTTGGCGCCGGAGGGGCCGAGGGGACTATGGATGCGTCAAATATGTTGAAGCCAGCACTATCACGCGGGGAACTGCGAGCCATTGGCGCGACGACGTTGCGAGAATATCAAAAACACATAGAAAAAGATCCAGCCCTAGCGAGACGTTTTCAGCCTGTTTACATAGACGAACCTTCTGTAGAAGATGCGATTGCAATTTTACGTGGATTAAAAGAGAGATATGAATTATTTCATGGTATTCGCATTACCGACGATGCCATAATTTCTGCAGTGAATCTCTCGGCGCGTTACATAACTAATAGATTTTTGCCAGATAAGGCAGTGGACTTGATAGATGAAGCTTCTTCATCCTTGAAAATAATGCTAGAGAATAAGCCGCCAATCCTAGAGGAGGCGAATAGAAAGACCATGCGCTTAGAAATTGAGAAAGAAGCGTTAAAAAAAGAAATTAACTCTTCGTCCGGAGAATCCAAAAATAAACAAAAAGAAATTAAAAATAGAATTAAAGAAATAGATAAAGAAATAGGTAATTTAACAGAGAAAACAAAAGAACTTGAATTAAAATGGCAAAACGAGAAAGCTATCGTAGTAGAAATCAGAGCTGTTAAAAAAGAATTAGAGAGTATTCGCCTAGAAGCCGAAGATGCAGAAATGAAGTCAGACCTATCCCGCGCCGCAGAGATTCGCTACGGGAAAATTCCTACGCTTAAAAAAGAATTAGACGTCAAACTCGCAAGACTAAAGAAATTACAAAAATCTCGTAGAATTTTAAAAGAAGAAATTACCACTGAGGATATCGCCGAAGTTGTAGCGCGCTGGACGGGGATACCTCTTACAAAAATGCTAGAAGAAGAACGAGAGAAACTAGAAAAAATGGAGCAAGAATTGGAGAAAAGAGTTATCGGCCAAAATGACGCTATTAAACGAGTGGCGGATGTTATTCGTCGTTCTCGGGCAGGGATAGGAGATCCAAACAGACCAATCGGGTCCTTTATCTTTTTAGGTCCGACAGGAGTTGGAAAGACAGAGCTTACGAAAGCGCTTGGGCAATTTATGTTTAATGATGACAGTGCGATTATCCGTGTGGATATGTCTGAGTACATGGAGCGCCACTCTATGTCGAAACTCATAGGTTCTCCACCAGGGTATGTGGGGTATGATGAATCAGGTCAGCTCACCGAAGCCGTGCGGCATCGTCCGTATGCGGTTATACTCTTTGACGAAATTGAGAAAGCTCATCCAGAAGTTTTTAATGTTCTTCTACAGGTTATAGATGAAGGCCGACTAACTGACGGTAAGGGGCGAGTTGTGAATTTTAAAAATACAATAATTATTTTGACCAGTAATATCGGTTCACAATTCGTAGAAAAAATGGAATCAATTGGATTTTCTAATAACTCTGCGACTCAAGATTATAGCAATATGAAAGAAAAAGTCATGGAAGCACTTAAAGAAAATTTCCGTCCAGAATTCCTGAATCGACTAGATGAGACTATTGTCTTTGACGTTCTTTCTCCTGAAGCAATAAAAGAGATAGTGAATTTACGAATTAAAGTAGTCGTGGATCGTCTCACAGCGAAAGGAATTCGTTTTGAAATTTCCGAAGAGGCCTTGTCGTATCTCGCGAAAGAAGGCTATGATCCGCATTACGGCGCAAGACCAATAAACAGACTAATTCAAAATAAAATTTTGAACCCTGTAGCTTCTCATATAATTTCAAATGGAGTTAAAAAAGGAGATGCTATTCTCGTTTCTGTTAAAAATAATGAGATATTGATCGAAACTAAAAAAGGCAAAATTAAGAGCACTATCAACGTGCGAGCAAAATCCTCAGCTTAGATTTTTTTTGTGCGTCGGGAAGGATTCGAACCTTCGTAGCCCGAAGGCGACAGATTTACAGTCTGTTGTAATTGACCACTCTACCACCGACGCGTGTATCTAAAATACCATAAAATCATATTTTTTGCATCTTTTTCATCAAAAAACTTGTAGTTTAGATAAAACTATGTTATTATAAAATGTATTACAAAAGGGCCTTAGGGCTTTTTTGTTTGAAACGCCAACTTAATTTATGGAAATTAGAAATATAGCAATAATAGCGCACGTGGACCATGGCAAGACTACCTTGACTGATGCTTTGATGAAGCAAAATGGTGGCTTGCAAGATGAAGGAGTGTCAATGGATTCAAATGACCTAGAAAAAGAGCGAGGAATTACAATTTATTCTAAGAATACTTCAATTGTATATAAAGATACTAAGATAAATATAGTAGATACTCCTGGGCACGCGGATTTCGGTTCTGAGGTAGAGCGTGTCTTGCGAGCTATTGATTCTGTGCTTTTGCTGGTTGACGCTGCAGAAGGGCCTATGCCACAGACAAGGTTTGTGTTAAAAAAATCTTTAGAGCTTGGACTTAAGCCGATCGTGGTCATAAACAAAATAGACAAACCAGCCGCTAACGCCCATAAAGTTCACGAAGAAGTCTTAGAATTATTTTTTGAATTGGGAGCTAACGATGAACAAGCAAATTTTGAAACTATTTACGCTATTGGTCGCGAAGGTAAAGCATTTAGAAATTTAGGAGATGATTCTAAAGATTTATCTCCGCTTTTGGATTTGATTCTAGAAAAAGTGCCACCTGCGTCCAAGAATGAAGACGAACTTATGTCGGCTCAGGTATTCAATTTAGGTTATGACAATTTCTTGGGGCGTATGGCCGTGGCTCGAATTTATTCTGGGAAAATATCTTCAGGAAGTCAGGTATTCGTGAAAGGAGAGAATGGTACTAGAAAAGGAAAAATTACTAAACTTTTTTCATTTGAAGGAATAAACAGAAAAGAAGTAGAATCCGCCACTTCTGGAGACATTGTCCTTCTTGCGGGGATCCCAGATATTTATATTGGAGAGACTGTTTGCGATGATGAGAGTTTAGAGCCACTACCACATATCGCTATTGATGAGCCGACGCTCTCTCTTAATTTCCTAGTGAATGATTCTCCGTTTGCGGGACGTGAAGGTAAATTTGTTACTTCAAGACAAATCAAAGAAAGATTAGAAAAAGAATTAGAAATAAACGTTGGGCTTAAGGTGGACTTTTCTCCAGATCAAGGCGAGAACAATATGGGGCCGTCATTCTTTAAAGTGTATGGACGGGGAGAACTGCATATAGCTATTTTGCTTGAAAACATGCGTCGTGAAGGTTTCGAAATGCAAGTATCTCAACCCGAAGTTATCATTAAGGAGCATGATGGGGTTAAGACCGAGCCATACGAAGAACTGGTGATTGATGTGCCTATGGAATTCTCAGGTGCAGTCATTGAAAAGATAGGCAAAAGACGAGGTATTATGAAGGATATGACTGAAAAGCATGGTGTGGCAAGAGTAATTTTTGATATACCGACCCGAGGACTTCTCGGCTATAGAAGCGGTTTTATTATAGATACTAAAGGAGAGGGTATCATGTCTTCTCGCGTGACTGGATTTAAAGAATATGCTGGCGAAATCAAGAAAAGAGAGTATGGATCTATGACTTCTATGGTTGCCGGTAAGGCGGTAGCCTTTTCTCTTGCAAATTTACAAGAACGTGGTATATTATATATAGAGCACGGGACCGAGGTGTATGAAGGTATGGTTGTAGGGAACGTTTTGAAAGGGGAAGACATGTCTGTGAACCCAACCAAAGGAAAACAACTAACCAACATGCGAGCTTCTGGAACAGATGAAGCTATCACCTTAAATCCTGTTTTTATTTTGAGTATTGAACGAGGACTTGAAGTTATGAATCATGATGAATATCTGGAAGTCACTCCAAAGTCCGTGCGATTACGTAAAAGATATCTGACTGAGATTGATAGAGTAAAATCTAAAAGATAATAGAGAAAAAAAATTTAACGAAAAACAATTAATGATATAATAATAAGAATATGGCAACGATATCTTTCAAACCAAAAAAAATAACTAAAAAAATCACTTCACATTTGCAAACTCGTGCATCTGACGTGATCATGAATCGTTTTGGTTTGACCACAGACGGAGAAAGGAAAACTCTGGAAGAAATCGGCAAGAAATATAACATTACCAGAGAGCGTGTTCGCCAAGTTGAAGATGCGGCGCTAAATTTAATAAAAAAATCCGATGCCTATAAAGCTGAACAGGCGGTTTTCGATGAGCTCAAGCAATTAATGCACAAACTAGGGTCAATCGTTGCTGAGCATGAATTTTTGCCATACATTTCTAAAGATCCTGCTACCCAGAACCATATTCATTTTTTCATGGTACTGGGGGATTCTTTTAAGAAGCATCGTGAGGATGACCATTTCCACACTCGTTGGAGTGTAGATGACTCAATGACAGATAAAGTTCATGAGGCTTTACGAAAACTATACACAAGTCTTAAAGACGAAGATCTTGTTCCAGAAACCGAAATGATTAAAAAGTTTTTTGATCAGATGAAAGATTTAGCCGAGCAGTACCGAGACGAGGAAATTGCCAAGAGATGGCTTTCTATGTCTAAGTCTATTGCCAAGAACGGATTAGGGGAATGGGGTAAAGCTTCTTCTCCGAATATTCGTACACGTGGAGTAAAAGATTATGCTTTTTTAGTAATGCGCCGACATGGTTCGCCTATGCACTTTAAAGAAGTAGCCGATGCTATCTCTAAAACATTCGGAAAGAAAACTCACTATGCTACTTGTCACAATGAACTTATTAAAGACTCTCGTTTTGTATTAGTAGGTAGGGGAATGTATGCTCTTGCTGAATGGGGGTATAAAGCTGGTATTGCCCGTGAAGTTATCCAAGATATTCTTAAAAAGGAAGGATCACTTTCTAAAGATGAAGTAGTCAAACGAGTAATGAAAGAAAGGTACTTTAAGAAAAACACAATTCTAGTAAACTTAGCTAATCCGAAATATTTTAAAAAGAACAAATCTGGGCTTTACGTTGCAGCTTAGTTCTCCACCTTCCTTTATTTTTCAGGCTCAAATGCTAGTCTTTTTCATGTTTCTATATTAAAATAGATGTATGGCTGAGGCAAAAAAAAGTGCTCCTAAAAGTATTCTAGATATTATCGAAGAATTCATTATAGAGTATTTCGCTTGGATTGTAGCTGTAGTTGCTGCGTATCTTCTTTTTATTTACGATATGCATTACAGTGTTATAAGATTTATCCTTCCTTTAATTGGGTTGGTTTTTCTTGGGCGGATTACTTGGATAATGTGGGTTCACTACATACAGCAGGATTTTATTTCCGGAATAGATTTTATTTTACTTGAAATTGTTCCGCCACGCGAAGTTCTACGTAGTCCGAAAGCTATGGAGCTTTTTATAACCAATGCGCTTTATCACTGGAGTTTTAAGGGAGGGATGGAAGAGTATTGGCAGGGAGCTGTTTGGTTTTGGTTTTCACTTGAGATTGCCTCCATTGATGGCAATGTGCATTTTTATATTCGGACACCGACGCGTCTAAGAGGTTTAATAGAAACACAAATGTATGCACAATACCCACAGGCACAAGTTAAAGCTGTCGAAGATTATACTTTGGCGGTGGACGGAATATCTGCGAAAAGTGATTGGAATGGGTGGGGTTGTGAATTTAAATTACAAAGACCAGAAGCATACCCACTGAAAACATATGTTGATTTCGGTTTAGATAAAGATCCAAAAGAAGAATATAAAGTTGATCCAGTGTCTCCAATAGTGGAACTCTTCGGATCCATTAAAAAAGGAGAACAGATGTGGATGCAGATTGTTGTTACTCCATCCAAGAAACAATATCATACGAAGGGAACAATTTTTGGAAAACATTGGTGGGACACTGAGGCAAGACTGGAAGTAGAAAGAATGTTGAAACCTTATACTCGTTTTCATCCTAACCCACTTGAGCCGGGGAAATACTCTCTAGAAATTCGTGCGCCAGGATTTCTAGATAACAATATTAAAGCTATGGCTGCGAAGACTGGGAAAATTGGCTTTGACACTGGGGTCAGAATTATGTATGTGGCTAAAAAAGAAGTGTTCGATATGAGCAGCAGGCGCAACATTCGTCTAATTTTTCGTCAGTTTGCCCGTCCAGATTGTAATGGGCTCTTACGTATAAATTCTACGCAGGCAGATGCTTTCAGCGGACTTTTCCCAGCTTCTACAAAGACTATTCAGCTTTTGGCAGACAGAATGCTTCACGAATATAGAGAGCGCGCCTTTTTCCACCTTCCCTTAAGACACCACCTTTTCTCTAAGCACACTATTCCTTGGCCTCTCGACTCTATTTTTTATCCAGTATATTTTCACCACGAAACATTTGTTTTAAACGTGGAAGAGCTTGCTACTATATGGCACTTTCCTGGCCAGATTATGCGCGTGCCTACTCTTGAGCGTATTGAATCTAAAGAAGCTTCTCCTCCTACGAATTTACCTATATAAAATGCAAAAAAATCATTATTACTTGATGGGCGGGTTTCTATTTTTTCTTGTTTTTTACTCTGTGTTTTTTAGTCCGCCGTTTGATTTCCCAGTTGGGACTACTATAAAAATAGAACCTAAGTCTAGCTTGCGCGGGGTGTCGCTAAAGTTAAAACAGGGAAAAATTATTCGTTCCCGTCTTGCATTCGAAGCATTCGTGATACTTTTGGGACGTGAAAAAAGAATTATTTCGACCAATTATTATTTCGCAAACAAGCTTCCAGTCTACAGCATTGCTCGAAGAATCTCTAAAGGAGAACACAACATGGCCCCAGTTTCTGTAACTATTCCGGAAGGTTTTGATAGAAATCAGATAGGAGACACCTTCGCTTTATCTTTACCGAATTTTAATAAAGAGAATTTTTTAACTCAGACAAAAGAGCTTGAAGGATATCTCTTCCCGGATACTTATTTTTTCTTAACTACTGACAACGAAGTAGATGTAATCAATTCTATGCGGGCTAATTTTACTAAAAAAATCACCCCACTTTTGCCAGAAATCAAAGCATCTCATAAAACAGAAAAGGATATAATTATAATGGCATCTATCATCGAAAGAGAAGCCAAAGGGGACAATGACCGAGGAATCATTGCTGGGATTTTATGGAGAAGAATTTCTATTGGCATGGCTCTCCAGGTGGACGCAGCAATGGAAACGTATAAGACTAGAGGTTTACCCAAAGCTCCCATAGGCAATCCAGGGATGGAATCTATTGTAGCTTCTATTCACCCACAAAAATCGGCATATCTTTATTATCTTCATGATAAAGAAGGCGTAATTCATTATGCAAAAAGTTTTTCGGAACATAGGATGAATGTAGAAAAATATTTAAAATAAAAATACCATGAGAAAACACAATTTTGCTTTTATAGATATAGAAACCACTGGGCTTAATTTAAGGCTTAATGAAATTATTGAAATAGGTATTGTTTTAACGAACCAAGATCTGGAGCTGATAGAAGAATTTGAAGTTAAAATAAAACCAGAACACATAGAAAGCGCTGACCCCGTGGCTCTGAAAGTTTGTCACTACAATGAAGAAGACTGGGTAGATGCTCTTCCATTAAAAAAGGCTATGGAGATGGTGGCTCTAAAAACGAAGGATTGCATCATGGTGGGGCACAATGTAGCCTTCGATGCAGGGTTTCTGGAATATGCTTTCAATAAAACCGAAATAAAAAATATGATGCATTACCATAAGCTGGATACAATTTCTGTGGCCTGGGCGAAGTTACACCGTGACCCAGCATTAGAACATTTTTCTTTACGAGAATTATGTATTCGTTTTAATATAAAGAATGAAAAGGCTCACACTGCTTTATCTGACGCCCGAGCCACATTCGAGCTTTACAAAAAGCTGCTTGAATTGTAAGGTTTATTTATGAAGAAAAAGGTTATTTTTGTAGGGCTATCCGGCGGAGTAGATAGTGCTGTCTCTGCAGCCTTACTAAATAAAGCTGGGCATGAAGTCGTGGGAGTTTTTATTAAAACTTGGCACCCAGACTTTTTAAAATGCAATGAAGAAGAGGAGAGGCGCGATGCTATGCGGGTGGCGGCGTATTTAGATATTCCGTTTTTAACTTTTGATCTAGAAAGTGTATACAAGAAAGAAGTTGCGGATTATATGATTCGTGAATATAGGGCGGGGAGAACTCCGAACCCAGATGTGATGTGCAACAAAGAGGTAAAGTTCGGGGCATTTCTGAAAAAGGCATTAGCTATGGGGGCAGACTTTGTGGCTACTGGGCACTATGCTGCACTTCGCAAATATAGTAAAAATTCGCCGCTTTACCCACAAGTGGGCTCCGACACGGATTCATTTTTACTATATTTACTACGCAACAAAGACCCTTCGAAAGATCAAAGTTATTTCTTATGGACTCTAAACCAGAAACAACTTTCAAAAATTATTTTCCCGGTTGGCAATTTAAAAAAATCAGAAGTCCGCAAGCTTGCCAAAAAATTCAACCTACCCGTGGCGGAAAAGAAAGATAGTCAGGGGATATGCTTTCTTGGCACCGTGGATTTGAAAGAATTCTTAAAGCACTATATAAAAGAAAAAAGGGGTAAAGTTTTAAATACCCAAGGAGAAGAGGTGGGCTTTCATGATGGAGTAGTATTTCATACTCTAGGCGAACGGCATGGTTTTACTATTACAAAGAAAGGACCAAACGACAGCCGATACTATATAGTCAGTAAAGATATTAAGAAAAATGTTTTAGTGGTCTCACAAGACAAGAATTCTTACACTACGATATATCGTAGTAGTAAGGAAAACATAAAAATTCAAAATACAAATTGGATTACTGAAATTCCAAACGAGAAGAAGAATTATACAGCACAAATTCGTTATCATGGAGAATTTTTGCCTTGCCGGGTTAAAATTCTTTCAAAAAATAAGGCAGAAATTATTTTTAATAAACCAATTACGGTCGCTCCTGGACAGTCTATTGTTGTGTATCATAACAACGTTTGCTTGGGTGGTGGGGTGGTTTCTTAAAACTAACTTTATGCTACTATTTAGTTGATGTGGTAGCCAAGTGGTAAGGCATGCTTCCGCAAGGGGTAATCGTAGGTTCGATTCCTACCCACATCTCATGGGAGCAAAAGAATTTATTGAGCACAAGCTGTGGGAGTTGAAATCTACTGATAGAAAAGTAGAGAATTTTTCTTCTAAAACAGAATTAAAGGATTTTATTTTCAAAACCATAATGTCAAAAAAGTTCAGGAAATTTAGCGTTACCCCCGTAGATTATTTAGTACACATTAAAGGGGCCATTGAAAATAGTATTGAACACGATCTACCAATTAAATTTATTTGGCCATTTGGTGGTTACAAATTATGGCGGTTAAAAGAAGCCCCAGAAGTGGATTGGGCAGAATTGTTTACCCTCATCTATTTTGCTAAGTGGTTAAAACCTATTACAGATGTTTATAAACCTGGGGTATGGTTTGATTTTAGTTCTGATGATGTGATTGTCGAACGTATGAATAATATTCCTAAAAGTGATACGGAAAGTTATGCAAAAAGTTTCCAAATGATCATTGATTTTTTAAAAAGTTACTTACCAGAAAATTTTAAATTTACCATGACCCCCGTTAGCTCATATTACACCCCAGAAGAGTTTGAAGAAGATCTAAAAAATAAGATAGAGAAGATGCAGACAGATCTAGGGGGATTGCCTGTTTTAGATGATCGTTCGAAGCGTATGGTAGAAATGAATGTTAAATTAAAACCCAACCAAGATACAGATCCATTATGGAGAGAAAAAGTTGAATTAATTCATCAATCTTACTATACAGTTAGTCGTAGACGTGCTTACAACCGTTCGAAAGAGAAAATTTTAGTCTTCTGTACTTCAATGGATAATTGCGTTGCTGTCGGTACCACGAAAACTTCTGTGGCAAAATTTTGGCCCGGGGCAGGGGGATTAAGAAAAACGAACGAAAGTTTCATAGAATACGTTCTTTCACCATCACAAATAGAAAAACAAAAATTTACGTGGGAACCAATATCAATAAAAGGTTTATCGGGTAAGAATTTTAATCAAATAAGAATCTTTTAAAAATAACATTTCAATAAAATTATGAAAATTTCATTAAATCAGGCAAAATTTTTTGACAGAGGAGATTTCAATGGGAATAAATATTTAGAAGGTAAAGATAAAGGATTCAATGCTCTTATGGTAAATTGCGTCACGCGTCATTATAAGACAAAACTTAAAAATGCTACCAGGGCTTATCTCGTAATTGAAGGAAACGGAAGTTTTGTAATAAATGATAAAAAAGATAATGCCGAGCCGTATGATTTATTTATCATTACTGATGGTGATGTTTATGAGTATGAAGGTCAGATGAAATTACTTGAGTTTAATGTTCCTGCTACAAACTCTAGTAACGAAGAAAAATTAGAGTAAATAATAAATAAGGCATTTCCTTTTTATACTGCTCGTTATATAATATGTCTATGACTCAATTTTTTGCACAAAATGGTGAAATAATTATTAGGTTAGCTTTAGCGATGGTACTCGGGCTCTTGATAGGGGCGGAGAGGCTTTTAAAAAAAGAGGAAGCGGGGATGAAGACTCATGCCTTGGTTTCCATGGGGGCAGCAGTGTTTGTAATAATTTCTGAAATGATCGCAATAAAGTATTCCAGTGTCGGAGGTTTTGATCCTACGAGAATAGCTTCTCAGGTGATAGTTGGAATAGGTTTCTTGGGAGCGGGATCTATCATTCTTCGTGATTCACGCCTAGTTGGGCTTACTACCGCCGGAGGACTTTGGGTTACAGCAGGTATAGGTATGGCTGCTGGGCTAGGATTTTACGGATTAGCTTCTATCGCTACAGTAATGGTGCTTTTAGTTTTAACAGTTGTAAACATAGTTGAAAAACCTATTAGAATAATTTCCGGGGAAGCTGAACAACCTAAAAATTAGTATGCAATCTGATGAAATACGGTCAAAATTCTTAAAATTTTTTGAAAAAAGAGGACACAAAATAATTCCTTCCGCTTCGCTTGTACCCGAGAACGACCCTTCGGTTTTGTTCAATACTGCAGGTATGCAGCCTCTAGTGCCGTATTTACTTGGGCAAGAACATCCGATGGGAAAAAGAATTGCTAATATTCAGAAATGCGTACGTACAGGTGACCTGGATGACATAGGAGACAAGCGCCATCTTTCATTTTTTGAAATG
>JBAYHW010000008.1:0-28309 GCA_041665925.1 Minisyncoccota bacterium
TCCACCGTACGCCCTTAAATTTCCTGTTAAGAAATTTGAAAATCACAAACCGCTGATTTTTATCTCAGCGGAAAAACAAAGCCAAAATTAAACAGAATATCTTTTCACGACCGCTCGCTACTAAAATATTTTTTGGCTTTTTTCTGCCTGGGTTCGAAAAGACCCTATGTACTATGACATAAGCTACCCGACAGAAATTAAATTTTCAAAGTGTCATTCCGTCCTGACTTTTGAACAAAAAAACCGCCTTTTAGGCGGCTCACACAGACAAAAGAAAAGTCTGCTAGGGCCTGCCTTTTAAACTGTTTCTTGTAATATTCATACCGATTAAATGAGTATATACGAAGGTCATTACTATGTCAAATATAGTTTATGTGGGTAAACTGGGGACATCTTTTTTGCTAATTCTGAGCCCAGCCGACGAAATGAAATGTCTTCAAAAGCTCTTTGAGCTGGTACCCCATAATATCATTCAAGCTGAACTCATACCCAACATTACCTTGTCTAAACAGATAGAATCCCGCATCGTCGTTTGGAATTCTATAAAACTTAAAGGTGGTTTCACCTATTTTTTCGTCTCGCTGATAAGAATAGTTTGGCAATTCATATTTTTCGTAAAAGGAATAATCGGAAATATACTTCATATGGAAGTTATCGGGTAAATAAATAGTTGTCCAGGGGCCTCCTTCAGCTTGTTCTTCTTTCGGCACAAACCCTTTCGGCAGCTCGATAGTAAATCCATGATTTTTGTAAGTGTAAGTATCTGAAGTTTTGGTAAATTTAAATGTGGAAAGAATTTGATCCAGTATAACTTTCGATTCCTCTGAGGATATTACTCCTGGTACAGCTAACACTTTTGCTTTTACTTCTTGGGTAACGTTATTAGATAAAACCTGTAAATGATTTTGGGTAACTAGTAGTGTTCTATTCTCAGTCGCTGGAAAATAATAAGTAGTTACCCCGCAGCCCTCCGCTCCCATATATGCCCATTGTCCTTTTAGTGCACCCTTTGAATAAGTTCCGTCCACATAAGGTGGGTTCATTCCCCCAGCCACAACTTTAATAGCTAAGCCAAAATCCTGCAAAGTTTTAGAAAGCTCAGCATCACCTTTCATATCACACCCCCCGTCGTAGTTTTCAAAAGGAATACTATGGGAAAGATTTACAACATCGCCCGAAGCAGATAAGGATAATTTTTCAGGATATTGGAAACTATATCCTTGTTTGTTACTTGTATACGTTTTAAATTTTGAGATGTCGTTTGAGGCGTTATTGCTTATCTCTGGTTGAACTATATCAGCTTGCTCCGTATTGTCAGTAGTAACCAACGTTTCTGTATTTTTGTTTTGATAAATATATATACCGCCACCTACTATGAGTAAAACAATTACTCCTAAAAATACCGGCATGATAAAACCTTTATTTGTTTTCATATATCAAGCATAATCCTTTGTCCCCCTAAAAGCAAAAATGCCCCTTAAGGGGCATTTTTGCTTAAAACGTATATTTTACAGATTTAATTTATCCGTGATGAACCTCTTCGCCTATCTTTGAGATAAAGCGAGAAGCTGCATCTTTCCCACCCAAGCCGAATGCGAGAGCTCCTGCGAGCGCAAGCATAGCGATAATTCCAGAGAACAAAACACTCATGTATTCACCGAGGCCTAGTTTGCCAAGGGCAATAATGAAAGCGAATACCCAGACAGCATATTTTGCTACTGTTGCGAGCATATTTGCTGCTCTGAGGTTCATAGCTTTAGCTGTAGCTAGTACAGTACTTGAAAGACCTTCAGAAACAACAGCAGCGATTATCAAAACAAAAGCTGCGATTATAACTTGAGGTAAGAATCCGAGAACACTCTCAGTCAAGAAGGCAGAAACTTCGGTCAAACCTACTAGATTTAATGAAGGAAGCAAGAAGACGATTATTACAAACCATCTTACGACTTGTCCTACAAAATATCCAGAGTTTAGGTTCATCCCTGCTTTTCTAAAGAAATTGTCTGCTCCGACAGATTTAAAAACATTATCTATCTTCAAACTACCGAAAACTTGTTCAATAGCTTTCGCAATCAAAGAACCTAAAACCCAACCGACCACGAAAAATACAACTGCTACCAAAAGCCTTGGGGTAAATTGAACAAAATTCCACCACAAGCTCTGATATGATTGAGTAAACACGGATCCCCATGTATCTAAACCAAATGTATTCATAATTGATTTTGCAAATCACGTCGCGTAAGTCCTTTCGGCGCGACGCTCATTAATAATAATACTTTACTAAGTCCCGACGTTTCATCGGGATCCCGACTTACCGTCGGGATTTCGACCTTATAAAAGTTATACCTATATTGTATCAATAAACAGCCTAGCTTTTAAGCTTTTTTAAGGGCTTGTGTGGATAACTCCTTGGACTGGAGAACCACCTCGTGAGGATAGTCTAAGATGTCTCGAACTAGCTTGTCGTACATATTTAGCCTATAAATAAAGTCTTTTGTTTCAAAAATAGCGTAAGTAAGCTCCACCCCTATCTCCGCCTCAATTTTATGGACTCCGTCTTCTATCCTCTTCTTTTTTAGTTTGTCCCCTACTATGAGTAAGTCTACGCGGCTATCGTGGTTTTTGATGAATACGCCAGAAATCACTACGAGTTTTACTCGGCCTACTTTTTTAAAATTACTTAGAATTTCTTCATTACTTAATGTCCCTGAGCTAAGCAATAAATCTTCAAATTCTCCTATATATTTAAACCCGGAATTAAATGCCCAATCTAGAGATGCTAAAGATTTCTTTTTGATAAAATTGACAGAAGAAAGCATCTTGAGCTCTCGGCGAACTACATCCATGTTAACCCGACTCCTCTTTGATACGTCTTTACTAGTAAAATACGTGCCTCGATTAAGCAGAAAAAGTCTCATGATTTTTACCCGAGCCGAAGACCCTAATATTTTGCCTAGAATTTCCATTCACCCATTGTAGAACTTTCCTAGAAAAAATCAATACGCCATCGCATTCATTTTCTCTTTAGTTTTAGGTCCGACAATGCCGTCAGAAACCAAGCCATTTTCTGCTTGCCATGTTTTTACTTCGGCTGTAGTTTTTGGACCCATTTTCCCGTCAACTTCTAAGCTAGAGTCTGTAGTAGCATTTAAGAATGTTTGTAAGTTTTGTACTGACTCTCCAGAGCTTCCTTGACGGAGATTGGTACTACCGAAATCATAAGAACCAGCATTAGCGGTATAAGAGTTTGCAACATAATCAACAGAATTAGTTCCGTTGCCATCTCTTGCTCCGTCAGTGGGCGTTTGATTGCCTGCTGGCTTCTCTCCCACTATCACCGTCGCACTCGCAGTACATTTTTCTTCTCCACCTATTTTTCCGTAAACTCTGCAAGTTGTAGTCTTTGTAAGATTATTGAAGGTGTAAGACTTTGGACCAGCGGATATTTGAGTTGCTCCCCCACCACAATCTCCATACACCTGTCCTGCATCTGCTCCGTCTATAGCCCAGGTTTCCGTGGCAGAACCACCATAAGCTACACTTGTTTTATCAAATGATATTGAAGCATTGCATGTTCCGGGAGTAGCTGGGTTAGGATTAGGGTTGGGGTTTGGAGGTATTGCTGGGTTGTTTAAAGACCCACCAGAAGTTACATTTAATTTAAAAATATAAACTGCATTGTCTTTTTCATATCTGGTAGCAACATATCCGTTTTGAGAAATTTCTAAAATGTTTAAAGTGTTAAACCCATCAGGAAGAACCACCATGCTATCAACTTTTTGTCCATCCTTCCAAAGTTCAAGGGTAATTTTATATGTACTTAAAGCAGCGCCTCCTGCACTTATATAAGAACCCGTAACCTTTGGCGCCACAAACAATACATAATCTCCCCAAACTGCCACCTGATAAGCTTTTTCAGAAGCTCTCCCTCCTAACCTTATTGCACCAGAACTAATAGCTCCCGCTGGCAAGGTAAGAGTCTTCGCTAAAGTAGGCCCACTCTGGTTAAAAACTTTGATCGTAACTGGAGTTTTGGAATCAGTGTATTCAATAAACGCCAACCGCGGAGGCCAGACTGAATTATCGTAAGTATATGAGGCAGAGTATTTTACTCCCAATTTTTTCACAAATGTTTTTGCCCCATCAGAAGAAACACTGTAGGCCGCCCAGTCTCCATTTGTATCATTCGTTCCTTCTCTTTGAATTAAAAAGTCTCCATATCCAACAACTGGCCCTAAAAGCAGCCCGACAGAATTTCCCTTGTTCCATCCTGGTAAAGTAAGTATCCGCCCTCCCTGTGAAGCAACTACTTTGTTTTTCAAAACAGCCAGACCAGCATTATAAAACTCTGACCCGACACCATCTGGAGATACACCGAGCGAGTCAGCTCCCCCTGATCCATTTAGTTGATAATAAACAGCATTGTTAAATGCTCCAGGGGCCCACTGGGCACAATCTCCTGCTTCTCCGCTTGGACCCTTTACTAAACATAAACTTCCACCTTGACCTCCCCCTTGAACTTCATGAATAAAAGCACCTGATATTAGGTTCCCCCAGTCTAGCTTAAGCGCAGAACTTATCCTTCCGTGTCCTGCATATACATCACCCCACACCCCTCGTGCAGAGTCCCGACATGCGTGCCAAGAAGACAGTATCTTGGAGCCGTCTTCTTTTACTATCCACATGTTGGGTTCTTGTCCACAATCTGCGTCTATTACAAATTTATCTTTTATGGCTAAAATATTGTGAATGCTTGCCTCGCCATTAGGATCTTTCTGTTTGTTTTTTAGAGCTTGTTTTATAAATTGAATTTTCCCATTTGTGCTTTGAGAAGGACTGAAAACTGGGTCTGCTGGCGGAGTGTAGGTGGATTTTGCAAGAATTTTAAAATTTATATATCCAGTATCAGAACAAGCCATGCCATTGTAAGTAAAATCAGCTCTAATTTTTACTTTTGTTTCACCAGTAGCTGAAGGAGTTCCGCTTACATAACTTCTTTTCCATGGTCCTGCATCAATTGATTGCCCTGATGCATAAGTTATGTCTTTTTGGGCCAAAGAAAGCCCTCCTGGGAGAGAATCAATAGCACTAACTTTGGGATTATGTTTTGCCAACACTTGGCTAATTCTTTCAGGAGAATTGCCGTCATCTACTCCACTATATCTTTCACCAACACGTAGTGTCATAGTATGGTTGTTTACATATGCAAGAGTTGGTGGAGCATTGTCAGAAAAATCTTCTAATATAAAAGCTTGCGGACATGCGTCCACTGCTCTTGTGAGGGCAAAAATCTTATTAGTAAATAGTGGAGTCATTGCTACTAGCCCCACAGCAAACAACACAATTCCATTAAAAAGGGATAATTTTTTCATAGCTAAATTATACACCTTTGGGAAAAAAACAAAAAGACCCCACAAGGGGTCTTTTTGTTTAAATTTCAATAATTGTTCTATTTATTGAGTAATTCTCGAACTTTGGCACCAACAACTCCATCGTCAGCTAAATTATTTGCATTTTGAAATTTAACTATAGCGGATTGAGTCTTTGCTCCGAATTTACCATCCGCAACTCCATAGTAATATCCCAAATTGCTCAAGACCTTCTGTAGCTCGGCTACTTCCTCTCCTTGTGAACCTCTTTGTAGCCTTTGAGTGAAAGTAAAGACTTCTTCCCCAAGGACACTAGAAGCGGATGAAACGGGAATAGAAAGAGTACAAGACAATTTATATTTCTGCAAAAGAAGACTGGAATCATATGTTGTGATGCGCCCGCTCTTATTCATATCTGCTCGAGTTTTTTGATCAGCAGTAAGGGTAATGCGTCCACTAACTGCATCTAAAATCATTTGATTGTCTGCACACGTCACTCTCCCATCAGCATTGACATCACCTAGTATTATTTCTACTGGAGAAGTTCCTGTTCCCTCTGCAACGGTGACAAAAAACTTTCTTGAATCACTCCCTCCATAACAATCATTAACATAAACTACAACAACATACGTACCTGATTTTAGATAAGTATGTGAAGTGTTATATGTCCACCCTAGGCCTGTTCCAGTATGTATACCATTTGTCGATGAGCAAACTCCCGACATTTGTGGACCCTCATCTCCCCAATCTACGCTCCAAGAAAGATTGTCGTTATCTGCATCTTTGGCTGCCCACAGAAAAGGAGTAGTCACGTTAGCCACAATATCTGCGGGTATTTTATTTGTAGTAATTTCTGGTGGAGTGTTTACCACTGTGATACTAGAAGTAATTTTGAAATAATTATCGCTCGTGTCACAAACTGAAGTTCCTGCTTGGCAAACCTTCATTCGGTAAGAGCCGCCAGAAATACTGCGTACATCTCCGTCATATTTTCCAACAGTCCAATAGTACGGGCTCTTGACTGTATATGCCAATGCAAAAGTAGAGCAAGATTCCTTGTAACATGACGATAGGTCTTCTAGAATTACGTCATAATATTTCGGCAACTGAGGCTCCACATAACAATTAACTGCTTCAGAGGAGCAAGCCGGAGTGGGAAAATTATCTTGCCAGATAATTTTTTGCTGAGATCCCATAGCCCAACTTTCCCCTCCATTTGGAGAAACTACGATGACAGAGTTTGGCATACTTACGCTATCAACATATACCGTATAGGACTTTGAATCGCTACCACCATAACAATCGTTCACATATCCTGTCACTATGTATTTGCCTGCTTGTCTGTATGTATGTGAGGAAGAAAAATACCAATTATTGCCAGTACCAGTATGTTTGTCGCCCGTTGATGCACAAGCTCCACTTGCCTGTGGTCCAGCATCTCCCCAATTTACAGACCAAGCCAAATTATCATTATCTGCATCTTTAGCTGACCAGCTTAGAGTCAAAGGGTATCCAACCGTGGCACTACCTTGACCTGCAGGATAATCTACTATTACTGGGGCAGTGTTGGCCCCAGATGACGTTGAAGTAATTTTGAAATAGCTATCGCTGGTATCACAATATGAACCATCAGAACGACATACTCTTATTTTGCCTACTCCTGCGGGTATGCCACTAATATTCCATCTATAAGAAAATCCCCTGACGTCGTTGGCAATTTCATAAGCAACGGAATTAGAATCGAATGAGACATCGTAAACAAAAGGATCTATACAAGGTAAGTCAGCCACACAAGTCGGCATCGGTGATGTATCTTTCCATTTTATGGTCTGGGTCGTCCCAGTTTTCCAACTCTCTCCCCCATTGGGCGAAAGGACGGTGATGCTTGAAGTTGAAACTACGCTTCCCACGTTCACGCTGAGACTTGTTTGAGCGCTTCCTCCGTTAGATGGGCAGGGAGCCTGAACACAACGAATTGTATTAGGGCTTATAACCGTGAAAGTGGGTGTATAAGTTCCGTCCTTAGAGTACTTATGTGTGAAAGTAGCTGTTTGCGAAGGGCGAAGTATTTGAGCACTGGCGGCCGATACATGAGAACCCGTTTCTTCGTCACCCCATGTCACATAATAATACAAATCGTTTCCATTTTTATAATACGCCGAAACTTTCCAAGTGCCTTGTTCGCTCGTATTTAGAGACTGAGGGCCACTGACTCCACTGATGACAGGTGCAGATACCGCCGAAACTGTCCCAGAAGATTCTAATTTAAACCAATCAAACATAAAATGTTCTGGGTCTGGATATGCATAAATTTTTATGTAGTGCTTTCCGGCTGAGAGTTTTCCTAATTGTATAGTATCTATTGTGTTGTCAGATGCTTCATCTGCATTATATTGTTCAAAAGATTTTGATTCTTTAAATACAACTTTTTTATCTAACTCGACATACATAATATTTTTATGCCCATCATCCTTAGTACTTGGCCAAACATTTGACCTCAATACCATTTGAACATTTGTGGCTTGTTTTAGTGAAAATTCATATGGATATTTTGCAGAAACTTTTGTTGGCGAAGAATCTACCGTAGACCAAGTATTTGTAATGGCTTTCCCATCAAAAAAACACGGAAAAGAAGAACAAGCAATTCTTGAAATTTCTATAGGATTAGTTCCTGCGGTTGAAACCCCTACCGGAAGAGTCGTGCAATTACTTGCAACTGTCTTCCCATTAGGACAAAGAAGTTCAGATGAACCCCCTGTGTAATACGCACCACTTGTCCCATATGACTCTGCTCTGACGTTATTTATAAAAAATCCAAAAACAAAAACAAAAGCGACCAGAAACAATGTTATTTTTTTCATGCTCAAATAATACTCCTTTCGAGCATATATGTTAAACAAAGTTATCCACCTTCTCTTTAGTGTTGATAAAACCCCCTCCCTTCCGCGTCTGGAATAAGAATAAGCTCTACATTTTTAGATTTACAAAGTTCTATTATTTTTTCATCGTTTACAGAACCACTGGTGGAGAAAATTGTTTTTATCCCACGATCGATGAGCACCTCTGGAGCATCCGGAAATGGGAAAAAGCTGTCGCTGTAGGCTACCGCGCCATTTAGACTAGCCTCGCTTGTATGATTTTGTGAATGGTGACGTTGCGAAGCAGGATCCTGAACAAAAACATCTAGCGAGGCTTGAGAATCGTCAGCTCGGAAGATTGCGAGTTTCGCTGCTCCGACACGGTCCTGCTGTCCGACACCGTTACCGTAGAGCCTTCCGTCTTTAACGATAGTTATAGTATTGCTGTTAGAAGTAGAGCCTATGGCCCAAGCAAGAATGACATCTTTATTCTTTATTTCGGGAACAAAAGTATAATTTGGTTGTAAAAGAAATCCTCCACGTACATAACGAAATCTTTTTTTTGTATCTAGGGAGAGTAGCCCAGCTTTTTCAATATTTTTATTTACTAGAAGTCGGCACTTCCCCTTTTTCCGAGAAAGTATTTCCACCGCTTCGGGAGAAAATGCTGGAGCAGAAACAATATCGAGTAGACGTCTCTGTGTTCCTTCTTTGCCTTCAGGTGAAAATTTATGAATGAGCTCCTCAGCAATCTTTTCATCCACAGGAAAATTCAGCATTACTGAGCCCCCGAAAATAGCCCGCAAGTCTCCTTGCAACATTTTATCTACGGCTTCTGTCGGATTTTCACCAACTCCCACCCCGCAAGCATTACCATGTTTTGCCCCAATAGCGACACACGGAACTTTTGCGAAATTTTTTTCAAAACCAGCGCCGATATGCGTCATAGTCTGGAGCATCCTATCTAAATCACAAATATTGTTATAGCTTAAAGGGTTACCCGCCACGAGCTGCCAGTTCACTATAGCAAGTGGGTCTTCCCCGCCACCATGAGTACGATATAAAAATGCTGGAGTTTGATACGCATTTTCACCATAAGCTAGCTCTTGCATTCGTTTTCCGAAAATACTTTTATATAATTCTTGGCTGTGATATTCCCCAGAAAGTGCACAGTACGTGGCTATGTGAATTTCCGATTTAGCTCGTAATTTATTTAAAAATTCTTCTTTATCCGGCTCCCCTGCTTTCAACCACTCAAGTACTCGTCCGCGATCGCTAGTATCACAAATTACAATCCGCCCGCCCTTTGCTCCAGAGCGAATCATGGTCGGCCCGCCAATGTCTGTCTTCTCTATTACTGATACTCGCGTAGCGTTAGGACTTTTTACTTCTTCTTCTAGTGGATACAAATCCACGCACACCATATCAATCCAAGGAATTTCATATTTTTCTAATTCAGCTAAGTGCTCTGGGGTATCTAAGGCAAGTAGCCCACCGTGAATTTTCGGATGCAAGGTCACCACTCGGTGAGACAAAATTGGAGCCATTCCTGTAACCTCCGCCACGTCCGTCACCGAAATGCCGGCTTCAGCTAAATGTTTTGCTGTGCCACCGGAAGATAATATTTTCCAACCTAAACCAACCAATTCGCGAGCGAATTCCACAATACCTTCTTTGTTATATACAGATATAAGGGCAGTTTTTTGTTTGTGCATAAAAATTAAAACACCTCTTTTGAGGTGTTTTAATTTTAGTCTTTTTAGTCAACGAAAGCAATTCGTTATTTTAAGGGCTACGTAGGCTGACGGAATATTTCGTCGAAGGCATACTTTTTAGAAAGCCTTGCGCAGGCCGACGGGCCGAGCAGTTCGCTCCGCAAGCTTGCGGAGATAGATTGCTTTATAAAAAGTATGCCGAGAAAGCAACTATTTAAGCTCAATCTTGGCCACACATAAATTCCTGCTGGAATTTTGCGCAGCCCCCGCCTCAGCGCCGACGCGCTTCCGGCCGAAAAATTGAACCTATTTTAGTTCAATTTTTCCTCCCGCTTCCTCCACCTTCTTCTTAAGATCATCAGCTTCAGCTTTCTTCATTCCCTCTTTAAGAGTTGAAGGAGCAGCATCTACTAAATCTTTAGCATCTTTAAGTCCTAGGCCAAGAGCTTCCTTGACCACTTTCATAACTGCGATTTTTTGTTCCCCAGCAGATGCAAGCACAACAGTAAATGCATCCTTCTCTTCGGCTGCTTCTGCTCCTGCTCCTGCTCCAGGGCCAGCGACGGCTACAGCCGCAGCAGATACTCCAAATTTTTCTTCAATAGCTTTTACAACTTCGTTTAATTCAAGAGTTGTTGCTTTGTCTAACCATTCTAGTAATGTATCTTTGTTCATCCCGTTAGAGATAGGAAATCTTTAGATTTCCGTACCTTAAATTATATTTAATAATAAATCGACTAATAAACTTTTAATTTCTCCTATCCCGTTAATAAACCAAATGATCTCTAACGGGATTCATTCCCTTACGCAGTTTTCCTCTTCGCAACTTCGTTTATAGCTAAAGCTAAGCGTTGCATAGGACTCTTCATTAAGAATGCCAACTTTGAAAGCAATACTTCCTTAGAAGGTATTGTGGCTATTTCCATCATGTAAGCTCCACTCACGAATTTCCCACTGAAAATTCCACCGATAATATTAAGCAAACCTTTATTCGCTTTCTGGAAATTATAAACTTCCCTTGGAGACGCAGTAGCATCTGCGGAATACGCTATAGCCACTTCTCCAGCAAGCTCTGGGATTTCTCCTTCAGCTTTACCTTCAAGCGCGCGTTTCAAAAGCGTCTTACGTGATACTTTATAACCCACCCCCTTGTCTCGCAATTCCCGGCGAAGTTTGGTTTCCTCACTTACTTTTAATCCATGAAAATTCACAAAGACTAAAGATGAAGAACCTTTAATGGCTCCCTCTAAGTCTTTGATCATTTCGGCTTTTTTTGATTTTAACAGCATAATTTAAATAAAAATAGCGGCACAAGGCCGCAAGTTATTCTTTTACTCGCCAAATGACGAGTACCGGAATCGACCCACTCAGCAGGACTTCTGTCTTTCGACTGCCTATCCCGACGCCAAACAAATTTGTGTCGGGACCCCGACTTTACGTCGGGGCTTTCTCTGCGGTATCTTTAATATAACACAATTCCCCTATTCTGCAACCTCTGTTTTAGCACTCGTATCATTTGAAGAATCTCCGGATGATTTAAGATTATTGACAGCAAAGATTCCTACTAATCCGAGAGCTATCATTATTAAGAAAATCATCAGAACTTTGAAAAAGTGTTTGGTTATCATATTTTCATTCTAGCACCCGGTAGTAGAACCTGGCAATGCGCAAAGCGCGTCTTTATAAGACTTTGCCAAGTTTCACTATCCGGGTAGCACATATCAGCGGTATCCAGCCAAGAGTAATATTATTAGAGTAACCACTAGGCAAAAAAGTGTGACCTCCAGCCAGCCAATTTTCACATTCCTCTTTTCAAAAAAAGTTTTCACCCAGGCATATACTATTTTCGCAATAGTAAAAGGCATTATCGCTATCAGGAACCAGACTTTAAAAAGTAATTCAAACATATATTTAATATAAATTAAGAATTCTGACTTTCAATAATTCTTTTCCTGAGATTACTTGAGGAATAATTATGCCCCCGGGTGTTAAAAATTGTTTTTATCGGCAAGTCATCACCAGTAAAATGTTTCCCTTTCCAGTCTGCCCCGACAAAACGCACCTCTGGGTTTAATTTCTTCAGCAATTCATACAAGTCCGCCTCGGTGTCATAAGTCACTACTTGGTCCACATATTTGCAAGCCTCCAGTCTTATCATCCTCTCTTCCACTGTTTCAATAGGTGAATTTTTTTCTGGTCTGTCTAAGCTCGGATCTGTCTGCAAGCCCACGATTAAAAAGTCACACTGCGCTCTGCATTCTTTTAACATCAAAATATGCCCTGCATGCAGTAAATCCATAGCTCCACAGGTAAAGCCCCTAATCATAGAGAATATTATACTCTTTTCCTGTAAAAACGAAAACTCTGCTTTGTATTCGTTTATTCTAAAAAGCTGTAAAAAATCTATATTTTGTGATACATTACCTATATATCGAACACAGAAAATGACCAAGGAGATATTGGGGTATGAAAGGTTTACTCATACAATTCAAGATGTTTTTCATTTTTATCATTGATTTGGTGGTAGCTTTTGGTGCTCTTTTTTTGACAATTTTTCTCAGATACGGCAGGGATGAATTTTACTCTCAAGCAGATGCTCACCTTGTTCCCTTCTCGGTTGTTATCCTTTTGTTTGCTTTAATTTTTTACATTTTCAATCTTTATTCTTTTAGATTCAATAAAAACATTACGGAATTTACTAGTTCTTTTATAAAAAGTTTAGTCATTTCGTTTTCTTTGGCTGTTTTAGTTTTTTACGTATTTGGAGATTTTTTTAAACTCACACCGAAAACAAATCTAGTTTTATTCACAGGAATCTTTGGAATCGTTGATTTTTATTTCAGAATTTTGATAAAGAGATATTTCGTAAAAAGAAACATCAACAGGAAAATAATTATAATTAACGAAGGAGAAAACGAGCTAATAAAAGAATTAAATAGAAATCAAAATATCGGTTATGAAATAATACAAGAAACGAATAATTTCAACGTACAAAACATCCTAGATCTTAAACCGGACTTGGTAGTCATAAACCTAAAAGAAGAGCGAGATTTCAGCAAGATTTACACACTAATGAAAGAAGGTATCCTAGTCTACACTTTGAATAATTTTTATGAAGAGATATTCCAGAAAGTTCCCACGGAAAGAATAGAAAAAGAAGAAGTGGTGGAGTACATTAGTAAAAATAAAACAATTTTCAATTTCATAAAAAGAATTGTAGACATCATTCTGTCTTTCGTATTATTTATCCTCTTTTCCCCTCTCACTCTCCTCGTAGCTATTTTGATAAAGCTCACATCCAAGGGCCCTCTCCTTTTCAAGCACAAGAGAGTCAGCCTAAACGATAGTGAATTTACAATATACAAATTCCGATCTATGTATGTAGACGCCGAGAAAGATGGCGCTGTCTGGACAAAAGATAATAAAACAGACCCTAGGATTACTCCTTTTGGTAGGTTCATTAGAGAAACTCACCTAGATGAGATCCCTCAGTTGGTAAATATTTTTAAGGGTGATATATCCTTTGTCGGCCCACGTCCTGAAAGACCAGAATTTATAACCGAACTAAAGAAAGACATACTGTATTACGACTTGAGGCATTCCGTAAAAGCCGGACTCACCGGCTGGGCTCAAGTAAATTATAAATATGGCTCCTCAGTAGAAGATGCTAGAGAAAAATTGAGATACGACTTTTATTATATAAAAAATAGAACTATATTTTTTGACCTCTTGATTGTCCTTAAAACAATAGCCAAGGTATTCACCTCCTAAATATGGAAAAGTTAAAAACGTTCTTTTTTCAAAACACAAATACCAAGCAGACAATAGTAAAAAATACTTTTTGGCTTTTTTTAAGTGAAACATCGGGACGTTTACTAAAAATGGGTCTAATAGTTTATGCGGCCAGAGTCTTGGGTGCAAGTGGCTGGGGTCTTTTCTCTTATGCAATATCTGTAGCTTCTTTGTTGACCATGTTCGCAGACATTGGAATAAGCGACCTCGTACTTAGAGAAATAACGCAAAAGAAAGATGGTCATAAGACTTTCATCTCCACAGCATTGTTGTTGAAAGTCATAGTGCTCGTAATTAGCACGTTTCTAGTAATTTTTGTCAGCCCATTTATATCTCACATTCCACAAGCAAATTCTCTATTCTTTTTAGTAGCGCTGATTTTATTCTTTGACTCCATGCGTGAACTCGGGCTTTCTATAAACAGAGCTTCTGAAAAAATGGAGCGAGACATGGTGGTCAAGGTTGCCACCAACGCTTCCATTTTTATTCTAGGAGTTTTATTATTAAAGATGCAACTGTCTCCAAAGTCTATTGCTTTAGCTTACGCTATCGGTAGCGCCATTGGTTTCATTACTGTAGCAATCCTTATCAGAAAAGAGTTGCGAGACTTACTTGCAAAAGTAGACTTAAGGATATTCAAAACAATTATAAAAACGACTTGGCCATTTGTGTTCATTACTTTGATAGGGGTGATAATGGGAAACATAGACATATATATGCTTGGTATTTGGAAAAACGCTGGAGAGATAGGCCTCTATTCTTCGGTCCAGAGAATCCAACAATTTATTATGATCCTACCTTCCACTATTGCTGTAGCTGTTTTCCCTTTAATGTCCCGATTGGTAAATGTTGATAAGCAGCAATTTAGAGTACTTTTAGAAAAAACTCTTTCAATGATTTTGTTAATGGGAATCCCCGTAGCCATCGGCGGGATATTGTTAGCTGACCAAATTATTTTAAAAGTTTTTGGTCAAGATTATGTTGGTGCCATTCCAATATTTCAAGTACTTATGTTAATGTTATTAATTTCTTTCCCTCTTGTTCTACTCTCCAATGCAATCTTTGCCCACAATAAACAACGCAACCTCGCCCCGGCATATACGTTCGGAATCATAGCAAATGTCATATTCAACCTGCTCCTCATTCCGAAATTCGGAGCTGTGGGCTCCGCCGTAGCCACCTTAGTCTCCACAGGGACCATTACTCTTTTCATTTGGATGAAATTAAAGAAAATAAACGACTTTGCGGTACTTAAAAATTTGAAAAAATCATTTTTAGCTACATTAGTTATGATATGTTTCATTTTTATTTTTAAATATTTCGAAGTGGGTGTCATGCAAAATATTTTTGTGTCAGCATTTGTATATTTCGCTACTCTTTTGTTGCTCAAAGAATCAATTTTTAAAGATTTAAGAGAAATGGTCAGAGGTTAACCTAAGTAGAAATTTTTATAAATCTATATTATAATAAGAAAATTAACGTATATACCTCAATGAAAAACGACACAAAAGGCATAGTATTAGCAGGCGGGAGTGGCACCAGGCTGTATCCACTTACAATAGCCATGAGTAAGCAGCTTTTGCCTGTGTATGACAAGCCGATGATTTTCTACCCATTGTCTATTCTAATGCTCGCTGGCATTAGAGAAATTTTAATTATCTCAACCCCAAGCGATTTACCAAACTTTAAGAAACTTCTAGGCACCGGAGAAAATTTCGGCTTAAAGCTGTCATATGCCGAGCAACCCTCCCCTGATGGCCTCGCTCAAGCTTTCATCATCGGAGAAAAATTCATTGGAGATAGTAATGTGGCTATGATCCTCGGTGACAATATATTTTACGGAAATGGTTTGGTGAAAATCCTAAAAGAAGCTGTAGACAATAAAAACCGAGCAACTGTTTTCGGATACTATGTAAATGACCCGGAAAGATTCGGTGTAGTCGGATTTGATAAAAATGGTAAAGTTTCTTCAATAGAAGAAAAGCCGAAAAACCCTAAATCCAACTATGCTGTAACCGGCCTCTATTTTTATGACAATAGAGTCATCAATTTTGCAAAAAAGATCAAACCAAGCGGCCGCGGAGAATTAGAGATTACAAGCATCAACGAATTATATTTAGAAGCGGGAGATTTAGATGTTAAATTATTGGGTCGTGGTTTCGCTTGGCTAGATACTGGCACGATGACTTCTCTGATGAATGCGAATGACTTCGTTAAAATAATAGAAGAAAGACAAAATACGAAAATCGCCGCCTTAGAAGAAGTAGCTTTTAGAAATGGCTGGATTACGCGCAATGATTTACTTAAAGTAGCCAGGCAGTATGAAAAGTCACAATACGGACAACACCTGATGCGAGTAGTGGAAGAAAATCGTCCGGAAAAAAATGGTGAATAACGCCCTGAAAATAAATGAAAATTACCCCAACAAAAATAAAAGATGTTTTAGTAATTGAGCCAGATATCTTTGAAGACAGTCGAGGGTGGTTTTTTGAATCTTATAATCAAAAAAAATTAAAAGAAGCCGGGATAAATGCAGACTTTATTCAAGACAATCATTCTTTTAGTAAGATGAAAGGGACTCTCCGTGGGCTACATTTCCAGAATGCTCCTTTCTCTCAAGCAAAACTCGTGAGCTGTACAAGTGGTGCCGTCTTAGATGTAGCTGTAGATGTAAGGAAAAATTCTCCCACTTATAAGGTGTGGTATGCTGTGGAGCTAACCGCAGAAAATAAAAAACAGCTTTTTATCCCTCGAGGCTTTGCTCATGGATTTTTAACTCTAGCCGACAATACCGAATTTATATATAAAGTGGATAATCTTTATGATAAACAATCTGAAAGAAGTATCCGTTTTGATGATCCAGAGATTGGCATAAATTGGGGAAATGTTACTCCTCTCTTAATAGACAGAGACAAAAATGCCCCATTATTAAAAGATTGTGATATTAATTTTTAATCACGAATCACGTATGAAATAACATGAAGAAAATACTAGTCACTGGTGGAGCAGGGTTCATAGGTTCAAATTTCATCATCTATATGATGGATAAATACCCTGCCTATGAAATAGTAAACCTAGACAAGTTAACTTACGCTGGTAATTTAGAAAATCTAAAAAGTGTAGAAAATAATCCGAAATATACTTTTATCCACGGAGATATTTGCGATAAAGAAATAGTAAGGAAAGCCATGATGGGGTGCGACCTGGTTGTCCATTTTGCCGCAGAGTCTCATGTAGATAGATCTATCAACGAGCCGGCAGTTTTTATGCAGACGAATGTCATAGGCACGGAAATCCTCCTTGAGACAGCCTTAGAATTGGGGATTAAAAGATTCCACCATGTATCTACAGATGAGGTCTTCGGCACATTGTCATTAGACAACTTAGGAGAAAAATTTAACGAAAATACTCCTTACTCCCCTAGGTCCCCCTATGCTGCATCCAAGGCTGGTTCAGACCATCTAGTCAGAGCTTTTATGGAGACATATAATTTTCCAGCGACAATTTCTAACTGCACAAATAATTACGGGCCATTCCAATTTCCAGAAAAGATAATCCCACTTTTCATAACCAACGCCTTTGAAAACAAGCCCCTGCCTGTGTATGGTAAAGGTAAAGCCGTCCGTGATTATCTTTATGTAATAGACCATTGTATAGCCCTTGATTTAATAATTCACAAAGGCAAAATTGGTGAGACATATTGCATCGGGGGAAATTCAGAAAAAAATGGACTTGAGATTACTGACACAATATTGAATCTACTAGATAAACCTAAAAGTCTGCAAACTTTTGTAGAAGACCGCAAGGGGCACGATATGCGCTACGCTATGGATCATTCTAAAATAACTAGAGAATTAGGCTGGACCCCTTCTGTGTCTTTTGAGGAAGGAATCCAGAAAACTATTGATTGGTATAAAGACAACAAACCTTGGTGGCAGAAAATTATCTCAAAAGAACATTTGGGTAAAAATAAAAAATAAATGCAAGAAATAAAATTGAGTGTTTGTATCCCAACATATGAAATGCATGGAGAAGCTGAAAGATTGCTTACTCGTAGTTTTAATATATTAAAACAGCAGACATTTAAAGATTTCGAAGTCGTAATCTCTGATAATTCTGAAGATGATGTCGTAAAAAATCTTTGTGGAAAAACAGAATATCAATCTTTAAATATCAAATACATCAGAAACCCTCGAAAAGGAATATCTAAAAATACAAATGAAGCTATAAAAAATTCTTCTGGTAAATTAATTAAAATATTATATATGGATGATTATTTAGCTGATGAAAACTCTCTGCAAAACATCATAGATAATTTTAAAGGAGCCTGGCTAGTGACGGGTTGTGGCCATGACTCTGGTGATGGGAAAATAATAAATCTTCACTTCCCTACTTATAATAAAAAAGTTTATTTAGGAAAAAACACAATAGGTGCACCATCTGTGCTTACAATTAAAAATGAAAACCCTTTAATGTTTGATGAAAATCTGACTTGGCTACTGGATTGTGATTACTATAAAAGACTTTATGATAAATATGGAGAACCGGATATCCTAAATAAAATTAACGTTATAATTGGATTAGGAAAACACCAAACAACTCATTACTCAAACTATAAAACAAGGTTACGTGAAAGGTGGTTAATGCAAAAAAAATACAGCAAAAATAAACTATTAAAATTATTCAAATTATGCTAAAATCAATTATTATTAATCACTAAATTACAACATGATTCCAGTATTAAAACCAACAATAGATGAGCGAACCAAGAAAGAATTATTAAAAGTCCTAGATTCTGGGTGGTGGGGCTTCGGACCAAAAACTCTAGAGTTTGAGAAAAAGTTTGCTAAATACGTAGGAGCAAAGTATTGCGTCGCCACGAATTCAGGCACTTCCGCTTTAGACCTATGTCTAAAAGTCTACAACATTAAAGGTGGCGAGCTTATCACTACCCCAATGACTTTCGTGTCTGATGCTATTGTCGGTGAATGGAATAATATGGACGTCACTTTTGCTGATATAGACCCTGACACTCTCTGTCTTGACCCTAAGTCTTTAGTTATTAGTAAAAATACAAAAGCTATTATCCCAGTGGACTCCCACGGTAGGCTTGCAGACATCAAAGGCATTCGGAAGAGATTCAAGGGTTTAATAATTGAAGACGCCGCTCACGCTATGTATACCCCCGGAGCAGGTAAAGATGCAGACATAACTATCTGGAGCTTTCAAGCAGTTAAATCTATGCCGATGTGGGATGGTGGAGCCATCACTACGAATGATGAAAAAATTTACAAAAAACTCCGCACCCTGACCTGGCTCGGAGTAGAAAAATCTACCTACGATAGAGCAATAGGTAAGAAATACACCTGGGATTATGACATCACCCAGAGCCAAGGCATAAAAGCATATATGACAGATATGCAGTCAGTCGTAGGCTTAGGCCAGCTTCGTAGACTTGAAAAAACAAACAGGAGAAGACGTGCTATTCAAACAATGTACAATAAAGCCTTTAAGGGTATGCCTGAAATAAAAATACCTATGTATTCACACACGGTTCAGTATTACACAATGAAATGCAAAGACAGAAATGAACTCGGTGAATATCTTGCAGAGAATGGCATAGCAACTTCAGTGCACTTCAAACCTCTCTCCGAGATGACGTACTGGAAGAAAGCCGTGAAAAGACCTATCCCCGTCACAGACAAAGTATGGGTGAAGCTTCTATCGCTCCCAGTACATAATGCTTTAACCGACAAAGAAGTTAAATTCATTATCAAAAAAGTAAAAGAATTTTATGAAAGATAAAATTTTAATTACTGGAGGCTCAGGGAAATTAGCAACAGAATTAAAGAAACACTTGCATGGAGACTATTTAAGTAAAAAAGATTTTGATTTTACAAAACCCATAACCCGAAAAAAAAAGTATGATTTAATCGTACACATAGGGGCTTATACGAACGTAAAGAAAGCAGAATTTGAAGATCAGAAAAAGTGCTTTATGGTAAATGTTTATGGCACATTTAACCTCGTAGAATATTATAAAAATACACCCTTCATTTTCATATCAACTGAATACGCCTACAACCCTATTGGTGTCTATGCCTTAACGAAAAAGCTAGGCGAAGAAATTGTAAAAACTCACCCCAGGCATCTCATATTAAGGACTCTTTTTAAGCCAAATCCGTTCCCCTTCTCGAAGGCATACATAGACCAATACACCCAAGGAGACTATATAGATGTAATAGCGAAACTTCTAGCAAAAAAACTCCAAAGCTGGAACAAGAAAACGAGCAATCTTGAATACTTGGGAACTGGCAGGAAAACTATGTTTGAACTTGCACAACGCACTCGCCCAGATGTAAGGCCAAATAGTGTTAAAGATTATATAAGAGAAACAGGTGTGCCAACCCCAACAGACTATGAATAAAATAAAGCTGCCAAATGTAACTCTTTGTACATTTGGATCAGAAAAATACAAAGACCAACACCAAAAAGCTCTAGACTATAGTTCAAGAAAAATAGAATTCGGTGCAGTAAAAAACATTATTGTCCCTACGAATTCAATCGATGAATGGAATAAAGCTGTCGTTTTTGATTTAGGAGATTATATAGACACAGATTTCGCGCTATTGATCCACCCCGATGGAGGTGTAGCTGAAGCCGAAATGTGGCGCGATGAATGGCTAAATTATGATTATATTGGATCCCCTTTTCCTCTACCAAGTGATAATTTTTCTTATAGAGACATCAAGGGAAATATTCAAAGAGTCGGCAATAGCGTATCTCTAAGAAGTAAAAAACTTTTACAATTACCAAAAAAGATTGGTATGGAATGGAAGTCTTTTCATGGATTTTATAATGAAGATGGCTATATTTGCGTCAATATGAGGCATGTATTTGAAGAACATGGATGTAAGTTTGCTCCATTTGAAGAAGCTATTTATTTCGGCCGAGAAACAGCACTCCCCGAAAACAAAGGATTGAAAACTTTCATTTATCATAAAACCGAAGGAGAAAATGCTCGTTACCCAAATTTTGAACATGATAATTTACTAGTCACTGAGATATATAACGGCCAAGGATTAGGAAACCAGCTCGCATGCTACGTCGCTACTAGGGTAATAGCAGAAGACCTAGGATATGATTTTGGAATAATGCATCCAGAAAAATTTAAAGGTGCTGATTTTTTAAATTTAGATTTTGGCAAGGAAGTTACGGGTGGGAAAGGCCCTGAAGGTGGCCCTCCGACAAAATTACCCAAAGGGATAAAATACTATTACTGTGAAAAGGAAATTCTTCATCCTATTAATGGATCGGATATGAGACTTTACGATAAAGATCTCGTAAGCGTGTTCCCGAATACTAAGATTGACGGTATGATGCAAGATGAGAAATATTTCGAGCATAGAAAAAACGAAATAAAAGAGTGGCTAAAAGTTAAAGAAGAATATGAATGCAGTGATTATGCAAGCGATGATATTTGTGTCATAAATTTTAGAGGTGGAGAATATGCCCGGCATAAAGACCTCTATTTAAGTAAGAAATACTGGGAAGATGCCATAAGTAATATGCTCCAAATAAATAAGGATTTTAAATTCATAGTCATTACTGATGACCCGTACGAGGCGAATAAATTCTTCCCGGATTATGAGGTTTTCCATTTCAGTATCGGAAAGGATTACGTGGTTATAAAGAATGCCCATTACTTAATCCTGTCAAATTCAAGCTTCGCTTGGTTCCCTGCTTGGTTATCTCCCAATCTAAAATATTGCATTGCGCCGAAATATTGGGCGGGACACAATGTTTCTGATGGTTATTGGAATTGTGGATATAATATAACCAAGGGATGGATGTATCAGGACAGGAATGGAAAATTGAGTGACTATATGACGTGTGTAAAAGAATTTGAAGAATATCAGAAGCTACATCCAGACTACTTTAGCCATAAAAACGCTCCAATCAAACCACAAAATCATAAAAATATCTTGGCATTTTTAAAGAAAAAAATTGGTAGCATGCTTTCACTGAAAACAAAAAATTTCATAAGTAGATTTATAAAGATATAAGAAATGAAAATAGATAAGACTTTTTTAATGGTTTCAAATTATAATGCTGATATCAGTTGGATTTTAGACTATACAGATAACTATATAATTTATGACAGGAGCGACACGGATGAATGGATTAAACCTTTCGACCCTAAAAAAGTTATAAAAGTTCCGAATATTGGTTGGGACATTTATGATAAATTTACATATATTATAGATAATTACGACAATCTTCCAGAAACAATGATTCTCACAAAAGGTAACATCTTTAAATACATAACCAAAGAAGAATTTGATGAGGTATGTAATAACTCATCTTTTACTCCCCTGTTTACGAAACACCACCAAACATACCTGCCCACTTGTTTTTATGGAGAAGATGGTATGTATAACGAAATAAACAATAGTTGGTATTTAAGGACACTGCCTACAAAATATTTTAGTAACTATAATCAATTCATAAAACCGTTTGGGCTAGAAATACCAAAATACTTAAAATTTGCTCCAGGATCAAATTATCTCGTTACCAAACAAAATATCCTTAAACACCCGAAATCGTTCTATGAACAGCTGAGAAAATGCATTGATTATAGTGCGACCCCGGGAGAAGCCCAAATCATAGAGAGATTCCTATACACCCTCTGGACTACAGAAAAAGAGTTTCAACCTGAAATGTTAAAATTAGTTCCACAAAATTTGTTTTATCGTATTTATAAAAAAATTCTAAATTTTTTGGTCAACCACCTACTAAAAAATATAAGACGCGATAAAAATAAAAAGGGTTGGTTGACAGCAGCAGAAATTAAAAATTATAGGAAGAAAATAAAAATTTATGATATTTTTACTTACAATGGTGAAGCAGATATTCTCGAAATTCGCTTGAATATTTTAAAAAATTCCGTAGATCAATTCATCATTGTTGAAGCACCTACGACTTTTTCGGGATTACATAAACCTTTATACTTTGAAGAACAACAGGAACGTTTTAAACCATTTTTGAACAAAATAAAATATTTTGTCATAGATGATTACCCAAATGACTCAGAATTACTTAAGCTTGCTGATTCAAGTTCTAATGTACCTCAGAACGGACCTGAGCATTGGAGAAGAGAGTTTTACCAAAAAGAAAGCGTCAAAAATGCCCTCACTCACCTACAAGATGAAGATGTGTGTTTTGTCGGAGATGTAGATGAGACCTGGAATCCAGAAGTTTTAATTGATTACTCAAAAGATAATATTTTTAAATTAAAACAATTAGTTTATTCTTATTACTTAAACAATAGATCTTCTGAACCTTGGACTGGAACTATAGTTACAAAATACAAAAATATAAAAAATAGTTGTTTAAACCATTTACGCACTAAGGGTAAAACAAAATATGTTTATATAGAAAATGGCGGTTGGCACTTTACTAGCATGGGGGGAATTGATGAAGTCCGCAGAAAGTTAAATGACAGTTACACAGAAGACAGCTATAATACTAGAGAAGTTCAAGAAAAATTGGAAGAAAGGTTTGGGAAAAAAGATTATATAGGAAGAAACAAATTTAAATTCTGGATTGACGAGTCAGATTTACCAAAATATATATTGGACAACAAAGAAAAATATAAGCAATTGTTTAAGGACTAAATTTAATATTGTTTATATGCAGTTTTTATATGATACATTGTTTTATCACTAAAAGGTATGATTTTTTGGACGAAAAAGAAAGTTAGTCTTAAAACACCAAAGAAGTAACCTTTGAGAGGTTTAGGGTAATATTTTCTGAATTTCTTTATCTCGCCTACAATGCGTAGCGCCTGGTTAATTCTATTTTTTGCTGAAATAGTATCTTTCCCTTGTTTTAAAGAAACACAATATCGCCCAAGATTGGCGAATTTTCCAAGAGTCCCCATCTTAAGCCAGAGATCATAATCTTCAATGTGGAGAGTATTCTGTGACTCATCATATCCGTTGAACTTAAAAGCTGCACTTTTTCTAAACATCACACTAGAATGAATAAAACAGTTCTTTGATAAAATTTTATTTCTAATTTCTTCATCCTCCTCCGGCATTATAAATCTTGCTAATTCATCTTTATTTTCATCAGTGAGAATTGCACCTGTCCCCACTAATACATAATCTGTATTTTTTTCTAAAAACTCGAGTTGCCTTTTTAGCTTATCTGTATCTACCCAAATATCATCATCATCTATCCGGGCAATGTATTCCCCTCTTGCTTCTTTCAACCCTTTATTCAAGGTTTTTTGAATGCCTAGGTTGACTTCATTTTTCACATACCTTATCCTGGAATCATTTTTTATAAAACTCTCCACAACCCCCCTTGTATTGTCAGTAGAGCCATCGTCTATGGCAAGTAACTCCCAATCTGTGTAGGATTGATTGATAACACTATCTATCGCCTCTTTTAGGCGACTAGCACCATTGTATACTGGCAAAATTATGCTAATTATTGGCATTTTCATATCTTAAGGCTAAAGCTAGAATTATAAAAAACCAGAAAAATGACAAGCTATCATCAAACATAACAGAAATAGTAACAGCAAATAGCATCCCCAGCAATGCCAGAGTTGTAGGGTTAAAATTTGTCTTTAGTTGCGTTTTTAAATTTTTAAACGCACTGATAAAGATATATAAGAAGCTGAGTATCCCAAGTAACCCTCCCCACAACCAAATTTGAAGAAAAGTGTTGTGTGGACCAGAATTTATATATTCTCCATTGTTATCTCTAAGGCTAAAGCTCAAGTGAGTATTCGGCCCAATACCGAGTGGATTCATTAAAATGTACTGTAGATAAAATGGCCAAATTTTAAAACGATCTTCTCCTGCAGCATAAATAAAAACGTGATTATCTTTTTTATCTTCAACAAATTTAGCAACAATATCGTCAACTGGCTTATCTTTAATTGCAACATAACTAGAAGCGTCAGACCCGCTTGGATATAAAGCCCGGAGGAGAACTCTCTGTTTCCCTGTTTGCGGAGTAATTAGGAACCCAATTAAAAATATTAACAAAAGAAGCCCCCCACTATAAAACAATTTTTTCCAATTGAAGTTGTTTAAAGAAAAAACAAGCCATACGAATAGAAAAGAAAGAGCTAAAGAAACCAATCCTCCTCTGGATGCTACCCAAAACATCAAAGCTGCCATGGCGCAAGAAATAGCAATATACCCAATTTTAATCCACTTATTTTGAAATTTAAATAAGGAATGTGTTGTAAAGAAGAGAACTGGGATAAGTAATATTTTGGAAACTATATTCGGGTTAATCGTAAATCCAAGAAAAGTACCCATATTCTCAAGTTTCGCATATTGAGCTCCTTCGGGAAATAAAATAAAAATTATATAAATAACAGGTAAAAGTAATGCGTATAGATACTTCTTGGCAAACACTGGGTCGTTCTTTGTATAAAATAAGACCAATATAAATATCACGATAGAGATTATGAAATTCCCGAACTCCAAAATAACATTGAAATTTATTAACACATTCTTAAAAAACACAGCCACGAACCAGCCAATAAATACTGAACCCATAAGACATGACAATGCTACCCAAATTTTTCTATCAATTGAAGAGAAAAACTCTTTGAATTTCTTGTTGATTACTAAATCTAAGAAAGTCAATAAAATAATAACCACGAGAATAATTTCAAATGGTTTCGGAATAAAAGTGTTATAAAAGTTCCCTCTTCGGTAAAGAAGAGCCAGGAGTGCAATAAAAACTAAATTTTTATTTACCTGTTCTAGTGTTAAATTCTTGATTTTACTTACTATATTACTCATATTCTTATCCAGCTTGCTGGAATTAAATCACTTGTATCTATAGATGTATCGGGGAACCACTGCTTCGGGCAAATAACTATCTTGTTTTCATGCTCCGAGAGCCATGCCGCCCACCAAGAAAAGCTACTATTCGCAATTATGAAATTCTTGCATTTACTCATTAGGTATATATGCCCCTCGCCTTTCTCGCCCGCATACTCAGGGCCCACAAACATCGTAGGGAATTCAAATTTTAAATTATTTTTACACCATTCTGTGTCGTCAGAGAAAACATATATTTTATCTATGATGGTTTTTCTAGAAATGGATTCAATCCCTTTTCTGTAATATTCATTATTCACAACTTCGTGATTTTTATTCCCCACATAATCCCCTCTGCGGACATGAATACAGAGAGAATTTGTATTCTCTATCTCCCTTGCAAGGGCTTGGATGTTTTGAGCAGGGGAATTCTTAAGAGTAAAATCTTTTCTAATTTCAGCTTCAAAACCTTCAAAATACTTCGGGCCTTGCCAGTATCCTTCCAGATACACATTTCCTGTAATAGATAATATTTTTTTATCAAAAGTGAAACTTTTTTCTTGTCCCTTTATTTTAAAAATTTTCCTAAGTGCCCAGACTAAATTAGAAGACTGAGTTAACTCTGCCTTGATATTAAACAAATCTAAATCATAACTTCTTTTTGTAATATTTTTTAAATTTAAATCAAAAAATCCAGTGTCTAACCTTAGCTCCGTTTGGTTTTTCAGGGCCAGAACCCTCCCTAGAGCGTATTGAAACATCTGATTCCCCAACCCACCTTTTAGTCTTACAACTATCATAGTTTCTTAGAAACTTCCCCGTTAATCCATGCGTAAGTTTTTTCTAAGCCATGCTTAAGTAGTTCGCTGGGAGACCATTTTAATTTTTCTTTTATTAAAGTATTGTCTGAGTTTCTACCACGAACCCCGAGTGGCCCAGAGATATGTTTAATAGAAACTTTCTTACCAGCTATTTCCATAATCATTTCCGCAAGCTTGTTTATTGAAACCATTTCATCTGAGCCGATATTTACTGGCCCAATAAAGTCTGACTTGACCAGTCGTCTCACGCCTTCAATGCACTCATCTATATATAGAAAGGAACGAGTTTGTTTCCCATCTCCCCAAATTTCTATCTCTCCACCATCCTTAACTTCCGCGATTTTTCGACACAATGCCGCAGGGGCTTTTTCTTTACCATTATTCCAGGTCCCTTCAGGTCCGAAAATATTATGAAATCTGGCAACCCGAACATTTAAGTTATAGTTTCTGTTATAAGAAAAATACAGCCGTTCACTGAATAATTTCTCCCAGCCATACTCACTGTCCGGGTTCGCTGGATAGGCGCTCCCTTCGTCGCATTTTGGATTGTCAGGATCTTCTTGATTGTAAGCAGGATATATGCAAGCTGACGAGGAATAGAATATTGTTCCTATTTTCCACCTTCGGGCATACTCACAAGCATGTAAATTGATAAGTGCAGAATTAGACATCACGTCCGCATCGTGCTCTCCTGTAAATATATACCCTGCCCCACCCATATCCGCGGCAAATTGATATACCTCATCATAACCCTGACAATCTAACTTGTCCCAAGTGGCAGTATCACGCAAATCCCCGAGAATAAATTCATCACATGCTGTTTTAGAAAATTCTGGATTTTTCAAATCCACTCCTTTTACAAAGTACCCTTCTTCCTTGAGGCGTTTTGCCATATGGGAACCAATGAACCCTCCAGCTCCACAAATAAGTGCTTTTTTTATTGTATTTGCCATGTTAAATATTGTTATATTTCTTTAATTCCTTGATGCCTTCCTCTAGGATAACACGAGGTTCCCAATTTAAAAACTCTTTTGCCTTCTGTGTTCCGGCTTGAGTATTTCGAGGTTCAACTCTAGGAGGAATATAAGAAACTTCCCCGCCTACTAATTTCGCAATATAATTTATAGAATATTTATTATTCCCTCCAATGTTTATAACTTCACCCTTCCCCACTTTATCGCCATTCATGGCAAGAATATTTGCCGAGACAATATCGCGAACATTTACGAAGTCTCTGGTCTGCTCTCCGTCTCCCGTGATAGGCAGTGGTTCGTTCTTCTGTCGAAACTCTATAAACTTGGGAATAACAGAAGCGTATGCACCTCCTGCGCTCTGCCGTGGCCCATACACATTGAAATACCGCAGTGAAACAGTCTCCAGCCCGTAAATCTGAGCGTATAGCTTCATATACACCTCACCGATATATTTCTGGGCACCATATGGAGACAAGGGGTTAACTTCCATATTTTCCGTTATTGGGAGAATCTCTTGATCTCCATAGACAGCAGAAGAAGAAGCGAAGATTACTCTTTTCACTTTATTTATTCTGGAAGCTTCTAAAACATTTAGTGTCCCTTCCACGTTAATTGCATTAGTCTCAATAGGATTCTCAATGGAGTACTGAACCTGCGGGAAAGCTGCTTCGTGAAAAACATATTTCGCATTTTCAAATATTGGAATTAATTTTTCTTTTTCTCTAATGTCTATAATATGTAAAACAGCTTTAGGATTCACATTTTCTTTTACCCCGGCAGACATATTGTCCACAACATGAACTTCGTACCCCGTCTCTATAAGTGCATCGGTAATATGCGAACCTATAAACCCCCCCCCCCCCCCTAACACCAATTTTTTTTTTCTTTTTTTTTTTTTTTTTTTTTTTTTTTTTTTTTTTTTTAA
>JBAYHW010000009.1:0-13305 GCA_041665925.1 Minisyncoccota bacterium
ATTATTACTTCAAAAATTAAAGCATTAAACAAGATCGATGATGAAAACCTAGCTGGAGCTTTGAGTGGAGCAGGAAGATTAAAAGGTTGGAATTTTATTGAAAATATACGAAATTATAAAGATTCAGTTTGGAATTTTTTATCAAAAATATTCCATTTATCAAAATAGTGATAAAATTATATATATGAAGATAATTCAAAACTTCGTTAGATTTTTCGTAAATATTACTATATCTATTACAAGTTTATTTGTTTTTCTTTATTATTTAAATGATAGAGGAGTAATTGATTACTTTGTTTTCGCTATACCTTTTTTAGTTGGTCTAATTATCTATTTTTTTGATAAAAAAATTACAGGAAATTCAAAAAAAGGCATTTATTTTTTTTCGATAGTTTTATATTTTGTAATTTCCGCTCTAATTTTTTTGTACGCTATGTCACAAGTCAAAATTAATTTTATGTAGGAATTATTTTGAGTACCTTTTATACGTTGTTACTGCTAGCTTGTAGAGGTTTAGGGCGGTCTAAAACCTTTTAGACCGCCCTAAACCTAAAGTTATCCACAGTTTTTTGTAGGGAAGTACTTGCAGGTGAACCGTAGTTCACTTATACTTATCTACATGAGCAGGACTAGATTAATTCAAGAAATAGAAAAAGAAATCGAGAGATTGAACAATAAAATTGATCTTAGGATCATTAAAGGTCTCTCATATTACAAGGAGGCTAGAAGGCATAAATTCCTTCGTACTCAACTTTCAAACCTAACAAGGGAGGAAGTTCCAGCTTCTGCAGTTTCAAAAGCGAGATTTGTTGTTAAGAGAAACTGGTTTGATAAAGCGGGAAGTTTGGTGACAATGTTTTTGTTTTAATCTGGACTATAAAAAATACTGGATTCCCATCCACCTAGGCGGACGGGAATGATAAAAGAAAGCAAAAACAAAAGTAAAAAAATATGGAAAATTATAAAGACAAAATAATTTCTTTTTATAAAAAACATCGCAGAATGCCGGGGTATAAAGAGATCATGGAAATCACTGGATTTAAATCGAAGAATGCTGTTTTTAAATTAATAAATAATCTTGTGGAAGCAGGAATTGTGAGCAAGGATCCACAAGGAAAAATAATTCCAAGTAGATCTTTGGATGAGATACCAATGCTTGGACTAGTGGAGGCTGGTTTTCCATCAAGTGTTGATGAAGAAATGACAGACACGATAAGTATTGATAATTATTTGATTGAAAATAAAGAATCGAGTTATATGCTTGAGGTAAAAGGGGAGTCTATGATAGATGCTGGAATTCACGAGGGAGATCTGGTAATTGTAGAAAGAAAAGGCGTTCCTAAAGTGGGAGATATAGTTATCGCCGAAGTAGACGGAGGATGGACCATGAAATATTTTAGAAAAAAAGGAGATCAAGTTTATTTGGAACCGGCAAATAAAAATTTTAAAAATATTTATCCAACAACAGAATTAAGAGTAGCAGCGATTGTAAAAGGGGTAATTAGAAAGTATTAATAAATAATAGCGGAATAAATTTTTATGAAAACAATTTTAGTTGATGCTGTATATTGTCTTGTTTCAGAAGACGGTCAAATCTTTAAAGAAATGTTTGATTTGCTTGAGACTTATCCGAATAAAAAAATTGTTCTAACAGGAGCAGATGAAGAAGGTTCTAAAAAGTTTAAATTGGATACAGTGCCTTATGAAGTTTTTACTTTGAAGCACGATCCAGAAAAAACTGATCCTAGATATTACGAAATAATGCTTGAACATTTTAATTTAAAAAAAGAGGATGTTATATATTTTGAGCATAATGTAGATGCTGTAAAAAGTGCAGAAAATGTTGGAATAAAAACTTATCTTTATAGTGATGAGACCAAAGACTTAGAGTCGTTAAAGAAATTTCTTGATAAAAATTTGAAACCTAAAAGTATCTAATATTTTTTTATAAAAAAATTCCGGAATTGATTCCGGATTTGTGCATTTGTTAAGTTGAGGTTTTTTTGATCTTGGCCTCTGTTCGGTATTCTTTGAGCAGGGCTGAAATGCGGTCGAACCAGGCATCCCAATAATCTGTGTCAATTCTTGCTTCGCCACTTGGCAAAAATCTCAAACGGACTTCGCTTGGGGCCGTGGATTGAACGGTTTTCCATTTTGTTTCTGCGTTAGAGTCTTTGATTCGATTTAGCCGAAACCAAAGAACGTCTCCCACTGGAATTTCAATCAATTTTCCTTTGTGTTGAACACTAGCGATTGCGTTTTGGAGATTGATTTTCCCATCATTTCCTCCGCCCCGACGAATTGTTTTTGTTGAAGTTTGGATTTGAATGAACTGCGCTAGAGGAGTTTCCTCGTCTGGTTGTTTGTGCATACTTTTTCAGACTATATCTAAGAGTAAATTTTGTCAATTTCATTCCGACAAGTAAGTGAGAAGTGGAGTAATTCATGGCGTCCGAACGACTTGTTCGCCATTGTCTGAAACCTGTATGCGATGACGGGCGAGAAGCGGAACAAAGAGATTTAGTGGTCTCGAATATGAAACCTGAGGTGATATAATATATATAGTTTTAAAAATAATTTCCTTAATATTATGAACAAAAATATATTATTGAAGGTCATTGGGTCTATTGTTGTTATTGGAATTATCGTGGTATTAATTCGATCTAACAGCACAAATAATTCTGTTTCGGAAATTGCAACTTCTACAGTTGATGTTTCGGTTCAGAACCAATCTCAAACTGCTACTACGAGTACAAGTACTGTTTCGGTACCTAAGAAAGTTTATAAAACAAATACATCTACATATGTTGCTCCAGCTGTTTTTCATCCGTCTAGTCTTATATCCGAAAATACTCAGACGCTTAAGAATCTCTTGGCTTCTGGAAAAGTTGAGCAATGCTCATTTACCGATGTAACTCCGTCATCAAATATTCAAGGTGTTGCTTATATTTCTGGAAATAAAGCAAGAGTGAATATGGAAGTTTCTGCGTCTGGTGTAACAACTAGTACTCGTATGATCGTCTTGGGTCAAGATGTTTATGTTTGGCCTATTGGGATGACAAATGGATATAAGACAACTGTAGTAGCAACTGCAACTACACAACCAACAGCAAATCCAAATACTAGTGGTATTAATGCAGACAAACAAATTGCCTATCACTGCTCTTCTTGGGTGGCTGATCCATCATTTTTTGTGGTGCCACTTTCTGTGACTTTTAAATAGTTTTGTTCTTAGAAAAAAAATACGAAGGCCGTCCCTTCGTATTTTTTTAAATATTTTTTTGTATGTTAATATTCAACAATGAAAATAAATAGTAAAACTTTAAAAAATGGGTTTAGTATTCCTGAATATGGAATAGGAACTTGGGAAATGGGAGGGCGTTTTGAAAGAGATCTTTGAAAAGATGATGCCTCTGATATAAAAGCAATTCAAGAAGCCGTTGCACTAGGAGTAACCCATATTGATACAGCCGAAATTTATGCGGGAGGACACGCCGAAGAGATCATTTGTGAAGCAATTAAAAGTGGAAATATTGACCGAAGTAAATTGTTCATTACGTCAAAAGTTTCTGGAGATGATCTGAGTTATGAAGGGGTCATTAGTTCTTGCAAGGCAAGTTTAAAAAGATTGGGTACTGATTATTTGGATCTATATTTGCTTCATTGGTACTCAGAAAATTTTCCATTGGAAATATCTATTCAAGCGATGAATGATCTGAAAAGTCAGGGATTAATAAAAAATATTGGAGTATCAAATTTTGGATTAGAACATTTAAGAGCTGCTATTAGATTCAGTAAAGGGCCAATTATCTGCAATCAAGTGCATTACAATTTGAGAGTTAGAGAAGCAGAATACGCCGGAGTGCTAAAGTTTTGCGCTGAGAAAGATATTATGGTCGTAGCCTATAGACCTCTTGAGAAAGGAGCCATAATGCAACCTATCACACAGGTGTTGAGTGATATGTGTAAAAAATATAATAAGACTCCAGCCCAAATTGCTATCAACTGGGTCGTGTCGCATGAGAATGTTGTGACAATTGTAAAGAGCAGGGATAAAAAACATTTAGAAGAAAATCTTGGAGGATTGGGATGGCAGATGGAGCAAGGAGATATTGAAAAGTTAAGTCTTGAATTTCCAGGACAAGTTATTGTTTCGGATGCTGTGTCTTTGGGATAATTTTTAAAATGAAAAAAAAGAAAATTATAATTACAGGCGACTCAGGAAGAGGAAAGAGTACTCTTGCGCAAAAGCTTTCTAAAAAATTAAATATAAAACATTACTCGACAGATGATTTTTTGTGGAAAACAAAATACAGCGAGATGGAAGATAAAAAATTAGCTGAAAAAAATATTGGAGAGATCTATAAGGGTGATGAGTGGATAGTTGAAGGGGGAAGTATGCGAATGCTAGAAGCAGGTTTGGAAGGTTCCGACCTAATTATTTATTTAGGATTTGATAATATACTTTTGCAGTATTTAGCTTTGATCAAAAGATCTCTAAAAAGAAGGAGTGAAACCATTAATGAATTTTGTTTTCAGATGAGACATATTTTTTATAAGAGATATAAACTGGGTTATAAAAAGGGAGTACTAACTATGCTTGAAACTTTGGAACCTCACAAACACAAGGTAATTGAATTGAATTCATATAAGCAGATTGACGCTTTTGAATTATAGATTTGGGTTTAGGGCGGTCTAAAACCTTTTAGACCGCCCTAAAGGAATTTGGAGTATATAAATTAAGGCTTTTTTTAGGCTAGGGTTACCCTAGGAGGATTCATTGGGCTACTCGGTTGACTATTTTTGGTAAAAAAGTAGACTATATTTAATTAGGCCAGAGACAAGAGGCAGTCCACATAAGCGGACAGAGGACCTCTCGAGGCGGTATTAGCTTCTCGTTATAAATCTTCGGGTTTGTAACTAAATAAGTAAAACCAAATCAGCCTTAATTAACAGGTCGATTTATTATTAGTTTATAAAGTAAAAAGTTCATAAAGTTAGTAAAGTAGAATTCAAAATATTTTATCAGCGACGTAAAGCGATAGAAATACAAAAGTAATCTTTTGTATTTCAGAGCCGAGGAGCTGACAAAGATTCGATTCCCTTTATAAACTTTATAACTTTACAAACTTTCAACTAAATTATGCCAGTATCAAAACAACAGAAGAAAGAATCTCTAGCGAGAGTTTCTTCTGGATTAGATAATGCAGAAACTGTAGTCTTTGCGAATTTTAAAGGACTTACATTAGGAGAAGCAACTGAGCTAAGAAGAGGACTTAGAGATAATTCCGTTTCTTACATGGTTGCAAAGAAAACTCTTATCAAGAAAGCATTAGCAGAAAAAGGCTATAAAGGTGAACTTCCAGAGCTTACCGGAGAACTTGCAATCGCTTGGGGAAAAGATCAAATTGCTCCAGCAAAATTTCTTGCAGATTTTCAAAAGAAGTTCGATAAAAGAATTTCAATTCTTGGAGGAGTTTTTGAAGGAGAGTTCAAGGATAAGACAGCGATGCTAGCAATAGCGTCTATCCCATCTAGAGAAGTTCTTCTTTCACAAATTGCATACCTTCTTAAGAGTCCAATTCAGATGTTTGCAATTGCAGTTTCTGAGGTAGCTAAGAAAAAATCCTAAATTCGAAATCCTAAATAATTTTAAATATTTAAAACATTTGAAATTAGATATTGTTTAGAATTTAGATATTAGTATTTAGAAATTAAAAAAAATAATCTAAAAACATTATGTCAAAATTTAATTCATTTCTAACTGAACTTGAAGGAGCTTCAGTTCTAGAACTTAATGAGCTTGTAAAAGCCATTGAAGAAAAATTCGGAGTTTCTGCAGCTGCAGTTTCTGCTGCTCCAGCAGCAGCTGCTGTTGAAGAAGAAAGAGCAACTTATAACGTTGAACTTACAGAAGTTGGACCAAATAAGATCGCTGTTATCAAAATCGTAAAAGAAGTTCTTGCTCTAGGTCTTGCAGAAGCAAAGGGCGCAGTTGATTCTGCTCCTAAGGTTCTAAAGGAAGGAGTAAAGAAAGAAGAAGCTGAAAAGATGAAGAAAGATCTTGAAGCAGCAGGTGCCAAGGTTACTCTAAAGTAACCTTGGGGTCGGAGCTCTATTTCGCTAAGTAAGCGAAATAAGCGAGACGGGGTCGCGGAATTTTTCTATAGAAAAATATCTGTGACAAAGTTACGCTTAAGTAACTTTAGGGTCGGAACCCGATAGGGTGAGACGGGTGAGAAGCGAACACTTGGAGCTTCGCAAGACCTTTTCAGAATTTTATGAGCTTTGCGAAATAAAAGTCGAAAGGTGTACGACTTTGTTTTCTTATGACTGAAAGGAATTAGAAAATAAGAAGTGCCCTTGTGGTGCTGAAACTGTAAGTTTCGCGGAATTCGCCTAGGCGAATATCTGTGACAAGGTCACGCTTAAGTAATTTTTTCTAAGTCTATGTTTAATAAAAAGACCCGTTCGCTTACGCAAACGGGTCTTTTTTGTGAGCGAAGAGTTGGTGTTGTCGACTTTGTTTCTTTGCTCCGTCAAATGATAGATGTCGCGAAAGGCGAGCGAAACGGAGCTTTTTATATATCAGAACTAAATAGGACTATATATCTTTCAGAAGGGGAGTGGCCCAAGAGGTAGGTAAATATGTTAAGATAAATAAATGATAGACAAAATATTCGGTGGCCCCCTTCGCCTAAAAATTATGAAGCTTTTCTTATTTAATCCTATTGAGGTGTTTGATTTAAAAGTAATCGCAAAAAAAACAGAATCAAGACTTCCAGCTGTTAAAAAAGAAATGAAGGTTTTGCTATTGTCTGGACTTATAAAAACAAAGATCTTTAAAAATGAAAAAGGGAGGAAGCAGAAGGGTTTAATTTTGAATAATAATTTTGGCCATACAAATACCTTAAAAGATTTTTTGGTAAAAATTTCTCCATTAAGTGAAACTCAGATCTTCGATAAAATATCTAAAGCAGGTAAGCCTAAGTTTGCCGCTGTTTCAGGTGTTTTTATAAATAATCCAGAATGCAGAGTTGATCTTTTGATCGTTGGAGATAAATTTAAGAAAAATATTTTAGCTCGAGTGATCTCAAGTTTAGAATCTGAATTGGGTTCTGAATTAAGATACGCCTTTTTTGAAACGGCTGATTTTGAGTACAGAAGGTCTTTTGGGGATAAATTAGTGCGCGATATTCTTGAATATCCACATAAGATCATCGTAGACAAACTGGGGATTACTTCATAAACATTTAACCTTTTTTCGGGGTATAATTTAGGCATAACTAAGGTCGCTTTGTTATTAGCTTATTATTAATTATAAATAAATAAAATTATGATTCTTCAGGATTCAGCGCAGTTGTTGGGAGATTCTTTTATAAATCTTTGGTTTGGTATCGTAGCTTTTATACCAAATCTTGTTATCGCAGTTATCATCTTTATTGTTGGATGGGTTGTTGGTGCTTTGATCGGTGGTGCTATTGATAGTATTTTCAAGGCAGCAAAAGTTGACCATGTCCTTAGAAAGACTGGAATTGATTCTGCTCTAACTCGCGCAGGCTTAAGTCTAAACACAGGAAAATTTGTTGGCGCTCTTGTTAAATGGTTTATCGTTGTTGCATTTTTAATTGCATCATTCAACGTTCTTCATCTTTCAGAGGTTAATGATTTCCTAAGAATTGTTGTCATTGGATATCTTCCACAAGTAATTGCATCTGTACTTATTCTTCTTGTTACAGTTGTTGTTGCTGATGTAGTTAAGGGAGTTATTTCAACTTCAGCAAAAGCAGCAGAAGTAAAATCTGCAAATTTTCTTGCGGTTGTAGCAAAATGGGTTATCTACATTATCGGTCTTCTTGCTGCAGTTTCTCAACTTGGAATTGCACAACAAATTATTCAGACAGTTTTCACAGGAGTAGTAGTTGCTGTTTCTGTGGCGATTGGTCTTGCTTTCGGTCTTGGAGGACAGCAAGCAGCAGCTGACACGATCACAAAACTAAGAAACGAAATCAGATAAATAAAAATTATTTGAGAAGTTTAAAAGCCCCGTTCGCCTAGGCGAACGGGGCTTTTTTTGTTTAAAAAAAATAACTTGGAATTTTATTCCAAGTTGTCTATGATTTTTCTAACTTCTTCCCAATCGTGAGCGACATGAACACCTTCAAAAGAAAGAGTTAAATTATTTCGTTCATCATGACCTCCTATAAAAATGATTTTATGTTTGACTCCTTCATTGTGAACAGAATTGAGGGCTTCTACTCTGTCATCAATGTGAATGTCTGAACCGATATCACGAGCAATCGCTCCTTTGGCATCTCGGCTATAACAGAAGTGAACATCATCTACATCGATGATGTTCGGAACGATGTTGTGATAAATAAGATTCATCCCAACACGAAGTTCTGCCCCTGGATCAATTTTGCTTATAACTGATATTTTCCAACCGGCATCTTTGTAGTCTTTAATAACTTCGATTGCTGAGGGGAACAATTGGCGGACGCTCCATTTATCTTGTAGAGTTTTTGGTAATTGTCTATTAAATAAGGTATCACCAAGATCAATTGAAATGTGCTTCATATATTCAAATAATATACACCATATTGCAGGTTTCATTATCATTCAAAAAATATTAATTTAAAACGAGTTATGGGAGGTACGAAAGGACCCGTTCGCTTCGCGAACGGGTCCTTTCGTGTTCTGAAATTAAGCATTTTTATGCATATTTCATATGCATAAATGTGAGTTTTTGGACTATTCATGGTCTGCTAATTACCAAAGGTTACTTTTATTTGACCCAGCACTGAAAAAAGACCTCATTTGCTCGCTAGTTATTTATAGAGTTTGATGCACAAATAAGCTTGTATTGAAACACTTTTGTACAAAAAAAGGATTACCCAATGCTCGCAAATAAATAGCAAGGTCTTTTTCTAGTGACTGGGTTTGACATTAGTATCAGTCTGAGTATAATTTCCTCTACACAGAAATGTTGAAAAACCTTAATTTAAAGCGGAACCCATAAAGCTAGAATATAGCTCTATGTCTAGGTATCCCGCTAAAAAAGCGGGTTTTTTAGTAAAAGTGAAAGCTTTTACATCCTGAACGACAGACACCTTGATAAATAAACTTTGCGAATTGTTTCATGAAAGAAACAACAAGCATTGCATATCCTGTCCTAGACTTTGAATCTATGCTTCGCACAATGTGTGCAGAGTACGTTCATTGGAGGTCTTTTCTACTAGAGACAGAACGTAAATGAAAAATAAAAAATTCTTTTTTCTTTTTCATTTACAAACTTAAAGTTTTTTGAGAGAAAAACTTTAAGGCGTCTAAAAAATTCTAGCCGGATTTTTTAGACAAACAAACAGGTAAAAATAAAAAAAATCCTAAAAGATTTGAGTAAAATTTTTTAGGCTCGACATAAAAAATCGAGACAAATAAAATTAGAAAAAAGTTGTAAGCTTTTTTCTATGAATGGTTTTTATATTTCCTAATAGGAAATATAAGAGCATATGGTGGATGCCTTGGCTTCAAAAAGCGATGAAGGACGCAGCAAAGCAGCGATATGCTTCGGGGAGGTGCCTAGCAACCTTTGATCCGGAGATTTCCGAATGGGGAAACCCAGTCAAACTTGATTTGATTGTTCTCAGAATTAAATGTCTGAGTTCGCATACTCAGGGAAGTAAAACATTTCAGTACCTGAAGGAAAAGAAACTAATAAGTATTCCGCAAGTAGCGGCGAGCGAAAACGGATGAGCCCAAACTGACATTTTTTACTTCTGCCGTTAAAAGTAGAAGTAAGAATTATCAGGGTTATAAGTTGATAAACATGTAGCAATACATAAAAAGTTACAAATTATTTTGTTAGAAGAATTTGCTGGAAAGCAAAGCCCTAGAGGGTAATAGACCCGTATTCGAAAACAAAATAACTTTTATTGTCATACTTGAGTACCTCGAGACACGAATGGCTCGGGGGAATTTGCCGGAACTAACCGGTAAGGCTAAATATTTTTGAAGACCGATAGTGAACTAGTACCGTGAGGGAAAGGTGAAAAGAACCCCGTTGAGGGGAGTGAAATAGATCTGAAACCATATGCTTACAAGGAGTCGGAGCGGGTCGCACTGTGTATATTATTTTTTGACAAGATATCTTGTTCGGAACAAAAAATAGTTTATAGAGTGCGATCCGTCACGGCGTGCCTATTGAAGAATGAGCCAACGAGTTAATGTATAAGGCTGACTAAAGGCGCGAGCCTGGAGTCACAGGGAAACCGAGTATGAATAGTGCGAAATAATAGTCCTATACATTAGACCCGAAGCCAGAGCGAGCTACCCATGTGCAGGGTGAAGTTTGTCGAAAGACAGATGGAGGCCCGAACCGCTGAGCCGTTCAACACTCTCGGATGACGTGTGGGTAGAAGTGAAAAGCTAATCGAGCCTGGTAATAGCTGGTTCTCTCCGAAACAGCTTTTGGGCTGGCGTCGTATGTTCCCCTTGGGGGTAGAGCACTGGAAGGATTCAACAGGGAGAAATCTCGTGAGTCCTATCAACCTCCGAATACCAAGGATTAAAGTACGGCAGTTAGACCGTGGGGGCTAAGCTCCACTGGTCAAAAAGGGAAGAGCCTAGATCTCAAGTTAAGGTCCCTAAATCATAGCTAAGTGCATCACAAGGAGGTGGAATTTCTCAGACACTGAGGAGGTTGGCTTAGAAGCAGCCATCCTTTAAAGAAAGCGTAACAGCTCACTCACTTAGAGATTCTGCACCGAAGATAATCGGGGCTAAGCTATGTACCGAAACTGAGGGATTCTTTTTTCTTCGGAAAAAAGGATCGGTAGGAGAGTATTCGTATCCGCAATGAAGGCAAAGGGGTGACCCATGCTGGAGCGTTACGAAGTAAGAATGTTGGCACAAGTAACCGCAATTAGAGTGAGATACTCTAACGTCGAAAGATCAAGGTTTTCTTGGCGATGAAGATCAGCCAAGAGTTAGTCGGTCCTAAGCTGATGGCGAGAGCCGAAAGTGATGGGCACACGGTTAATATTCCGTGACTAGTTGCATTGCGATGGAGGGACGAGGTTTAGTATGTATAGCGCATTATGGATTTGCGTTTTGGTTCTGAGAATTGAGTGCAGGTAAATCCGCATTCACTCTTTAATGAAAATTCAAGGAACAGGAGTAAGTTTGTAGCAATACAAGCGAAGTATACAAAGCAAGCCTCCAAGAAAAACTTCTAAGCTATAGATGCAATCTAACCGTACCGCAAACCGACACAGGTGATCAGGGCGAGTAGCCCAAGACGAACGAGTGAGAGGTCCTCAAGGAACTCGGCAAAAAAGCGACCGTAACTTCGGAATAAGGTCTGCCTATCGCAAGATAGGCCGCAGCTAAAGTTTCTCTGGCGACTGTTTACCAAAAACACAGCTCCCTGCGAACTCGCAAGAGGATGTATAGGGGGTGACACCTGACCAATGCCAGAAGGTCAAACAACGACGTTGATGATAGCAATATTATTGGTGATTGTTGTAAGCCCTGGTGAATGTCGGCGATAACTATAATCGTCCTAAGGTAGCGAAATTCCTTGTCAGGTAAGTTCTGACGCGCACGAATGGTGTAACGACTGGAGAACTGTCTCGAGGACTTGCTCGGTGAAAATACAATACCGGTGAAGATGCCGGTTACCTGCAGTTAGACGAAAAGACCCCAGAAGCTTTACTGTAACTTGATATTGCATGTACGTGTGTATTGCGTAGCATAGATGGGAGAATTTGATGGAATGTTTTCGGATGTTCTTGATTCGTCAGTGAAATACCATTCTATATTTATGTACTTGCTAACATCATCGGCAAAAACGATGAAGGACAGTATCTGGTGGGCAGTTTTAGTGGGGCGCTATCCTCGAGGATATAAATTAATTTTTGTATCTTCGATCCGTGGCGCCTCCAGGGCATATCAGCCGAAAAAAATAAAAAGGGGGACTTTCCATCGTAAGATGGATCGAAAAATCAGCTATATGCTGGGAAATCCGAGCATGGTAAACTACTTGTATTACAAGTAACAATGTTTACCTGCGGACAATCAGCAGGGAATAAAATTATGGAAAAAATGCCAGATTATAAAGAGAACTTAAATCCAGTTTGTGAAATATGTTTTGGAGCGCATAAAACTTCACAACATGAAGAATTACAGCCAAAAACAAATGAAGAAAAGTTGTCAGAAAAAATAGAGACTGGAGTTGAAAAGAAAGACAAGGACGATTTAAAATAATTTTATTTCCTCAGAGACTACACGCTGATCTCCACAGAAATGTGGATGAATGTATAGTCCGTCCTGCATAGCGATGTGCAGTTAACAATGAGCCTAAAGAGTAACGGAGGAGTCTATTAAGGTCAGCTAGGCGCGAATGGAAACCGTGCCGATAGTGCATTGGCATAAGCTGGCTTGACTGCAAGACGTGAATGTCAAGCAGACGCGAAAGCGGAGCAAAGTGAACCGACGGTCCGCATTAGAAGCGGCCGGAGATTATCTGATAAAAGCTACTCTGGGGATAACAGGCTAGTTCCGCCTAAGAGTCCATATCGACGGCGGAGTTCGGCACCTCGATGTCGGCTCATCTTATCCTGGGGCTGGAGAAGGTCCCAAGGGTATGGCTGTTCGCCATTTAAAAAGATACGCGAGCTGGGTTCAGACCGTTCAGTAGGTAAAATTTACCTTTTGAACAGTCTGGGCCAATCGAAGAAAAATTCTTATGTAAATACTTAAATGTATTGCTAGAAACTGTTATGAGATCAAAACCAAATAAATATCACGGCGGTCATTTATAGAAATATAAAATGATTAAGTTAACTATATCGGTAAAATCCCAAGACGCAGATATTCGCGGACAAAACGCGGACAGTTGCGGAAGGACAATACCGAGGGAAGTTTTAAATTTTAAATTTAAAATGCCCGTAGAGACTAAACGTTAACAATCGTAAGTTCTAAGTAAAAAGTTCTTAAAGTTCGTAAAGTAAAATTTAAAAATAACTTTATAAACTTAGTACTTTATAAACTTTTAACTCGATTATGTTATAGTCCGAACCTTTCAGTAATGGAAGTCGTAATTCCGATTTTTTGACGGAATGAACATAAGCGTGAGACAGGTTGGTCTCCTATCTACTGCAGGCGTTGATTCTTGAGAGGATTTGTCCCTAGTACGAGAGGACCGGGATGAACTGACCTCTGGTCTATCGGCTGTCACGCCAGTGGCACTGCCGAGTAGCTACAGTCGGGAATGGATAAGCTCTGAAAGCATCTAAGAGCGAAGCC
>JBAYHW010000010.1:0-4728 GCA_041665925.1 Minisyncoccota bacterium
AATTGGTCTCTCGGTGATTATTTTAAGGAAGAAGCAATTAAATGGAGTTATGAATTTTTGACCTCAAAAGAGGAGGGCTTGGGGCTAGATGTAAACAGGCTTTATTTTACGATATTTGAAGGTGACGAAAATGCTCCATACGACCAAGAATCAAAGGATATTTGGATAAGGATGGGAATTCCTGAAAAAAGAATTTATGCTCTTCCCGCAAGCGATAATTGGTGGAGTCCAGGAGAGAATGGCCCCTGTGGTCCATGCAGTGAAATGTTTTATGACATGAAGGGTGATGTCGGTGATTTAAATAAAGAAGAATTTCTACAGGCGATAAAAAATGAAGATGTCATCGAAATTTGGAATGATGTTTTCATGGAGTATGAAAAGCAAGCTGGGAAAGTTATTGGAAAACTTAAACAAAAAAATGTTGATACCGGCGCAGGATTAGAAAGAATAACTGCCGTGATGCAAGGTAAACACACCGCGTACGATACAGATTTGTTTTCTGGAATAATGAGCGTATTACCTGACGCGATGGAAGAAAGAAAGAAAAGAATAATATCTGACCATATTCGCGCTTCCGTATTTATGATTACTGACGGGGTAGTGCCGTCAAACAAAGAACGAGGTTATGTTTTGAGGCGATTATTGCGGAGGGCGATAGTGTTTGTAAGAGAAATTGAGTCAGGAGCAATTTACACAGTAGCAGAAAAGGTAATAGAAAAATTTGGAAATTTTTATGTATTGGATAAAAATAAAATATTGCCAGTACTCGAAGAAGAGGTAGGGCAGTTTGAAAAAACTTTGCATCATGGATTAAAAGAATTTGAAAAAGGAGTTGATCCGTTCGTGCTTGCTACGACGTATGGATTCCCGATAGAGTTAACGATGGAGTTGGCGAAAGAAAAAGGCGCAGAAATTGATTTGGAAGATTTTCATAAAAAAATGGCCGAACATCAGAAATTGTCACAGACTTCATCTGCGGGGATGTTTAAAGGAGGACTAGCAAATCATAATGAGAAAACTATTAGACTTCACACCGCGCACCATTTACTTTTAGCTGGTCTTCAGGCTGTTGTGGATAAAAATATTAAACAGCGGGGGAGTAACATCACCGAAGAACGTTTGCGTATAGATTTCTTATGTGATCATAAACTAACCGATGAAGAGAAAAAGAAAGTGGAAGACTGGGTTAATGATAAAATTAAAAAAGGACTAAATGTAGTTCGTCGCGAAATGTCTCTTCTTGAAGCACAAAAAATAGGAGCCGAAATGGAGTTCGGGGCGAAATATGCAGATGTTGTTTCAGTGTATTTCATCGAGGACACAGACGGTAATATTGTCTCCAAGGAATTTTGTGGTGGTCCACATGTCAAAAACACCAATGAACTCAGCCAATTTAAAATTCAAAAAGAAGAAGCCGTCGCTCAAGGTATCAGACGTATTAAAGGAGTTCTCTTATAGTTCTTGTGTAGTTTTATGGTATAATTAGCCCATGGGACTCTTTTCTAAACCAAAAGAAAAAGATGAATTAGTGTTAGTTTTCAATATTGGCTCTTCTTTTATTGGAGGGGCCTTATTTGAAGCACGAAGTTCTGGGATTCCTAAAATAATTTTCTCCGTTCGGGAGCCAATACTTACGGAAGACAAGATAGATATTGACCGTTTTCTAGATTTAACTATACAGGCATTGAATGTAGTCGTGGATAAGGTTTATAAAGCAGGGCTCGGAGTTCCGAAGAGGATTTTCTGCGTGATGTCTTCTCCGTGGCTTGTGTCTCAAACACGCACCATAAGTCTTAAGAAGAATACCCCCTTTATTTTTACAGAAAAGTTAGCTGACGAACTTATTCAGAAGGAGGTTAAGCTTTTTGAAGAAGAAAATTTAGCAAAGTATACAAATGTTAGTAACCAAGTTCGCGCCGTTGAATTGAAAAATATAAAAGTCACATTAAATGGTTATGAAACAGCACAGCCTTTAAACCAAAAAGCTCAAGAGTTAGAAATGAATATTTTTATCTCCATAAGTGGAGAACAGGTTTTGAAAAAAATAGAAGACACTGTCGGTAAACATTTTCCTTTCGGGCAGATAAAGTTTTCTTCTTTTGTGCTGGCGACCTTTTCTGTACTGCGAGATTTATATCCCGAACAAGAGAATTTCTTATTGGTTTATATTGGGGGAGAAGTTACTGACATTTCAATGGTTAAAAAGAATATGTTGCGGGAATCCATTTCTTTCCCGATGGGTTGTAATTTTTTAACTAGAGGAGTGGCTACAAGCTTGGGTTGTACTCTCGGTGAGGCAAACTCCCTTATTTCTTTATTTAAAGATGGTCACGCGGAAGAATCTGTCACTCAAAAGTTGACCATAGCTATGGAGCAACTGCGAACAGAATGGATCAAGAAATTTCAAGAATCTCTAGCTAATTTGTCGAATGACGTATCCATTCCTTCTACGATTTACATAGACATGGGGAAAGACTTGGCAGATTTTTTCTCAGAAACAATAAAGAATGAACAATTTAGCCAATACACCTTAACAGAATCCAAATTTGAAATTGTCTTTTTAAATACAAATATATTTCATGGACTTGCAGAATTTGAAGAATCGGTGGTTCGTCAGCCATTTTTGATTATTGATTCAATTTATATTAATCGCTTTTTTGTTAAAAAATAATATTATGGCTAAATTTTTATTGGAGGACATGGTGAAAGCTAAAAGAGAAAGAAAAGGCATTAAGACTGTCAAAAAAATTGATCCACCTCCACCAGTGCAAGCTAAAGAAATTAAAGTAAAATCCTCAGACAGTAAGCCCAGAACTATGCTTTGGTTTGTGGCTCTGTTTTCTGTAGGGTTTTGTTTTTTTGCCTTCTCTGTATTTTTTAGTAAAGCAGAAATCACAGTAAGCCCTAAAATTGTCGATGTGACTCTAAAAGAAAATTTATCAGCAACCAAGGATTCCAACACTAATTTATCTTTTAATCTTATCGTTATTGATGGGCTAGAGAGTAAGACCATCCAAGCAGCAGAAGAAAAAGATGTCAAAGAATATGCCAAGGGCACAGTCGTTGTTTATAATGCTTTCAGTTCTTCTGCCCAAGCACTTAACATAGATACTAGACTGGAAGGTTCTAATGGAAAAATTTATAAAACACAAACTAAACTAGTAGTTCCGGGAATGAGTAAAAACGGTACTCCAGGTTCAGTAGAAGTTGGTATCTATGGCGCAGAAGTAGGGGAAGGGTATAACAGCACTCCGCTAGATTTTAAAATCTTAGGTTTCAAAGGCACTCCTAAATATGCTAAGTTTTACGCTCGGTCTAAAGGAGATATCAAGGGAGGGTTCATAGGTAAAGCTCCAGTTGTATCTGATACTGAAAAAGTAGCAGCCATAAAAGAATTAAAAACAGCTCTACAAGTCAAACTTCTCAAGAAAGCTACCGACCAAATTCCAGAAGGATTCGTTTTATTCAAGGATGCGGTTTTTCTAAATACAGATGATTCCAATGTTTCCTTTACTTACAATAAAGACAACAGTATGACCATAACAGACAAGGGGACTCTTTATGGTATTCTTTTCAATGAACAAAAACTTACTAAAAAGATAGTGGATAGTGTTGTGAAAGATTATGACGGTAATGATGTATTTATTTCTAATATCAAAGATCTATCATTTACTCTGGTCAATGAAGGTAACGTAGCCTTTGCTGATTTAAAAGATATCAACTTTAATTTATCTGGTCCAGCAAAGATTGTTTGGAAGCTCGATGAAGATAAATTCACCACTGACCTACTCGGGAAATCCAAAGATGATTTTAACAGCACCGTTGCACAATATCCGAACATAGAGTCTGCTAACCTGACATTAAAGCCAAGATGGAAAATGTCTATTCCCAATGAAACCAAAAATGTAAAAATACTAGTAAATTACCCGCAATAATTTTTGTTATATTTGACAGAAACTCTTTATTTTATTATAGTTACAACCTATACATGAGTGATCTAAAAAAAGAAAAAATAGTAACTGCACGGGGGGTTATTACCGAAGCTCTTCCGTCTACTTTATTTAGAGTAAAAATTGAAGATAAAGATACAGGGGAGCAAGAAATTCTAGCATATTTGGGTGGTAAAATGCGCATGCATAGAATTAAAGTTTTGATTGGAGATTCGGTCGAAGTTGTCCTTGATTCTTATGGCGGAAAAGGCAGAATAGTAAAAAGGCTATAGGGGCTTGTAATTTTTTTAACAATGGTGTACTATAGTACTTACGGTTTAATTGCGGTTTTTAAAAAGGTATAACGTTGAAAAATAAGGGTTTTTTCCTTGTTTTTCTTTATGTTATTGTGGATAAATATTTTTATGAAAATAAAAGCATCAGTAAAAAAAATTTGTGATAATTGTAAAATGGTCCGCCGAGCCAGGCATTTAAGAATAATTTGCTCAAATCCTAAGCATAAACAAAAACAATAATTTATGAGAATTCTTGGAATCACAGTACCAAATGAAAAGAGATTGGAGATCGGGTTAACAGCTATTTATGGTATTGGTATTTCGTCTGCTCGCAAAATCTTAGGTCAAGTAAGTATCGATCACGGCAAAAAGGCGAAAGACCTTACCGGAGAAGAAGAAAATAGCATTCGTGCCATTGTGGAGAAAATCTTAATTGAAGGAAATTTGAAACGAGAAATTGCTGCTAATATAAAAAGATTGAAAGATATTAAAAGCTACCGAGG
>JBAYHW010000011.1:0-2993 GCA_041665925.1 Minisyncoccota bacterium
TCAGAGATTTTCTTTTCTTCTTTTAAGAATTTACGAGTAGAGTCATAGCCGACTCCAAGTTTTATTTTGTCCGCCGGAGCTTTAGCAGAGGAGGATTCTTTTTCACCCGCCTTCGCCGAGGCTTCGGCGGGCACGTAAAAATATGAATTTCCACTTTTTTCTATAATTTTAAATTTCTCTCCGAGTGCCATTATTTCTCCTTCTCTAGAAATTCCCTCATTATAAATAATATCAAATTCAGTCTGCTTGAATGGAGCAGCAACTTTATTTTTTACTACCTTTACTCGAGTACGGCTACCGACTACCTCTTCTCCTTTCTTTATTTGAGCAATTTTTCGAATATCAAGACGGATTGAAGTGTAAAATTTCAATGCTTTTCCTCCTGGAGTAGTTTCTGGATTACCAAACATCACCCCGATCTGCATGCGGATTTGATTTATAAAAATAACAACAGTTTTAGAGCGAGCAACAATAGCCGTTAGCTTACGAAGTGCTTGAGACATTAAACGGGCTTGTTTACCGACATGATATGCTCCCATATCACCCTCAATTTCATCTTTCGGAGTGAGGGCAGCGACAGAGTCTACGACAATAACATCAATTTTTCCAGTTCTTACCAAGGATTCTACGATTTCTAGTGCTTGTTCACCATTGTCTGGTTGAGAAATAAGTAAATCATTTATATTTACTCCAAGCTTTTTTGTATAATCTGGATCCATCGCATGCTCGGCATCTATATAGGCGCAAACTCCACCGAGCTTTTGAGCTTCGGCGACGATATGGAGGGAAAGTGTAGTTTTCCCAGAAGATTCTGGGCCAAAAATTTCTATAATCCTACCGCGTGGTATCCCTCCGACACCAAGCGCCATATCAAGGCCGATAGAGCCAGTTGGTATTGTATTGATGTCTACTTTTGGTGAATCACCGAATTTAATAATAGATCCTTCGCCAAATTTTGTTTGAATAGCTTTCAGTGTATCTTCGAGCACAGCTTCACCTACAGTTTTGTCTTCTTTTTTCCCTTTTTTCTTTTGCATTGATTTTGCGAAATCACGCAGTGCAACCGTCCATGTTAGCGCTGCGAAAACTCGTACATTAATTTATAATTTTTTTCATCAACATATCCAAACTTATCTTCTGCTTTGATATTGATTATATTATATCCGGCAAGAAGTGCAATTGTCTCGTTAAAGTTACCTTGCTCATCTATCGAAATTTCTCGGCCATTTAGAGTTAAATTTATTGCGTTTTTTGCATTACCAGTTAATTTTATTGTATTTTCCGTTACCTTAGCTCCTGACTGCGCAGGCAGACCATCTAGATTTACATTTTTAATTTTTACACCAAATATTAAATCTTTAGAACCTATAATTACATAAATAATAATTAAAATAAAAAAAAGAGAAAATCCTCCTATTTCAATCATTTTTTTTATGTTGGTATTCATAATTTTTTGAAGTTAAATTTACTTTTTTGAACTGTTGACGTTGCGTAGTAGGAGACTGAGAAAAAGAAAATTTAACTTCTAAATAACATTATTGCCATTTTCATCATGGGTAATTTTTTCTAATACTTCTCTAGGTTTGGCGCCATCTCCAGGGCCGATTACTCCACGTTCTTCTAGACGATCCATTAATCGAGCTGCGCGTGCATAGCCCAATTTTAATTTTCTTTGAAGATAAGAAGTTGAAGCTTTGCCGGCTTCCATTACGCAGATTCGAGCTTCCTCGTACATTTCGTCGTCATCATCATTATTGTCGTCTTCTAGAGAACTTTCAAAAATACTTTTATCAGCTGAGATACTTCCAGCGGTTAGGGTAATTTCTTCAGAGACTTCATCTTCATAGGCATCGGCGAGATATTTTACTACTTTTTTAACTTCAGATTCGGAAATAAAGGCACTTTGCAATCTTTCTGGTTGAGCTTCGCCTGAAGAATAAAGCATATCACCAGCTCCTAAAAGTTTTTCTGCTCCACCAGCATCTAAGATAGTGCGTGAATCTACTTGGGAAGACACCTTGAGCGCTACTCGAGCAGGGATGTTGGCTTTAATCAAACCAGTGATGATATTTACTTCAGGGCGCTGGGTAGAGAGTATCAAATGTATTCCCACTGCTCTCGACATTTGGGCCAGTCGGACAATAGCGGATTCTAATTCTCTCGGATAAGTACTCATGATGTCTGCCAATTCGTCTATTATAATAACAATATAAGGCATGCGGTCAGCATTGATTTCTTCTTCTATTCCATCGTTATTAGTCTTCTTTTTCTTTGGATTTTTATTGAATACATTACTATGATAAGACTCAATGTCTCGCACAGACTCTGCTTCCAAGATGTCATAACGGCGATCCATTTCTTTCGCTGCCCATTTTAACGCCAGAATTGTTTTCTTGGCTTCAGTGATTACCGGAGTAAGTAAATGCGGAATATTATTATAAAGAGTGAGCTCTACGCGCTTAGGGTCTATTAAAATAAGTTTCAAATCATCTGGTCCATTTCTATATAAAAGAGAAGTAATCATGGAGTGAATGGTGACAGATTTCCCAGAGCCTGTCGTTCCAGCCACAAGAATGTGAGGCATTTTAGCTAGGTTACCGAAGACGGCTTTGCCAGAGATAGATCTTCCAAGGGCAGTCGTTAGAGGTTTCGGAGAATTTTGGAATTTATCGTCAGAAAGGAGAGTGGCTAGACCGACGATTGATTTTGATTTATTTGGAATTTCAATACCAACGAGAGATTTACCCGGAATCGGTGCTTCGATGCGGATTGGGTGGGCAGCGAGGGAGAGAGCGAGGTCATTTTGTAAACCAACAATGCGGGAAAGCTTTACTCCCTCGGCTGGCTTGAGAGCATAGCGTGTTACTGTCGGTCCAATCGTTATTTCATCCATCTCTACTTCAATGCCGAAGTTAGCCAAGGTGCGTTTAATAATATTTGCATTTGCTTTAATGTCGCCGGTATTTGGTTTACCTTTGTCTTCTTCAAGGAGA
>JBAYHW010000012.1:0-2993 GCA_041665925.1 Minisyncoccota bacterium
CATTCGAATTCATGGAATACAAAAGTCTCTTATAACTCTCACGAGGAGCAGAACCTTCTCTCTTTATTAAATCCTCCAATGCGTGCAAATCTTCATGATGGATAATAGGAATGTTATCTTTTTCTTTAAGTTGCCCTTTTATTATATTAAACGGAGTTTTGTGGAGATGTAAACCTACATGCGAATCAGTCATCGCTTTCCTGTTTTTAGAGTAAATTTCATAATCTGCAGGTTGTAGAACTATATTTATAGAATAAGGGCCAAATATTACTTTCGGAGATTGCGAAGGTTTAAACTTTAAAAACCCAGACATTACTTCTTCTCTATTTGTTTCATATTTTTCTTTAAAGTTCTGTATATGCATTCTTCTCTGCATAAAAAGATCCAAGTGATGAGTAAATGCTTCTTCTATTTCTTTATAAACCGCAGGCTTATTTTTCCATTTTCTGAGCCTTCCCATGAGTTTTTCTTGCAATGTATCTCGATCAATATTCGGATCATTTTCTATTAAGGTTTTAAATTCCACAATCAGATATATTTCAAAAATCAAAACAGGCTCTAAGTTTTTGTAAATTTCTTTTTGAGTATCTTGAATTTCTCCAAAATAACTGTCACTTTTCCAATATTCTTCATCATCTATTTGTGCAATTTTCTCTATAAGCTCATCATCTTTTAAATATTCTATAGCAAGTGTCTTACCAACTTCAGAATGGAAAATACGGTTTTCGTCTTGAATACAAACAACAACTATATTTTTTATTATTCTGTCTAAATCTTCTTTGCCAATTCCAGGGTTTTTATCCTCTATCCTTTTTATGATTTCTTCTGTAGTTAATTCTTCAGTTATGTCTTCATGGTCATTTTCTCCAATATAATCAAAATATTCTGCGCTCAATACTGGTAGTTCAATATCTAGCCTGCGAGCAATTTGAGCAAGAGAAATATGCCGGTAAAGTTTTCGGTATTTCTCCAGTTTCTTTATGTAAAAAGAAGCTTCTTCGGTGGTGGGTTGTACATGGTCTAAGATCATCCATTGCCTTAAAACTTCCGCTTCATCTTGAGCATCTAATATTTTTATTTCTTTATCTAGGCCAAGAAGTTCATCGAATTTTTTTTGATCTTTTAGCTTTGAAAAGTTAAGTGGTTTTTCAGGGCTTTCGTTCATGGTTTGGATTATATAATTTTACGCTAAATCATTCCAGACGATGATTTTCCATTCGTCTTTTTTGAACCAGTGGCCAGTATATTTACAGATGCACATACTTGCATTATTCATCGGATTAAAATAGGAGAGGGTATTGTATTCTGAAGCAGTGAGAGCGTCCCCATAGGTCATATATGAAGCTATCATCTTTAAGAAAATTCCATGAGTGACCATTATCATCCGTTCTTCGGGGCGATGTTTGATAAATTTTAATAATTTTTTTGCACGAGCTTTTAAGTCAGCAAAGTTTTCTTCATCAGAAAACCTTAGATTGTCATCATGAAAACTTTTGTCAATGCGGTCCACTATCTGGCGGACATCTCTTTCGCCGCCTTCATGGCCGACGATCTCGGAAGGATTTCTTCTCTCTACTAAAAGATCAGAATATTCTACTTCCATATTTAATTCTTTTCCAATAATTCCTGCTGTTTCCTTCGTGCGTTCATAGGGGCTCGCGATGATGGCTTGGGGGCAGCCGCGCTCCTTCGGGAATCTCTTCGCTGTGGCTAGAGCCTGCGTTCGCCCTAGATCACTTAGAGGCCCCTCTGGTCCCTGCCGAACATTTTTCGCATTATTTACAGTTTGTCCATGTCGAACGAAATATATTATTTTTGAAGCCATAGATATATATTAACATAAAAAAATACATACAAACCAATATTTTTTATTTTGCATAAATATTTTTTAATATATACTATAGACATGGACAATTATTCACCAGATAAAACTAGGGTTGCAAAAGAAGACTGGGATAAAAGGCATCGGCAGGGCTGGGGAGTTAAAGATGGTATAGAAAAACAACCTGAACCCGAGGTTTTGGAATTTTTTGGACAACATAAAAATGACATGATAACGGTGGTAGATATAGCTTGTGGAAATGGCCGTCACGTAGTTCCGCTTGCACAAATGGGTTTTCAGATGACTGGAGTTGATTTTTCGTCTGTCGGTTTAGAAAAAACAAAAGCAAAACTTGAAGCGGAGAATCTCTCTGCAGTTTTGAAACAAGGAGATTTTCATAACTTGCCATTTCCAGATGCAACTTTTGATGGCGCAGTGAGTACTAATGCCATGAATCGTAACGATTGGGCGGGAGCCAAGATTACTTTTAAAGAAGCTGCTAGAATTATTAAACCCGGTGGCTTTTTTTATTTAAAAGTTAGCTCAAGTTCTTCCCCCATAGAGAGAGATGGTCGGAAGGCTACCATCATAGAAGAACCACTAGATTCAGAACTTTCAGTAGAAAATCGTGGGATTACTTTTAGTAAAGTAGAATCTGATCACACTGAACCATTGATGCACAAATACACAGGAGAGGAGCTCTTGGCGCTTGGGAATTATGCTGGTTTGGATGTTATAGGTGAACCTAAAGACGAGGGAGGTAGTTGGCACATAATTTACCGTAAAAAATAGGTTTTTTCTTTAGTTGGATAGGGGTAAAAAGTCCCTTTATTAAGGGGATTTTATGTGCTTGACACTACTTCAGGCTTGGTATATACTTTCCCAGCGTCTGATCCAGTTGGATAGGGCGTTTTTATTTCAATAATTCTTTGATAATTTCATAAATTGAGAACCCCTCTGACTGGGAGTCGGAGGGAGCAAGTCCTCAAATGTTTTCTTAACAATAATTTACGAGCTAGGAATAAAGAGATTCTTCAATAAGAGAATTTTAATTACAAAAATACATTGCTGTTTTTTGTTTTGTTTCGTTCTAATTAACTTTTAGTTAGAGTTTGATCCTAGCTCAGGATGAACGCTGGCGGCGTGGATAAGGCATGCAAGTCGAACGGAC